>JAOZFH010000020.1 GCA_027491415.1 Thermoproteota archaeon | reverse complement strand
ACCTCGGCTCCCCTCCGTCGAGGTCCACCCTGTAAACGACGGCGTGGATCATGCCTGCGTGCGCCCTGAAGTGCCTGACCTGGTGACTAGGGAGCCTGCCGTGCTCGGCCGCGTCGATGAAGTCTCTCAGGAGCCTCCCATCCTTGTACCTCTCCGGGACGATCACGGGGGAGCCCTCGGCCTCCTTCACCGCCACGTCGTACCGGACGCCCACCGTCTGGCTCCCCTCCACCCTCATCCAGTCGCAGTGGTGGGAGAGCAGGCCCCCGAACTCCATGCAGAGGGTCCTCAGGTGGCTCGCCCACCCCCTGGACTCGAAGAACCGCGCGACTCTCCCCACCCACCCGAGCCCCATCGGCCTCAGCCTCAGGCGGATCTCGGCGCCGGAGGTCGGGTCCGCGTAGGCCTCTGTCTCCTCCCTGTCCTCGTCCTCCGGCGGGTCTAGGGCCTCCCTCTCGACTATCCTCCAGAGGGCCACCTTCAGGTAGGAGGCGAACCCCTCCGCCGGCGAGCACATGAGGACCCCGTCCGCCGTCTGATACCTGTAGCGCACCCCCCTTCCCACCTCGTACGTGAACGTCACCCTGAGGTCTCTGAGCCCCTTCAACCTGGGCGGCGTGGAAGCCAGGGACCTCAGCCTCACCAGAGAGGCGTGCATCAGCGGAAGCGCGGGGACCGACATGCCGCAGGCCAGGGCGGCCAAGGTCCTCAGGACTTCTCCGGAAGGAGACCCGTCCCCAGGCGCCCCCTGGCTCGGAAACTCCAGCGGGATGGGGGTTCCGCCGAGTTCCAGCGTGGTCAGCGCGCTCCTCGCCAGCTCGAGGGCCTTCGTCACCTCCTCCACCCCCGCGAGCTGCTCGAGCTCCGTGAGGTCTGAGCCGTCCCGGGGGTCGGACCCGCCCGGTGGCTCCCCCCTGGAGCCCGGGGCCGCCGACGGTGAGCGCTCCCCGCCGGTCCTCCTGGGCCCGCCGATGGCCGGCTCCCAGTTGACGAGCCTCAGGTCCACCTCGACGCCCCTGCCGCGGAGCGACATTGCCGCAACCTCCGCCGCCGAGTGGAGGATTGGGATGTACACGTTGAGGCCGTGGGTCGTCTCGACCTTGAGCTCGGCCGGGCCCCCGGCCGAGGAGAGCTCCTCGTCGATGGCCAAGATCATCCTGAGGAGCGTCCACGCCGGCTCACCGTGGAACCTGACCCTCTCCCCGCCCTCGGACAGTCGAAACCTGCCCACCGACTCGATTGGCACGACCCTGACCGCGGACCCCAGGTCGAAGCCCCCGCCCAGCCTATCCCTGAGGAACTCCTGGAGCCCCCACTCCACCCCGGATTCGGGAATTCTGACGCGGCTCTCCTCGAGTTTAGCCAGGAGCTGCTCGGAGAATCGCAGGCCGAACTCGGAGAGGTCGTGGGTCCCCGGCTCGACAGACTCGCACAGCGAGTGCGGCGCGAAGACGAGCAGCCTGGGGTCTGCCCCCTCCACGGCGGAGCGGACCACGTCGGCGGCGAACGCCGCCGAGGACTCGACCTCTATCCCGCGATCCACCTCGCCGTCCCTAAGGACGTACGCCACCTCCCTGGTCCCCTTCATGGCGACGCCCACGGTGAGGGAGGTGGACGGTGGCGTCGCTCGGGCCCCAACACGGACGCGCTCAACTCGGGACCCCTCAGGCCGCCGGCAGGGTCGTCGGTAAAAGGCGCGCCGCGGGATTTTTCACCGAACCGGGGGCGGGTGAAAGGTCGACCCGATCGCGTTTTATCAGGCCGAGGGCGGGCGCGGCGATGGCGTCCGGGAGAGAGGTTCACGCGGTGACCTGCGGGGTAAGCCTCCTGACCAACGCCGCCAGGGCCCACCTGGCCGGCTCCCTGGACCTTGGCCTCGACGAGGCCGTCGTGAGGGAGATGACAAATCCCAGGACGACTGAGCGGGCCGTCTCGTCCCTCGGCGGGTCGGCGAGGATGGGGCTGGAGGATCGCCTGCTCGAGTACGCCGAGCGAGACCCTCGGCGGGCGTGCGCCGAGCTGAATGCCCTCGGCGCCTACCTGGCCGAGAGGGGAGCGGACCTCGACCGCGCGGCCGACCTCATCTCGGAGGTCCACCTGATAGCCTCCGACACGGCGTCCGGGACCCTCACGGCCGAGGTCCTGGCCAGGTTCCTCAGGGAGAGGGGCCTCGCGGTGTCGGTGCACACCGTTAGGGGGTTCCAGTCCGGGGACTACGAGTCGGCGCTGGAGAACCTCAGGTCGGCGGTGAAGTCGCTGGTGGACAGGTTCGGCGACGTTGTCCTCAACCTGACGGGCGGCTTCAAGGCCGAGGTGGCCGCCCTCTCGGTGCTGGCGGCGGAGAGCGGCCTCAGGGCCTACTACATCCACGAGTCAGCGAGGAGGGTCGTGTTCCTGCCGACGGCGTCCAGGCTGAAGGTCCGGACCACCTGGCCCGAGAGGGCGCTGGCGCTCATCTCAATCGCCCTGGCCGTCCCGTTCGACTCCCTGCTGGGCTCACCTTGGTTCCTGGTGCCGACGATCCCCTTGGCCCTGTTGGGGTCATGGCTCGCCCTGCGCATGGTTTAGGGGAAACGGCGGGCCCCGGGCCCGCCGCCCCCGGGCTCCCTGGGGGGAGATGTAGGGGGGAGTCTCCCGCGCGACATTCCCAATTGAAGCCACGCCATACCTCGGTGGCGCTGTGCACACCTTCCACGGCCTCGATTTGGATCTAAGACCCATTTAAGGTCTGATCGTATAAGAGATTCTGAGAATGCCAGATTTGGGTAACACCGAGGGGCGGACGAACGTCAAACGAACGACGGGGAGGGATCTACCTCTCAATCTGCCCATGTAAAGTCCATCAGAATTCGCCCCTTCTCTTGGATTTGCCCCCAAAGTGAGGACGAAGCCCCCTCGTGCGCCCTTACATCTTTATAAAGGGGCGCGCAGAAGTCGGATGTAGGGAACCCGCCCAAAAACGGGCGGACCTGCCGGAGGGTCTTTAAGCAGAGTGGATAGAAGGACCCGGAAGCAGATTGGCCGCTTCTTGCGGCAGGGTTGAAAGAGAATGTGGAAGAGCTGAAGCGGTTCACGTGGATCGCGTGAAGCAGATTGGCCGCTTCTTGCGGCAGGGTTGAAAGGTAGTATCTCTCCCACTCCTGGGCCGCCTGAGCGTACGAAGCAGATTGGCCGCTTCTTGCGGCAGGGTTGAAAGTGCTGCACGATGCTTCCGCTGCCGTGGTGCAGTCTTGCGCGAAGCAGATTGGCCGCTTCTTGCGGCAGGGTTGAAAGATCTACGAGGCTTTACGCTACTACTACCGTGCCCTACAGGAAGCAGATTGGCCGCTTCTTGCGGCAGGGTTGAAAGTTTTCAACCCTCCGTGTTCTTTGTGTCCTCCCACGGACGAAGCAGATTGGCCGCTTCTTGCGGCAGGGTTGAAAGCGACCTCGTGCCCGAACAGGAAGCCCGTTATTGCCCACACGAAGCAGATTGGCCGCTTCTTGCGGCAGGGTTGAAAGAGCCCGCTGGAACCCGCCAGACTCCTGAGCGACGAGCGGGGAAGCAGATTGGCCGCTTCTTGCGGCAGGGTTGAAAGCTCGACCTCGGCCTGTACCCGGCCCAGGCCGCGGCCAGAAGCAGATTTGCCGCCTAATGCGGCGGGGTTGAAGGTTCCTCTTGCAACGACGAGGCCGGAAATTCCTTTAAAGAATTAGATTGGCCCTTTCTTTTCTTGTCTTGCGGCAGGGTTGAAACGCTGCTGGGTCCGGGTGCCAGGAGGGGAGGTGATTAGATGCCGCTCACGTTCATAACCGGCGGGTACGCAACGCACTACGTGGTTGATGCGGTATCGTACTATCTGAGGCACGAGAGCGGGCCAGAGCCCGGCATGGAGAAGCTGTGGGAACTCGGAAAGAAGTTCTACGAGGCGTTCATGAGGGGAGAGGTTCCCCCCGAGTACAAGTGGCTGGACGAAGCGTGGCTTGAGGACGAGGAGAGGGGAGATCCAGAGATGGGCCTGATAGGGGCCGTCATAAGGAGGCTGAAGAGGCAGGAAGGAATAGAGCTGATTGTGCCCCCTCGGCGCGACGTTGGGAGGAAAAGAGACGACGCAACGCAGACCGATTGAGCGCGGCAAATGAGTCTCCCCCGGCCCCCGCTTTTCGGGGCAGCGCGTCCAGGGGCCCCTCCCTCGGCGAGGGAGAGGCGTGGTCGCTCCCCAACCGGCCGCCTGCAGGCGGCCGGCGCCCTCAAGCCCCGGAATCGCCCTCGTCTGGGGGCGCGTGGTTCGCAGCCCTGACGGTCCTCCCGTCGTGCATCGACCCGACCGCGCGAAGATCGAGGTTCGGGCAGGTGCGGGCCCTCCGGGGACGGGACGCGCTCTGGGCGTCGAGGACCGGCGTTGACCGAGTAGGAGCGATCAGCCAGAGTGGAGGGCTTCCCGCGGGTGGTCAGCCCTCCCCGAAGGGGGGACACGAGGTCTCTTTCAGGCGGCTGCCAAGGATCACCAGCGGAGCAGCCAGCCGGGGGGAGAAGATCGACCGGCGGAGACCGGGCGTGCTCACTCCAGCCTGACCGCCCGCGCCGGGACCGCGAGCTCTGGGGAGTAGAAGCCGTAGCAGCCCACCACTTCCCGCCCCACCGGACGAACCTCTGAGAAGAACTCTCTGAAGCTCGAGACGAGCTTGAACCCCCCGACCAGCGTCTCCTGCTCCCCCTCGAGGACGGCCAGCGTCACGCCCACCTCCAGCCTCCCGGCCTCCACCCCGCCGACCGCGGCCCCCTCCAAGACCCTGAGCCTCGGGGCGCCGGTCTCAGGCTCCACGGGGTCCTCTCGGCCCGACGACGTGAGGACCAGGTTGGATGGGAATGCCAAGGGCCTCGATGAGTAGGTCGGTCTGACTGAGCTCCCCGTGGGTCGGGCAGACCTCGCCTGGGCCTTGGCCAGCGTGAGGAGCTGCCTCGCGCCGCGGTGGTCGAGGACCTTCACGGGGGTCGAGGGCGTGCCCTCGTCGTCGAACGCCCTCCGGACGCCACCCGGATATGCAGGGTCGTCGACCAAGGAGAGCCCCTCGGCGAGCCTCACTTCGCAGATGGGCACGTCTAACCTCGGGGACAGGTCGGGGTCGAGCACTGGGTAGAGGAGGTCCCTCAGGCCGGTCAGGGCGTAGGGGGTGAGGACGATCCGACGGGGGCTCGACCTCCAGACGGCCGCCGGCCTCCACTCCGCCCTTCCGACCTCCTCGAGCTCCCGAGACAGGTCGTCGATCCCCTTCAACAGATTTGAGAGGCTCCACCCGTCCCTGACCAGGGTGGCCGCCCGCCCCCGGGACTCCAGGTGGATCAGTGCCAGGGACCTGGTCCTCACCTCCGCCAGGATCGGCCCGGCGTCCGTGGCCAGGGCCACCTCGCGGGAGGAGGCCAGCAGGGTCGGCCCCTCGCCCCCGCCGCCAAGTCTGGAAGCCAGCTCGTCCAGGGCGGTGCCCCCCTCGCCCGCCGAGGCGTCCAGTATGGCTGGGTCCGCGGTCCTCACGCTCGGGAGGCTCCCGGACATCGGGGAGAACTCCCTGGGCCACTCTCGCCCTCCCCTCGTCCCCGCTGAGGCCGCGTACTCCAGGGCCCGGCGGACCCGGGTCAGGCTGTCCGAGTCGGAGCCCCCCAGGGAGGCGGAGGCGAAGTGCACCCTCCCCCCGAAGATCACCCTGAGGGAGAGGCCCTCTCTGACCCTCAGCCTCGGCGGGCGGCCCGGCCTGTACAGGGACTCCAGCCTCCTCTCAGCGAAGCACTCGGCGGCCTCGGCGCCCGACCCTAGGGCGATCTCGACGGCCCTCTCGACCAGCCCAGTGAGCCCGTCCAGAAGGTCTCCGGGGTGCTCTCGCTCTCCCTTATTGAGGGCCGAGTCAGGCGAGGACGACCCGCACCACCTCCCCAGAGATCGCGGCGGGCGGGCTGGAGATCCTGGTGAGCACGGTCCCTCCTCCCTTGGCGCATAGGGTAACGAACTCCTCAGAGCGGCCGCCCAGGCCCAAGAGCCCCCTGAGGACCGAGGCGCAGCTCCCCTCCAGCCAGATGGCGGGGGTCACACCCGTGGGATAACCCCGTCTGAGCACAAGGGCAGACGGGGCTGAGATCCTGAACTCGCCGCTCGAAGGATCTGTGGAGCCCCCTGAGGCCCTGTCGACCAGCAGGAGCGTCTCGAACTCGGAGGCCATCTCATCCAGGTCCGGCCCTCCGTCTACCGGCTCCACCGAGAGGGCCGTGGCCCTCGGGGACGGTGGGTCGTCGCCCGCCGACCTCCCGCACCCGATGGGGGGCAGGCCTAGGCGGATCGCCGACTCCACGTCGGTCAGGTAGGAGGTGACCACCCCCTCGGAGACGAGCTTCGCCTCTTCGACGGCCACGCCCTCGTGATCGACCCTCCAGCCCGGGTGGGGGGGCCCGGAGCGCACGGTGAGCAGCTCGGGGGCCACCCTCCCCCCCAGCATGCCCGACAGGTAAGACCTCCCCCCCGCGACCGCGTCTCCCTCGAGCCCGTGTTGGAGGAGTTCGTGCACGAGGGTGCCGGCCGCCCTCGGGGCCAGCGCGATGGGGGCGCCCCTCGGGGGATCCACGATCCTGAGGCCCCCTCGACCCTCCTCCCGCGCAGACCTGACCGACTCGGCACCCTCGACGAGGCTCCGGACCAGGTCCCTCGGCCTGGCCCAGCCGCCCAGAACCTCCTCGTCGGCCGGCCTGAACCAGTTCTCACTGGAGTGCCAGAAGGCCACCACCGCTGTCTCGATCTCCGAGGTCTCCGCCCCCACCCCCAGGGAGTTCCTGACGGATATGGACCTCAGCGTGCACGAGGCCGATAGGCTGTCCGGCCCGCCTGCCAGAGCCGTCACGACCTCCCAGAGGTAGCCCGCATCCTCCTCCGGTGAGAAGTTGCCGAACTCGACACCCCGACCCATTCGAGGGAGTATGAGTCTCTCAGCCTCTGCGGAGGGCGTCGCCTCACTCAGAGACTCTAGGAGCCCGGGGAGGGTGGAGGCTGGGAGCGTGGCCGAGAGCCAGGAGCCGCGCACCCGCGCCTTCACGAGGATGCGCTCCCTCACCGAGAGATCCTCCAAAATGGATCCGTCGGGGGCAGAAGAGATCCTGAGGGTCTCCTCCCTGACCGACACCAGCTCGGCAAAGTCGGACTCTCTGATGGCCCTGGAGACGAGGTCTGCGGCCTCGCCCAAGGCTGCGAGGGAGGCGCCCGCCATGGGTGACCCCCGGCAGGAGCGGGCGGCAACGGGTTTGCTCACACATCCCCCTCTCCATGGAGTGAGACCACGCCCATCTCGACCAGCCTCCCCACGAAGTCCCTGACGTGTCTGACGACCACCCGGTAGTCGGCCCCGAACCTCTTCGCGACGGTCTCGGCTATATCAGATACCGTGTTGTGGCCGTTGCATAGGTAGAACACGAGGGCGGCCGTCGGGTTGAGTATGTAGATGTTCTTGGTCTTGGGGACGGAGAGGACGATGTGCTCCATAGTCTCGCCGTCCCACCTCCAAGACACGGGCTCCCTGACCGGCACGGCGTCGTCCGATACCTCCACGCTCCTCACCGGCAACACCCCCTCACTCCCCCAGGCCCACCTCATCCCAGCCGTCGAGGGGGACGGGCTCCCTGCTGCTCGCCCCCGAGACCTTGTAGAAGTCGTAGACCGTCCTCACCTTTGAGAGCTCGGACCTCACCACCGGGTGCCTCCAGGCCTTCGAGACCCTCTCGGTCCATATCCAGTGGATTGGATGCCTCCTGACGTTCCCGCACGAGAACGGGAAGTATGGGGTGAATCCCACGTGCCCGTCCGCCGTGATGTTCATGGCGAGGGTGAGGCCGATCAGCAGGCCGGCCCTTATGTGGTGGGCGGGGTCGCCGTACTCTATCCTCAGCCCCTCCTCGGCCGCCCCCTCGACCTCGCGCTCGAGGAACCCCTCGAGCCACCTCAGCTGCTCGGGGGTGGGTACCGACTCCAGGTCGCCCCGCCCCGTGGGGACCACCGGCTGGACCCTGAGCCGGTCGACCTCGTACCTCCTGGCCAGGTCCACCATGTCCGGGAAGTCTCGTATGTTCTCCCTCGTCGCCACGAAGGAGAGGGAGAGCTCGGCTATTCCAGCCCCCCTCAGGAGCCTGAGGGCGTTCAAGGCCCTCTCGAACGCCCCCCTCCTCCCCCTGATCGCGTCGTGGACCTCGGGCCTGGGGCCGTCCAGGCTCACCTGGGCCGTGTGTGCGTGGCTCGCTATCCCGGAGGCGAGCTCCTCGCTCATGGTCCAGCCGTTGGTTATGGTGGCCACGGTGATCCCGGCGGCGTGGAGGGACGCGAGGATCTTCAGGTAGTCGGGGCGGAGCGTGGGCTCCCCCCCACTCACGCAGACGCTGAACGGCCTGAGCGTGTCCGCCAGCTCGGAAATGAGGGACATGGCCTCCCTGGAGGTGAGCTCACTCACCCTTCGGGGGGACCTGTTGTAGCAGAAAGAGCAGTTCAGATTGCAGCGGTAGGTCGTCTCCCAGAGCACAAATAGAGGAGACCTGAGGCGCCTCGGGAGGACCTGCAGGCCCCTCCACTCCCTCAAGAGGGCCTCGGCCTCCCCCCTCGGGACCGCCTTGAAGAAGCTGAAGTCCGGGGAGTAGAGGTCGAGGGTGAACTGGGGCTCCGCCGTCAAGCGCCGTCACCTCCCAGCCTCAGGGCCATGACGTAGGAGTCCCTGCCCATGCCGTAGGCGTCCCTCAGGTAGGACTCGAACCTGAAGTCGTTCTTCAGGAACAGGGCGGCTGAGGCCTTGTTCTGAACCGGGACCTGCGCCACCAGCTTCTTCACCCCCTCCCTCCTCGAGTCTTCGATCACGGCCCTCAGGAGGGTGGTCCCTACCCCCCTCCTCCTGTGACCGGGCCTGACGCCTACGAGGGCCACGACCCTCTGGTCTCTGTTGTACGACTGGGGGGTCGAGATGACGACCGCCACGCCAACGGGCTCCCCGTCGCCGTCCGCCTCGGCCACGTACACCGAGACCAGGCCCATCTTCACCCTGGCCTGAACCGCGCTGGGCGACGGGAAGAGCGCGGTCACCGCCTCTTCCGGGACCCCGTAGTCGAGGGACATCATCAGCCTGAAGGCAGGGGTTAGGTCGTCCTCCTCCGAGAGCCTCCTAACCCTCACCTCGCCGGAAGGCGGGTAGGACAGCCCCTCTACCTCCATCTCCACATCACCCCGCCGGGGCAAGTCTGGAGCACTTCGGGTCGGGGGCCCCACCCAGCGATCCCGTGGCGGCGTAGACCCGGACCCTGCACCCGCCCGCGCACCTGGCGTCGCCGCAGGCCTCGCAGATCGGATTCCCGAGCCTCCTGAAGGCGCTGAACAGGGGGGAGTTCTGCCAGATCTCCAGCAGGCTCCTCTCCCTGACGCTGCCGGCGATGCAGGCGGGGTCGTCTGGGAGGAAGGCGCATGGCTTGACGTCGCCCCACGGCGTGATGGAGCAGTGGAGCTTGCCGGCCCCGCACAGCGGGAGGACGCCGTGTGGGTCGACCATGTCCAGGTCCTCCCTGCTCCCGCCAAGGATCAGGGCCCTCCCCCTGACCTCTTGGAGAGTTCCCTCAGCCTCCTGCCCACCTCCGCCCTCTCTTCCGGGCCGAGGGCGAGCTTCGAGTAGTTGTCCAGCCCCCTGCCCGAGGGCTTTAGCTCGACGAAGGCGACCTCCCTCACCCCGAGTTCCACGGCAGCCTCCACGATGTCCTCCAGCTCTCCCACGTTCATGCGCGTCACCGTCACGTTCAGCCTCGTGGGAACGCCCTCCTCCACCAGCGCCCTCACTCCCCTGACGGTCATCTCGAAGGCGCCTGGAACGCCCCGGAACCTGTCGTAGACCTCCGGCCTGGCGGAGTCCAGGTTGGCCTCCACCTTCAGCACCCCGAGGTCCCTGAGCCGGGCCGCCCTCTCCCTGTCGATGAGGGTGGCGTTGGTCAGCAGGGACGCCTCAGCCCCGAGCCTCGCCACGTGCTCCAGGAGCTCAAACAGGTCCTTCCTGACAAGAGGCTCCCCACCGGATATGACGAAGTAGTTGACCCCCGAGTCCACCAGATCCTCGAGCAGGGACTTCATCTCCTCGGTCTCCATCTCCTCGGAGCCCGTGTCTCCGCTCCGCGCGTAGCAGTGGAGGCACCTGAGGTTGCACCTCCTCGTCACCTCTATCAGGACCTTGAGAGGGGCCGACAGCACGTTCGGCTCGACGCCCAGCACGTAGGGCGAATCGAGGATCGACTTGGCGTACTCTGAGGGGCCCTCTCTGCCCCCTTCTGCCTGCGCTGGTTCGATCGAGCCGGGTGCGGGTCCGGCGCCGCCAAGAGTCTCGGGGGAGTCCCCCAACGTCACCAGGCCGGCCGCAGCGGCCTGCTCGAGGAACCGGATTACCGACCCCATTATGAGGTCCGGGTCCTCCTGGGGGAACCTGGCGGCCAGGGCGGCCGCGACCTGCTCGGGAGTGGAGCCCCCCGAGACCTCCCTCAGGATCAGATAACCCGTCTCGTTAAATATCAAAAAAAGAGAGTGGGGGAGGTCCATGTAGAGGCCGCCGAAAGCCTCTTTGCGAAGCCTCTTGGGGTTTCTAAGCCGCACTGGAGTCCGTGGCTCCAGGGCCAAGGCCGGGCCCCCCGAGGGATCAGACTCCCGCCGCCTTGGGGTCGAAGACCTTGACCCAGAGCCAGACCAGCAGGGCCACTATCACGACCGTCTTCGCCTTCTCCTCCATTAATGGACATGAGGGCCGGAGGGACGTACTTCCTCTCCACCCACCTCACCTCCCAGGCAGGGCTCAGGAGGTCTCCCCCCAGTCCTGCCCGAGCACCCAGATGATCACTATCGCTATGAGGATGGGCATGAGAATGACTGCTCCAAGGTCCCGTCCGTCGGACATCGCGTTGAGCATGGCGGGAGGTGCGTATGCGCGGCGCTCCATGCGTTTGAGCCTCCCTCAGGTCGCCCAGACCCAGACGTAGACCCACACCAGCGCCTGGATGATCACCGCCACGGTGGGCGTCACGAGGCCCACGTTCGCGGAGGTCGTTATGTTCAGCATCGTCGGAGGCGAGTAGGCCCTCACTGGACTTCACCCCGGTGTACGCGTCATCAGTAGACCCAGAGCCAGAGCCACAGGGCCACCGCCGCTATGACGGCCACGGCAGCCGCCACCGCGCCCTGATCCACCGCTCCAGAGAGGCTCAGCAGCGCTGGTGGAGTGTAGGTCCTCAAGTCCCCTCACCTCGCTTGGCTCACGGGGTCAGGTCGATGGCCAGCCAGATGAGGAGGATTCCTATGACGACGACCACGGCCGCGGCGACCCCCTGATCCCCGGTCCCGGTCAGGTTCAGCATGGCGGGGGGAGTGTACCCGGACACCTCCACGCTCCCACCTGGGGAGGTCAACCTACGACATAATATAAGCATTATTACAATTTGTAGTAGCTACTACAAGTGGACAAGCTAATCGACCCTCATGTACCTCACCCCAGAGAAGAACCTGCCCGGCGCGAGGGCGACGAGCCCGGCGTCCAGACCCGCCAGGACCGCTGCTGAGATCAAGAGGTGCTCCAAGCCGATCGCGAAGCCCCCGAGGACCTGGCCGAACACCGCCGCCAGGATGGGCGCCACCAGTATTGCGGACGCCTGCTGAGCCTCCCTGGCGCTCCTAGCCCTGGAGGAGGCCAGCACTATGAGGGATATTGCGAGGAAGGCGTAGAGCGGGGACACGAGGGCGACGACCACGTACCACTCGGGGCCGGACGGGAACCACCACCCGCCGAACATGTCAGCCGACATCAGGTTGGTCGCCAGGGCCATCAGCGCGAAGGCCCCCCAGGAGGCCGCCACACCCGGCGTCAGGGACGCGAGGGCCTTGGCCAGGAAGAGCTCCCTCTCGGTGAGCGGGGCGGCCAAGAGGACCTCTATAGTCCCCCTCTCCCTCTCGCCGGCGAAGCTGTCCGCCGCCATCACGGTCGACACCGCCAGGGGGATCACCAGGAAGAGCGGGGGGACGATCAGAGAGAAGGCCGCGTAGACAGACCTAGCCACCTCGTCCAGCCCCTCGGGAGCCGCGGGAAGGGGCAGGTCCCCGAGCCTGACGGGTATCGATATGGGGACGACGGCGCCGCCAGAGATCCTGGCCCCGAACACGATTATGGCCGGCAGGACGACGCCGAAGTAGACCGTCAGCGCCAGGGCGGTCCCGACCAGCCAACCGCTCCTAGAGAACTCCCTCCAGTCCTTCGTCAGGACGCACAGAACCCTCGACCACCTGATCACGCCCGCACCACCCCCTCCCCAGACATCTCGGCCGTCCCCGTGTTCACGTCTGGGCCCCGCCCCCCACCACCGACGGATCGGGACCTCACCCGCGGCCCGCCCCGGACGACCGAGATGAACGCCTCCTCCAGCGACGAGGTTCGGCGGATCGACAGTATCTTGGCTCCCGCCGCGACCAGGGCCGCGCTGAGCTCGGGCACCACCGAGTCCGGATCCCCCTCAAGCTCCGCGACGAGCTCTCCGGACTCCAGCTTGGCGGAGGTCACCCCCTGGACCGAGAGGGCCACCCTCACCAGCCCCTCCGAGGGGTTGGCCAGGGCCACCCTCACCGGGACCCTAATCGAGGCCCTCTCGGCGAGTTCCCTCGGCCTCCCCACGGCGAGGATCGTCCTCCTTATTATCGCGACCCTGTCGCAGACCTGCTCCGCCTCGAATAGGTTGTGAGTGGAGAGGAGGACGGTCTTCCCCTCCTCCCTGGCCACCCTCACCACCAGGTCCCTGACCTCCCTGGCGCTTATCGGGTCCAGGCCGGACGTGGGCTCGTCCAGGAGCAGGACGGGCGGGTCGTGGACGAGGGCCCTGGCTATGGCCAGCCTCTGCCTCAGCCCCTTGGACAGCCTCGAGGCCAGCTGATCCGCCCTTTCCTCCAGCGAGAAGAACCTCAGGAGCCGAGAGACCCTCGGCTCAGCCTCTCCGCCGGGTACCCCGTACAGCCTGGCGAAGAACTCGAGGTTCTCCCTGACGGTAAGCCGGCTGTAGACCGACGGGACCTCGGGCAGGTATCCGATGGACTGCTTGGCCCTCGACGGGTCCCTAAGGGCGTCTACTCCCGCCACGACGACGGACCCCGCGTCAGGGGGTATCACGCAGCAGATTATCCTCATGGTGGTGGTCTTGCCGGCCCCGTTGGGGCCGAGGAGGCCGAACACCTCCCCCGACCCCACCGAGAAGGTCACGCCCTCGATGGCCGTGACGGAGCCGTACCTCTTGACGAGCCCGCTAACCTCAATCATCCCCACCACCTCTCCATCCTCTCGGCCGCCAGGAGCGCCGCCAGGTCGGCGGCGAGGAGGATCAGCAGGGCGAGCGAGGTCTCGACGATTGGCCGGGCCAGGCCGCCCAGCCCGCCGTCCAGGATCTCGTAGGCCAGCTCCGCCCGACCGAAGGGGGTCAACCAGCGGGGGCCGACCCTGGAGGCGGCGAATAGCCCCAGGGTGGCGGCTGCGCCGAGGAGGGCGCTGGAGGACTGGGATCGACAGAGGGCGCTGGCGCCCGCCGCGCAGAGCGCCCCCGAGGAGATGGGTAGGAGGGCGTAGGCCGACGCCGCCAGGGTCCTCGCCAGGTCCGTGGGGCCGAAGACGCTGACGGCGTAGCACCACGTGACCGCGGCGGAGGCCGCGACCCCGGCGGCCAGGGCGGCCAGCCTGGCCGCCAGCTTGGCGAGGAAGACGGACCCCACCGACACGGGCGCGGAGAGGAGCGGCTCAAGGGTCCCACCCTCCACCTCCCCCGAGACTACGTCCATCCCGAGCATGACCGACACCAGGGACCCTATCTGGTAGAGGGTCCTCACGTAGCCCCTGACGGCCTCGGAGGCCGTCATCTCAACGGGAAGGACGGCCCCCTCCGGTAGCAGCTCGGGCAGCATCTTCAGTGCGGCAACCCCGGCCATCCCGAAGAAGGAGAGGGCCGCGGCGGTCCAGACGGCCCTCTGTGCCGAGAGCCTCAGCTCCTCACCCAGCAGCGCCCAGATCCCCCGCACGGGCCGCTCCCCCCACGAGCGCCACGAACGCCTCCTCCAGCGTCGGCCTGTGGATCTCGAACAGGTCCGGCACCACCCCCTCATCCAAGAGGCGCCTCAGGACGACCGCGGCCGCCGACCGCAGGTCGCCGGGCCCCCCTATCGGATCCACCTCGACGACCCCGTTCAGGTCCCTTAGCCTGACCGCGAGCCTGGCTTCCCGCAGGGCGGCCTCCAGGAGCGGAACTAGGTCTCCCGCCATCCGCGCCCTGAGCCTGAGCACCGGCCTCCCGGCCGAGGACCTAACCTCGTCGAGGGGTCCCCGCGCGAGCACCCTGCCCCGGGAGATGAGGCATACCCTCGTGCAGATCCTCTCCATCTCCGACAGGACGTGGGATGAGACCAGGACCGCCTTCCCCTCCGCAGCCTGCCGGGCTATGAGGTCCAGCACCTGGGCCCTGCTGATTGGGTCCAGGCCGGACGTGGGCTCGTCCAGGAGCAGGACGGGCGGGTCGTGGACGAGGGCCCTGGCTATGGCCACCCTCCTCTTTAGACCCTTCGAGAGGGATCCCAACTTGGAGCCCAACCTGTCGGAGATGCCGAGCTCCCTGGCCACCTCCCTGGCCCTGCCCTCCGGGTCCGCCAGGCCGTGCAGCCTCGCGAACATCGTCAGGTACCTCTCGCCGGTCATCCTCGCGGGCAGGCCCGACCTCTCGGGGAGATAGCCCACCGACCTCCTGACCCTGTCCCTCTCCCTGACAACGTCCGCCCCGTTCACTATGGCCCTGCCGGCCGTTGGCCTGATGACGGAGGCGAGTACCCTCATGGTGGTGGTCTTGCCGGCCCCGTTGGGGCCGAGTAGCCCCATCACCTCCCCCGGTTCGACGTCGAAGGAGACGTCCCTCACGGCCTCTATCTCCCCGTAGACCTTAACGAGACCCTCCACCAGGACGCCCCCGTCCATTCACCGCCTCCTCCCCAGGAACAGGAACGCCAAGACACCGAGGACCCCCAAGGCGATGACGACCACGGACCACTTCACCTTCGTCCCGAGACCCCACTCGGACCGCCTGACGATCAGATAGAGGCTGTAGACTTGAAGCGCGACTTGGAGGGCTATCACGGGGAGCAGGAGCCTGACCACCTCGGCTAAGCTCACCACCACCACCCCGCGGAATAAACTACACAATGTAGAAGCGGGGAAATATTTAAACGTCCTTACATCATGTCGTAGATGGGGGTAGGTTGCCGAGGAGGAGGGAGCCGCTCGAGCCCAGGGTCATGGACGTCCTGTTCAAGAGGGGGTCGGCGACCGTCAGGGAGGTCTTCGAGGAGCTGAGCCGGGAGAGGCCTCTCTCGCTCACGACCGTCGGCACCGTGCTCTCCAGACTTCACGGGAAGGGACTCGTGGAGCGGGAGTTCAGGACCGGCAGGGGAGGGGTGTACTACGTCTACAGGCCCAGGGTCAGCAGGGAGGAGTACGAGAGGAGCGTGGCCCGGGACGCGATCAAGAGAGTGGTGAACACGCTCGGAAGGCCCGGTCTGGTCAAGCTAATAGAGGAGGGAGCCGTTCACCTCAGCCCAGAGGAGCTCAGAGAGATCCTCAGGAGGATAGAGGCGGAGAGGTCCTCCGTGGGGGAGGGCAGTCGAGGGTGACCCGCGCCCTCGGGGCGCTCGCGGCCCTCTCGCCGCTGGCCGCCACCATCGGCCTCGCCCTATACTTCAGGAACGCCTGGGCAGCCGCGTTCCTGGGGTCGCTCGCCGCGGCTGGGGCGGCCTGGAGCGTGCTGAGCGGGAGGCTGGCCTCGGGGCAGCTGAGGGACTTCGTGGACCCCCCGCCCGAGGGCCTCTCCAGGGAGCTGGAGTCCCTGAGGTCGGCGCTAGGGGCGGGCCAGGAGGTGGAGCTGGGCGTCCTGAGGGATGACGAGCCGAACTCACTGACGCTCTTCCTGGGCCCGGGCAAGTACCTAGTCCTGGTGACTGGGGGGATGCTGAGGCTCCTCACGCCCGACGAGATCCGTGCCGTTCTGGCCCACGAGGTGGCCCACGTGGCTGGAAGGCACCCCCTCCTCAGGGTGTTCGCGGCCGTTGAGGGCGTGCTGAACATACCCCTCGGGACCCTCCTGGGGGCCGCGGTCTGCAGGTGGCTGGAGTTCAGGGCGGACGAGGAGGGGGCGATGGCCTCGGGGAGGCCCTTGGACCTGGCGAGCGCCCTCGTCAAGGTGGCCATGGCCTACAGGGGAGGGCTGCCGGAGTCGCCCAGGGCGGTAAGGTGGACGGTGAAGAGCCTCCTCCTGGCCGCGTCTGACAGGAGGGGCAGGCTTGGATCCTTGAGGAGGGCGTTCTCCTGGCACCCCGGCGTGGAGGAGAGGGTGGCCAGGCTCATCGAGATGGCGAGGAGGTCCGCCGGGGAGGGGGCGCCCGCCCCGAAATCCGCGCCGCCGCTGCCGGCGGAGGGGTGACCCTGAGGAACGCCGGGGAGACCTGAACGGCCGCCGGCCTCCGTCCAGGAGGCCGGCGGGGGCGTTGGGACTTCGAAGAGGTGAGAGCTCGCGACCCGGGCCTCACGATAGGGCGCTGTGGCCCGGCCAGCGGCGAACTCGTGCGGGGTCCGATGGCCGGGTCGGCCCAGCCCGCTCGGATCTGAATATTCGGGCGAATCTAGATGGGCCGAGTCTCGCGGCCGCCGCCCGAGCCGGCGGCCCCCCGGTCCCCCTCGACCGACCCGAGAGGGTGTCCCAGCCCCAACTTAAATACCGGGGGAGGCCCCGAATCGACGGATGGGAATAACTGACGAACTCCTGAGGAGGCTGGAGACCGACAGAGAGTTCAGGCTGGCCGTGGCGGGGCTCCTGGGATACAGGGAGATACTTGAGAGGCTGGAGGAGCATGACAGGAGGTTCGAGGAGATCCTCAGGGAGATCCGCCTGATCAGGGAGGAGCAGGCGAAGGTCTGGAGGGAGATCGGGGCCCTGAGGGAGGACTTCAACCAGATGAGGGAGGAGCAGGCCAAGACGTGGAGGGAGATAGAGAGGCTCAGGGAGGAGCAGGCGAGGACTTGGGAGGAGATAGGGAGGCTGAGGGAGGACTTCAACCAGATGATGAGGGAGATCGTCGAGCTCAGGAGGTCTCAGCGGAGGCTCTGGGACCAGTACGAGAGCTTCAGGAGTTCCGTCCTCTACGGCTTCGACAGGCTCAGGAGGTTCGCGGGGGACACCCTGGAGGACTTCGTGAGGGCCTTCCTGTCGAGGATGCTTGCGGGAGAGATTCCCGAGGGCGCAGAGCTCAGGGAGGCCACGGTCCGTGGTGAGCAGATCAACCTGTTCCTGGAGGAGCCCCTCATAGTTGGGGAGGTCACGGCACACGCCGAGAGCGAGGAGGAGCTGCAGAAGCTCCTAAGGAAGGTTAGGGCGGTCGAGGAGGAGTACGGCAGGGCGCCCGACAGGGTCATCCTCGTGGTAGTCACGGCCCCCAAGGAGGTGGCCAGGAGGCTCAGGAGGAGGGCCAGAGAGGAGGGGGTGGAACTCATCCTGGGGCGAGAGGTCTGATCCGGCGACTCGGACCATTCATCAGACCCGGGGGGCACACGGGCTGGGCTGCCCTCGTCGCTCCGGCTCCCCCGGGCGTCCCACCGGGGGCAGCCCCCCGAGATCGGAGTCCCAAAAAAAGGTGGAATGGGGAGGCTCACCGCCCCTTGAGCAGCCTTATGAACTCCCTCATCCACGCAGGCAGGTCGGGCCAGGCCCTGGCGGTCACCAGGTGATCCCTGCAGACCACGACCTCCCTGTCGTGCCAGCTGGCGCCGGCGGCCTTGAGGTCCGGCGACACCGCCACGTAGGAGGTCACGTTCATCCCGGGCTCGATCAGCCTGTAGGCCGTGAGCACCAGGGGGCCGTGGCATATTGCCGCCACGGGCTTCCTCCTCTCCATGAAGTGCCTGACGATCCTCTCCAGGTCCGGGTTCAGCCTTATGTACTCGGGCGCTCGGCCTCCGGGGATCACTAGGCCATCGTACTCCTCCGGGTCGACCTCCCTGAACTCCTTGTCGACCCAGGTGAACCTGTAGCCCGGCTTCTCGGTGTAGGTCTCCCAGCCCGGCTCGAAGTCGTGGACGACCGTCATGAGGGTCTTCTTGCTGGGGGCGGCCACGTGAACCTCGAACCCCTCCTCCTTGAGCCTCCAGTAGGGGTAGAACAGCTCTTGCGCCTCTACGGCATCACCCGCCACTATGAGGACCTTCTTGGTCAAGGGGAATGCCCCGGGGCTTGTGCGAGGGATAGCCTAAAAGCTGAGCGATCAAGAACCGACTTTGGGAATTCCTCGGTTACCGGGAGAGCAGGCCCGTTGGGAATGGATGGGGGGAGGGCAGCCCCTAGGACTCGTCACCCCGTTCTGAGGGAAGGTTTATACGCCCCGTCGCGCCGGCCCCTGCACAAGGGGGACGGCCTCGCCAGCCGCATGGAGAACCCGTTCAGGGCCCCCACGAGAGAACCCGGGAGCCGGCCGTCCCCCGACTGCTCCGACGTGCGACCCTGAGGGGGAGTCCGGCGCGCCGCGGCCGTGTGGCACCCAGCGAAGCCTGGGCGTCTCCAGCGATTTCCCAGGGTGGGCCTCAGCCAGTCCACGGTCGTCCGAGCCAGAGCCCTGGATCCAACGGTTCGTGGGTCGGCCTGGCCGAGAACCCTCGCTCTCCTCTCCTCCGCGAACTCTCCTCACCCTCTCCGCTAGCAGGTGAGAGTACTCCGTGATGAGGTCGGCCCTCACCTCCCGACCATGGAGGAGGCGAGGACCAGCGCGTCAGAGACGAATAGCCCGAGCTCGCATAGGGACCTCCGCCTTGACGAGAACATCGCCTCCGAGTGGAAGCAGGGGATCCAGCCAGTCGACAGGACCGCGAGGATGCGGCTCCCAGCCCCTAAGCCCTCACCACCCCGCCCGGCTGGCGGAGGCCTCGCCCCCCAAGGCCCAGTTCGAGCCCATCTCGCCTGGAGGCTACCGCTCGTAGAACACCCTGTACATGGAGACCCGCTCCCCCTTCTCCAGCAGGAACTCGTCGTCCTCCGGGTAGTACTTTGCCAGCTCCGGGTCGCCCCCGGCGAACCTCCTCACAGACTCCATCGAGTCCCAGACCGTGACCAGGAGGAAGTGGGCCACGTCGCCCTCGTCCCTCCGGGTGAAGTAGAGCCTGAGGAAGGCCCTCGACCGACTGACGCGTAGTCCGGTGCGGCCCTCTCGATCAGGAACCTCTCGTACTAGTCCGCCCTCCGCAGGGGAACTCTGCCGTGCCAGATCCTCATGACGGGCGTGGCGCCCCCGCGCGGGGCCGGGATAAAAATCCCTCGAGCTGGCGGGTCAGGCCACCCTAAGGGCGGTCACCCCGAGCCCCCTCAGGTAGAACTCGGCCTCCTCCCGTCCGACCAGGTGGATCTCAAAGGGGTGCCTCCTCGGGAGGCCCGCTCGCCTCTCCAGCTCCTCCTTCAACCTCTCGAGTTCGAAGAAGTCTTGGGGCGGGTCGTCCACGACGACCAGCACGTCCACGTCGCTCGCGGCCGTCAGCCTCCCCTCCGCAGCGGCGCCGAAGACGTATACCTCGACGCCCTCCCCGAGGGCATCCCTCGCGGCCTCTACCAGGCCGGGGATCCACTCCCTCCAGTTTCTCACGATCTCAGCCCTCTGAAGCCTCTTCCTCACACCTCTTGGCAAGCTCGATCACCTCCTGCGCGACGCGTATGAACGCCTCGGCGTGGCCTCTCTTGAAGCTTCTCACCGCGTACCTGGAGCTGAAGTAGGCGTCGGTGAGGTGGTCAAGCCTGTCTCCCCAGGCCGACAAGAACTCTTCAACGGCCCCCCCACACGCCTCCGCCATCCAGTCCTCCACCAGCTCCATCAGGTCATGGGTCCTGGGGTACGTCCCAACCAGCGTGAGGAGGACCCCCTTCAGGTAGAGTTCGGCGGCCTGGTGCGCGTCGAATACGGACAGGTCGTAGGCCCCCACGGAGAGGTTGTACTTGGCGCTCCTCAGGAAGTCCTCCCCCCTCCTCTTCAGCGCCTCTGAGACCTCTCGGCTGCCCAACTCGGGCGCCCGTCAGAACTGCTCTGGGGGGATAATTAAAGTGGTGATGATCGGGGACGAGCCCCCCTCACCGCCCACCCGCGAGCTCATTCAGCATCTTGAGGTCGAAGTACTGTCTCAGGGTCTCTCGTCCATCAGCCTGAGTCTCAGGGTCTCGTCCCTAGAAAACAGGAGCACGCCCCTCGAGAAGACGTGATACCTGAAGGGCAGGGGGGCCCGTTTAGGACTCGAATGTCGATCGGAACCTCCAGCCTGGCCTCGAGCCGGGCCGGGGGGTCCACCTCCACCAGGCGTCGATCTCCCAGGTCCCCCAGCCAGACCGCCACGCCCACATCGCGGAAGAACTCCCTATCGACGAAGCCCCCGTGCAGGTAGGCGAAGACCACGCTCTTGACCCCCTCGAGGGCCCTCCTGAGCTCCTCCACCAGCCTCCCCCTCTCCTGCTCCGTCGCCTCCAGGTACCTGATGCCCGGCCCGGGCACGCCCTCACCTCCCGACCCTTGACTCGCGATCGAGGATGTCCCTTAGGATGTGGACGAACTCCTCGAAGTCCCTCAATCCCTCCCTCACGCCCTCGAATACTCTCTCGTCGTCTATCGTCCAGTACCTGTGGACGAGGAGGTTTCGGAGCTTGGCGGCCGACGCCAGCCTCGAGGCCAGGCTATCCGACATCATCCCCTTTTGAGAGGGCCTGAGGAAGCACTCTGGGTACCCCTCGGCCCTCTCGCCCTGGGCCGCGAGCAGGTGCAGGCAGGCGCTGGAGGCCGCCTCAACGAGCTGTATAACCAGGTACCGCATTGCCAGGATGTCGTACCGAGTGAGCTCGCCGGTTGGCCCAGAGGCGCGGGAGGCACCGGATTGCGACCTGCCAGTCCTGGGTTCTGGCCGTATCCGTCGGCGCCGATGTGGGGGCGCCAAGCCTAAGAGGTTCGCCCGGACGTGAGCCCGGATGGGCCCAGAGGTTCGGAAGGTCAGGCTGTCTATGGGGGAGGTCCCGGTCGTCTCGGACTCCCAGGTCGCCGAGGTGCTGTCCTCCACGGTCGAGACGTTCCGCTGGGTCAACAGCCTCACCAGGGAGGTCCTATCCAGGGTGGGGGAGCTGGTCTTCGACAAGCTCTCCATCTACGTGCCGACTTCGGACCCCGACTACCCCACCAAGGTCAGGACCATGGCCGGGGCCTGGGGGAGGTACACGTGCGTCCGCTCCTTCGCGGCCAACGAGAGGAACAGGGCCAAGGGGAGGAGGCTCTCCACGAACCTGTGCGCAGTCTTCGATAGCGAGACGACCGAGCTGGTCGCGGTGATGGAGGGGAACTTGATATCGGACTTCAGGACCGCCTCCATAGCGGCCGTGGGCGTTGAGGCCTGCGTCACGGCCTGGGGGCGCTCAGGAGGGGATTACGAAGCCTCCGTCCTCGGCTCCACGGGCGCGGTCGGCAGGCGGGTCATCTTGGCCCTATCCGCGCTGAGGGCCAGGCCCCGCAGGGTCCTCCTCGCGGCAAAGAGCAGGGGGAGGTTCAACACGGTCAGGGAGCGCCTGGCCCAAATGGCCAGCGAACTCGACCCCGAGGTCGGAGAGGCGCTGGAACTCGTCCCCTGCGAGACTCTGGACGAGGCTCTCAGCGCGGACGTGGTGGTGGACTGCATCTCCCTCCCGGGCAAGATGCCCGCCGGGCTCGTGAGGGAGCTCGGGGAGGAGGTGATATACGCCGATGTCGGAAAGCACTCCCTGGACCTGAACCTAGCCTCGAAGTTCGACACCTACGTGTTCGACAGCCTCGACCTAAGGAAGATGCCGAGCCCGGCGACGTTCGCCTTGAAGATACGGACCATGCTCACGGACAGGAGGTTCCGCGTTCTGGAGCTAGCCGACGTCGTGAGGGGTGAGAGAGTCGGCCGAAGGGTCCTCTACACGGTGTTGGGAGTCCCAGCGGTCGACGCAGCCCTGACTCAGGCGATCTTGGAGAGGCTGGGGCTGATCTGAGTTGGGCCCCGATTGGGTGGAGGGTTTAGCCCCCTGAGGCCGGGGCAGGCTCCCCGCTGAACCGCAATTGGGACAATTGTTAACACAGATGTGGGCCATAACGGTGATCATAAAATGATTTCACGGGCGTTATCCTTGAGTCATTTTTATACAATGGTCCCGATCCCCGCCCAGAGGTGTCGGTTTGGCGGCCGAAATGCGCGAGAGGAAGGAGCAGATCAAGGCGCTCCTGAAGAGGCTCCACGAGGGCGAGGACATGTCCTCGCTCAGGGAGAAGTTCAAGGAGATACTGAGGTCCGTCAGCCCGATGGAGATACCGCTGATAGAGCAGGAGCTCGTCGCCGAGGGTGTCCCCGTTCGAGAGATAGCCAGGCTGTGTGATGTCCACGTCGAGCTCTTCAGGGAGGCCGTCTCGGGTGCCCTGTCTCCAGATCAGGTCGAGCCCGGCCACCCCCTCCACACCCGGCTGAGGGAGAACGAGCACATAGTCAGGGACGCCGAGGTCCTGGGGCTGTACGCACGCTCGATGGGCATGGTGGAGGGTGAGGCGAGGGAGAACTCCCTGGAGGTGCTCAGGGGGCTGGCGAGGGAGCTTAGAGGGGTATCGAGGCACTACGCTAAGGACGAGACGGTGGTCTTCCCCTACGTCGAGAGGCGGGGCCTCACGGCCGTCCCCAGGGTGCTGTGGACGAAGCACGACCAGGTGAGAAACATGATAAGGGGGCTCAACCGGCTCGTCCAACAGGACCCGTCGGACTGGGCTCCCTTCTCCTCCCTAGTGGCGAAGAGAGCTGGGGAGCTGTCCAAGGCCCTCGTAGACATGGCCTTCAGGGAGAACAACATACTCTACCCGACCCTGAGGGTCCTCCTGTCCGAGGGCGAGTGGGCCGCGATAAGGGAGATGGACGACGAGATCGGGTACTACAAGGTCGAGCCCGAGGAGGGCTGGGCCCCAAGGGCCGAGCCCCTGCTCCCACACCAAGTCAGCCCGGAGATCACGGAGGAGCAGATGAGCAACCTCCCCCAAGAGGTGAGGGCCCTGCTCTCGTCAAAGGGTGCCAGGCCGGTGGACTTCAGCCTGAAGAGAGACGAGGACTTGGAGTTCGAGACCGGCTTCCTCTCCCCCGAGGAGGTGGAGGCCATATTCTCCGCCCTTCCGGTGGACGTCTCCTTCGTCGACGCGTCGGACAGGGTCAGGTTCTACTCTCACGGCAGGGACAGGATATTCCCGAGGGCCAAGGCCGTGCTCGGCAGGCCTGTTAAGCTGTGCCACCCGCCCAAGAGCGTCCACGTCGTGGAGAAGATACTGGAGGAGTTCAGGGCCGGCAGGAGGGACGTGGCCGAGTTCTGGATAAGGAGGGGAGACGGCCTGATCCACATCCGCTACTTCCCCGTGAGGGGAAGGGACGGGAGGTACCTCGGCACGCTGGAGGTCGTGCAGGATGTCACGGACATAAAGAGGTTGGAGGGCGAGAGGAGGATACTGGACTGGAAGTGACCAGCGGCGTCCCCCGGCCTACCGTGGTAGTCAGAGCAGGTCGACGCCGCACTCCAGTCCCTCCAGCCAGTCCAGGAACCTCTGCACGTTGTCCCTCCCCCTTATTATCGCCCCGTGCTGGGGCGCGATTACCTCCACGTCCAGCTCCCTTACTAGGGAGACCCACCTCCTGCAGGCCCTCGAGGAGGCCATGTATCTCCTGTGGAAGCCCTCCATGTACCTCAAGTGGGACTCAAAGTCGCCCGCAAAGTCCGAGTCCTCCTCCGGCGGTATGATCGACGCCCCAACATCCCCGCTGAACAGGATCTTGGACTCAGGGTCATAGAGTGAGAAGTTGGCCGCCGAGTGGAGGAAGTGCGCAGGTATGGCCCTCAAGGTCACCTTTCCCAGTGGGATCTCCGAGCCCTCGTCGGGGACCTCCACCACGAAGTCCCACTCGGGCCTCTCCGAGAACATGTGGGGTAGGAACCTCGTCCACGCCGCCGGGGCGTAGACCCTCACGTCTCCGGCCACAAGAACCCAGGACGGCAGGGCCGCGACGACGTCTGGGTCCTGGTGGGAGACGAAGACGGCCCTCAGCCGCCCTATTGGGAACGCCCTACCAGCCTCGCCGAGGAGCCTCTTGAACACCAGCCTCCCGCCCGGGTCCAGGAGCATTGCCTCCCCCGAGTCGACCACGGCGTACTGGTTGGCCTGAACAGCCCCCTTGGGTGTCAGATCCCGGAAGTAGTGGACGGCGTGATCTCCAGAGGAGTGGAGAACCGGCATGGCAGGCTGGCGGAGTTGAGGGGCCAAAAAAGGTTTGCTCGACTCGAACGAGGCTCTGTTTGGGTTTTCATGGGCCGCCCGGCCGCGCGGCCGGGCGGCGAACCTCAGTCCTCAGGCTCGTGACCGAGGCCGAACTCCCTCGCCAGCAGGGTGAGGTATCCCAGCGCCACTCCTAGGGACATGGCGACGAGGCCCGGCTCGACTAGGTACCTGAGGTAGATGTTATCGTACGGGTTCGGGCTGTACGGGCCCGGCGGGTTGGCCAGCATGTACAGGTTGACCGAGACGGCTGCGACGGCGAACCCACCCATCGCCAGCCAGAGGGCCAGCCTCGCGAGGCTTGAGCTCGTGAGGTCCTCGGGCCAGTGCGCGTAAACGAAGAGGAGGACCGCTCCCCAGAGCCCCAGGAGGATGTGCCAGTGCCCCACGTTGAAGGCGAGCTCCGCCCAGTCCCAGGCTGGGTCCCTGAAGGGCGGATCGAAGAACAGCGGCTTCCTGAGGCTCGCGGCCACCAGCGCGCCCGGCACTATCACTGAGGCCCACAGGACGAGGTTCCCGGCGACGAGCCCAAGCCTGAGGTGCCTCGGACCCTTGGACGCGAGGCCGGCGGCAGTGGTCGCCACCACAAGGAGGAGGGCGGCCGGGGTAATGACCAGGTGCGCCACCTTCCCCGCCAACCAGACGGCGAAGCTCGCCGACGCCGTGAGGACCTGGCCGACCAAGACGAAGTACATGCTCCACCTCCCGGACCGGGTCTCTGGAACGTCCAAGAAGCTCAGTCCCACGAGGAAGACCGCCGTGAGGGCCAGCGCCACCATCGCGTGCTCGTGGGCCGTCAGAGCCCTCCAGAAGATGTTCTCTTCAGCCAGGTCCGGGTTGAACCTCGCCTTGGCGAGAGCCTCGAGGAACTCCGGCCTGTGTTCCATGAAGCTGGATCCCAGCCAGCCGCCGATGAGCCCGCCCACCATCATCAGGAGGACCGTGACGGCCAGGTTGACCCAGACCAGGTCCGGCGTTCTGAGGTTGAGCAGGAAGAGGACGCCGGAGCAGAAGAGGAACGCAAGGCCCGCCACGAAGGTCCCGTGCCAGAGGAACCCGCCGCCGTAGGCATAGGCCAAGCCCCCGAGGGCCGTTGCCACGGCTCCGGCGCCGGCAAGTGACAGGATAGACCTCCTGAGGCGCTCATCCAGGGTTCTGACCGCCGGCACGAGGGTGGCGTACAGCAGGGTTGCGAAGACCGCGTGGTATGCGAAGGTCAGCCTCCCGAGGTACTCCTCGCCAGCCTCCCCGGGCGCCAGGATCTCGGCCGCCCCAATGGTCGAGTTGAACCTCGAGCCCGGGAGGTGCTTCGGTAGGCCGATCGCAACCCTGACGTCTGTAAACTGCGGCGAGAGGAGGATCAGGAACCCGACGGTGACGACCAAGAGGGTCGGCGCCGCCACCAAGTGGAGCCTTCTCCTGCACATGTCGGTCGCCCACCGAGACGAGGGGGGAGAATTATTGAAGCGCCCCCCGGGCGATCGGGGCTGTCGTGGGGGCGTGGGTCACTGTAAAGGAATGAGCTCGCTTGAATCCAAAGGATAAGCCGCTTCGTCAGGTCTCGAACGATGTAACGGAGCATGTGTCCCGCTGTGCTTCGGAGGCGTCCCGTTGCGGTTGGGCAACGGCCCGCCCCGACGGCACCCAAGGCGATCGTTGCTAACGCTCTGAGAGCCCTCGATAAGCTTGGGTAACCTTGTCTCGCTAAACTGGGAATTTTGCATGAGAGGTGCAGTCAGGGACCCCAGGATATCGCTCTCCGACTCGGTATAACTGGGTTATCTCATTCGAGCGCGACTCCCAAGGGAATCTGCCAAGTTAGCGCGTTTTCTCCGGTAGGAATAACGTCCTGACGCGCCAATAAGTTCGCTAGAAGCCGGCTCCTTCATCATCAACGAAAACCTAAAACTACGTAGTTTTCGTAAAAATAGTTCTATAACTGCCTTTTATTTCTAACGGTAAAATTACTTGCAATAGTTATATTTGATCAGTATTAGCCGCGCCGCCCCCCGGCACGAGAGGGGAGGTGATCTGAATGAGAATGACAAGACGTGGCTTCCTGAAGGCCGCTGGAGTGACCGGGGCGCTCAGCCTGGTCGGGAGTGGCCCCGGCAGGGCCGTCCTGAGGACCCTCACCGAGGTCGGGGAGGACCTCACGCAGGCCGGAGGGACTCGGTACATCAAGTGCGGCGTCTGCGGCGCCGGATGCGTACTGGTGGCGCACCTGAACGAAGACGGCAGGATCGTGAAAATCGAAGGCGACCCTCGGGACTGGGTCTCCCACGGCAGACCGTGCATTAAGGGGAGAACCTCGTTCAGGATACTCTACGACCCGGACAGGCTGAAGAAGCCCCTCAAAAGGACGAATCAAGAGAGGGGCCTGAAGTACGACGAGAACGGCGCTGTGGTCGGGGTCGTGGACCCCGGCTGGGTCGAGGTCTCCTGGGACCAGGCCCTGGACGAAATCGCCGAGAAGATAGCCTGGGCCATCCGAGAGTTCGGGCCCCATTCGGTGGTGTTCATCGGGCACGGCAAGGGTAAGGACCTCGCCTCGCTCATCGGCACGCCAAACGTGGTCAAGCACCACACCACCTGCCACTCGACTCGGGACGCCGTCGTAAAGCCCATGTTCGGCGGCGGGCTCCCGATCGCCGACTTCGAGCACTCGAAGCTCATCCTCTCGTTCGGCCACGACATGCCGGGCAAGTCGAAGAACCCGTTCGTGTGGGAGTTCGCTGAGGCAAGGAGGAGGGGGGCCAGGGTGATCGTGTTCGACCCCAGGCTCTCCGCTACGGCCAACCTGGCGGACGAGTGGATACCCATCAAGCCCGGGACCGATGCGGCCGTCCTCATGGCGATGCTCAACGTCGTCCTCTCCGAGGGGCTCTACGACGAGGAGTTCGTCAGGAAGTACACCAACGGCCCGCACCTGGTCGACCAGAGCGGGGCACCCGTCAAGGACGATGAGGGCAGGTTCCTCGTGTACGACGAGGCCTCCGGCTCCGTCGTCCCAGCGGACGAGGCGATGAGGCCGGCCCTGATGTGGAATGGCGAGCACGAGGGCAGGGCCGTCAAGACCGCCCTGAAGTTCATCGCGGACGGCGTGAGCCAGTACACCCCAGAGTGGGCCTCGGAGAAGAGCGGAGTTCCCGCGGAGAAGATAGTGGAGATAGCCAGGGAGTTCGCGTTCACCAAGCCCGCCTGCATCCCCTACTGGAAGAGGGACGGCGGCCTCGGGCCGAACAGAGGTCAGGGAGTCGAGGCCCTGAAGGCGGCCGCCATCCTGATGGCGCTGACCGGAAACGTGGAGGTCAGGGGAGGGTGGGTCTTCAACAGGACGGCGAAGGGGGCGATCGCCAAGGTCGTGAGCACCAAGGCCAAGAAGAGCTTCGCCACGCTGTACCCGATACCCGACGAGTACAGGGGCAAGATCATCGACGAGGGCGAGAGGTTCTCCGTCTACCACAAATACACCAAGGAGGGCCTCTACCAGAAGGTTTGGTACAACATCCTCCACGACGACCCCTACCCTGTCAAGGTGCTGATCATAGCCGCCCAGAGCCTCGCGTCCACCATGAACTACAGGCTCGTCGAGGAGGCGATCAGGCACGTCGTCGAGAACGGGGGCATCGTGGTGAACATCAACATCTACCCGGACGAGATGGCCACCCTGGCCGACTACGTCCTGCCCGACAGGACCTTCTACAGCTCAAGCGGCATAGGGTTCTCCAAGTCCTTCGACATAACCGCCAGGATCAACTGGATAGAGGGCGTCTCCGACCCGTTCCCGGACACGAAGGGCAACAGCTCCATATTCAAGGAGCTGGCTTTCAGGATAGGGGCCAAGCTCGGCATCGATGAGGAGACCCTCAAGGCCGAGTATCTGCCGGAGTCCATGGTGATCTCCAAGGATGAGAAGCTACAGAGGCAGATAGAGTCCTACTCGAAGAAGTACGGCGTTCAGATCACGCTGGACGAGCTCAGGGAAAAGAAGGTGATCAGCGTCGAGTGGAAGCCCAAGTACCTCTCCTCGATCGGCACAGCGAGCGGGAAGATCGAGATCTACCCGATCATGCTCCTGGAGAACGGATACAACCCGCTGCCGACCTGGCGCGACGAGTTCACCGTCGGGGATCTGGGAGACGGCGAGTTCATCCTCGTCTCCAGCGTGTTCGCCATGAACAGGCACGCCAAGAATGTCAACGTCGAGGCCGTTAGGTGGGTTCTCGAGAAGCACCACGCCAACAGGATCTGGCTGCACCCAGAGGCCGCCGCGAGGTTGGGCGTGACGGAGGGAGACGAGGTGATCGTCGAGGCCGTCAGGTGCTTCTACAGCCCCGGGGACGGGGAGTTCGTAGAGGCGTCGCCGGCGAGGGTGAAGGGCAGAGTCCACGTGACCAACATGATCAGGCCGGGCTGCGTCTTCGTCCCGCACGGGCTGGCCCAGCTCTCGCCGTTCATGTCGTCCCACGGCTTCGCACCAGCCGACGGGGCTATAAAGCCGGTTTACGCCAACTACAGTGATCCGTCTGGCTCCTCAGCCGACCAAGACGCGGTGGTGAGGGTCTACAGGGTGGGATGAGGAGGTGGTTATGGTGACCAGGTTCGGGATGGTAATCGACCTCCGCACCTGCATCGGCTGCAATGCCTGCGTCGTGGCGTGCACGGATGAGAACACCCAGTCGCTCGGCGCCGCGGTGCCCCTCGGCGCCAGGACCGACGTCAGGGTCGTCGAGCGCGGCGAGTTCCCATCCACGAGCGTGGTCTTCGACCACAGGATATGCAGGCACTGCGACGACCCGCCGTGCGTCCGCGTCTGCCCCACCGGCGCGAGCTACAGGACCCAGGAGGGCGTCGTGCTGCTGGACCGCTGCCTGTGCATTGGGTGCAAGTACTGCATGACCGCCTGCCCGTTTGCCGCCAGGTACCTGAACGAGGAGCTGAGCGTACCGGACAAGTGCACTTTCTGCTACCACAGAACCTCCCAGGGCCTCGAGCCCGCGTGCGTCTCGGCCTGCCCCACGAGGGCGAGGGTGTTCGGCGACTTGGACGATCCCGAGAGCGATGTCTCGAAGCTCGTGGCATCGGGGGCGCTCGCCGTCGGCGCCTGGCACGGGACGGAGCCGAAGGTGTTCTACGTGCCTCCGGTCAGGGAGAGGTGATCCGAATGTATGAGTTGATAAGGCAGACCTTCTGGGGCCCCCTCATAGCAATCTACCTGTTCCTGGGTGGACTCGGGTCCATGGCCTTCGTGGCGTCCTACCTCATCTGGAGGAGGAAGGGGAGCGGAAAGGTCGTCGCCGCCGGATCGCTGGTGGGCATAGTCTCGGTGATAGTTGGCATCCTAGCCCTCATCCTCGACCTCGAGCACCCGGAGAAGTTCTACCTGGTGCTGACCAGTCCCAAGCTGAACTTCGATTCTTGGATAGTAATCGGGTCTCTTCTACTGACGCTGTTCACCGTGTTCGCCGTACTGTTCTCGGCACCCCTGCTGACGGAGGGCCCGCTCGGCTTTCTGAAGCCGCTCACCTCCAAGTGGAGCGGAGAGGGGGTCATGAACCTCCTCGGCGGACTCGCGGCTATCGCGGGCGTCGGGGTCGCCATATACACCGGGATCCTGATAGGGATCGTTGAGGCCGTGCCGTTCTGGCACACGCCAGCTCTGCCGCTGCTGTTCTTGGTCTCGGCGGCATCTACTGGGCTGGCGGCGTATGACGTGGTCTTGGCCCCGTGGCTGCTGTCCAGGGGGAAGCTGACCGGGGAGGGAGGGGAGGTCGCTGAGGCGCTGCACAGGATGACGCTGCTAGACGGCTACGTGATCCTCTTCGAGATCGTCGTGCTGTTCACCTACCTGCTGGTGGAGTCCTACGGCCCCGCCGGCTCCTCTGCGGCCGTGAGCCTCCTCCTGAGCGGAGAGCTGGCGCCGGTCTTCATCCTGGGAGTGGTGGTCGTTGGCCTCCTGATACCGGCCGCGATCATCCTCGGCTACCTAAGCAGACCTCACGAGGTCGAGAGGTCGAAGCTCTACACTGCTCTCCTCCTCGGCCTCATGGTGCTGATCGGCGGGCTGGCCCTGAGGTACTGCGTCCTCTCCGCAGGTTACCTGCAGGTGCCGGCGATTTGACCTCCTCTCCCCTCTTTTTATCTCGTCTGGGAACTGGAGAGTTCGATCGCAGATATGGTGGCCGCCCGGGTCAGGAAACGTTGTTACCGTGCGACCTCGCGCCCTTGGCCTGTGCGCGTGAAATAGCTTGATGCGGCCGCTACTATTCCCAAGGTATTTTTCTGCGGCCTTGAGCCTGTCTAGGGCCGGAGGATAGGTCATCCAGCTGACGCTCGTGTTTCCCATGATCGAGGTCGTGGCCCCAGGCCTCCTTCTGAGATTGAGGACGCTCCTCGCCTACGCGGCGAAGCTCCTGTACACGGCCTTCGCGTACTCACTCAATGACGTGGGGGGCCGACGATGTCTTCGACCAGGTAAAAGACGACAGAAACCCAGTGTCGGCCGAGCTCATAAGCAGGAGGCGGGTTACGCGACCGGGCTGCGTTTCTGTCGTTGGGATCGCCCTGATGGTCGCCCTAAGCGTGGAGTCCCTGATCTCCGGCTCCCCCTTCTCGGCGAACTCCGCGGCCTACTCCTGGCTCAGGATCGGGCTGAAGACCGTCCCATTCTTGGACCCGCTGTCCCACGCCGCCGCGCCGGGGGTCCCGCAGCTCATGTTGGCATGCTTCAAGGCGCTGGGGAGGCGCTCGATCAGCGCCGCCTCCGTCTCCGGCCTCTCGCCCGCCCCCTGGGGCGGGCTCCGGAGACCCTCTCGTAGATCTCCTTCATCTTCAAGGCGTCCCTCTCGAGGAGGGGGGTCTCGCAGATCACGACCCACTTGACGCCCCTCTCGGCCATCTCCCGCGCGAGGGGCTCGAAGTCCGGCCCGTAACCGGAGCCCAGGTCGTGGTGCATCCTCTCCCCGACGCCCGACTTGGTCATCTCTATCTCGGAGAAGTGGATCACGAGCCCGTCCAGCGTCCCCAGGCCCTCCTCCAGGCGGTCAAGTATCCGGGCGTAGTCCTCCCTCCCCTTGATCGAGCCCCCCTCCCTGGCGTGTAGGTGGGCGAAGTCCACCGTGGGCCAGACCTCGTCGAACCTCTGGGCCAGGTCTATGACCTCCTCCAGGGAGCCCACCTGAGAGGGCTTCCCCGTGGTCTCGGGTCCGAGCTCGACCACGAAGCCGGCTTCCCTCATCATGGCTATCACGCGCTCTACGGCGTCGACAGTCCTCTCCAGGGCCTCTGCGGGGTCGAGGCCCCCGTAGTATCCCGGGTGGAAGGTGACGTGCCTTGCGCCCATGACGTGGGCGGCCCGGCAGGCCCTGAACAGCCTCTCTATGCTCCCCTCTCTCTTCTTCTCGTCCTCAGCGGCCAGGTTCAGGGCGTAGGGGGCGTGGAGGGTCAGCAGAATCCCGTGCTTCCCGGCATCCTCCCCGATGGCGAGCAGGGTCTCCTCCTTCTTGGGGACGGAGCGGACCGCCTGATACTCCATCGCGTCGAGCCCGATCTTCTTTAGGTACTTGAAGGCCTCTTGCCTGCTGGCGTCTATCGGGAAGCCCGCCGGCCCGAACCTCACCCTGTCAAGCTCCAACGTCGAGACCCCTCAGCCCATCACCCGAGGGGTCGCAAAAAGAATTAACCCAACTACGGGGGATCCCCGCGGAGCCTTTATTACCCCCCTCGGCCCTACATTACACGGGCCGTCGGCGGCCTGCAGGGCCCGCAGCCCCACAGGGGCGGCCAGCGCACGCTGCCCCCTCGGGGGTGAGGGGGGCCCACCATTGGCCCCCTCCTCTGCGGGGTCACCCCGCACGGGACACGGCCCTCTTTGAGGGCCGCCGGCGGCCCTCCGGGGGGTCGCCTCCGTCGTCCGCCCGGGGGGCCTCCCCCGGCCCCTCGGTTTTCTCTCGCGTGGACGGCTGAGGGAGAGAGGGTGTCTGTTTGGAGGTTGCCGGCTGGTGGGTCCTCCGCCCGGACGCGGCGATGGCGTTTCGCGACCGTGAGATACTCGAGGCGCTCCCCCGGTACGTTAAGGCCGCCAGGGGTGAGGTCGAGGCCCAGTTCGTCCTAGCCAAGAGGCTGAAGGCTCCTTCTGGTCTCTCCGGGGAGCGCGCATGGGAGGAGCACCGGGCCCTCGTCGGAGAACTCAGGGACCTGATCAGGGAGGTCGACTCGGGCTCGCCCCTGCCGGAGAGACCTGAGTTCAGCCTCCTCGACCTGAAGGTCAGGCTGGCCAGGGAGCTGGCGAGCCCCTGCACGCTCTGCGAGAGGCGTTGCGGGGTGGACAGGCTCTCCGGCCTTGCCGGGGTCTGCGGCGTGGGGGGAGCGCCGAGGGTGGCCTCCGCCTTCATCCACATGGGTGAGGAGGCCCCCATAACCCCCTCGGGGACGGTCTTCTTCTCCGGCTGTAACTTCAGGTGCGTCTTCTGCCAGAACTGGGACATCTCCCAAGAGCCGGATTCCGGCAGGCCCGTCGACGCCCATTACCTGGCGTCCCTGTTCGAGGCCCTGAGGGAGAGGGGCGCGAGGAACGTCAACCTCGTCGGGGGTGAGCCGACGCCTAACCTGCCCTGGATACTCGAGGCGCTGAGGCTGACCAGGGTGAGCGTGCCCGTCGTGTGGAACTCCAACATGTACATGAGCGAGAAGGCAACAGAGCTCCTCCTTGGAGTAATAGACCTCTGGCTGCCGGACTTCAAGTACTGGGAAGACCCACACGCCCTCAAGTACAGCTCCGCCCCCAGATACAGGGAGGTCGTGACGAGGAACATCAGGATGGCGTACGACCACTGGCCGGAGATGGTGATCCGCCACCTCGTCATGCCCGGGCACGTGGACTGCTGCACGGTGCCGATACTCAGGTGGATAGCCGATAACACCCCGGGGGCGCTGGTGAACGTGATGGACCAGTACAGGCCGGAGTACCGGGCGCACAGGTTCCCGGAGATAGCCCGCCGCCCCACCAGGGAGGAGATCGTGAGGGCGAGGGAGGAGGCCGAGCGGCTGGGCCTGAGGTGGAGGTCGGTGAGCTGAGGGGAGGGGGGAGGGGCGGGCGGGGGGTCAGCCCCCTGGTATCTTGAGGACCACTGCCAGGGCCCTCGACCTCAGCTCCTCGAGGGAGCCCGAGTTCACTATCAGCTCGTCGGCCAGTATGAAGGGCTCGCCCATCCGGAAGAACTCCACCTCCCTCCTGTCCTGCCTCTCCATCTCCTCCAGGGTGGGGGCGTCGAACCCCCTCCTCCCCCTCCTGATCATCCTCAGGTACCGGAGCCTCTTTGGCGTGTGTATGGCCACGCAGACGGCCTCGTCGCCGAAGGCGGCCTTGATCTCGTCCACCTCCTCTTGGTTCCTGATCCCGGAGACGACGTATCCCGGCCTCGGCGCCTTCGCCTCTAGTTCCCTTATCCTCCTCAGGACGAGCTTGGCGACGGCCGACCTCCCCATCTCTCTCCTCAGCTCCTCGCCCGTCTTCCTGAGGCTCTCCCTGTCGACCCCCCTGCCCCTTCTCCGCGCCTCCTCCTTTACGAGGTCGCTCATGTCGATGACCTCATATCCAAGCTCGTCCCGCAAAATTGAGGCCACCGCGCTCTTTCCGCAGCCCGGCAGGCCGACCAGCATGACGCACCGGTAGGCCCCGGGGACGCGACGTCGCACGCTCCTCAACGCGGGGCGGGTGATAAAAGATTAATGGAAAGGACTGCCCAAAGCCTGCTCTGGAGGGTGAACTAATTTGGGGCAACCCCCGCCAATATGGACGATCCTTCTGGAGCTCACGGCCCACGAGGACGGAGAGCTGACCGCCACCGGGGAGCCGCTGAGGAGGGCCATCCTGAGGGTCATGTCGTCCGCCGACCCGCTGACGGCGAGGGCCATAAGGATGGCCGGACCGAGGGGTCAGATCATAGCGTCTCCCCTGTACACGGGCTTGCGGCCGCTGGTTGAGTGCAGCGAGCGGGCGGTGGGCATATCGCGGGGGGCCACCTACAGGGCCAGGGTGGTGACCTTCAGCGACGCGGCCTCCGCGCTGATCAGGAACTGGGCGGCCAGGAGCCCAAAGGTGAGGCTATCCGGCATGGAGTTCGAGGTCAGCTCCGTGGAGGCCGAGAGGCTCGGCTGGGAGGAGATATACGTCGACGAGCCGGTCAAGGCCTTCAGGGTGAACTTCCTCACCCCAACGCTGTTCCGCAGGCAGTCGACGCCGTACTGTAGGCTCTTCCCGCTCCCCTCCATGCTGATCCACAGCCTAGCGAGCAGCTGGAACAGGCTCAGGGAGGACGGGCCGAGGGTCAGGGACATGGTGTCCTGGGCGAGACTGAGCGTCGTGGAGACCGGCCACGAGCTCTGCACGTCGAGGCCGATAGAGGTCAGCGGGGAGAACGTGGTTGGGTTCGTCGGCTGGGCCCACTACAAGTGCATAATGCACCCCAACTGGTCCCCGAAGGAGCACGAGGAGATGTCCACCTGGGCCAGCAGGCTCCTGAGGCTGGGGGAGCTGGTGGGCGTGGGTGCCCACAGGCAGAACGGCTTGGGGATAATCAGGTTCTCCCCAAAGGGCTGACGAGAGGTGCGGGGGGCACCCGATGAAACAGCCTCAGCGGAGGCTGGGGTCACTTGAGTTGGGTCGGGTTGGGTTAGGGCCGGAGTGTCCGCAGATCAGGCCGTGGCCCCGGCCGCCCCCTTGAGGCTCTCCATGAGGGCTATTCCGCTTCTCAGGTCCACCGCGCTGTAGGACTCGGCTCCGAACGTCTCCCTGAGAAGGGCGAAGACCTCCCAAGTGCTCTCGGGGTCCTTGCAAGACGAGACCTCGACCGTCACGACGCGGTGCTCGGGCCAGGTGTGGACAGCCACGTGGCTCTCGCCTATGACCGCGACGCCGATGACCCCCTCGCCCCTGCGGTGGACGTAGACGTCGAAGAGCGTCAGGCCCGCCTCCACCACCGACCTGACCAGCGCGTCCCTCACGAAAGCCTCGTCGGTGAGCAGGCTCTCGTCGACTCCCCTGAGCTCGCCAATCACGTGGAACTCAAAGGCCTCAGGCATGGGGCATCACCTCCGTCGTCCGCACGTTGAAGCGCCGAAGTAGGGCAATAAAAACTTGATGTTACAGCGCCTGGCTCGGCCAAATCCGGAATGGAGCGGTCAAATGCTGTCTTTTCTTGCCAAAATGGATTTCCAACGAGACCGTATCGACATGGGGGGGACCCCCCTCCCCCCTCCCCCCGAGATGGACACGTTGAGGAGCACTCCGGTCGAAACGAGTCGAGATTTGGCCGCCCCCTCGGCCGAATTCAGGCGGTCGGGGCTATGTCGCTCTTTAGGGAGGTGACCAAGATGCGCCTGATGGCCTTCCTCAGCTCCCCCAGCCACTCATCGAGCTCCTCTCCGCTGGAAGGCAGCAGGTCGAGCCTGGAGGTGCCCAGCGTGACCCTCCTCTCAACCATCCTCGGCTGGCCGGGCAGCTCACCCTTCAGCTCGAAGCCAACTCCCCTCAGAGAGACCTCGGCCCGCACGCCCACCCTGTCCCCGCCCCGGTCTGCCTCGAAGTCTAGCCTGCCGACGAGGACGAACTCCGAGATGCTGGACGCCGCGGCGCGGCCGGCCTCCCTCCGGGCCGCCGTCTCGACGCGATCGGTGAACTCGGCCGAGAGCCCGTAGTCCCGCCTGAACTCCTCCGCGGACCACCTGCCCAGCACCAAGGACAGGCTGGCCTCCACCCTCACGCCCTCGTCCCTGACCACGCCGAGCTCGATCAACCTCCTCAGGACAGACCGGACCCACCTCGAGTCGGCCTCGTCGAACCCGGACAGCCGAGGGGTGAGGCCGCTCGGGTCCTCGATCTTGGCGCCGGTAGTGGGGAGCCACCTGGCCCTCTCCGACAGGTCCCGGAGGACCTCGCTCGGGAAGAGCATGAGCTCGGGCGAGTCGGTCACCCTCCTTGCCAGGTAGTAGCCGGCCCAGCCGTGGAGCGCCTCGAAGCCCACGGAGGCGTACCAGCCGTCCTCGTCCCTGTAGAAGACCAAGGGGGCGACCCTCCCGCCAGAGCCCCCCTCCGCTCCGCCGCTGCCGACCGCCAGCAGGAGGCCGACGATGAGCCCGCCCGGCTCCAGCTCTCTCTGGAACCTGAAGGTCGACGGCTCGTGGGGGTCGAGGATCCAGGGGCCCTGGTCGGAGAGCACACCGAGTAAGAACTCCTCCAGCTCCAGCCTGGTTATCTCCGCGACCCCGGATCCGCTTCTCGTATTCACGGGCTACCTCCTGGCGCGTTGGGGGGCTCAGGAAGTATATAACTGACTCGCGCACGGCGACTCCCCACACCCCTCCTTATATCGGCTAGCCCCCTCGCAGACGTGGTCCGCCATGGGGAGGATCAGGACCTTCGTGGCGGTCGACCTCGAGGACCCCCATATAGCCGCGAAGATCGGGGAGGTCCAGAGGGGGATAGAGGCGACCGACAACGGAGTGAAGTCCGTGGAGCTGGAGAACCTGCACATCACCCTGAAGTTCCTGGGCAGCGTGGACGAGGCCCTGGTGCCCGAGATCGCGAGGGCCCTGGAGGGGCCCGACGTCGCGCCCTTCAGGGCCAGGCTCTTCGGCGTGGGAGCCTTCCCGAACATGTCGCGCCCCAGGGTGATATGGGTCGGCGTCGAGGAGGGGAGGGAGGAGCTGGTCAGGCTCATGATGTGGGTGGACTCCAGGCTGAGGCGCCTCGGGTTCCCGAAAGAGGACAGGGAGCCGCACCCGCACCTGACCATCGCGAGGGTCAAGTGGCTGAGGGACAGGGAGTCCCTCAGGAGGGTGCTGTCGTCCCTGCTCTCGACGGATTTCGGCGAGATCGAGGTTAGGGAGATGAGGCTCAAGAAGAGCACCCTAACGCCCAAGGGTCCGATATACGAGACGCTCGCCTCCATACCCCTCCGGGCCGGAGGGGGCTGACCCTGGGTCAGGTTTATTACCCCTGGCGGGGTCCTTCTACTGCCCCATGACCAAGAGCCTGGCTCTCGCGCTCCTTCTACTCCTGACCCCCGCGGCCGTCGCCGCCCTCGAACCCGCCCGTGGGGTGGTTGTCCGAGTGACCGTGGACGGGACCATAACCCAGGGCGTGGCCGACTACATTCGAGAGGCCCTAGACTACGCCGAGTCCGTCGACGCGACCGGCGTGGTGATCTCGCTCAACACGAACGGCGGGTTCCTGGAGGCCACCCAGGACATAGTGCTCGCGATCAGGGAGTCGGAGGTCCCGGTGGCGGTCTACGTGCCGCCGGGCGGGAGGGCCTTCTCCGCCGGCAGCATCATCCTCATGGCCGCCGACCACGCCGGAATGGGGCCGGGGTCCGCCGTGGGCGCCGCGGAGCCGAGGCCCTACGACGAGAAGGTGGCCAACGCGGTGGCGAGCTGGCTCAGGAGCCTCGCGAAGAGCGCGGGCAGGAACGCCACGGCTGCTGAGGCCTTCGTCACGGAGAACCTGGCCCTCTCGGCCGAGGAGGCCCTCCAGCTCGGAGTGATCGAGCACGTGGCAGACAGCCTCGACGAGTTCCTGGTGGAGATCGGCTGGCCCGCGCCGGCCGAGGAGGTCAGGCCCAGCCCGAGGACGTCCATCGTGATCCTGATAACCGAGCCCCTCCACGCGTGGGCCCTGGTGATCCTCGGCGGGCTCCTGCTGCTTGCGGGCCTATCCCACCCGACCTTCGTCATGGAGGGCGTTGGGACGGGCATACTGGTCCTCGGGCTGGCCGGGATGGGCTTGATGGGCGTCGGCCTGGCCGCCGCTGCCCTGATGCTGGCTGGCGTGGTCACCATGTTCCTAGAGCTGAAGACCGGGCACGGAGTCCTGGCCCTCACGGGTGCCGCGATGACGGCCATCGGCCTCATGATGGTGTACAGGTCGAGCCCCCTACTCTCGGCCGGCGCCGGCGTCGGGACCGCCGTGGCTGGCGCGGTGGTCGCCTCTGGGATAGTGGGGTTCTACCTGTACAAGATCAGGGAGACCCTCAGGCTCAAGAGGGTCTGGGGCGACCTGAGCGAGCTGGTCGGGAGGAGGGGCGTCGTCAAGAGGGCCATAGAGTCCCGGGGAGAGGGCGTCGTCCTGGTGGGCTCCGAGCTCTGGACCGCAATGTCGGAGTCGGGTGAGGGGATCGGGGAGGGGGAGGCCGTGGAGGTGGTCGGGGTCGAGGGGTTCAAGCTCGTGGTCAGGAGGGCGAGGTGAGGTCGGATGCAGCAGGCCGTTGACGTGCTGTTCGGGAACCTGTTCACGATATTCGTGGCCCTGGTGGTCGTGGCGCTGGTCGCCTCGGCCATCAAGATAGTCCCCGAGTTCAAGAGGCTCGTCATTCTGAGGCTGGGAAGGTTCATCGGCGTCAGAGGCCCGGGGATAGTCTTCAGAATCCCGATAATCGACCAGCTGGTCTGGGTCGACCTCAGGGAGAGCTACTTCACCGTGCCGCACCAGACGTGCATCACCAAGGACAACGCGCCGACGGACATCGACTTCATAGTCTACTACAAGGTCGTCGACCCGGCGGCGTCGGTCCTCAACGTCTCTGACTTCAGGGGCGCCGCGATAGGGATAGCCACGACGACGCTGAGGGCCGTCATAGGCGAGATGATGTTGGACGAGGTCCTGGCCAAGAGGGACGAGATCAACAACATACTGAGGGTCAAGCTGGACGAGGTAACAGAGAGGTGGGGCGTCAAGATAACCAACGTAGAGATCAGGGAGATCCTGCCGCCCAGGCCGGTCCAGGAGGCCATGATCAAGCAGATGGCCGCCGAGAGGAACAGGAGAGCCATGGTGACGGAGGCGGAGGGCAAGAAGGAGGCCGCCATAAGGGTGGCGGAGGGCGAGAAGCAGGCCGCGATACTGAAGGCTGAGGGAGACAGGCAGGCCGCCATCCTCAGGGCCGAGGGCTACGCGATCGCCCTCAAGACGATAGCGGAGGTGGCGAGGGGGCTCGACGAGAACACCATGAAGCTCCAGTACCTGGAGGGCCTCAAGACCATTGGAACCGGGGAGTCGACGAAGATACTGCTGCCGGTCGAACTCCTCGAGATGGTCAAGGATTGGCTCAAGCGGGCCGGGTCGGGGAAGGGCTCCGAGTGATCGCATCTAGGGGGGCGCCCTTGAGGCCCGTGATCACTCTGCTCACCGATTTCGGCGACCGGGACTACTACGTCTCGGCGATGAAGGGCGTGATCTTGGGCATAGCCCCAGAAGTCCAGATAGTCGACATCACCCACCGCATCACCCCCTTCTCCATTTTTGAGGGGGCATTCGTCCTCTGGCAGGCGGTCAGGTGGTTCCCGAGGGGGACCGTCCACGTGGTGGTGGTGGACCCCGGGGTAGGGAGCGAGAGGGACGCCGTGGTCGTCAGGGCGGGCGGGCACTACCTGGTGGGGCCCGACAACGGGGTCCTGTACCCGGCGGCGGCGTCGCTCGGGATAGAGGAGGTCAGGCGGGTGGAGGAGGGCGAACTCACCCTCCCGAGGTCGGGCACATTCGACGGGAGGGACGTCTTCGCCCCGGTGGCCGCCCACATAGCATCCGGGGTGCCGATGGAGAGGGTGGGTCCCAGGAAGGAGGACCTGATCAGGATCGAGCTGCTCCGCTACGAGGTCGAACCAGACTCGATCTCGGGGCACGTCCTGCACGTTGACAGGTTCGGGAACGTCGTGCTCGACATCCCGGCCGACGCGATGCCGCC
>JAOZFH010000009.1 GCA_027491415.1 Thermoproteota archaeon | reverse complement strand
ACCTCATGGCTAAGACCGAGAAGCTCTTTCAACCCTGCCGCAAGAAGCGGCCAATCTGCTTCAAGCGCGGCCCGCTGAGGCGCCTCCCACCCTCCTTCCTTTCAACCCTGCCGCAAGAAGCGGCCAATCTGCTTCATTCAATCGCGATTTACAAGCCCCGCCCCGATACTTTCAACCCTGCCGCAAGAAGCGGCCAATCTGCTTCACGCTGCCGCCTTCATCGTCATACGCGGCCAAGAAGGTCTTTCAACCCTGCCGCAAGAAGCGGCCAATCTGCTTCCCAAGTTCGCTTCGAAACCCCTACTCCCATCAAAAGACTTTCAACCCTGCCGCAAGAAGCGGCCAATCTGCTTCGAAGACATAACAACCCCGAAGACCGTCAACGCCGGAGCTTTCAACCCTGCCGCAAGAAGCGGCCAATCTGCTTCATATCCTCCTCCCTCAGCAGGATAAATGACACCATCTTTCAACCCTGCCGCAAGAAGCGGCCAATCTGCTTCAGAAGTTCTTTCACCCTTCTTGCTTAAAGACATGCCGTCGGATCCGCCCGTTTTCGGGCAGCTCCCTCACATCCCGATTCTGCGCGCCCCCTTATAAAGATGTAAGGAGCAATATCCGGTCCCTCCGATCAAAACTGGCCACTCTGCGACGTCCATTCTCCGAGGACGCTGCCCTGCATCTCACAGGGGGTCAACGCGGGTGAACTGGCCCACGTCGCGAGCGCGGGCCGGCCCTCGGTAACACCGCCTTGACCACCCTCCCACTTCGACCCGTAATTGGGCCAACCAAAGAGGTCCGTCTCGTTGCCCAGAGATGCGCGTGGTGTGCACGGCCAAGAAACCACGCGACCGATCCCAGCTATCTTGGGCGGGCCGCGAGGCCCCTCCTTACATCTCCCCCTCAGACGACCTCGGAGCCGCGGGCGCCCTCCCCGGCCCAGGGGCCCTCCCCGAGGACGATCACCCCCCTCAGGCTGCTCACCGGGACTGGGAACACGTGGACGACCCTCCTGTCCCCCCTGGCGGAGGATATGATCCTCCTGAGGTCCGTCAGGAGGGACCTCAGCCTCCTCGGCTCGAGCTCGCCCACGAAGGCGCTGTACTGTATCCTGACCATCCCGTAGTCCAGCAGAGCCCTGGCTGCCCTAGCCCTGGCCCTGTCGTCGGTGAAGTCGTAGATGACCACGTAGTGCGCCCCCACCACCCCCCTCAGGACCAGCCCGAGATGGCCCTGTAACTGGCCGTGCCCTTCAGGTGGCTGACCACCAGCCTGGCCTGGAGCCTGATCGCCGTCCTGACCATGACCCTCCTCCCCAGGGAGCCGCACCTCACCCTAGAGTCGAGCCTGGAGTCCAGGGCCTCCAGCAGCGCCGATATGGCCTCCTTAGAAAGGTCTCCCGATGGCTCCAACCAGGATGGCCTGGCCCGCCCGCGACCGAGCAAGGTGAGGACGGCCCTGTCCACCACGATGGGCCTGAACTCCTCCATCAGGTCAAGGGCAAGGCTGGGCCTCCCGGCCCTGTCCACGTGAAGGAAGCCGGCGTGCAGGTCCAGCCCGGCGAAGAACACGGCCGCGGAGACCCGGGCCCTCAACACGCCGTACCCGTAGTTGAGGAGGCTGTTGACGAGGTCCTCGGCCCCGAGCGTCACCCTGCCCGGGAACCCAAGCTGTCGGGGCACCATGAGGGAAAAAGCGGCCCAGTACGCCCTCGCCGCCTCTGACTCGATGGACCTGAGCCTCTTGGCGGCCCCCGAGTCCAGGGCGCCTGAGACCGAGCCCGCCTCCTCGGCGAGTTTTAGGATCTTGTCCGCCGTCCCCGCGAGTTCGTCGGCCTCCGCCGGGTTCGTCCTCCTCCTGGAAGCCGCGGCCGACCTCAGCAAGCCGGCCTGGTTCCTCAGCTTTCCCCGGACGAACTCCCTGGCGAGTTCGGTGCCCCGCTCGTCGTACTTGGCGAGGATCTGCTCTCTCCTGGTGTCGGCCGAGCCGGTTGACACCACCGGCATGACCGCGGCGTACGGGTAGCCGGAGGGGTACGCGAAGAACACCGGGACGCCGGACTCGACGGCCAGCCGGAGGGCCTCCGCGCTCACCGTCACTCCCCTCGCGGTCACCAGGAGGAGGTCCACCTCCCTCGCCGGGTACTCCGCCCTCCCGCCCGACCTCGTCCTGACGACGATCCTCTTCCCCGTCTTCCCGACGAAGGCCCCGTGCGTCGCCACCACTATGGACCTCCTCCTCAAGCCCGGCCACCCCTGCACTCCGGGTAGAAGGGGCAGTCCCCAGGGCAGCGGTCGGCAAGGCCCGGGTCCAGCTCCTCGGCGACGATTCGCATCTTCCTGTTCCTCTCCTCCACGAACTCCCTCCTGAGGGCCTCGTCAACCACGTGGATCTCCCTGGAGACGACGGGCCTGCCCCCGGCGAAGTCCAGGTAGACGACCACGCCCACGTCGACAGGGCCCTCCAGCTCGGCCTCCAGGGCGAGGGCGTAGCCGGCGGTGTAGAGGGTCTGGAACTCCCTCCTCCTGCCGGTCTTCAGGTCCAGGACGACTCGGGAGTGGGCCAGGGCGTCTACCCTGACTGCGTCGCTCAGGCCCAGGAAGGTGCCGTCTATCACCCTCTCCACCACGAAGGGTATGGCCGTGTTCACCAGGGCGTCGAGCCCCAGCCTGGGCCTGTCCGCCAGCGTCCTGTCCAGGCTGGAGGCCATCTGCAGGGCCTCGAACCTCCACAGGCTCCTGGCCGCGGACTCCAGCTCGGTCAGGGACTCCGGGGGAAGGTTTCCCGCCGGCGACAGGGCCTGGGAGACCTCGCGGTCCTCGAGCTCGGCCATGACGCCGGAGAGCTCGGCTCCGCTGGAGGCCCGGCCCGAGTAGAGGGCCCTCTTGGCCTCCACCACCGCCCGCTCGACGACGGAGTGCAGGACCAGCCCCCTGACCATCCTCGGACTCGGGGGCGGCCTGAGGCCCTCCACCCTCCTGAGGTAGACATCCCTCCCGGTGGGGCAGTGCTGGCTGGCCACCTCGTGGATCGTGAGAGTCACATCGTAGGGAGGCTCGAGAGGTGGACGATCCCAGCTCCACCCCCTCCAGTCGTCTGAGGGGGGATCCCTCCGGGCCCAGGGGAAGTACCTCCTGAAGAGGAGCCTCCTCTCCCCGGGGGTTAGGTAGAAGACCAGCTCCCAACCCTCCGGCCATCAAAGCTGCGTTGAGCCTTTTACGGGTGACCGGGAGTTTTTTCATCCGAGGCCAGCCTGGTGAAAGTTGGGCCCTCGTGGCCCAGCTTAGGCGCTCTAAGGATCAGGAAGGTTCGCCGCCGGGCAGATCTGAATCTATCGAGCGAAATCTGACCGCCAGTGGTCATCGAGTCTGAGCGGATGGAGTCAGGTCGCACAGGCACCCAAGGAGGTGGAGGTCTTCGGGGAACTCGCGCCTCAGGCGGTCGGCAAGGTCCGTCGCCTGGGACCCAGAGAGGGCCTGCTCCGCCGCCACGCGGTCCATGGCCTCGAAGAGCCCACCCATGTAGACCATCCTCACATCCACCAGCCTCCACGAGCTGTCGAAGTCGGCGAAGATGCTCGCTATTGTGAAGTGCTGGAGCCCCACGTGGGCCATCATGTTCCGAACTAGGTCGTCGATCTGCTCTGGGGTCGGCTCGGCGCCGAGCGTCAGGTCTAGGGCTATTGAGAGATTCTTAAGCCACCATTCGTCGCCGCAGCCGGCCCTTAGTTCGGCCGCGAGGCCTTCAAACCGAGCCTCAATGGCTCGCGCGCTGGCGAGGAGACTGTGTGGGGACACCTCCGACAGCCCGTTAACGTTGGCCCTTAGCCAATCCTCAACCTTCTGACTCATGAGATCCAAGCTCAACTTCTTTTTCTTGACTAGATACAGTCCATAGAGCGGGATTTCGCTCAGATCTCTCGTCAGAGATCCTGTCAGCGAGACCTGGGCTGGCACGCTCTTCAGGCGGGCGCCCCTCAGATCCTCTATCCAGCCCAAGAGATAGCCAACTGCCACGCCGGAGACCAGCCTTCTTCGAGCTGGATCGAGATCTAGAAGGAAGTTTAGCAGGTCAACTAGGCGTGACACGTCTAGACTCTGATCAGCAGCCGCCGAGAATCCGAGCTCCACATCGATCAGCGCGAGGGTCGCCCCCATGCCCCTCTTCAGGTAGTACCTCCTGAGGGCTTCGACGAACCCAGGGATGATGGAGTACTTGCTGATCCCATCCGGATCCTTAAGGTAAGCCGACAGCTCGTTCCACAGCTCCTCCAGCAACCTCACCAGCACGTCCAAAAGGACGTACGTCAGAGGAGGCTTCTTCCGGTAGGATACGCGCCCCTCGGCCAGATCGGCCTCTAAGTAAACGGAGCCCCCAAATAGGCCCTCCACCTCATCGACCACCCTCCTCAGATACGGGAGCGAGTCGCCTAGGAGAGTGAGGGACCAGTGCAGGTAGGGGATTATGCCGAGGTGAAGCCCGCAGGAAATCTTCCTAAGGAGGGCCGCCGACTTGACCAAACACCTGGCGGCCTCAGGCAGTAGGCCGAGCTCTCCCGTGGCCGCCTCATAGGCGGACAGCATGGCCTCGAAGCTGAGGGATCTGTGGGGTATCGCCCTCACGGCCGCGGCGTCCCTCACGAGGCGAAGCGTGTCGGCCGCCGGCTCAACGTCTATGAGGCCGAGGGCGTACTTCCCCTCGCCCTCGCCACTTGGGAGCCTCCTCCGGTTCCCACCCCTATCGCTCCCCTTCCCATGAACAGAGGGTGAGGCCAGGGCGGTGTAGGGCTCGGACGACTTCACCTCCAGCCTGAGGTCTGGCAGGTAGGCGTCCCTGAACGCAGCGGCCCCAAGATAGGCCAAGACGGACAGGAAGTTCCAGCCGTGCGAGAGATCCACACAGATCCCAGAGATTCGCCGATCGCGGTGGATCTCCTTGAGGATCCGATACACCTCGACGAATGCGTGCGTCGGGTCCCCGTCGAACTCCAGCACCGGCCCCCCCGTGGCCCACCCAAGGGAAAGCTCCCCCGCACCTGGACGACGGCGACCCTCAGCCAACCAGGCTCCCCATCTGGCGAGTCCTCCAGCAATCTCCTCAGCCTCTCGGCCACCACATCGCCCTCGCCCAGGTCCTCCGCGACCCTACTCAGGCTCTCTAGAACGAACTCTGCGGCCCCCCGCGCGATCCCCTCGGTCAGAGATCTCAGGTCACCCGCCGAGAGCAACTCTCGCCAGTTATCGCAGACGGGGATCAGGGAGTGGGGGGCCAGTAGGACGAGCCTGACGTCCTGGGGCTCAACGTCCTTCAAGAGCTCCGCGAGCAGGGGTGCGGTGGCCAGGCGCGAGCGGACCCTCTTGCCTCCCATGACCCGGTAATACGCCCACCTAAGCTGGTGGGGGAGTCCCACGACGGATATCAGCACCCTGACCCCTTGCCCCTTGCCCCCGCCCTCAGGAGATCCCGGCCGTCCGGAGTCGGATAGGGCGCACACGCGTTTTCACCTCCCAAGAAACCTGACCGAGACCGAGCCGAACCCGTGGGTGGTCCTGGAGCCCAGGCCCGTGAACTCCGCGAGCCTGGCCAGCCCGGCCACGAGCGAGCCGGTGAACGTGTCCAGCCCCCCGGCCGACAGCCTGACCTCACCCTCGTATCCCGGCACGACCTCCCACCTGCCCCCCACGGGGAGCCTGGTGCGGGCCCACCTCAGGTCCACCCTCGCCACCTCCAGCCTCTCCAGCACCCTGATCAGGCTGCCCGGCACCCTCAGGTCTTGGGGGGCGTGGGCGGCCCAGGCCCTCAGTGGGAGGTTCAGGAGGTGCGCCGGGTTGAGGGGGGAGTCCCAGGGGTTCCACCTGGGGAACTCGAGCCTGTGCCCCTCAGCGAACCCCTCGGGGTAGTCGCCCCTCGACACCCTCCCCAGGACCAGGGGGTTCCGGGTCCTGAACGAGATCTCCCTGGCCGGGTCGGAGGTCAGTAGCTCCTCGTACGAGGTCGACCTCAGCAGGGTGGGGGAGAGCCTGACCGGCCCCTTGGAGAGTTCCAGCTCGCCCCTGAGGGCCCTCAGGAACACGCCGGTCAGGGAGTCGTCCGCGACCCCGACGAAGAACCTGGCCTCGGAGCCCCTGCCCAGGACGACGTAGCCGCGAGGTCCCACCTTGATCTCTCGGGGGACTATTATCCGACCGACCGAGTAGGGAGGGGCGCCCTCGCCCCCCTCCTTCAGACGGTCTGAGAGCTCGGGATCGACGAGTGTCAGGGCGTTCAGGAGGAGGCTCTGGGCCGCCCTGCCGCTCGACTCCAGGAACAGGGGGATGTCGTCGAGCGCCTCGACGGTTACCTGGATGAGCGCGGGCATATCCCTTCACCCAAATAGCCAACTATGCTACCTAAATCGTACAATTCAAAGGTCCCTAGACTAACTCAACGAACCTGCAAAGCAGTTCAGTCCCCGCTCATTGAACGTGGACGTGCAGAGCGGAGGTCAGCCTGGCACCGATGCTGGGAGCAGCGTCCCGAAGAGATTGTAGTACCACTCGGCGAAGGTGGCGGGAGGCTCTGAGATGGGTTTGAGCTTCACGAGCGATCCGGGAGCGAGGGCGGCTATTAGGGGTTTTGGTGTCCTCCTCCTTGCATCCCAGCCCGTGACCCCCATCACGGGGCCTATGAATTTCTCGACCTCACCCCTTGGGCTTAGAAGCCTGTTACTTCCCTTCTCCTTCACCAACGGAAGGTGAGAGACCACGAGATACCAACCTTGCCGCGGCTGAGACGCCGCGATCGGGACCTCCAGCTGCCTCCCAGTAGATAACCTTAGCTCAGCCGAGCCTCCCTCGCCACCCAATCTGACTACCTCTCCCTGCAGGATCGCAAGGGTCCGCTCCAGGAGGTCGGTCGGTCCGTCCACCACGCACTCAAAACCCACTTGGGTGGATACTCCCCAGTATGGAGACCGCACCCTAAGTCCGATGAGGAACTCTCGCGAGTACAGGGTGTGCCTCTTAACCGTCTTCTTGCTGCGATCCATCTCAAATCCCGTCCTGACCTGGTACTCCGTCCTCAGCGCGGCGAACCTGTCCCACTGAACGGATCCCCTCGAGACCTCTACCCAGATGTCGTACGGTCCCCTCCGGGCATCCTTTGAGGGGGTGATCAGCGGTACCCTGGGTAGCTCAAGCGAGTCCAAGTAGCCAATCCCCAGCCTCTTTAAGGATCCCGACGACGGAATCCTGGCCCTAACGACGGATCCTCCAGAGAGGAGCCAGTCGACCGGCGCCGGAATGAATCTCCTCTCGCTAAGGCCTTCTGATCCAAGAAATCTCGCCTTCAGGAACACTCCGAAGAACTTGAGCGTGCCCGATCGCACCTCCTCAGCCGCGAGTTCTGGATCTATAACTCCGCGGTCGACGAGGGCCGCCAGAATAGCACCGGCGACGGTGTACATGGTTGGTACTGGGAGTGACCTTGGACGACTGTACCCCCCTATCTCCTCTACCCCACCGAAGAAGAGCGGGCCTTTTGGCCAGAAAGTTATGTTCAACATCGAGACTACACCCCCCACGCGACTGGTCCGGAATCGCTCACGGCGCCCCTGAGGGTCAGCGCGGCTCTCACGACCTCTCTGAGTAGGTTTCTGGATCCGTCCTGGACCTTCAAAGTAACCGAGGCCAGCGGCGCAAGCTCAGGATGCCCCAGGCCGTGGGCAAGCAGGCCGGAGATCAACTCTGGTGCATCACCAGCCCTGTGAGCTGTTTCAAGCCTGAGCCTGACTTGAGATGGACTCAGCCCTCTAATGAGCGACCTCCACTCTTTGAACAGGCCTATCTTACCCTCCCCCAAGGAAATTTCTCGATAAAGTCGGACGAGCGCCTCCAACACTCCGGAGAAGCTCAGCTGGAGCACGGCCTCCCCCCTCTGAGCCGGGGCAGCCGATCTGGATATCACCAACCCCGCCTTGCTCCCCTTAGTCGACTCGACCGACTTTGCTATCTCCACGCCCCGGAAGGCCTCGCGGGTCTCAAAGCTGAGCGGGTCGTAGGAGTCGATAAGTCGCAGTGAGTGAGAGAATGTGAAGCTCTTTCCGGGTCCGGGAAGCAGATAGTCGCCGAAGTGGGGGTCCCTGCAGCTGATCCAACTCGCCCTGACCCCACGCTCAATCTCCTCAACGGCATTGATAGCGTGCTCGGGCGGAACCATCAAGAAGAAGTCGTCACCACCAGCGAATATGGTCAGGGTCCCCAGCCTGTTCAGGGAGTCCTTGACTCGACGCGCCACGGCATTCAGCGCCCGTCCCACGGTTAGGGAGTATCCGGGCGCTGCCAGGAAGGGCGGGATTTCTGTGCGTCGTGACCACACCCTGGCTAGTGTAGAAGGCAGCCACAGACTGAGGGGATCAGGCTCGTACCTACCAGCGAGGGACACCAGCTCAGCGGCGTCGTCGCCGTCCGACTTGAGCAGGGCCAGGCTGTCTGAAGGACCTGTGACCAAAGTTGAGGTCTCGCCAACCTCTTTCCTTACCCTCTCAGCAGTCGTCAGCAGTCTGACCCAAGACCCCCCGCCAGCATCCGAGAGTTCGGCCTTAACCCGCTGGCAGATTCCCCTGACCTCGGCCTCGAGCTCAGATAGCTTGTCCAAGGACCTCTGTCTCTTCTCCCCCTTTAGGAGTTCCTTAAGTAGATCTCTGAGACGCCTGATGGTTTCCGGATACATCCAGTTGGCGTTGTCAAACGCTTCGGTGATTGATAGCTGGCCGCACCCTCCCCCTACTCTCTGATCCCCCATGGCCTCCATCAGACTCGCGAGGGGGCCGGCCCTCACCGCGTACCCCGACCTCCTATCTGCTGGAG
>JAOZFH010000008.1 GCA_027491415.1 Thermoproteota archaeon | reverse complement strand
ACAGGAGGCCCACCAGCGCCGTAGGCAGCATCGGCACCGCGGCCCCCATCGCCACGAGGGGGGCCGCGTGGTCTGCCGTCACGGCCGCGAGGGCGATTGAGTCGACGGCTTCTCGACCGACCAGCATGACCTCCAACTCACCGTAGCCTGCGCTCACGTGCGCTGGTGCCTCCGATGATTCGGCCTCCTCCAGGGCCGTCTCTACCAGCCTAAGGATGGCCTCCTCCTCACCCCCCCACCCCACCGGGTTGATCGGGGTCTCGGGCGAGAGCGTGTAGTGCGTGTCGGTGGTGGCGACTATGGGCTCGTATCCGGCCGACCTGAGCCTCGCGCATATCCTGGCCCTGAGCTCCGGCACCATGTTGTTTCCGTCCACAGACACGTAGGCGACGGCCCAAGATCCGTCGGCCGGCCTCAAGGTTACGACTCTCACTCCACCGGGCCCCACGCTTGAGAGTTCATCCTTGAGGCCGTGGGCCGAGCCGAATCCCACGAGCACTCGCTTGGAGGTGGGGGAGCCGACCGCCCCCCGATACGCCCTCCAGGCGGCTTCCAAGATGAGCTCCTCCTCCACGCTGAAGGGCTCCACGCTCCACGGCTCGCCGGCCCCGAGGGAGTCGTGCCTGTCAACGATAAGCGGGATAGGCCCGCCGCCCGAGGAGGAAACCCTCTCCTTCAGCCTCAGCTCGACCGTCTCAGGGAAGTCCTCGGCGTCTCTCGGCCAGCCGGATATTGCTAGCAGCACGTAGTCGCCAAATCGCTGGGCGGACACCTCGATGCTCTCCGTCTCCGATCTGACGATCACCGGGGGACCCACTTCAACCGGGGGGGCAGAATTCAAGATCTCCAGGGTGCGCTCGGCCACCTTGTCAACCCACCACCTGCTGGGGAGGTTCCTCCCGTGAGTGCTAACCCTCCTGAGGAATATCGCCTTGAGTCCAGCCCCCTCTAAGCTCGATAAGACCCTGTAGGGCCCGTTGGAGCTGCCGGCATCTCCAAGCGGTCCGGGGTGGAAGTCGGGGGCCACAACCGCCACGCTCCCCGACTTCACCCCCAGGATCCCCACCCTGCCCGGCTTGGCCCTCGCGGCGAGGATGCTCTCCAAGGGGTCTGGGTCGCCCACAAGTAGGAGCCTGGCAATTGCCCTCACCGTCTGAAGGGCGTTCTCTCCGACGAGCCTCCTCGAAATCCTGTCCTCCGTCTCCAGCGTCAGCCAGAGTGTTAGTGCCGCGGTCAGCAGCGGGAGGCCGAGCAGTGGAAGTCCCATCTCACCGGACTTAACCGGCCACCAAGCCACGAGAAGAGGCGCAAGAAAAGATGGGAGTGCCCTCCCAACCTCCATTGTCATTGACAGGACCGAGAGGGCCCTCAGATATATGGAGGCGTGGAGGCCAGCCAGCAGCCCCGAGTAGATCCCCTTGGCCCCGAGGGGGGCAAGCGCTAGGGGTGCGATGGCAAGAGGTGCCTGTGTGAGTGTTACCAGCCAGGCGGCCCTCCTCGAGTCGAGTGGCCCGCTGACGCCGCTCAACAGTGTGAACGCAATTACGAGAGACGCGGAATATGTTAGTGTTAACCAAATCGTTGCGTTGATGTCGCACACCCAAAAACACGCTAAGAATAGCGCTGCGCTCTCAAGGGCTCCTATGCCGACCGCCAGTCGAAAACTGCCTAATCTGAAGACCCTTCTAGCGGCTTTGATTATTCCCCTGTAAAATGTTGGGAAGGCCATTGGGAGACACGGCCTTAACTTGAAACTTTTTATTTATGTTTCCGATGTTTAGGGTTGGTAGGGCGCGATAATGCGCCCTTCGGAGTCGAGTATGTAGGGGTGAGTTTGTAATGCCCAGAAGGAAGGGTATAACCAACCGGGAGTTAAATATCCTGAAGAAGCTCGTGGAGGACGGGAGGGTGACGTACACCCAGATCGCCAGGGAGCTTGGCATGAGTCCAGCCGGTGTAATGAAGAAGGTCAGGAAGCTGGAGGAGCTGGGGATCATCAAGGGGTACACGGCCCTAGTGGACCACGCCAAGCTGGGCAAGGGATACAAGTACATAATCCTCATGAGGACAGAGCCCGGCAAGCACGCAGAGGTGGCCAAGAAGGTTGTCGAGATCGCCCCACAGAACGTGCTCGAGGTCCACGAGATAACGGGCCCGTACGACATTGTCGTGAAGCTCATCGCCGGGGATCAGCACGAGCTGAACGAGCTCCTGAAGAAGATACTGAGCATCCCCGGCGTGAGGGAGACCAACACCTCGCTCGTGCTGGAGACCGTCAGGGAGCAGGCATCCATAGTGCCCGACGAGATCCCGCCTGAGGTCCTCCGCTCCCTCGCGAAGGCCTGAGGTTCGGAGGGTTGTAGAGAGGGCTGGGCAGGGAGGCCGGTTAGAGGGACTCCCACCTCGAACTGAGTGGCCTGGCCTCCATGCCCAGCTCTAGGGTTAGCCCTCTCGCAAGATCTCTCGTCCGTCCCCAAACCGTGTAAGCCCTACCTGCTTCTGATCTCCTCGCGACCTCCACCAGCCCCGCGTAATCCGCGTGAGAGCTCAGTGGGAATCCAGCGTCAGCCCATCTGGGAACCCTCAGTATCACCCACCCAGTCGCCAAGGAGAGCCTTCTGGCGACCGCCTTGCTTCGGGCGCTCACGACGGCGACTCCGCCTTCGTGGCCTCCCAGCGGAGAGGCGACGAGATCCGCCTTAGTGTGGTTTTTGTAAGCCTCGGTCACCCTCAGGATCTCAGGATCGGCCTGAACCGGGACGTCGAGCAGCCTGTTCAGGGCTGCGATGATCTCTTGGGCCTTTCCAACGGCGTAGGCCAGCACGGCGGGCGTAGACCCCTCCCTCATGACCCTGGCCGCCCAGAGGGCGAGCTCAGCCCTGACCCTCTGGGGGTGGGGAAACCCGAACCTCGGGGACCCGTAGGTGGACTCGATGACTATCACATCCGCCCTCGGGACGATCGCCGGCGACTCGACCGTGAGGCCCCCCAGGGGGTTAACGTCGCCCGTGTACAGGAGGGAAGGTCCCCTGCCCTCGATGAGGAACATGGCCGAGCCGAGGATGTGCCCAGCTGGGTAGGCCGTGATCGTCAGGCTGCCAACCTCCATGGGCTCCCCAAACTCGACTATCACCGGCCTCCTAATACCCCCGTACCTGGCCCGTATCACGTCCGCCGTTGGTCGGGTGCAGGCGAGCAGTGAGGAGGAGGTCTTGAGGCCCCTCGGCACGTGATCGGCGTGTGCGTGGGACACCAGGGTGGGCACGCCTGGCTCCGTCCTCCTCGGGTCGAGGAGGATTCTGGTGTCCCCCTCACGAACCTCTACGCCGTTTGAGAGTCTTATCTCCAACGAGGCGCTCACCCCGTCCGCTCGACCTTAAGATTTTTCCACCGGTCGGCCCATGACCCAGTTACAGCGATTGGAGTCAAAGTTATATCCCTCGTCCCCTCGGTGGGCGAAGGGGAGGAAGCATGCCCAAGAAAAAGAAGGAGCGGAGCTTCATGCCGATGTCGACCGCCGGCTTGCTGTCCTTCTCCCAGGAGGAGTCCGGCGGCCTGAAGGTTCCAAAGTGGTTCCCCGTGGCGGTCTCCATAGCGTCTTCCGTGATCCTGCTAGTGCTTAGGGCGGCCGCGTGAGGTGCCTGCCAGTTGAGGATCTCCGAGGCCCAAGCGCTCATTCGGGAGACCTACCACGAGAGGGACTCGGAGAGGGGCGCCCCGCTCACGGCCCTGCACCTCGTTGAGGAGCTGGGTGAGCTGCTGGAGGCTATCAGGCGGGGATCTGAGGAGGACATCAGGGCCGAGGCGGCGGACGTCTTCGCCTGGCTGCTAAGCACCCTCGACCTCTTGGGCGTCAACTTGGAGTCGGCTTTCGTCGAGAGGTACGGTTCGGGGTGTCCCCGGTGCGGCTTCAAGCCGTGTCGCTGCCCTCCTCTTCAGGTCGGGAGGTGGTCTGGTGGAGTTTCTGACCGTTAGGCCGAACGACATCCTCGAGATGACCATGAAGCTGGCAGACAAGATCACCAGGGACGGGTACCGGCCCGAGGTCCTCGTGTCCATCTTCCGGGGTGGTATGGTCATCGCCCGCTATCTCAGCGACTTCCTGGACGTTAGGGAGATAAGGAGCGTGAGGATAGAGCACTACTCCGCCCTCGAGAAGAGGGAGGGGGCTAGGATCGTGGAGCCCCTCAGGGAAAGGGTGGACGGAAAGAGGGTGCTGGTGGTGGACGACGTGGCCGACACGGGAGACAGCCTAGCAGAGGCCGTCAGGCACGTGAGGGAAATGGGGGCCTCGGAGGTCCGCGTCGCGACGCTCCACTACAAGCCCTGGAGCAAGGTAACTCCGGACTACTACGTGGAGCAGACCGAGAGCTGGGTGATATACCCTTGGGAGTATGCGGAGACCGCCAAGTTTCTAATGGAGATGCTAATCAGGGAGGGCTCGAGCAAGGAAGACGCCCTTCGGGTGATCCTAGAGGAGGCCAATATTCCGGAGAAGGTGGTCCGATGGCTGGGCCTGCTGTGAAGGGGACGTTTGAGAAGGTTGTCGAGCTGGCGAATCGGAGGGGGTTCTTCTGGCCCTCCGCTAGGGACCTGTACCCCCAAGCCCCCGCGGGCTTCTGGGTCTACGGGCCCCTGGGCTACAGGCTCAAGGAAAAGATTGCCGACCTGTGGAGGAGGCACATCGTCAGGCCAGAAGGGGCGTTCGAGCTCGAGACCCCGCTGATGCTTCCCATACAGGTTTTCGACGCCTCTGGACACCTCAAGCACTTCTTCGACAGGCTGGTGGAGTGTAAGAGGTGCCACTCGAGGTTCAGGATCGACAAGCTCTTGGAGGAGAAGCTGGGGGTGAGGGAGAACCTCGAGGGATACCCAGACGAGGAGCTGCGCCGCATGCTGCTGGAGGGGGAGGTCAGGTGCCCCAAGTGCGGGGCCTTCGACTGGACCGAGGTGAAGAGGTTCAACCTGATGTTCACCATCGCGGTCGGGGCCGAGGCGGAGGAGCCTAACGCCGCCCTGAGGCCTGAGACGACTCAGGGCAGCGTGGTCGAGTTCAGGAGGACCTTCCTGACCATGAGGGGGAAGCTTCCCTTCATAATGGCCCAGAGGGGGAGGGTGTTCAGGAACGAGATAGCGCCCAGGCGGGCCCTGGTGAGGATGAGGGAGTTCCAGCAGCTCGAGATCCACGTCTTCTTCGATCCGGAGGACACGTCTCAGTACGACGAGAAGCTGAGGCCCCTGCTGGACTACAGGCTCAGGTTCCTCCGGTTGGATGACAGGGACACGGGCGAGATCACGGAGATTACGGCCCGCGAGGCCCTGGAGAGCGGCTACACCATAAATTCGCTCATCACCTACTGGCTGGTGATCTATCAGAAGTTCTTCAACGAGGTAATAGGCCTCCCGCTGGAGAGGCTCAGGTATCGGGAGCTGGGCCCTGACGAGAGGGCCCACTACGCCTCCGCCCACTGGGACCTCGAGGTGTACACCGAGGATCTCGGCTGGGTGGAGCTGGTCAACAACGCCTATCGGACCGACTACGACCTGAAGGGTCACTCCAAGGCGTCTGGTATCGATCTCTCGGTCCAGACCCCGAGGGGAAAGGTGGCGCCGCACCTCTACGAGCCGTCCATCGGCCTGGACCGGACGGTTCTCCACGTGCTCATGATGTCCTACGTGGAGGATGAGAAGAGAAAGTGGCTCAAGATACCGAGGCACCTCGCCCCGATCGACGTGGCCGTGTTTCCACTCGTCTCGAAGGACGGGCTCCCGGAGGTCGCGAGGGAGCTAGCTCGGGAGCTCTCGGGCGAGTTCTTCGTCTACTATGACGAGAAGGACTCCATAGGCAGGAGGTACAGGCGCATGGACGAGGTCGGAACGCCGCTGTGCATCACGGTCGACTATCAGACGCTAGATGACGGGACCGTCACCCTCAGGGACAGGGACACCATGGCCCAGGTGAGGGCAGACAGGGCCGCCCTTGTCGAGGCCGTCAAGAGGTTTCTGGCCGGGGCTCCCCTAGAGGAGCTGGGAACACCCCTCGGCTGACAGGCGTATTACGTTCGGAATGTCCAAGTCTTAACGTACCGAGCTGCGGCGGCATCGTGCTCCCTCAGCCCGAATTGGCGGCCAGGCTGTTCTCTGCGGCCTTGCGGTCGCACCGTCGGACCGAGAGTTCCTCGTCGGATGAGATCCTCTCGAGCTTAGCCAAGGCGGCGAGCGCCTCAAAGCTCAGGTCACTAGTGCTCTGGCTTCCCCTGCTTCGCAGGGTGGCTTTCTTTGGCATTAGCCCCCGAGGGGACCTTCCCGCCGACTACGACTGGTGGTACCGGTTCGGCTACGCTCTAACCCTGCGGGACCCGCCCGCAGTCCCCCGGATCCTCAAGGCGCTGGATAGCTTGGATGTTAACCCGGAGGCCCTCTTCATGGGCGCGCTCGCCGCCGCGACCCTTCACCACAAGAGGGCTGAACGCGACTCGCCCAAGCGGGCGGACGACCCCGTTGCAAGTGCCGTGAGGCTGGCGACGGGGTCCCTGACGAACGTTCATCCTGCAATACTTCGGAGGCTCGAGCAGTCCCTGGCCAGGGAATTTGAGCGGTCTGGGATAGGTCTTAGAGGAGTTGACGCCCTGGCCAAGGTTGGATGGCCCGCTGGTGTCGTGCTATCCGTCATTAAGGAGTCGTATGAGAGGGCTGAGGACGGAAGAATCTCCGCTCGATCTCTGAGAGATGTACTGTCATCCATCCTGGGGAACTGGCCATCCTTCGTGTGGAGCCTACTCGGCCGCCTAACGGCGGCCGAGCTTAGTCGACGTGCTCGGCTGGCGACCTTGGACGCCATGATAGACGCCGGCTTCTGGGCTGAGGCGGTTGCCGTCATCCGGGTCGCCCCGGAGCTGAACTCGGAGGAGGTCGCGGAGGAGGCTCAGGCGGCCGAGCTCCCGCTTGCTGCCGCGGCGATCCTGTCAACCCTGTCCTCTAGAGGCCGTGATCCCATTAGGAGGTGGAGGTTGCTGGTGAAAGCTGGACGCCTGGCCGTTAAGTCCGGAAAGAGCGCTTTAGCAGGCGTTCTTTTTCAAGAGGCCGCCGAGACCCTCCGACCCCACGCCGATTCCGGGGCCCCCGTGCTCGCTCAGTATCACGAGGCGCTTGAGAGGGCCGCCCTCGCCTACACCGAGTCTGGGCTGAAGCATCGGGCGTTTAGGGCGTGGGCTGAGCTCAAGCTCTCGACGGCGGGTGTCAGGGAGGCCGGCATCGACCTACCGGGTGTGGCAGAAGTCGAGGCCCGCGCCACGCTGTGGATTGCCGAGCTCGTCTCGGAGGTGTCCCATGCGGAGGCAGCCGGGTGGTACCTGAAGGCTGCAAGCCTGTTCGAGGAGCTGGGCGCCGAGTCCATGGCCGAGTACGCTAGGAAGAGGGCCGCAATGGAGTCAGTGTTGGGCGAGAAATTCAGCAAGACGTCCGGGCTAGGGAGAGTTTAGCAGAACTTCGCTCGGAGGGGCCGCCCCACCGGGAGAAAAAGGTTTTTCCAATACCTGACTGGGGGCAAGGGGAGACTAGTTGTCGGGTTCGCGGACTCAGGTACTGTCCATTAGAGACGTTTTCGCTCGGTGCGATAGCCTGAGAGGCCAGGGGAAAGTCGTGGTCGACGCTCACATAGGAGCCCCCTCTCACGATCCCCCCTTACCCGTGGAGGACGTTCTACGGAGAGCCAAGGGGGTGGGGAGGTCCTACACACCCTTTGTGGGGACGAAATCCACGCGGAAGGCGGCCGCGGAGTTCGCGGCGAGGACGCTCGGCCTGCCCGAAGATCCTGAGAGGATTGTCATAACCGCCAGCGGGGCACATGCCTGCTTCGTGTCCATGGCCCTGTTCCGAGGGGGGAAGTTACTTCTACCGAAGCCCGGCTTTCCGCTCTACTATCCACAGGCAGAGACTGCTGGCGTCAAGTACGACACGTACGACCCCCTGTCCGGGGACCTCGTTGAGGAGATCCTGTCCAAGCTCTCGGACGATGTCAGGGGCGTGCTGATCAACTTTCCCAACAACCCGACGGGGCACGTACCACCCTCGAGGCAGATCGAGGAGCTCTGGGAGGAGCTGAGCAGGCGGGGAGTTGCCCTGATAAACGACGCCGTGTACCATGAAATATACTTCCAGAGCAGGCCACCCTTCCCCGGGGATCTAATACTGGACACTGCCTCGAAGAGCCTCTCCCTCCCGGGGATAAGGATAGGTTACATCTACTCGTCGGACAGGGAGGTCGCTCAGAAGATAGGGAGAATCGTCTACCACACGACGGCCGGGTCTAGCGACATCTCCCAGATGGTGTTCGCGGAGGAGGTGCGGGCCGCCGACGAGGTCTACTTCGAGGGGGTGAGGGAGTTCTACAGGCTCAGGAGAGACGCCTTGGTAGGAGCTCTTATGAGGCTCGGATTCGAGTTCGTCGAGCCTAAGGGGGCGTTCTACGTCTTCGCTAGGCACCCTAAATTCCCGGACTCCTCTGAACTGGTCTCGAGGCTCCTCGACCCGTCCAGGGATGTCGTGGTGGGGATGGTTCCGGGCGCGGCCTTCGGGTCGGCCCCGGAGTGGATGAGGATCAGCTACGGCAAGCTGACGATGAAGGACGTCGAGCTCATGGAGAGGGAGCTGAGGAAGGAGCTGGGGTGACATGGTGAGGAAGGACTGCACCGACCTGTTCGAGGTGATGGGCCGCAGGAGGTCGGTGAGGTCTTACCTCCCGGATCCGGTGGGCGAGGAAGACCTGAACAGGATAATAGAGGCGGCCTGCAGCGCGCCGTCGGCCGGCAACCTACAAGCGTACAGAATTGTAGTCGCGAAGGATCCGGAGACTAGGAGGAGACTCGCCGACGCCTGCTGGGGGCAGAGATTCGTAGCTGAGGCTCCAGTGTCCCTGGTGTTTCTCGCTGAACCTGCGGTGTCGGCGAGGAGGTATGGGACCAGGGGGGCTGAGCTCTACTCGCTTCAGGACGCCACGATAGCGTGCACGTTCGCCATGCTCGCCGCTCACGCCCTCGGATACGGGACCTGCTGGGTGGGCGCCTTCAACGACGAGGCCGTGCTCAGAGCCGTCGGGGCTGTCGGCGCGGGCCTGCGTCCCGTTGCTGTGCTTACTGTCGGGAGGCCGCGGGCCTCGCCGAGAACCACAGGCAGGAGGCCCGTCGAAGAGATCGTCACCCTCGACACACTCGAACGTCCATTTCCATACTCCGCTTCCGACCCGAGGCTGAGGAGGCCCAGCATGTGAGCGGGAGGTCAGGTAGGCTTATATCTCATGAGAGGAGGCGGGGTCTTACAATGCCAGCTTTCGGGGTTGGAGGGGTGGCCTGGGCGCCTGCCGTCGCGATGGCTACGTTTGTCGCTAATGTGATTGCTCTGTGGCTGTCTCAGAGATTCGTCCTCCCTAAGGAGAAAGAAAAGGGCTTGCTCTCCGTGGCCCTGCTGGCCTTGGTAGGGGCGGTCCTAGAAGTGGTTCTCGTGAAGCTCATCCCGGTCATAGGGTTCTTGGTGGCCATATTGGTCTGGATATGGTTGATAAAGGTCTGGTTTGACATAGGGTGGGGTCATGCCCTGCTGATCGCAGTCGTGGGCTTCGTACTGGGCTTAGTGCTGTCGGCGATTGTGGGCCTCGTGCTGGGGATATCTCTGCTCCTGTCCCTCGTGGGATGAGGGCGGCGCTCACCCCCATCCACGGTTTTTAAACTCACTAGGCGGCTTCACTTAAGCTACGCGCTTACCTGAGGGGTAGGTGGGCCTCGAGGAAACGTTTCATCGCTTCCTAGTTGAGTCGTTTGGAGCGGCGGCTACAACCGTTTTAATGTGGCGGATCGCTGAAAATAACAAGTGAAGATGTGCAATATCAAGCTAAATGCTTGATATTGTGTGGTGGTCAGGTGGTTACCATGAATCGCAGAGGGGTACTCGGAGTCGCCCTCCTGGTTGCCCTCCTAGTGGCCCCAGGCTCCTCTCAAGTCTCGCAGGCGACTCCAGACGCGCCGCTGAGCGTGTACCTGACTGAGATCGTTAACGCCACCCTGGAGACCGACGGCCTCTTCTACGACTGCGGGGCGTGGAACGTCACGGGCAACGTCACGATATACAACGGGGCGACGGAGAGGGTGTTCGACGTGTGGCTCCCCATCTGGCTCGACACGACCCTGACCTATCTCACCCCCCTGTCCGTGTCAGAGAAGCCGTCCTACGCCTACGTTGAGGTGTCGGCCCCGGGGGCTTCGATACCCTCATGGGTCCTTAACTCCTACCCCTCCAGCGGATTCGGCGATGCGAACAGCATGCACTGGGTCCACATAACCGAACTTCAGCCGGGTGACAGGGTTGTTCTAACATACTCCATCGACGGAGCGTCCATCTCGACCTGCCCCCCGATAAGGGTGAGTGAGACGATAGACCCCGAGAAGATAGTGGACGGGCAGACTCAGGACATCGAGATCAACATAACCGTAGTGAACGATCTCCCGTGGGACGTCAGCGTCAAGCTCCGGAAGATCCTGCCCCCGGACAACGGGCCGAGTGACGGCTGGCGGGATGCCGCCGGCAACCCGGTGTTCACTTCAGCGGGCACTCCCACGAGTGGTGGGTCTGGACTCTCCACCGACGGAAAGCAGCTCAACTGGACGGGCGACGGCAGCTGGCCGGACGGCTGGTTCACCGTGGCGGCGAACTCCAACGAGAACCTCACGGGAGTCGTCGTTAGGGGAACTCCCGACCTCTCAGAGGTCGGTGGAAGCACCCAGAAGGTCCACATGGGAACGATCTACCTCAGGTTCACGCTTGCGAGGGCGATAAGCGGAAGCCGCGTGGGCTATCTTTACGCGGTGGGGGATGCCGACTTCGAGGCCAAGAAGGAACAGGACACCTCGACTCCGTCTACCTGGTACGAGACCCTTGTGGTGTACGACACGAGCGGGACCTTCGACTACGAGATCGTCTACACCAAGCTGTGGGCCACCACCACGGCGAACCCTGAGGGCACTCCAATAGCGGGCTCCGAGAATGAGCAGGTCGGCTCTCCGATAGCTGTCATAGGCCCGGGAGAGGCCAGCGCCTCCTATCAGTACGGCCCGTTCAGCTTCTCCTCCGGATCGGTTCCGAAGGTCTGGGCCGAGTTCAGGGCTAGGATAGAGAGGGACGAGACCTACGGCTGGATGAACTACACCAACACGACCGTCGGTGTGGGGCCCGACGGGAGGTCCAAGTTTATCGTGAGGGAGATGATCTGGGTGGTCAGGGGCTACTTGGTCAAGGCGAAGAAGGAGGTCAGGCCCGGGCCCGTGAACAACATGACCTGCATAACGATCGAGCTCTACAACGCCGGGGAGTGGATGACGCCCTACGTCGAGTTCTATGACCTAATCCCACTCAACTTCATGGCAAAGGAGAGCGACGCGAGCAACGAGAGCATGATGTTCTTCCCGATCGAAATGCTGGCCCAAGACGCCGACTCGAACTCTCCGCCGGACTACAGCCAGGTTGTGACCGGCCTCACTGGCTACCAGAAGGGATACCTGTGGAAGACCTACCCGCTTCCGGCACCGCAGATGGGTTTCGCGGAGTGGTTCGACGGGCCCGGGGCGGCCAACGTTAAGACGGTCACGGTCACGCTGGCCGACGGGTCTACTAGGCAGTGGACCGTCTATCCGGTCGACGGCAGCACGATTAACGTCAACGGAACCAACTACGCCGAGGGCAGCACCATAGCCGCCGGCGGAACCGACTTCCTCGTCTCGTGGGTACAGAACACCCTCGACACCGGCGCCGGGAGGGTGGTCGTGTCCGCCAAGGGGACCTATGAGAACCTCAACATGGATGTGTACAATCCTGTGGTTGTCCACTACTGCGTGATCGGCAAGGGCGATTACAACCTCACCGACATCTTCGTGGTGGGCGTCGATCCCAGGAACACGCTGGATGCCACCGCCGTGTTCATGCCCTCGGCGGGCGTCGAGTTCGGCGCGGCCACCTTCGAGCAGTGGCTGGTCATCGCCGTCGCCGTCCTGGTGGTCGTGGGGGTCCTCCTCGAGAGGAGGAGGAAGTCCCCCTCCCAGTGAACCTTTTTCCCCGACGAGCGGGGCGTCGGGCTATGCCCTCCCGTCCCCTCCACGCTTTTTTCGCGTCAGCGCTCGTGATAGCCCTGTGCCTCCCCACCCTGCACGCCCTCGGCGCGCAGGGTGAGTACAATCCGCTGGTGTACGAGAGGCTCGAGGTGACGGCGCGCGTCTCGGAGGACGGCGCGGTGACTGTCACGGTGAGGGCCACCCTGCGGAACGACGGCCGGGTCCCGGTGGTGCCCGGGTACGGGAAGCTGCCCGTCTCGGGGATCAGGCAGAGGAGCGCTGGCGGCCTCCCGCTGCCCGGCCAGAGGAGGGTCAACCTCTCGGTGACCGTCCTCTCGGCGAGGGATCTGACTAGGAACGTCGACATGGAGGTCGTCCCGCTCTGGGAGAACGGTTCCCTGGTTCTCCGCTACTCCCTGTGGCAGCCCCTCAGACCGGGTCAGAGGGAGTCCTTCGAGCTCTCCTTCAGGATAGAGAACGGAGTGGCGCGCGGCGTGCTGTTTGACGAGTTCGCCTTTGGGATAGGGCCGATCTCCAACAGGGTCGAGAGGGGAAGGGTGGTCATCTTCCCTCCGGCCGGTTCTAGGGTGACCTACGCCTCACCCGGCCCTGGGTCTAGGGGCGAGTCAGTGGAGTGGGACTTGTCGGGGCTGCCCGAGGGCGGGAGGGTGAGGGTATGGGTGGAGTTCAGCCCCCTCCCACTACCCATGCTCCCCATCAAGGGATACCTGGTCTTTTGGGGGGCCTTGATAGTGGTCATGCTCGTCTTAATCGCCTCTCGGGCCCTCAGGAGGTCCGAGGGTAGAAGGCCTCGTCTCGCCCCAAGGGCGAGGCCACCCTGAGGGGGGAAGAGACCGTGAGGCCGTCGGCCGAGTTCGCAGGTCTGCTGCTGGCGGCTCTCGTAATAGCCGCGGCTCATCCGAGCCTGCGCTCGGCCGAGGCCGCGAGAGCCCAGGAGTTCAGCCCTCCGACCCCGACCGCGGCCCGAGGCGAGGGCATCTCGATTGTGCTGGCTAGGGACTACCTCAACCCCTGGGAGAACGTGACGGCCAACCTCTCTCTCCAGGGGGCCCCCAGCCCCACCGTGCTGCTGATAACACCCAACAACCGTACGATCAACCTCTCGGCCTACCTGCGCGAGGTAGACGGGACCTGGATCCTCAGCTTTCCACTCCCCCTGATCTCGCCAATCCCCCTTGGGATCTACTACCTGAGGGCCGAGGTCGGAGAGCTGGAGGCCGTCGCCAACTTCACGGTCGACTCGATCCTCCTCTCAGCGGACTGGTCGTGCAGGTGGGATGTCTGCACGGTCGCCGTGAGTGTCGAGAGCGCCCTGACCGGGAGGCCCGTAGAGGCCAACGTTTCGCTCGTCGTCGTCGGCCCAGACAACGCGTCTATGGCGCTGACGGATGTTCCGGTCTCTGGATCCACCAACGTCAGCTTCGAGCCCTGGATGCCCGGGACGTACAGTCTGGATCTCCGGGCCGTCGACTCCAGGGGCATAGTCGGGAGCACAGAGTTGCTGGCGACGGTCCCCTCACCCAAGGTTGAGCTCAGGATACACCTCCAAAGGAACGCATACGCTCCTGGTGAGTCCATCTCAGCTTGGATAACCGCGAACGTGTCCCTCGAGGGTGTCAACGTGTCCTTGGTCACGCCCGGGGGGAGGGTCATCCGGCTGGACCCAGTCTATGTGAACGAGTCGACCTGGCTGGCGGAGTATCCCCTGACGAGCGTCGTCGAACTCGGGAGGTACGACCTCCTCGCCCGTGGGTGGAGGGCGGGGGCCGTCGGGATTGCGGAAGTCCCGCTGTGGGTTGACGTTCTGAACGTGGGGTTGAACGCGTCGGTCGGGCTGGCCATGGTGAGCGTCAAGGCCGTCGCTGCTGGACCTCTGTCTGGAGCGGGCGTGAATCTCACCCTCACGGGCCCCGCGAACTTCTCCGCCTCCGGGACGACAGAAGACGGGCTGGCCGCGCTGACGCTGCCGGACCTCCCACCCGGGAACTACTCTTTCTCGGTGCTGGCCACCTGGCGCGGCCTCTCGGCCAGAGCCGAGGGGTTCGTAGTCCTCACGCCCGGCGCGCCCTCTCCGAACGCCACCCTCGGGATCCGACTCCCTGAGGTGGTCGAGTTCCCCTCAGGCGAGGAGGTCTCGGTCGAGGTCGGTCTGCTCCTTTCCGGCGCCCCGCCCGGCAACGCTTCCGTTGAGTACGCGCTCAGGGGCCGGGGCGGTGAGGAGGCTCTCCGGGGAGCCCTCTCGGCGCCCGCGCCGGGCAACTTCACCCTACCCCTCGGCCCGCTGGAGCCCGGGAACTACACGCTGGAGGTAAGCGCCACCCTGGGTGGCCTTCGCGCGTCCGAATCATGCGTCATCGCGGTGAGGCAGCCGCCTGGGCCGTGCTCGCCGGTGATGTCGGTTGGAGGGGCCTCGCTGGCGGCTGAGGGGGCCTGCATCTCTGACGCGCGGGTCGTCGAACCGCCTGAGGGCCCCTGGGGAGGGCGCGACAACGTGGTCGGCCTACTGCTCACTCTCGAGGGAGAGCCCGGCTTCTCCGCCGAAATCAGACTTTCCGGCGTGGAGGGGGTCCTCGTTGTAGTGGGGACGGACGGGGCACCCCTCAGAGCGCGGTATGGGGTGGGGGGAAGGACGCTCTCCCTCAGCGACGGAGGCTCAGGAGACCCCGACGGCCGGAGCGACGGGAAGGTCTCACTGATCATCGTTTTGGAGCTTCCGCCCTCCCAAGAGCGCGGCCCCTCCGGGAGGGGGGGCGTTGGCGTCTCCGGGATTCCCGCCCCCGAGAAGGCGCCGAAGCAGCCAAAGAAACCTGCCCTGGTAAAGGTCCTGTCTGAGTTCGAGGCCAAGGGGGAGGACGGCACGTGGCTGGTCCGTTGGCTGGAGGTTAGGCGGCCGGGGTCCCATAGGATTGGCCTCAAGGCCAAGCACGTCACGGTTCACTGGAGGGGCGCCGACTTCGAGGTCTCCGGCGAGGAGTTCTGGTTTGACTCCGCGGGCATGGCGATAGTGGAGGCCCTCCTGAACGGTGCCCCGGCCGCGCCGCCCTCCAGGCAGGTCCTCCTCTCCCCGGGCAAGATCCTTGTGGAGCTGGCCAACAAGAGTGACGGAGAGTGGAGGCGGATAACGGTCGATCTGCCGCCTGGGGCTGTAGTGAAGGAGGTTCTGGCCCTGGGAAACGAGACTCGCAAGGTAGAGATCTGGTACCAGAGGGGCTCCACCCTCGTATTCTACGACGACCCTAACAGGTACTACTACGTTATCTACGGCGTCCCCGAGTGGTGGGACCCCGACGGTCCCAACTCCGGCGACGACTGGCACTACAGGGTTCCCATCACGGTGCCCGCGGGCTACCAGTATCAGATGGTCGTCGTGGAGGTCAACTTCACGGACCTCCTGACCGACCTGAACGTCTCAGGGACCTTCGACAACAACTCGGTGAGAGTGGTCGACCCGAGCGGGAGCCTGGTTCCCAAGCAGGAGTACATACCGACCGGCCGGGGAACCGGGATAATCAAGTTCCTGCTCCCAAACGACCTGACCGCGCAGGAGACCTTCTACGTCTACTTCGACATCTTGGAGAACGGCGCCAAGCCCGTCTACAACACGCTGAACACCGGGGTGGACCTAGGGGATCTGTCTTACTGGCTCTACGGGCAATCCCCAGCCGGGATCTCGTCGATCATACAGGCTAGCCCCAGGGGGCCCTACACGATCGACGGCGGAACCCTCGGATCCCCCCCTCCGAACCCTCGATTCATCGTGGACGACGGCCTGCCAGCCGTGGGGAACTACTCGCTTGTCCTCGGGTACAGGGTTAACGTGTCTGAGGACTACACGGCCACCGGCGAGGACACGTGGGCTGCATATGAGATAGCCGTCCCGAGCGGGGGAGGAAACCTCACCTTCTGGTTCAGGGTCGAGTCTTGGGACTCGTCGTATTTCGACTACCTCGTCGTGACTATCAGAGACCTGGCCGGTAACACGCTGGACACGATATTGGTATACAACCCAAATGTGGGGTATTCCTACGGGACCTTCGCAGACTCCGGCTGGTGGATAGCGACGGACTACGATCTCACGCCTTACGCGGGGCAGACGATCCGCGTCAACTTTACTGTGCACACCTACTCGGACGACTGGTACAAGACTTGGGCTTACATCGACAACCTGATCTGGTGCAACCTCTCTGCGACGGTTCAGGCGGACATGGTGGAGGGCTTCGGGGTCAACCTGACCGAGCCCCGGGGGCTGCAGACTTTTGGACCCCTGAAGGTCGTCGCACGCGTTGACGCGGCGCCCACCGGGGGCGTATTGGCGCGCGTGTATGACCCTTCAGGCGCTCTAGTCTCGTCTGCGGCGCTGTACGACGACGGAACTCACGGTGACGCCGTCGCCGGCGACGGGATCTTCACGAACGACAACGTCTATTCGATATCGCCCGGAGACCGGCTCGGAGACTGGAGAATAGTCGTCCTCGCGAACGACTCCTCCGCGTCGATCCTCTCCCCCTCGTACGACGGCCTGATTCACATACCCGGGAGGCCGGACGAGGTGAACTACACCGACTTCTTCAACGTGGACGAGCTGACATTTGAGGTCAGGGCGAACCTGTCAGGAATAGTCTTTGAAGATGAATGGCCGCTGGCCAGCGGGTTCTCTCCGGGAGTAGATCTACCGGTTTCTGGCGTCAGAGTCGGGCTGTTCTTGGACAACGGGGACGGAAGCTTTGATCCACTGACCGACCCACTCGTCCGAGTGACGGAGACGAGCTCAGCTGGAGGCTACAGCTTCCTGGCCAGAAACGACACCTACTGGATAGCCGTCGACTCTAGGACCGTCACCTCGCCAAGAGGCCTCAACGCTGGCAGAGACTGGGTCGAGACCTGGGCAGAGGGAACCTATGTCGTTAGCTGGGACGGCGCTGCCCACACTGGCTCCCCAGACTTCGGTGGGAGAGATCCAGAGGTTAGTGACGCCTGCAGCCTAGAGGTAGTTCTCTACGATGGATTTGAGACGTGGGCCGGCTGGTCGGATTACGGCCTCGGGACAGTCTACCAGTCAGACGAGCAGGCCTACGAGGGATCGTTCAGCCTGAAGAAGGATTCTAGGAATGACCCTAACGGCGGGTACAAGCCTGTCGGCGGAACCGTCGGCCGCGGGGTGATCCTCCAAGGGTACACGTACAGGCCGAGTCCTTGGTCGGGTGGAGCTCGAGACAGGATCGGGTTGGAGGACCCCTCATTCAACGGCTACACGTTCACCGTGGACCACTTGTTGGGGAGGATCTGGATAGACAGGAGGGACGGAGGCGATCCAACGAGGATCTCGGCTCGCGTCTCTTGGGATCCGCCAGAGAACGAGTGGTACTTTTGGAAGATGATCTTCTTCGCTAACGGCACAATCGCATTCCAAGTGTACGATCTGAGCGGCGACCTTCTGGCGCAAGTGAGGGCTACCGATACAACCTACACATCCTTCGACAGAATAGTCGTTCACGGCGGATATGAGTACTACGTCGACGAGCTGACGCTTTGGAGGCCTGGAACCAGGTGTGAGCATGTCTCACTGGTCTCCGCTGGAGACTATCTTGGAGAGAGCCTGGACTTCGGATTCAGCTTCGACGTCGTCGTCAACACATTGGATGTTGACCACGACCCGTCAAACCCCAGGGTGGCACAGGGAACCCTGAGGCAGTTCCTGCTAAACGCAAACGCCATTTCTGGTGGTGACAGGAGTTGGTTCGTGTTCATGACTCCACAGAACGTTCAGCCCGACCCCGAGCACTCTTGGTGGAGGATCGATGTCAACCCCAGCCTGGGTCAGCTCCCGACGATTACCGACGCTGGGACCCAGGTCAATGGAACCGTGTTCACACCCTCGCTCTCTGTCAACGACGCTAATCCCGGAGTTTACGGGCCCGGGGGGGCGGTAGGATCCGGTCCAGACGGTGTGCCGGGAACCGGGGACGAGTTTGCGCTCCCGCGTTACAGCCTACCGGAAGTCGCCATCTACGGCCAAGGCTTGGAGTCAGACGGCCTTGTCATCGGTGCCGGTCCTGCGAAGATAGCGAATCTCTCTATATACGGGTTTTACTCGACTTATGGGTCTGGAGGGGCCATACACGTAGGGTCAGGGGCGACTCAGGTACGGATCTACGGGTGTTTCGTGGGGATCAGGCCGGACGGCCGTGACCCCGGGACTTTGGGAGAAGAGAGGAACGTCAGGCTCGGCATACTGGTGGAGGGAGACTCCACGGAGATCCTTCACTCAGTCATCTCGTACAACTGGGGGACTGGGGTCCACTTTACAGGCTCTCAGGTCACCTCCGGCCTGATTCAGGGGTGCTTAATCTACTCCAACGGCCTGAAGCAGGTGTTTGATCCGACCCTCCCGGGAGGGCCGGACGGGACATCGGTGGAGGGGTCGGCTGGCGGGGTTGTCGTGAGGGGCAACCTAATTGCCAACAACACGTGCTATGGAATAGACAGCTGGTTTTCTCTCGGTGGGATGAGGGTCGAGGAGAACAACATTACGCTCAACGGCTGGGAGCCTTACCAGGGCGAGGCTGGCGGGGTGAGGCTGTTTGGAAACCACAGTGTAGTCAGCCGCAACGTGATCTACTCCAACTACGGGGGCGGGGTCGTCGTGGCTAGGACCGTACCTCCACCTAGTTGGGGGTCGCCGGGCAACGCCTTGGACAACAACCTGACCCAGAACTCGATGTTCAACAACACCGGGCTGGGTGTGGACATCGATAACACCACCCTGGCGGGTGCGGGGAACCCGAACGGAGATCATGTGACCGTCAACGACGGGGCACTCAACCACGGGGCCCCGAACCTGAAGGTGGACTACCCGGTGATCACCTTCGCGGCCTACAACGGAACCCACGTGTACGTGGAGGGGTTCGTGAACTCCGAGTCGGCCGGGTCTGGGTCTCCGGAGTTCGCCGGCGCGACCGTGGAGATCTTCATGGTCAACAACTCTCAGGCGGGAGACAACCTCGACGGCAACCTCTATGGTTCTAGGTACTACGGGGAAGGGTTCATCTACCTCGGGAGCCTCGTCTCCGACGCCAACGGGGAGTTCTCAGGCTGGATCCCTGTGTCTTCACTCCCCGCAAGGCTGAGACCCGAGGCCGGCAGCCTGCTAACTGGCACCACCACCCTCTCGGCCGCCGGGACTTCGGAGTTCGGCCCGAGCGCAAGGATAGGAGAGGTGAGGCTGAATGTCTCCGTGGGGAAGTCCCTCACCCCGACGGCCCCCTGCTACTACGAGGTCACGCTGAACGTCACCAACTGGAATCCGACGCCTGCGCCTGGGGTGAGGGTGTACGACATCGTTCCGGCGAACATGCTGATCGAGTCACCCTCGCCCCCATACCAGGGAAATTCCGGCGGCGTGTACTGGTGGTCGGTCGACCTCGGCCCGTCTGGGTCCCCCGACTCCAGCCAGCTCATCACCTACACCCTCAGGTCGTCTGCCTGTGGATTGGTGGACTACAACCTGTTCGAGGCCTTTACCCTGGGAGTTGACCCGACGGAGAGCTACCTGAACATATCGGCCTCTGAGTTCGTCGACATCGTGCTCTACCCGGACTCGACCTACGAGGTCAGGAGGGTCTGGGGATTCCTGACGGTCTCCAATCCGACCGGCGACGTCGTCTCAGACATATGGATTCGACTGGACTCTGTCGGGATGGAGTTCTACCCCGACTACCCTACCCCAAGCGACTCGCCAGTCTCCCCGCCCCTCCACGTACCGGAACTCAGGCCGGGAGACTATCGGAGATGGAGGTACGAGGTGGATCCGGGTCTTCTGACTCCGCCGGTGTCGGCCCTTGAGACGGTCACGCCCTTCACCCCAGCCTGCGGCGAGTCAACGAACCTCACGCTCCGGATAACCCTCCGGTTCACCGACCGGCTCAGAAACGTGAGCCTCCTGAAGCCTATCCCGGCCTGGTTCACCCCCGGATCGGTCACCTCGACCGGAGGGTCGGTTAGCCTCTCAACAGACTCGATAGAGTGGGACATAGGGGATGTCGACCTAGGAGAGACCATAGAACTCGTCATAACCGGCTCAGCCAGGTTGACCGGTGCCGAGCAGTTCCCACAGGGGTCCCTCACCTTCAGGAGAGATGACGCGCTGCTTCTCCACCGAATAAGGGGCGTCCACGCCGTTGGGCCGGCGGCGCTGGATGTGGAGAAGAACTTGTCCGAGGAGGGCTACTCTGTGAGGGCCAGCTTCACGAACCTGGCTAGAGGTCTCATCTACAACCTGACGGAGGTGTGCGTGTGGAGGGGGTCCCCCCCGCCCGATGGCGAGCCGATCTCCTGCTACGCAATCGGCGAGGCGATCTCACCCGGTGAGACCTGGGTCGGTCCCTGGAGGCCAGATCCGCTCGCCAAGGGGGTACCGGAGTACTACGTCACGGCTAACTTCACCGTCGTGCCTGTGGTGGGCGGAGTCCAAGTTCCCTTGCTCGAGGCGGTGAATGGGACGTACCTCGTCAAGGCCACGCTGCTGGAGCCCAACCTCACGTGCGAGGGCGCGAGACCTCCCGCCCCGCCCGAACTGACGTTCTCCAAGTATGCTGAACCAGGCGTCGCATCCCTGGGAGATGCGGTGACCTTCACGATCACCGTGAGGAACGTTGGGGGATCTGGGAGCGGGATCATTATCTTGGAGGACGAGCTTCCGGAGGAGCTGACATATGTGACCGGCTCCTCAAGCGTGAACGGGGTCTCCGTCGAGCCCGAGACCTCAGGCTCGATCCTCAGGTGGACCCTTCCGCCCCTCCCCCCGGGCGGCGAGTGGATCCTGTCCTTCAGCGCGACGGTCTCCTCCCTCCCCGTCGGATCTGACATCGTGTACAACGTCGTTCTCTACGGCGGAGAGGTGGTTGCTAGGGCTCCGGTGGTCATCGTCAGGCCCCCGGGACCGGCGCCCGAGGTGTCCCCTGCGAGACCTGTTGAATTGGCCAAGCTCTCGATATCCAAGGAGTGCTCGCCAGCAGAGGTGGCTATAGGAGATGTTGTCAGCTGCAGGATCGTATTGACAAATGTGGGCAACGGCTCTGCCGCCAACCTTACCCTGGTAGATGTCCTCCCGGTGGGGCTGACCTTCGTCGAGGGTTCGGCCAGTCCACCCCCCCACCAAACCGCGCCGGGCCGACTTGTCTGGAAGGTGTCCGAACTCCCGCCTGGAAGGGCCTTCGCCGCGGTCTTCCACGCGGTGGTGACGGCGGGGGCGGGAGGGTCCCTCATCAACGTGGCGTACACCCAGAACTATACGGCGACGTACAGGATAGGCGTGCGACCCCCGCCGACGCCGGGCCCAGTGATCAGCAAGGTGGGCACGTACCTTGGAAACCAGACGATCAGGTACACGGTCTCGGTCTATGTGCGCGGTGGGCCGGTGGACGTCGTGGTTGTCGATAGACTCCCAGACGCCGCGGCGCTCCTGCCTGAGAGCGTCTCAACATCCGGGGCGGAGTACGCGTCGAGGGAGCCAAATAAGAACGCCCTGAGGATCGTCTTAAGGCTCGCGCGGGCGGGCTCGCCGGCGACCGTCACCTACTTGGTCAAGCTTCCACCGGGCTTGGCTGGTGACGTTATCAACGTGGCAGAGCTCCCAGAGTTCGGTTTGATGGCCTCCAGCGTGGTAAGGGTGCCTCCCACCTTCCTAACGGCCGCCATGGGAGGCGCCTCCGCCCTCCCCATGCTGGCTTTTCTTCTGCTGTCTCTAGGACTCAGGAGGCGAAGGCTCGTGCTCTACGACTCGCACTCAATTCGCTTTACGATCCTCACGGGGGGCCCTGGAAGCCTCTCTGGCGTGAGAGAGCTGGCCCTCGTGACTCGCACAACCACCGACGACCTGCTGGCCGACTCAGCGGTCGGCCCGACGCTGGCCGACCTCATAAGAAGGGGCACGGTGGAGGTGCACGATTTGGAGGAGGGCGCCCTCGTTCAGGCCCTCATGCTCGCGAGGACCACGGGAATGAGCCTGGAGTCCGCCACAAACCTGATAGCGGCGGTCACCCATGGGGCTACGGCCGTGGTCCTTTCTGATTTGCTGGCAGCCTCCGTGGCCCGCGAACTCGGGCTGGAGGTTCTGCTGCTCTCGCCCACGATCCTCGAAGGGGAGGGTGAGCTGAAGTGAGCGCCGTTATCGGGCTAGAAGAGGCCCTGGATAGGAGAAAGAGAAGGAGGACGATGGCCGCCGTCGAGCTCGGTCTGGCAATAACAGTAGTGTCACTCCTCGTAATAACGGTCCTGTCCCCAATTCTAACTCCCAGGCAGGAAGCGCTGGCGGCTTCTCTGGCCGTGCTGGCCGGTGTGCTCACCTCTCTCTCGTACTACCACTCGGAGGTACTCCCCCCCATGCCGTCGAGGTACCGCCTAATGGCCGAGGTTCTGCCGGAGGCAGTCGACTCCGCTGGCTTGTCAGATCTAGAAAAAAGGCTCCTCGCCTACTTGGCCGAACGAGGAGCCCTCAGACCAGCTGAACTGGCGGGGGAGTGGGGGGTTACTCCCTTTGCTATAACCTCAGCTTTGCTGCGGCTGGAGAGGTCGGGATACGTGAGAATCCGGGGGCTGACTTGGGAATAATCGGAGGGCTAACCTTTTGCATAGAACTAGATCTCCTCAGCGCAATCCTAGCGGCCTGCGGCACCAAAAAAGGTATAACAAAGATCCTCCATGGGCAAATCTGAAAAGCGAATGAAGCCTCCTCCCAGAATTCAGCGATGGAGGGTCCAGCTGCTTGTACTAACAAGCCTCACTCTCTTCCTGTTGGCGTATATCCCAGAAACCGCCGCCTCGTCCGGCGCTGAGGGCAAATTGCTCGTCTGGGTATATGCGGCTGACGAGGTACTGGAGAGTCTCGCCTCTGCAAACGGGACTTCTGGAGTAGTAGTCTTGGACGCCGGGTCTCCTCGACATGGGAGGCAAGACGCCGCGCTGATTTTGGTCGGCGGGACCCCCCCTTCCTCCCTAAACTGCCCAATATTCGTTGGCATCGAAATGATGGGTAAGATTACAAATCTCCCTGCCCAGTTGAGGGGCACCTACGATACCAACGGGGGCGCGAAACTCATACCATTTAGGCAAGACGAGGGACTTCCGACGCTGACAATTCCCCCTGGGGTTGAGAGGGGGATGGTTTCTGCCGCAGGCGTGGAGGTGGTGTACACATATGACGATGGAGTTCCCGCGGTCATGCTGATCGAGAAAGACCCACCGATCGTATTGGTGTCGGCTAACCTCAGTGAGTGGGCTCTAGAAGAGCCCGACCCTCTCTTGACGGTGATCGCAGTCCTGACTGACCATCTTTCTTCAGGCGCCGCAATCCCACCTGAATTCATCGCGGTCTCGCTGGCTGGGCTTGTAGTCTTGGGCTCCCTGAGAGCAACGTTCAGCAGGCGGAGGCAGGTTCACCAGCCGCAGAGAGTCAAGAGGGTTCCCAAATCCGGTGTTTTATCCCACCCTATCAGGGCAGTACTCCTCTCCCTCCTGGACGATGTGGGGGCCGCCAGCGTGTCCGAGCTCAGCGATCAGCTTCAGATCCCACGCAGCACGCTCAAGCATCACTTGGGGGTAATGGAAAGGGCCGGTTTGATCACGTCGGAAGAGATCTTGGGGGAGCGGATCTACTTTCTGCCGGGCAGGAGGAGGGACGCCGCGGTGCGCGTGGCCTTGCGCAATTCAACTCGGAGGAACATCTTAGTTCTCCTTGAGAGGGAGGGGCCCCAACCCATAAGGCTCTTAGCGGACAGGCTTGGCGTCTCGACCGAGACCGTCAAGAGGAACGTCGACATATTAGAGGAGCTTGGGCTGGTTGAGACCCGGAGAGTTATGGGAAGAAGGTTGGTCTCCCTTTCTGGGTCGCCCACCATTTATCACGTAACTCGCGTGGGAGAACGTGGAGGTCAATGAGCCGCCTCAAATACTTTCCATACAGGCCGAGAAAGCGCCAAGTCGAACTGATCGAGTTCATAGCGGCCAACCTGAGGAGGGGAGCCAACATATGCATCCAGGCGCCGACGGGGTTCGGCAAGACCCCGGTGGTCCTTGCGGCCCTTCTCGACCAGGTGGAGGGCTCCGACCTGAGGATCATCTGGGCGGTCAGGACGGGAAACGAGACGGACAGGCCAATAGAGGAGCTGACGGCCGTGTGGAAGAGCTGGGGTAAGGGGCCCTTCGGACTCTCGCTCCGGGGCAAGAGGGACATGTGCCTGCTTGCGAGGGAGAGGGGGATCAGGGACTACAGGGCCGTCGAAAACCTCTGTCGCCTGAAAAGGGAGACGTGCGTGTACTACAGGAGGGTTCGCCCACTGGAGGGCCTGACCGACAGGCCGCTGACATTCTCGGAGCTGATGAGGGTGTCGGCGGAAAGGAGGATGTGCCCATACTACCTGCAGTTCTTGGCCCTGAGAGATGCCACGCTGGTGGCCCTAAGCTACAACTACATCTTGGGACCGGCTGGCTGGGCAATAAGGAGGATCATGCCCTTCAGCAAGTCTATCCTCGTGGTGGACGAGGCCCACAACATCGAGGGAGCCGCCATGTCGATAAACTCGGAGAAAGTGACCACCACCACGGTGGAGAGGGCGATCGACGAGGTTAGAGAGTACTTCCCCGAGGAGGAGGGCCTGCTCGAGAGTCTCGGATCGATCCTGCTCGAGATGAGGAGAGTGGGCCAGAAAATAGATGAGGACGGGGTCTTCTACCCCCTAGACCTCCTGGCGGCGGGCGGGCTCGAGGAGGAGGACGTCGCCAGCATCATCAAGCTTGGTAACCAGGTCCAGAGGTTGAGGGCCGCCGAAGGGAAGGCGCCCAGGTCGTCTCTGCACCACTTGGGAGAGTTCCTCGAGAAGTGCCTCAGGCTTGCAGGAGTGGAAGGGGTGGCCTTCATAGTCTCGAGGGCGCGGGATCGCCTGGAGTTCGAGGCCTGGGACATGCGGGCCAGGGAGTTTCTCTCCAAAATCTGGCCCAGGTTTTACGCCAGGATATTCATGTCCGGCACCCTCGCCCCGGTAGACGCCTTCGCAGAGGCCGTCGGCCTAGACTCGTGCGCCCCCGCCAACGTGCCCTCCGAGGTAGATCCAGAGAGGGTGGAGTCCTTCATCACCAGAGACCTCACCACTAGGGGCGAGTCGCTACCGCCCGGCATGGCCGAAGCCTACGTGGATTCCGTCTCAGACTTCTTGGAGAACGTTCCGGGGAACGTCGCGGTGTTCACCGCCAGCTACAGGATTCAGGGCGAGATAATTGACGGCGTCTCGGAGGCCTGCGCGAGGCTCGGCAGACCTCTCTTCGTGGAGAGAGAGGACATGAGCGGGGACGAGGCCCGGAGGGTGCTTGAGGAGTTCAAGGGCGCCGCCGAGACCGAGAGCCCCGCGGTCCTGCTTGCCCCAATGGGCGGGAGGTTCAGCGAGGGAGCTGACTTCCCGGGGAGGGAGCTGGTAGGAGTCTACTTGGTTGGGATACCCTTCGATCGAATGAACACCAGGACCAGGCTCCTGCTCGAGTTCAGAGAGAAGGAGCACGGAAGGGAGAGAGGAAGGTACCTTGCCTACGTGGTTCCCGCGCTCCGAAGGGCCTCCCAGGCTCTGGGCAGGGTCATAAGGTCTCAAGACGAGCCAGGCGTGTTCGTGCTCGGGGACAGCCGTTACGCCAGGCCAGCCTACTTCTCCCTCCTCCCAGACTTCGTTAGGGAGACGGCCACGGTCGTGTACCACGAAGACCTGCCTCACTACCTCCGGCAGTGGACTTCTAAGAACCTAGAGGGGGGCTAGCGAGAGACGAGGTCTCTCAGGAAGTTCGGCAGCTCGGCGAGGCCCAGGTGGACCCCGGGGTTGTAGAACTTCAGGGACCCCCTCAATTCCCTCTCTGCATACCGCTCCTCGAGGAGGTCCCGGTCGACCTCGAGGGGGGAGTCGGAGCCCATCACGAACCCCCACATCCCGCTCTGGTAGGTGGGCGTGAAGGCTAGGTAGAGCTTAACGTGCCCGAACACGGACTTGAAGACGTCGTAGAGTCCCTTGGTGACCTGCGGGTAGAGGAAGGGGGTCTCAGCCTGGGCGACGGCTATGCCGCCCTGAGCCAAGACGCCCTTGACCTTGGAGTAGAAGTCCCCCGTGAAGAGCTTTCTCGCCTCGCCGACCGGATCGGTGCTGTCGACGATGACCACATCGAACCGCTCCTCTGTCTGGCCCATGAACTCGTACCCGTCCGCTATCACGAGTTCGTGCCTAGGGTCCGAGTAGGACGCCGCGAGCTGGGGGAAGAACCTCTTAGAGACCTCCACCACCCTCTCGTCCAGCTCTGCCTGAACCACCTTGCGGACGGTGGGGTGCTTCAGAACCTCTCTCGCCGCCCCGCCGTCTCCTCCCCCCACGATCAACACGCTCCGGGGTCTGGGGTGGGTCATCATCGCCGGATGGACCAGCATCTCGTGGTAGATGAACTCGTCCCGCTCCGTTAACTGGATCAGGCCGTCCAACACCAGTATTCGGCCGTACTCGTACGTGTCTAGCACGTCTATTCTCTGGTACTTGCTCTTCTCCGACCAGAGGAAGCCCTTGACCCTGAACGAGAGAGTGAGGTTTTCCGTGTGATGGTCCGTGAACCACACGTTGGCCTTCTCTCTCTCAGCCGTGGGGGTGGCCATGCTCCCCTGCCCTCCCCACGGGAAAGACCGACGCCCTTATAGCCTCTACGCCCCTGATGGAGTGGAGCGTCTTCACCAGCTCCCTCGCCTTCGACACGGGCCCAGCGACTATTGTGACCTCTAGACACCTGCCTACGTCTAGGTGTACGTGGGAGGTCGACCTGATTATCTCGATGAACCTGTGCTGGATCTCGATGATCCTCTCCGAGGTCTCCTCGTGTCTGTACAGGATGGTCACCGACCCCACAACCTCGTAGTCCTCGCCGCCCTCCAGCAACCAGGCGCGGTCGCCTATGTACTCGGCTATGGCCTCGCTTATGGCCTTTGACCTGCTCGGCACATCCAGCGCTTCGACGATTCTATCGAGCTCCTTGAGGAGTCCGCTCGGGATGGACACGCCTGTGCGCGTTATCTCGGTCAGCTCGAACCCTCCCCACTAGGAACATATCCTCATCTTATTGAGCGTTATCGAGATGGGAGGACCCGTCCTACCTCTTGGAGGCTGGAAGGATCAACTCCTTTGGAGCGCGACTGAACGGTTCTAGATACGGTCTCAGGACCCTTGGGACCTCCACGGCTCCGTCAGGCCGCTGGTAGTTCTCCAAGATCGCGGTGATTGCCCTGGTCGTGGCGATGGCCGTGCTGTTGAGGGTGTGGAGGTAACCTCTCGTCCCGTCACCCCTTATGTACCTGATCCCCAGCCTGAAGGCCTGCCAGTCTAGGCAGTTGCTGCAGCTAACCATCTCGCGGTACCTGCCCTGCGCAGGCATCCAGGCCTCTAGGTCGAACTTCCTGGCCGCCTGCGGGCCGAGCTCCGTGGCGCATATGTCGACTATCCTATACGGGATCTCGAGGGCCTGCCAGAGTTCCTCCGCATTTTTAATGAGCCTCTCGTGCCACTCCCAGCTCTCCTCAGGCATGCTGAAGACGACCTGCTCCACCTTGTGGAACTGATGCACCCTGAATATTCCCTTCGTGTCTCTCCCGTGGGCGCCCGCCTCCTTGCGGAAGCAGGGGCTCACCCCGACGTACAGGAGGGGTAGGCTCGCGTCCTGTATCTCCTCCCTCGCGTGCTGCGCGACGAGCGGGTGCTCGGACGTGGATATCAAGAAGAGGTCCTCGCCCTCGACCTTGTATATCGCGTCGATGAAGTCCTCAAGGGGTGTCACCCCCCTGTAGAGCTCTCCCCTCATCATGTAGGGTGGGATGACGAGGCGGAAGCCCTTGGCCGTCAGCCTGTCCACCGCAAAGAGCATCAGGGCTATGTCGAGCCAGACCAGGTCCTCGTATAGGTAGTAGAACCTGGCGCCCGAGACCTTGGCCGCCCTCTTGGTGTCTCCCAGACCTAGCACCATCTCCGCCTCGTCCGCGTGGCCCTTCGGCTTCCAGTCAATGATTTCGTAGTCCACCCTGAAACCCCACCTCTCTGTCTCCCTGCGGAATTGCTCGAGGTGGCCCTCCCAGACCATCGGCTTGCCCCAGAACCTGATGGGTATCCCCTCCTCCCCTTCGGGGCACGTCGGGACCTCCGGGTGGAGGGGGGCCGCCGGAAGTCTCCACAGAGCCTCCATCCTCAGCTTCGTGAGCCTGGAGTACTCGGCTTCGAGTAACTTGACCTCTTGGGCCGCCCGCTTGGCTTCCCTCAGGAGGCCTTCTTTTTCATCTCCCCGGGCCCTCGCTATCCTTGCGGTGATCTCGTTTCTATACCTCCTCATCTCGTCGAGCTTGAACTTGGCCTCCCTCCATCTCCTGTCTAAGTCGACGATTTCATCAACCACCGTGGGGTCCATCCCTCTCCGTTCTAGGTCTCCCTTGAGGTAACTCGGGTTGGTTCTGAGGATTTCTAACAAGCTCCACACTTTGTATCATCGCGGCGGGAGCGGAGAGCGATTAAAGGGTTTAGGTACCCCGCGTGGGAGTCGGCCGGATAGGCCGCCCGCGACTCGGGTGTTTCGGCTGGCGGAGGGCGCATCTCGTCCTCATGTCATCGTGGGAGGGTCTCGCAGGCTGAGAGGTAAGGCTGGCCGGCGAGTTTGTCAACGCAGTGAGTTCTTACCCGGCGTCGCGCGGGAGAGTAAATTAGTTGGGCGCCTCGGTCCGCCCATCAGTCCTCACCGCTCAGGTGAAGGAATTAACCTCATTGGCGCCTGTATCGATGTCCCCTCTGCGGATTTAAACCCTCAACAGAGACCTCCTCTGCGACCCCCGCGGAACTCAGGACGGCGGCTGCAAAGGCCCCGATAACCCCTAAGCCGCTGCCCCCCAGTTCCCATAACTCTACGCCGTAGGCTTCAGCTACCCTGTGAACCTCTGCCAGGGCAACCCGTTCTCTGCGGATCCTCTCCGCCAACTCTACCAGGGCGTCGGTGGGAGGGGAGTCTAGTAGGAGGGCCAGCCCCGGGTTGCTATCCATCCCACTTCTGTCCGCCACGATTGATCCAAACTCCTCCAGGAGTAGCCAAGGATCTCCACGGGCTTCAATGGCCCACGCCATGTTCTCACGGCCCCTGCCGATTAGGGAGGGATCTGCCAGCTTCACTCTAAACAACCTGACTCCTGTCGGGGAGAAGGATTTCAAGTGTTCGACTCCTTCCACGCATATCTCGCCGGTTCCGGCGTCGTCTCCCAAGTCATCGGCGCCTATGTAGACGGTCGGAGGTTTTCCAACCCACATTCGCGATTTAATCCCGTGAACACCCTCCAAGACATCACTCCCCCAGCTCCTTAATGAGCAGAGACAGGACTAGGTCATCTACCCCCTCCGCCCACCGTCTTTTTGCCACTATCTCGTTTCTGAACAGCACGATGGCTGCAACGACAACGCCTGGACCGACGTAAACCTTCGGCTTGCTGCTGACGAGTTCTACGAACCCTCTCTTCCACAATCTCTCGACGAAGGCGCTCACCTTGGGATGGCCCGGAAAGACGAACGCCAGCTCCCCGTCAAATGCTATGGTCTTTCTCCCAACTACGACCGTGCCCTTTCTACCGCGCAGCCTGTTTGAAGCCCTCCTGATCGCCCTCTGTATCATTCCTGCCTCAGCAACCGTTAGAGAGATCTTAGAACTCTTTCTTCTGAGGGTTCTGACGAGCTTTCGTAACTTATCGCCCTCAGTCTTGCCCCGATCGCTGGCGCCCAAGGGAGATCCCCTCGAACCAGTGGGACCTTCACGCCCCGTCTGGGGTCTATAGATAAAAAGATGCGACGCAAGCCCCGCTAGTGGACACAAAGGGTGGCGTATTCGGCGACTACCTTCATCGCAGACCGCTCCTCCTCCTGGCTCCCACGGGCCTTCTCTTCTTGTGTCTCCGTGTCTTCCTGGCGCCCAAGCCGTGCCTTGACTTGGAGGACCTCAGTCTCCCTACCATAACGTAAGCAGCCACCGCCCCACCGGCTGCGAGCGACGCGACCCCCGCTGCGACCCTCAACCTCCCACTTCCGCCTTCAGCTTCGCCCTCCGAGTCCGGAGGACTTATGGCCTCCACCGTCAATTCCGTGCCGTTGACGTCTACGAAGTAAAGCCCGGCGGCCCATGTGGGGAAGGAGAGGGTGACGTTTTTCGTGCCCTTGCCGGGGATGCGGACGACTTCTGACGTCTTTACCGTCCCGTTCACACTAACCTCCACGACACAGGTCGTCTCTAGATCACCCACATTGCTTAGCGTGACCGTCAAGTTAACGACCTCGCCGGGAAAGACCGTGCCGTTGCCCACGGCTACTTCGAGCAGCCTGCACTCGCCGGGAGACAGGACGCGAACCTCCAGGGGACCTAGCTTGCTGACCTTCACCTCGTGTACTCCCGGCTTCTCCAGGGTGACTTCGAATTGCACGTCTTTTGACGACATCGGTTCGATCAGGACCGTCTTGCTGTCGACAACCTTTCCGTCGACGATCAGCGCGAGCTGGATGTCTCTCTCCATTTCCCCATCGTTCTCCACGGTAACGTACACTTTGAGCGTATCCCCGGGCATCAGCTCAGAGGAGCTGGCCCTCAGGTTCTTCACCTTAAGTTCCCCAGGCTCGAGCACGTGAATCTGGGCGGAGAAGGAGCCGCCGACGTCTATCCAGTGGTCCCCTGGCTGGTTTAGCTTGACCCTCCACGTCAGGTCTCGGCTCTGTCCGGGGGCCAGCACGCCCGTCTTCGTCTCTAGGTGTGAGCCGTCTAGCTTTGCCTCCACCTCGTAGGTTCCCTCCGCGGTACCCACATTGTTTGCCCTGACGCCAAACTCCACAGTCTCTCCCGGCGACACTTGACGCTTGCTCACCCAGAAGTTCGTGAGGGTGATCTTGGGCTTGGCAACAACCTCCACTCGAGCGTGGGGGGGACCGCAGTTCGGCAGCTCCCAGGGGGCCTTGCCCGTGAGGTTCTCGGTCTCACTCCAGATCTTGAAGAGGTTCTCGACCGGGTCAACGCCGGGCTCTCGCGGCGGCGGGACATACATCACCCAGAGGCTGTAGTTTCCGGGGGTCTGTGGCGCCCTCATGGTCGTCCTGAGCCTGTACTTCGACCCCGTGGAGCTGGGGATTCCCTCATATATCTTCACGTAGGCCCCCCTTACAGGAGGCCACTTATTGGACCACGACCCAACAAGTATGAGCGCCATTGGAGCATCGGAAGACGTCTTCTTCAGCCAGACCTCCACGTAAACTTCAAACTCTTCGCCAACCCCCACCCTCGCGATCCTCTGACTCCCGGCAAGGGACGAGTTCAGGTCGACGTACCACACCTTGACGTAGCCGGATATTGGGCAGAATAGGGTGCACGCACCTGTCGGGAGCCTGGCTAATCCCTCACTAGCAGTACCCGTCCCGCTTGGCGCCGCCATGAGGGCCGAGAGCAGGATCAGCAACACGAGGCCGCTTTTCCTCAAGCCACCCTCCGGACCACCCTCCTCGACGGGTATAGATAGGTATTTCGGCACGTGCGGGGCGCATCCGCCCGGCAGCTCGCCTGACGACAGAAGCCACTAGCTCGTACTGCCCGGGGGCCGTCAACTTTACGTATTTTTCCCAGATGTTACGATAGCAGAGCGGGGTGGATGGAATGTGTGAGGGCGTGAAGATCCATGTAGTGGACATCTCCCCTCCGGAGGGGACCAACATAATCGTGGCTCAGTCCCACTTCATCAAGACAGTAGAGGATGTCTACGAGGCCCTGATCGAATCGTGCCCTTCGATAAAGTTCGGGATAGCCTTCTGCGAGTCGTCGGGGAAGAGGCTGATCAGACACGTCGGAAACGACCCCGAGCTGGAGAAGGAGGCCATCGAGAGGGCGAAGAGGCTCGCCGCGGGCCACACCCTCGTCATCCTGATTCGCGACGCGTGGCCGATCAACGTCCTGAACAGGCTGAAGACCGTGAGCGAGATCGCCAACATCTTCGCCGCCACGGCAAACCCGCTTCAGGCCATAGTGGCGGAGACAAGCCAGGGGAGGGGGCTGCTTGGGGTCGTTGACGGCCTCACGCCGCTTGGCGTCGAGGGCGACGAAGACGTAAGGGAGCGCAAGGAGCTTCTGAGGAGGTTCGGCTACAAGCTTTGACGCGTGGATGACCGTTTCAAAACGTTGTCAATGGTCCGCCGACGGTTCTAATCGAAATCCATAAAGCCTCAGGGCTTTAGGATACATGGGCCACCCTCCAAGGGGTCCCGGCCCGAGTTCGGGTCGGGTCCCCCATTCAGTCAACTTTTTTCACTGCGTCTAGCCAATCGGCCCGTGCAGGCCGGAAAGCTCCCACCCGATCGGCTGAGGGAATTCCTGAGCAGAATCTACGAGCCAAGGGACGACGTCCTCCTGGGTCCAGGGTTGGGCGAGGACTACGCGGCCCTCTTGGTCGACGGGGTCGCAGTGGTGGTTCACTCGGACCCCATCACCGGGGCCGGTAGGAACGCGGGATGGCTGTCTGTCCACGTGGCGTGCAACGACGTCGCCACTTCGGGGGCCGACCCGAGGTGGCTCGTCGTGACCCTCCTGGCCAGCGGCGGCACCACGTTCGAGAGGCTCGAGGAGCTGGCCGATCAGATACGGTCCGCCGCCGACGAGGTCGGGGCGAGCGTGGTCGGCGGCCACACGGAGGTAACACCCTGGCTCGACCGAGACATAATTGTCACGACGGCCATAGGATTCACGAGCCCCGACAAGCTCATCAGGAGTTCCGGAGCGAAGCCCGGTGACCTGGCCATAGTGACCAAGGCGGCTGCCCTCGAGGGGACAGCCATCTTGGCGACCGACCTGAGGGCGAGGCTCGCCGAAAAGGTCAGCGAGGGCGTTTTAGACAGGGCTGCGGAGTTCATCCGAGAGATAAGCGTGGTCAGGGATGCGAGGATCGCCGCCGACTTGGGGGCGCACGCGCTCCACGACCCCACCGAGGGGGGAATAGCCGCCGGAATTCAGGAGGTCGCCATGGCGTCCGGCGTCGGGGTCGTTGTCCGCGAGGAAGATATCCCGATCAGGCCGGAGACTCAGGCAGTGTGCGAGGCCCTGGGGGCTGACCCCCTTCGACTCGTGAGTTCGGGATCCCTGCTCATAGCGGCCCCAGTGGGCTCGGCCGAGGAGATCGTCCGCGAGCTCAGGGCGAACGGCATCGCCGCGGCGGTGGTGGGAGAGTTCGTCTCCGATCCCTCCATCCGCGTCTTGGAGAGGTTGGACGGATCGAAGCTCGACCTCAACAGACCCGTTTCGGAGGAACTCTGGAGGGTCCTCTCGGGATAGCTCATCCGTACTTGGATATCCTACCCACGAAGACCTCCTGCCTGACCGCGTCGACGAAGACGTCAGCGCCCATGACCTTGGGTAGTTTCCTGACCACGTCCCTCTCCGTCACTATCCCCACTATTTGGTCACCGTCTCTCACCAGCAGGCTCCCGACCCCCAGCGACCTCATCTTCTTGAGAGCTTCACTGACATCGACCTTGGAGTCGATCGAGGCGATAGAGCACCTCCACGTGGGGTCGAGCGGAGTGTCGGAGATCCCGCCCCCTCTTCCCACCTCAATTGCCTCCACCGTCCTCCAAGATCCCAAGAGAGAGACGACATCCTTCAGCGTGATGATCCCGACTAGGCTCCCGGTCTCTCCGATGAACGGAACCCTCCGTATGTTGAACTCGACCATCTTGGCGATCGCGTCGAAGAGCGTGGATCCGGCGTCCGCCGTGAGCAACGGGGAGCTGGCTATCTCACCGACGCGGACATACGTCACGTGTCCGGAAAGCGCGTCCACGATGTGGCGCTCTGATACAACGCCCACTGCCTTGCCTTTGGCGCCGACAACGGGGATCGTCCCAAGGTCGTGCTCGAGGAACTTCTCCACCAGCCTCGCGAAGCCCTCCTCGAAGCTGACCGTTACGACGTCCCTGGTCATCACGTCCCTTGCGAGTCTCTCGTTCAGTTGTGAGAGAGTTCTATCCTCGGCCCTGACGAGATCGCGGAGGATATCCCTGGCGGATATTATCCCGACAAGCCGCCCTTCCTCCTGAACGAGCGCGTGCCTAACCGCCCTGTTCTTCAGCCCCCTTAGGACGTTTACTAGAGGCGTCTGGGGCTCTACGACAACGGGGGGCGGGTATCTCCCTATCAAGCCGATCAGGGCGCCCAATCTCAGACCTCCCTGGACAGGAGAGTGTGCACGTCCGGGCCCTAGGCCCACAGGATCATTAAAAATAGGCCCCGAGGGAGTGCGCAAGTACCGCCATGATGGTGAGCGTGAGGACCACAAGCATCTCCGCAGAGCGTCTCTGGGACGTCGAGACCCCTTTACCTGCTCCCGTTCAGATACAGCTTAACGTGACCGTTCACAAGCTTGAGCCAGCTGGCCAGGGAAAGGCAAAGGGGTCGTTCGTCGTCTCGGCAACTTACAATCCGGCGGTGGCTCAGATAACGATCAGAGGGGTAGTCCTGATCCAAGGGGGCGAAAAGGAGGTTAAGGAGGCCGTTCAGAGGTCAAGCTCTGGCAAGCCCCCCGACGCCGTGGTCCAGGCTGTGTTCTCATCCGCGATGGCCGACGCCGTGGTGGCCAGCCGGTCCATCGGCGTCCCCCCGCCGCTCCCCGCACCCGTGATATCGAGGCAGCAGAGAGGCCAGCAGGGATCGGGCTCGCTGGAGTACGCAATCTGAGGGGGCTGTCTGGGAACGTGCTTGGATAGGCGGCCAACGCGGCATTAAATCCTGGGCCCACGAGGGTGGGCGGAGACATGCTACTGAGTGACAAGGCCATAAGAGGCCTGTTAGAGTCGGGTAGACTTGAGATAGATCCCCTCTACCAGGACACCATTCGAGAAAACGGTGTCGACCTGAGAATCGGTGAGGAGGTGGCGTTTCCATCCTTCGGGGGCGAAGTAATCGACCTCAGGAGCGCCGATCCGGAGAAGCACTTCGTGATAAGAGAGATCCCGGATGAGGGACTCATAGTCCCCGGAGACACGAGCCTTCTCCTGGTCACTCAGGAGAGGGTTAGGCTCCCGGAGGACGTGGCAGGGCTCTGCGGTCTCAGGAGCACCTTCGCCCGGTGGGGGTTCCTGTCCGCCCCGACCCTCATAGACGCCGGCTTTGAGGGGCAACTGACCGTAGAGGTCGCTTGGACCAGGCCGTCCCCCGTGAAGATCTACAGGGGGATCAGGTTCCTTCACGTGATCTTCTTCAGGCTCGACGGCAAGTCCTCGAGGCCGTACTCCGGCTTCTATCAGGGGCAGAGGGGCGTGAGCCTCCCCAAGAGCTTGGGTGGTGAGGTTGAGGATCTCAAGGGTTGAGGTCGCTGGAGGGGACTGGCTCCTGTATCTGGGCGCGAGGGTGTCCCGGAGTTCCAAGCCCGTGGAGGGCATGATCGGGGAGGCGACGCCCAAGAGGATGGAGCTACTCTTCAGAAAGCTCCTGGTTTGGGGGCACCTCTCCGTGTTCGAGCACAGCCTCATCCGAGTGTGGATCGAGGACGATCCGGAGGAGGTCAAGTCGAGGCTCTTTCACTGGAAGTTCGTAGAGCTGTCCGAGGATGAGGGACTTCTGTCCATGAACCCCCGCGTCGCCGTCGAGATGATCGAGCGCGGTGACCCTGAGGTCAGAGAGTTGGCCAAGAGGGTCCTCCTCCACTTCCCAATTCTCTCCAGGGCCGTGGGACTGAGTTCCGAAGGGGGGGGTCCAGGGGTCGGTTTCCGGGTCGAGCTGTCGAGCGAGGAGGTGGAGGACATATGGGTCCACATGCTCCTGTCTTCTCCTTGGCCAGATCCGAGGCACGGCTTCCACGCGTTCTTGGTGGAAGGGATATCCAGGGTCTGCAGTCACCAGCTGGTCAGGCACAGGGCGCTGAGCTTCACTCAGCAGAGCCAGAGGGTGTCTCAGGTCTCCGGGTACTACCTACCCGGTCACCTCGACGCCGAGCTGAGGAGGAGGATGGAGAGGGAGGTCGAGAGGTCCCTCAAAACCTACTACGGACTTGTTGACGCTGGCGTGGAGATGGAGGACGCCAGGTACATCCTCCCACAGGCGTGCACAACTAGGATCCTGATCAGCGGTAGGGACTCTGCGTGGATCCACTTCATCAGGCTCAGGGCGGCGCCCGACGCTCAGAGGGAGATCCGACTCGTTGCACAAATGATACAGCGACTCTCAGGCATGGAACCCAGTGTCGGTGATTGAATGGAACCGACCCCTGCCTGAGCGCGCTGGGGATCCCTCCCAAACCGGCTTCGCGCTCAGGCAGGGCGACATGGTGGCGGGGACTCACCCGGTGCTGGCGTGAGTGTTTAGGATGGGGGGGCAAAGAAGAGCCCGCCCCCACCAGGCCCTTCCTTCTCTCCACCCACATCGACGTGCTTCCAGTCGGATAGGGTCTTGAGTTCCTTCCCCCTCTTCCTCATCAGGTAGCTGTAGGCGGAGAGCGCGGCCGTGGCGCCCATCCCTGCGGAAATGATCGCCTGCTTGTACGGGATGTCCGTCACGTCTCCGGCCGCGAAGACCCCCTGGACGGACGTCCTACAGAGCTTGTCCACGATGATCTCACCCTTTTCATTTAGCTTGACCAGCCCGCGGACCATGACCGTCTCGGGCACGTATCCCATCTCTACGAACACCCCGTCGACCTCGAGCTCCACCCTGCCGTCCGGGGTCTCCACAAGGACCGTCTCCACCTTAGAACCCCCCCCGATCTCCACTATCTTGGACTTGGCGAGCACCCGCACGTTGGGTCGCGAGGCCACCGATTTGAGCACCTCCTCCTCTCCCCCAGGAGTGTCCCCCGGGAACACCCAGTACAGTTCGCTGACAAGGTCGGAGAGCATGCTGGCGGCCTCGATCCCGTGCGGCCCGACCCCCGCGAGAACCACCCTCTTTCCCTTGAACAGGGGGGCGTCGCACGTCGCGCAGTAGCTCACACCTCTCCCCTTGAATTTCTCCTCCCCTGGAACTCCCAGCTCCCTCGGCTTCTTCCCAAACGCGAGGATTAGGGCGTCTGCCTTATACTCCCCTCCAGTCACGGTCCTGACTGCGAAGAGGTCCCCGTCTCCGATGATCTCCACGACCTCATCGTACTTGAACTCAGCTCCAAATAGCTTGGCCTGCTCTTCGACCTTCTTGGAGAGGCTGAATCCGTCGATCGACTTGAACCCCGGGTAGTTCTGAATCTCAGTGGCCAAGAGCAGCTGTCCGCCGACGTCCATCGTGACCACCAAGGTCCTCAGATTCTGCCTGGCCAGATAGAGGGCCGCCGTGAGGCCCGCTATGCCGCCCCCAACAACGATTGCGTCGTACTTCCCGTCTCCAACCGAAGCTCCAGCCATTTCCTCACTCCTCCGCGGGCGCGGCTACGAGGGGGTTAATTAATCTCACAGGGGTCCCCACCGGTCATCTAGGCCTGATCTGCTTTCGCACCCAAGGCACCTTCTCCACCTCATCGAATCCCGCGGCCGAGAATGAGGGCAGGAACTTCTCCCAGAGCTGAGCCCTTACCCTCTTGAACCCCGCCTCAGACGCAATTCTGAGGCTGACCTCGACGGCGTCGAAAACCTGGCCAACTCCCACTCGGGGTTCCCCCCACAGCAGGGCAGCCGCCTTGGGCCCATCCCTCGAGGGGATGGAGTAGAGGAGGAGCGCGAAGTTCCACGATCCCACCCTGACTCTGAACGCCTTAGGAGAGGGCAGCCCTAGACCTACCTCCGCCTGCCCCCAGAGGAGTTCCCAGCTGAGCCTTCCAGGCCTCACGTGTCCTGCAAGGAGACAGAGGTTCTCGGGGAAGTCCCCCGGCCCCAGGCTTACTAACCCGGCCAACCCAGGGGTCGGCCTGCTGCTGGCCTCGGCGACGACCTGCCTGGCCACCTTGGAGAACCCCGTGGCAGAGAAGAACCTCTCGCTCCCCGGTATCGGGATCGTGTCGACCACCCTGAAGCCCCACTCCTTGGCTATCTCGAGACACCTGTCCAGGAGGGCCTTCCCCACCCCCCTCCCTAGGTACTTGGGGTGCGTCCAAAGGCTCAGCAGAAACGCGTGCTCTCCGACGAGACTGGGGCCACTGTCGGGTGCTATCTCGGCCTCTCCAACGACCTTCTCCTCTTCCACCGCGACTATCGAGATACCTCCGGTTCTCTTCAGCGACTTCAGGTACCAGGCGAGCGCCTCCTCGTCTCCCCACCAGCCGAACCTCCGGACCCTCTCCAGCCGGTCATCTATTCGCTCTCCGTAGGTGTAGACGGCGACGATGTCGCCCACGTCGCCTTCATCTGCCTCCCGCAGGATCATGATGTACAGCCTCTCAGTTTGGGTTCTCGCTCGCCACTCAAAAAAGTGCCGTCCGAGCCTCGCCTCACGCGGAGGGGTCTCAGCCTAACATAGGTAGAGTTGAACGTGTTGCCGCCCCCGATGGTTTGCTTCTCGGGGCCGACGAGGTTGTTAACAAACCCCTTCGCCAGCCTGCCTAGCCTCCTGACCCACGACACCACCGCTGGAAGCGACCCGTCAACCCCAACCTCGGCCGCGGCCCTCCCCCCGCCGAGGACTCGAGGACCGTCAGGGCCCCGTCCGTGAGTCCGAGCTTCTCGGCGTCTTCAGGACTCACGTGAACCTCATATAGCGAGTCGAGTTCGTCTCGGGTGCTCGTGACGAGGGGAACTGAACTCGTGAGGAGCCTTATCGGGAATTCCTCTGGAGCCTCCCTCGACCTGACCGGGAGGCCGCACGCGTCTGGACAGTCCCTCTGTCAGACGACCCGCCTCCGGGTACCCACTCTGGTCGCCTGCGTCCGATCTCCTTAATACCGTGAGGGGGAGCGCTCGGCCGTGGCGCGGGGTCAACGCGGGCTTGACTCAAGGCTGGCGCTGGCGATAGGGGTCTCCTCCGTGTCCTCCGCCAGCGTCCTGATCAAGCTGAGCAACGCGCCGGCCATGGTGATAGCGGCCAACAGACTTCTGATAGCGGCCGCGATTATGTCGCTTGTCTCACTCCCATCCCTACTGAGATCTGTAGAGGTCGTTGAGGGTCTGCTCCCACAGCTAGCGGCCTCGGGGATCGCTCTGGCCGTTCACTTCGCGACTTGGGCGACCTCCCTCAAGTACACCTCCGTTGCGGTGAGCGTTGTGCTGGTCGACTCTGCCCCGATGTTTGCCGCCGTCTTGGGGTGGGCCCTCCTTGGAGACAGGATAACCCTTCGAGAGGCCGCCGGAATCGCTCTGGGAATGCTGGGCGCCGCCGAGATCGTAGGCGAGGCCTGGACCCTCACCGAGCGTGATCTCTTGGGAGCAACCCTCGCCCTCGCGGGCGCGGTGGCTCTGGCACTCTACTTGGTGGCGGGCAGGGCGCTGAGGAGGAGCCTCGACACCCTGTCTTACGCGGCGTCCGTATACGGGGTCTCTGGGCTCGCGCTGGCTGCCGGCGCGCTCTCGATAGGGCGCCCCCTAACAGGCTACCCGTTCAGGGAGTACGCGATCTTCTTGGCCCTGGCCCTGGGACCCTCCTGTGTGGGTCACACCCTCTACAACTACGCCCTGAAGTACGTCAAGGCGCACGTGGTCTCGCTGGCGATCTTGATGGAGCCCATAGGAGCGACGGTTCTGGCCTGGGTCGTGCTGGGCGAGGTCCCGTCCCTAAGGGTCGTGATTGGCGGCGCGGTCCTCTTGGCTGGGGTGACGCTGGCCGTCACCGGGCCGGAGCAGGGGTGAGCCCCCGCCACCTTCACTTCCCAAGGGCCTTCCTGACCGCCTCGATGTAGTTCTCGATGCTACCCCACTGCTTGAGGAAGGAGTCCATTATGTCGTAGCCGTACCTCCTCTTGAACTCTTCTCTGCCCTCCTCGGTCATGTCGGCCGGGGTCCAGGGCGGGAAGTCCTCGTAGATCAGCTCAACGTTGACGTCGCTGCCGACTGCGGCCTCGACGGTCCTCTTGATGAGGGAAGAGAGCATCTGAGCCAGCGGACACCCGGGGGCCGTGAGAGTGTACCTAACCCTTACAGTAGTGGACCCCTCCTTCTCTTCTAGGGTTACCTCTCTGATCAGACCGAGATCGACGACGTTGATGGGTATCTCAGGGTCATAGACGCCTCTCAGGGCCGTGAGGATCCTCAGCCTCTTCTCCTCTGCGCTCACGGAATCACCCACCTGACGCTCTGGATGGGTGGGCGTTAATTAACGCGACCTCATCCCTCCACGGTCGACAGGAGGAGCCTGCCTCTCGGGGTTATTGAGTAGACCACGCGAGACCTCCCATTCTTTGATACCGTCTGTACCCTGGCAATCGCGCCCATCTCCTCTAGTGACTTGAGGTGCTGGTAAACTGCCGGAAGCGAGATCTCCACGCCGGATCCCTTCAGCCTCCTCCAGATCTCGTACCCGTGCATCTTACCAGAGGTCAGTATCCTCAGGATCGCCGTCTTCGTCCTCCCGAGCGGCCTGCCAACGCGCTCCCCCTTCACGTAGGCGTCGGTTAAGTGGAGCCTCTCAAGTTCCCTGACGGCGGCGGTGGGGTCCTTCAGCCCGGACCCGGTCACTATGAGGACGACCGTGTCTGAGGGAGAGATCTCTCCCTCTACCCTCAGCCTCTCCGCGGCCGCCAGCGTGGAGGCCGCGGCGGGTTCGGCGAATATCCCCTCGGCGCGGGCGAGCTTCCTCGAGGCCTCCAGCATCTCCTCGTCTCCGACCGTGATCAAGTCCCCGCCGCTCTCCCTGACAGCCTCACTAGCCTGGTCCAAGCGGTCTGGCTCAGGAAAGTGGAGATCCAGGGCGACGGCGCTCTCCTCACCCGGTCTCACCCCGTAGAGTCGGACGCCCTCCGACCGCACGAGCCCCAGCTCCCTGGCCTCCGTGATTCCCTTCCAGACCGCGGTCATGAGGGAGCCGCTACCCACGGGCACGACGATCGCGTCAGGCTCCTCCCACCCCAGAGACTCCAGCACCTCCAGCGATATCGTCTTCTCGCCCTCCACGAGGAGGGGATCAGAGTTCAAGACGTTGTAGTATCGCTCTGGAGCCTCCATTCGGCCGTCTGGTGGGGAGACTGCAGCCCCGTAGGCAATCATCTGATAGAGCTTCGCCGGGTCGGTCGGCCCGTCCACCCTCACCGCGCACCCCACCCCCGCCCTAGCCGAGTAGGCAGCGAGAGAGGCCCCAAGGTTTCCCTTGACAGTTCCGTAGACGCCCTGGTATCCCTCTTCAACTATTCGAGACACCAGCACCGTGGACCCCCTGTCTATGAAGCAGCCTGTGGGGTTCTTCGTCTCGTCCTTCACCAGGAGGCCGCGCAGATCCGCCTCCCTCCCGAGCCTCCTGCACGCGTGGAGCCTGGTTCCACCCTCTCCGAGCGTGACGGGATCCCGAGAGACCGGCAGGAGTTCCCTGTATCTCCAGACTCCCGCAACCCTGTTGGCCAAGACGTCGGGGGTCACCCTGTTCCGCAGCTCTTGGAGGTCTGGCAGGAGAAGGAGGGGGGTACCGCACTTTGGGCAGGTAGGCGTCACCTGAATCAGCTCGCGGCTCAGCCCACACCCGGGGCAGCGGGCCAGCCACTTCATCATAGTCCGATACATAAGCTTTCTGACTCAAATATAAGAATGCTGACTTATACATCCTCGGTGCTCGCGATGGCCGGGCCGAGGAACGGGTCCGTCTGGGCCGCCTTCGCAGGTATGGGCGCCGCCCTCGTGGCAGCAACCACCCTAGTAGTGCAGATCCCGGTTCCGGCGACTCAGGGATACATAAACTTGGGCGACACCGTGGTGATCGCCCTGGGACTGGCTCTCGGTCCCACGGTGGGGGCGTTCTGCGGAGGAGTCGGCTCGGCCCTCGCCGACCTGCTGTCTGGATACGCTCACTACGCCCCCTACACTCTGGCCATCAAGGGAGTTGAGGGCGCCCTAGCCGGCTTGGTCTCGGGCCGGGGGAGGTTGGCGGAGATCGCAGGCGCGACCGTCGCGGTGGCCGAGATGGTGCTGGGCTACTTCACCGTGGAGGCCGTTCTGCTGGGACCGGGGGCGGCGGTCGCGGAACTGCCCGGGAACCTCTTTCAGGCGGCGGCTGGAGTTCTGGTCGGGGTCCCCTTATCCAAAGTTCTCAGGGCGGCCCTGAGCAGGTGGGTCAGCTGACCTCCCTCAGGGCCTCCTTAACCGCTCTCGTGACGAGTTGGACGTCCTCGTCGCTCATTCCGGGATGGATGGGGAGGAGGAGGAGCTGATCGACGAGCCTCTCCGCGTTCGGGCACTCTGTCCTCTTGAACCCCCTCCCCGACCTCGCGAACCACAGCGGGTCGAACTCCCTGATCCCCAGCTTCTTCATCACCGGCTGTTCGTATATCGGCATGGGATAACTCGGCCTGGCATCCACTCCCCGATCGCGAAGCGCTCCCACCAGCCTGTCCCTCGACGGGCCGGTGACCTTGACCGCAAAGAGGTGCCAGGAGTGCCTCGCCCAGGGGCGTTCAACTGGCATTTCGATCCCTTCGAGCCCACCGAGCTCGTCTACGTACGTTCTGGCTATCTCCCGCCTTCTCTCATTCATGCTATCCAGCTTTTTCAGCTGCACTATCCCTATGGCCGCCTGGAGATCCGTCATCCTGCAGTTCATTCCGAGCATGATGTGAACGTACTTTGACTCCTGCCCGTGGTCTCTGAGGAGCCTACACCTCTCTGCCAGCCGGTCGTCGCTCGTCGTTATCATCCCACCCTCGGCGGTCGTCATGTTCTTCGTCGGGTAGAAGCTGAACGCTGCCGCGTGGCCGATGGATCCGACCCTCCTCCCCCTGTACTCAGCTCCGTGGGCCTGCGCGGCGTCCTCGAGAATCAGCAGATCCCTCTCCCGAGCTATCTTCAGCAGGGGGTCCATGTCGACAGGGTGACCGAAGAGGTGGACCGGAACTATCGCCCGGGTGCGATCCGACAGGACCTCCTCCACCCGCCCGGGATCGAGGTTGTAGGTCTCCGGGTCAATGTCAACGAATACGGGGACGGCGCCCGTCATGAGAATGGTCGAGGCCGTCGCGAAGAACGAGAGGGGGGTCGTGATGACCTCGTCCCCCGGCCCAATCCCCATGGCCTGAAGGGCCACTAGGAGGGCGAGCGTCCCGTTGGACACTGCGATGCCGTGCCTAGCGCCCACGTACTCGGCAAACCCGTCTTCCAGCTCTTTCACCCTCTTCCCTTGCGCCAGCATTCCGCTCTTGAGGACAAGCTCCACCTCCTTCACTTCTTCTGCTCCGAGCAGCGGCCTGGAGATCGGGACTCTGACGCCCATCAGGTCGTTGAGTGGGGGAGCAATAATTAAGGGCCTGATAGGCGAAAGCCGACAGGTCTGTCGAGGCGAGAGGGACGCGGTCGATGTTAGAGCCTCACAGGGAGATAAGGAGGCAGGTGTTCTGGCGGCGAATCGCTGGACTCACCAGGCGCTACGGGAAACTGGAGCTATCCGCCGTTGCGATCGGAGCGATATCGGGCCTCTCCGCCGTGGCGCTGGACAAGTCCATAGAGATCTTCAGAGAATTCTTGGAAGTGACTGAGGGGGAGTTAACCCTGGGGTTCATCGACCTGGGGTTGATCCTCGCCCCCGCGGCGGGCGGGCTGATCTCCGGTGTGATCGCGTGGAAGATCGCGCCCGACGTCAGGGGTCACGGGATTCCAAACGTCCTCGAGGCCTTCCTGTTCAAAGAGGGCAGGATATCCCCTAGAGTTCCGGTGGCGAGGATACTCGCGTCCGGGGCCCTGATCGGTCTCGGCGGAAGCGCTGGCAGGGAGGGCCCGATAGGCCAGGTCGGGGCGGGTCTGGGTTCCTTTGCGGCCGAGGTCCTCAAGGTGCCGGTCAGGCCGAGGAAGCTCCTCCTGATTGCCGGGCTCTCCGCCGGGATAGCGGCCGCCTTCGACGCTCCCCTGGGAGGGGTTCTCTTCGGCCTAGAGATACTCTTGGGGGCAGTATACTCGGTTGAACTCATTCCAGCGTTTGTAGCGTCGATATCCGCGGTTTCAGTCTCCTGGACGCTGAGAAAGTCCATGCCGGTGATCCTGATACCGGCGCACATCCCGTTTCCGCACCCCGTGGAGGTAGTCGCCCTGCTGGCGCTCGGGGCCCTCTCGGCCGCCGTGGCCAGGGTCTGGGTTGACACACTCTATGAGGTTGAGGATCGGTTTGAGGCGTGGGCCGCCCCCGCGTGGCTGAAACCAGCCCTAGGCGGTCTGCTAAGTGGCCTGCTCGCCTTTTGGAGTCTGGGATGGGGTGTCATGGGGCCGGGTTTCGACGGTCTTAATAGAATCCTCTCCGGAGAGGGGACCCTCCACCTCCTGCTCACGCTGACGGCCGTCAAGATACTCGCAACCTCTTTTTCCGTGGGATCAGGCGGGTCGGGCGGGATATTCACTCCGACGCTCTTCATCGGAGCTACCTCCGGGGCGTTGGTTGGTAAGGTACTCCACGCGATCTCTCCAGGGGTTTTCCGCACGCCCGAGATGTTCGCACTCGCCGGAATGGCCGCCACCTTTGCCGCTGCCGCCAGGGCCCCGCTCACGGCCGTGGTGATCATAACCGAGCTGGGGAGGAACTACAAGCTGATCCCATCTCTCCTCGCCTCGTGCTCGACCGCTTACTTCCTCTCCCTAATTCTGATGGAGAGCACGATCTACACCAGACGCATCGAGGAGAGGGGAAAGCGAGTTCCCGTAGTCGGCCTCGAGGTGCTGGACAGGCTGAGGGTCTCCGACGCCATGGTCAGGGAGGTCGTGACCGTCCAGCCGGACATAACGCTGGGGGAACTCCACGAGATCATGCTCAGGACCCATCACATGGGGTTCCCGGTCGTGGACCCGGAGGGTAAGCTCGTGGGCATGGTGGCCTTCGCCGACTTGAGGAGGATTCACCCGAGCCAGTGGGATCGCGTTAGGGTGAGGGACGTGATGAACAGGCAGCCGGTCACCGTCACCCCGGCCATGTCCGTGCACGACGCGCTCCTGAAGATGCTGAGGTGCGACGTGGGGAGGCTTCCCGTCGTCGAGGACGGGAGGCTCGTGGGCATACTGACGAGAACCGATGTCGTCAAGGCCTACGAGAGGGCCGTCCTCATGAAGGACCTCGAGGAGGCCGCCAGGATGTAGCGGCCGAACGGCGGGGGGTCGTCGCGTGGGACGCCAGCACGAGTATCTTGCCGTCACCCTTCCGGGTCTCGAGGATGTGGTGAGGAGCGAGATCGAGGAGCTGATAGGCGGGGCGGCGCGGCCGGTCGTTCCCGGAAAGGTGCGGTTCCTCGCAGAACCCGAGAAGGCGGTTGAACTGGTGTACGGTATACGGTCGGCCAACAGGATACTCCTCCTAGTTGGGGAGGGGAAGGTCGACCCGAGCGACCTGGCGTCGGTCGGCGAGATGGCCGGATGGGTGGAGTGGTCAGACTACTTCGACCCCAACGTGACGTTCGCGGTCAGGGCGGAGCGGGCGGGGAAACACGCATACAGGAGCCCGGAGATAGCCGCGGAGGTTGGGGCCGCCGTGGTGGACCACTTCCTCCGGCGTAGCGGGGAGAGAATAAGGGCCAACCTGAAGAGCCCGGACGTAACCGTCAGGGCCTACGTCTCCGGCAGCGTGCTCTTGCTCGGTATAGACCTCGTCGGGGAGAGCCTCCACAAGCGCGGGTACAGGGTGTACCAGCACCCCGCCTCCCTCAGCCCGGTGGTCGCGTACTCCCTGGTCAGGCTGACCGGCTGGCTCGCCGAGGTAGAGAGGGACCCGTCGTCGCCCCTCATCGACCCGATGTGCGGAGGTGGGACCATCCCGATAGAGGCGGCTCTGGCGGCCAAGAGAATCCCTCCGGGCACGTGGAGGAGGGCAGAGGGCTGGCCCTTCAGACTTCTAAAGCCGTTCCGCGACCTCCCGGTCGAAGAGATACTAGACCGGGTGGACGCCGGGGCGAGGCCGTACTTTCGACCGGCAATCCTCGCATCCGACGTGAGCCCGAAGCACGTCGCGGGCGCCGCGAGAAACGCGGTCTCGGCTGGGGTGCAGGACTCCATAACGTTCTCCGTGTTCAGCGCGGAGTTCCTGCCTGAGCGGGTGGATAGGATTGGCGCCCTGTCAACCAACCCGCCGTACGAACTCAGGACCGGTCGGAGGAGGGACATCGAGGCAGCGTTCAGGGGGATGGCTAGGGCGCTGGCGGAAAAGCTCGAGCTGAAGGCCTCCGCCATACTCGGCGGCCCCGCTTTGCCTAAGTTCGAGAGGGCCATGAGCGCGCTCAGGCTTGAGGAGAGGAGGGCCGTGAGGTATGGCGGCGTGGACGCCGCCGTCTTGGTCTACTCTCGGCCCTAAAAGAGGATTCACTTGCCCGGCGGGACGGCGCTCGCCGGGACCAGGCAGAGGAACACCAGGTCTTCCCTGCCGTCGTTTTGGAATGCGTGTTCGACCCCGCCGGGAATGAACAGAAATGTGCCAGAGCTCAGCTCGTACTCCTCCCCGTCGAGGGTAGCCCTCCCCCTGCCGGAGAGTATGAAGACCTCGTGCTCCCAGTCGTGCGAGTGCGGAGGAGTTTCCCCACCGGGAACCATCCTGAAGAGCCTCATGGCGAAGTTCGGGGCTCCGTCCCTCGGGGTTATGAGCCACCTTCGGTAGAGCCCCTTCGCCGAGGAGACCACCTCCTCAGGGACTTTCTCCCACCGACCGACCTTGAGCCGCAACTGGTTACCCTCCACCATACTCCAAGGCGAACTCGATGTCGACGCAGCCCCTGAGCGTCCTAGTCAGGTGGCAGTACCGCTCCGCAAGATCGGCTAGTCGCTCGGCCTTCTCTCTCGGGGGGCCCACCACCTTCATGGTCACCCAGATCCTGGTTATCTTGAAGCCTCCCTGCACGAGCTCGCTCTTCGTCTTGACCTTCACCGCCAGCTCGGTGATATTGAGCTCCATCTTCTTGGCGAACCAGACGGCCGTCGTTAGCAGGCATCCACTCAGGCTGGCTGCGAACAGGTCGTCCGGAGAGGGGGCCTCGTTAAGCCCTCCAAACTCGGTTGCCATGTCAATTTGGAGCCGATCTCCTCTCGGCAGGGTGACGACACCGCCCATTCGGCCGTTCCACACCGCCTCAGCCTCGTACTCGAGAGGACCCTCCGGCTTCTTAATCGACAAAGGGACCACCTGGCCACTTGTCGTATCCAGAAACTTAAAGAATGTGCATACCCGGGTATGCGGTCGCCCTCATGCGGGACATGGACATCTTGGTGGTCCTAGAGATGGACTCCTCCTCCTCAGAGGATGTCATTCGTAAGTTGGGTAAGCTTTTAGAGGAGAAGGGTTACGTAAAGGACACGTTCGTTAAAGCGACCATTGAGAGAGAGAAGAGCGTTCCGACGGGGCTGGAACTCGCCGGAGGAGTCAACGCGGCACTCCCGCACGCCGGCGTCGAGCACGTGAACAAACCGGCCCTAGTGGTCGCTAGGCTGAAGAGGCCCGTCACCTTTAGGAGAATGGACGACCCGGAGTCCGAGGTGTCAGTGCGGATCGTGTTCATGCCGGCCATAAAGGACCCCAGCTCCTACATCAAGACCCTGATGCGGCTCGTTGACGTGTTCAAGGATCCGTGGGTGATGGACTTACTAACGAAAGCTCGTACCGAGCGAGAAGTCGCGCAGATCCTCAGAGAGAGGCTCTCGCCCTCCGAGGAGTCGGAGGAGCCTTAGAAAGGTTATTAAGTATGGTAGTCGCCACTCGGGCGTCGGGGGGAGTTTATGGGCACGAAGCCCCGGGACATCAAGATCCTCGTCGCTTGCGGGACAGCAATAGCTACCGCCACGGTCGTGGCGGGGAAGATCAAGCAGGCCTTTGACAAGCTGAAGATTCCCGTCACGATAGTTCAGTGTAAGGCCTCCGAGGTCCAGGGCAAGATCGAGGTCTTCGATCCAGATGTGATAGTCGCCAACACCCCAATCTCCGAGAAGGCGGCCAAGGGTAAGCCCGTGATTAATGGGGTTCCTTTCCTGACGGGTATAGGGGAGAAGGAGGCTCTGAAGAAGATATTCGAGGCGGTGGGGATAACTCCTCCCGCAGACCTATGAAAAAATTTACAGGCTCTGAGTTGCCCAAATCAGCCCAAACCGCTCTTGTGGATCCCCCTTGAGGCAGCGAGCCGAGGAGCTTCTCTTTCTTTTTTGTAACAATCGCTAACTTTATTAGTAAGAGTCGAAATTGTGGTAGTCAGCCGTCGAGCGCAGACGGCTGGTGAGTGTGAGATGGACATCGTCGGAGCAGTCCAATGGTTCTTGGGGCTGGGGGCCACCGTCGCCATACCGATAATCCTCTTCATAGTGGGCCTAGCCTTCAAGATCCCAGCGAGCAAGGCCTTCAGGGCGGCGCTGACCATCGCCTGCGGCTTCGTGGGTATCAACCTGGTTATCGGCCTGCTGTGGGGTACCATGAGCGACGTCGCCCAGGCGATGGTGCAGAGGACTGGTATAGAGCTGACCGTCATCGACGTGGGCTGGCCAGCAGCGGCTGCCATCGCCTGGGGCACGATCGTGGGAGCCCTGACGATTCCCATAGACTTCATCATCAACATCATCATGCTGGCCCTGGGTCTGACCAAGACCATGGACATCGACTTCTGGAACTACTGGCACTTCGCCTTCACCGGCTCCCTGGTTACCATGGCCACCGACAGCGTCCCGCTCGGCCTGATCGCCTCGGCAATAAACGCGATCATCGTGTTCAAGCTGGGAGACTGGACGGCTGAAGGAGTTCAAGAGATGCTCGGGATACCCGGAATCTCGCTGCCCCACGGCTTCTCTGCCGCTTACGTACCAATAGGGATCCCAATTAAGAAGCTAATCGACGCCATACCACCCCTGAGAGACGTCAAGGCAGACCCCGAGGCCATCAGGGAGAGGCTGGGCGTCTTAGGGGAGCCCATGGTCATAGGCTTCATAATCGGCATCCTGCTGGCCATAGCCGCCGGTCAGGACATCGCTGGCATACTGAACACTGGTGTGACCCTGGCTGGCGTTATGTACCTGATGCCAAAGGTCGTCGCTATACTGATGGAGGGCCTAGTCCCAATCTCTGAGGCCGGCAAGAAGATCCTGGAGGAGAAGTACGGCGGACGGGAGATGTATATCGGGCTGGACTCTGCCATCGCTATCGGCCATCCGACCGCCATCGCTGCGGCCCTGATCCTGGTACCCATCACCATAGGCTTGGCGTTCATCCTGCCTGGCAACAAGTTCCTACCTCTCGCCGACCTAGCTGTACTGCCCTTCATGGTCTGCATGCTGGTTCCGATCGTAAAGGGCAACGTGGTGCACACCGTAATCATCGGAGCCATAGTTCTCATTCCCGCTATGTACATAGGTACCTTCCTGGCGCCCTACGTGACTCAGGCGGCCATCACAGCCGGATTCGAGGCTCCCGAGGGCGCGACTCTGATCTCAAGCATCTGCGACGGGACCAACCCGCTGACCTTCGTCCTCTTCCTGCCGTTCTACCTGCTCTTCGGGAAGAAGTGATCCCCCGCCCCTC
>JAOZFH010000056.1 GCA_027491415.1 Thermoproteota archaeon | reverse complement strand
CAGCTCAGAGACCTGAGCCTCCCTGGTGTCCAAGCCATCGACGACGACCCTCCCCCTCATCTCGCCGGCGTAGAAGTGCGGTATTAGGCCGTTGAGGGTCCTCAGCAGGGTGGACTTGCCGGCGCCGCTTGCCCCGAGCAGCAGGACGAACTCACCCCTCCTGATCTCGAGGCTGACCCCCCTCAGCGCGGGTGAACCCGAGCCCCCGTACCTGAACCAAACGTCCCTCAGCTCAATCAAGGGCGACCGCCCGGGCCTGCCTTCCCCCAGTTCAAAGGTTTTATAATCGGATGCGCGGCGGGGGTCCCGAAGCTCAGGAGAGGTCGTCGAGAATGCCGAGGAGACGGAGGACTAAGAAGCAGGCGAAGGTCTGGTATGACGTGTACGCGGCAGACATCTTCCCAGGTCAGTGGCTGGGTGAGACCCCGGCGTCGGACCCCTCCCTGCTCATCGGCAGGCGGGTCGAGGTCTCCCTTAGGGACATCACCGGGGACTTCATGCACGAGAAGTACAAGCTCTGGTTTATGATCTACAGGGTCGAGGGCACCAAGGCCTTCGCCAAGTTCAACCGAATGGAGCTGAACAGGGACTATCTTAGGTCGATCGTGCAGAGGAGGACCAGTAGAATCGACATCCAGTCGGAGGGCGTGACGAAGGACGGTCACCTCGTTAGGTACTTCAACATCATAATCACCGCGGTCAGGATAAGGCACAGCCAGCAGTCCGACATCCGGAAGAGGGTCAACTCCTACATGGAGGAACTCATTCCCCAGCTGACGCTCGAGGAGCTGGTCAGGGCGGCCATTCTCGGAGACAACGTACCGATATCATCCCAGGTGGCTTCCATCTCGACCAAGATAGCCCCCATCAGGAACGTGGAGCCTAGGAAGATAGTCGTCCTCAGCTACGGAGAGGAGGAGCCCGGCATACCCGAGGGGGTTGCCCTCGAGATTGAGAGCAGTTCTCCTGGCGGCGGGGGAGGGTAAGCGGCTCAGGCCCGTGACCTTCGATAGGCCAAAGCCGATTATTCCTCTGGCCGGATTCTCTCTCGCCCATTACCATCTCTCGCTCCTCTCCTCACTTGGAGTCGATGAGGCAGCGGTCGTCGTCGGCTTCGGGGAGGAAAAGGTCAAGGCCGCGCTCGGGGATGGCCGCGAGTTGGGATTGGAGATCACTTATCTGAAGCAGGACCGCCAGTTGGGAACTGCCCACGCCCTAATGGTGGCTGAGCAGTGGTTAGAGGGATCGGAGCCTTTTCTCCTTATCTATTCAGATGTCTACATACCGCCCGACACACCCAAAGCCCTCCTATCCGCCGTCGAAGGGGAGGGAGCTGAGGCGGCCGTCGCGGTGGCGTCGGTGGAGACGCCATGGGAGTTCGGTGTGGTGGAGGCCGACCCTCGCGGTCGCCTGCGAAGGATAGTCGAGAAGCCTAGGAGGGGTGAGGAGCCCTCCAACTTGGTTATCGCGGGCGCCTTTGCATTCAAGCGATCGATCTTCGGCGAGCTGAAAAGCACCAAGCCGTCCCCCAGGGGGGAGCTTGAGCTGACCGACTCCATCACCATGCTGGCCTCGAGGTCAGATGTCCTGCTGGTGGGGGTGGGCGACCGTTGGACGGACGCCGGTAGGCCAGAAGATCTCCTCAGGGCCTCCTCATATCTTCTGGACGACGTCGCCGGGTCGAGGCTTCCCCAGACGCTGCTGAAACTCGTGAGCGGCAGATTCTACCTGAGGAAGTCCACAGAGGGGGGCGCGGAGATCAGACCCCCCACCTTCGTTGGGGCGAACGCCATCTTGGAGGAGGGTTCCGTCCTCGGACCCTACGCCATCCTTGAGGGCTTTAACAGTGTTGGTTCGAGGTCCCTCATCGAGCGTTCCCTTCTGCTCAGCGGCTCGTCGGTCGGGGCGGGGTCGCGCGTCAAGAGAGCGATCCTCTGCTCGAACTCTTCACTCTCCCCGGAGACCAGGGCTGTCTCAGAAGACGGAGGATTCTCTGTGGTCGTGGGACCGGGTCGCAAGCTTAGGGAGAAGAATCCGCCCGCCGGGACCGTCGTGTGGTGACGGTCACCTCTTCAGCACGATCTTGATGACATCGCCACTCTTCAAGACGTAGTCGAGTCCCAGCCGCATCTTCGTCCTAGCGTCGATTCCAAAGGCCGCCTTCTCCCCAATCTCGCTGTGGATCGCGTAGGCCAAGTCCTTAAGTGTCGACCCCCTCTCCAGCAGCAAGGCGTCTGGTAGCACCCTCCCATCCTTGTCCGTATACCTGCTCTCGTTCTCCACCGGAAACACGACGACCCCCCCCGCTACTTGGAGGGCTGCCCTGTCGAGCGCCTCTTGAACCCCCGTCCCTCCGAACTTGTCGAGGACCTTCTCCTCGACTAACCTCAACGCGCGCCTCTGGGCCTCCGTGAGCCTCGCCTCGTCGACGACGGTGAACTGCGGGTCTCCTGGCTCGTACCTGATAAGCCCAGCGGACGCCGCCTTCCTGAGGATGAGCTCGGCCTCGGCGGAAGTCGGCACGACCGCGTCTCCGTACTGCTCTTTGAGTCTCTTCACGTTTTCCTCAGACTCAGGAACGTCTACCTTGTTGGCAGCTATGAGAAAGGGCTTCGAGATCCTCCTAAGGACTCTGGAGAACCTCACCAGGTCCTCTTCGCCTATGCCATCAAGCGACCTCAGACTGACCCCGGCTGTCTCCGCAGCCCTTAGGATCTCCCTTCGGCCTATCGCGAGTCCCGAGAGCACCTCCGAGAGCGCCTCGTCGGGCTTCGACCCGGCCCTCACCCTCCTGACCACCTTGTCCAGGTTCTTTCGGATGATGCCAGCTATCCACCTGGCGAACTCCTCCTCAACTATTTCCACGTCCCTCACCGGGTCGTGCGTCCCCGGGGGGACCGGGTTACCCTCGTCGTCCGTCCCACCGGAGGCGTCGACCACCAAGATGTTAACCGTGGCCCTCCTCAGGTCATCGAGGAACTTGTTCCCGAGGCCCCTGCCGGCGTGAGCCCCAACGACGAGACCGGCGACGTCGAGCAGCTTCACTGGCACGTACCTGTACCTCCCGTTGCACCAGCCATACTTGGGCTCGCAGCGGACCCCAAGTTCGGTGCAGACGGATCTCACCCTCACGAACCCCACGCCCTCATTCGGCTCAATCGTGACGAACGGTCTGTTTCCCCTCTCGGCTTCCACGAGCGTTGCGGCGGAGAAGAAGGTCGTCTTGCCCACGTTGGTCTTCCCGACGACCCCTATGAGCATCCCGACACCCCGTTCGTCAAGGTTTAAAACCCCAGCAGTGGTCGCCCCCGACGAGGAATAGAAAAGGGGGTTCTGGCGTGGCGAGGTACTACGAGACCTACCTGTGGCGCAGGAGGAAGGAACTTCCCGAGCTCGTTGAGCTCTGGCGGATCAGGCTAGCTGAGTGGAGGAGGCAGCCTGCGGTGGTCAGGGTCGAGAGGCCCACTCGCCCCGACAGGGCTAGGGGGCTCGGCTATCGAGCGAAGCAGGGGTTCGTCATAGCGAGGGTCAGGGTCAGGAAGGGTGGCAGGAGGAAGCCCAGGCCGAGGGCGGGCCGCAAGCAGGCTGGGATGGGCGTGCTCAAGCTCACTCCTGGGAAGAACATAAGGTGGATAGCCGAGGAGAGGGCGGCCCGGAAGTTCCCGAACTTGGAGGTCCTCAACTCCTACTACGTCGCCGAGGACGGCAGGTACAAGTGGTATGAGGTCATCCTCGTCGACCCGCACCACCCGGCCATCAAGAGCGATCCCAGGATCAACTGGATCCTCAACCCGGCCAACAAGAGGAGGGTCTTTCGCGGCCTCACCAGCGCGGGCAAGAAGGCTAGGGGACTCAGAAAGTTCAGGGGTATTCCCCCGATCGTGAAGCGATTTAAGAGGAAGAGGAAGGAGGACTGAAGGGGTTTTTGGCGGTTGTCCTCCACTGGGCGGGGGATTCGCGTCTCCAGACTCACGCTCAGAACGTTCAGATACCCCACTGAGGATAGGGAGACCGTGGAGGTCGCCCTCCTGAGCCTTCTGCCCGAGGACTTAAGGGAAGAGGTTTCACTCTCCGCCACTAGGCTCAAGAGTGCGCACAAGTTCACGTTCGAGGAACTTCGCCTGGATCTCAGGGGGAGGGCAGCCCACCGGACGTTGGTCAGGATACTGGCGGGGCTAAGCGAACCGGACAGGAGAGACCTCGCCCTCTCGCTCGCAAAGCGGGTCGAGGGTGGGAAACTCTACCTCCGGCTGGACAAGCAGGAACTTGTCGAAGGAGTGATAAAGCTGTACAGGGGCGGGTTGGGTGGACACGTTCACCTGGTTGCCAACTTCCAGGGTCCGGTGCCTCAAGAGGTCATCCTCTCGATCCTCGGGAGGGGTGAGTCGAGTTGAGGAGCTTCGTTTATCTCAAGCTGAGGGCTGATCCCAGAGCGCAGGAGATCGCGACAACGCTGAATGAGCTGAGGAGGCTGGGATACCGGGCTGTAGTCGTAGACATCCCCCCGGGGGAGTGGTCCCAAGAAGTTAGGGACGAGGTAAGGGCCCTTAGCCTCCATAACCTGCGCGTGTACGCATCCGTCGAGGTTGACGCCGAGTCGGACCCGGATTGGAGATCGACGCTGGCCCGCGTCAGACCGATCCCGGATTACCTGTCCGTGAAGGTTGCCAGGCTAACTGACGCCCGGGCGGCGAGTCTCATAAAGTCTGTTGACTCCGTAGTCCTCTCGCCGAGCTGCGAGGAGGTCTTCTGGGACTTAGTCTCGGCCCGAGAGGCGGCTAGGACCCGTAAGGTGGTCGAGGTTCCCTTGTCCCCCATTCTGAACCAACTCGTGTCGCTCCGCCTCAACTACAGAAGGATCCGGAGGATGAAGATCATGCTGCGGGTTTCAAAGCGCGTAGGGCTCCCAATCGTAGCGTCAGACCCGTCCCTCGGGCGCCCCATCCAGCCCAGCCTCGCAGCCTCGGCGCTGACGTCCATTCTCTCCGTCGGCTGGGAGGAGTCCCTCGACTCTCTGAGCGCGCATCCCAGCGCCATCCTCTCCGGAGAGAGGAGGCTATTCCTGAGGGGGTATGATCAGGTTGAGGGTTAAGCTTCCGAGAGGGGTCGTAGGGCGGAGGAGGTACGTGGCATTTACCATCGTCCCCCACGGGCCCAAAAACCCTCCTTCTAGGTCAGAGCTAGAGCGGGCCATGTCAGAGGCCGCCCTCTACTTGTTTGGGGTACTGGGGTCCGCGGACCTAGATTTTTCCATCAAGTTCTACTCTGGCAGATCTGGCAAGGGGGTCTTGAAGACCGACAACAGGTCCCTCCCATACGCCCTAACCATCCTAATGACTGCGGCCGCTGCTGTGGGTCCCTTCACTCTCGAGGTCGACGGGGTGTCGGGGACGCTTAGAGGCCTTGCCAGGAAGTCCTGCTCACCGACCAAAACTCTATAATCGAGAAACCGTCGAAGCCATTCGAGTTCAGAGGTGGTTTTGAATGTTCCCCCAAATGGCCAGCGGATATGACCGCGCAATCACAGTGTTCAGCCCTGATGGCAGGCTACTCCAAGTCGAGTACGCTCTGGCAGCCACGAAGAGGACGCCCCTAGCTATAGGCATCAAGAGCGCGGGGGGGGTCGTCTTGGTTGCCAGCAGGAGGCCGACCTCCCCGCTCGCCAGTCCACCCGAGAAGATCTACAAGATCGACGAGCACATAGGCGCTATAGCCGCCGGACTCATTGGAGACGGCCTCGTGTTGGTGGACAGGAGTCGGGTTGAGGCTCAGTATCACAGGCTCATATACGGTGAGCCCATCGTCGTCAGGAATCTCGCCAAGCGGGTGGCTCTCTTCAAGCAGCAATTCACACAGTACGCAGGCCTCAGGCCCTTCGGCGTGATAATGATATACGGAGGCGTCGACCAGCGGCCCGAGCTGTTTGTCACCCACCCGGGGGGCGCCTACTACTCATACTCCGCCTTCGCCGTGGGCAGGAATTCGGAGAAGGTGAACGAGTTCCTGAAGGAGAATTACAAGTACGATCTGGGCCTGAAGGAGACTGTCTTCTTGGTCTTCAGGGCCATAACTGAGGCTTCCGAGACCAAGGAGGAACTGAAGCCGGAGAACCTCGAGATAGCCGTGATCCCGGCCGAAGAAAAGAAGTTCAAGACGCTCTCCCACGATGAGGTTAGCGCCCTACTCGAGGAGTGGGGCGGCCCAGAGGAGGGGGCCCAGGCTTAAACGAGTCCCCTGCCCAGAACTCGGGGGTGCGCTGAGTTGCCGGAGACGGTGTTGGCTCGTCTGAACAGGGCCGGGATGAGGTTTGAGATATTCGTGTACGCCGAACCGGCCTATGAGTTTAGGGAGGGCAAGAGGAAGTCGCTGGAGGGGGTTCTTGCCGTCGAGCAGATTTTCACGGACGCCAGGAAGTCCCTGAAGGCATCCACCCAGGACCTGAAGAAGGCGTTCGGGACCGACGATGTCTACAAGATAGCCGAGGTGATACTGAAGGAGGGGGACGTTCAGCTCACAGCCGAGTACAGGAGGAAGCTGAAGGAGGAGAGGCTCAGGTGGATAGTCAACTACATTCACAAGAACTTCGTGGATCCGAAGACTGGACTTCCGCACCCGCCCTCCAGGATAGAGAAGGCCCTGTCCGAGGCGAAGGTTAAGATAGACCCCCTCCGCGAGCCTGAGGCTCAAATAAAGGAGGTGGTGGAGTCTCTACGCAAGGTCCTCCCGCTGAAGTCTGGGGCTGCGGTCATGGAGATCGTCGTCCCCTCGACATCGTATGGAAGGCTTCGCTCGCTCCTCTCTGGCCAGGGAGACGTTCTGAGCGAGGATTGGAGCAAAGACGGGACGACCGTCAAGATAACCCTTCGCGCGCCGCTGGGGTCTCAGGTTCTTATACTGGAGAAGGTGGGGCAGGCCGGTGGAGAGGTTAAGGTCATCAGAGAAGAGGGGTAAGGTCTTGAATTTGGGGCGCAACGAGCCGAGGATTCTGGTCGCGAACAGGGATCTGGTCCTCCCGGGTCAGCCCCTAGCCGTCGGCCCTATTAGGCCAGGAGATTACGTCTACGTGGACAAGAGGGGGGTCCTCAGGTCCACAAAGGTCGGGCTGGCGGACATAAGGGAGGGGGAGATAAGGGTCGTCCCGCTTGCGGGGAGCTACATTCCGAGAGAGGGAGACTTGGTGGTAGGGACGGTGAGCAAGATGGCTGGCAACACGATCTTTGTGAACATAAACTCCGCGTATCCCGGGGTGATAATCCCCCCAAGGGGCCTGAGGGGGCGAACCAGAGCCAAGTACAACCTCTCACCGGGGGACCTAGTGCTGGCCAAGATCAAGGCCTTCGATGGAGTGTCTGCCCCCCTCCTGTCAATTGAGGGGGAGGGCCTGGGCAAGCTGGTTGGGGGCCGTGTCTACATGATTAACCCGACGAGGGTCCCGAGAGTCATAGGAAAGCGTCAGTCCATGCTCATGCTGCTGAAGAGCAAGCTCGGACCTGAAATCGTCGTCGGCCAGAATGGGGTGATCTGGTACAACCCCAAGTCACTTAAGCACGCGCTCCTCATGGAACAGGTTCTCGCTAAGATAGAGAGGGAGTCTCACGTCTCCGGCCTTAGCGACAGGGTCCTCAAGCTGATCGAGAGTTCCGGCATTATAGACCCCCGGGGATCGGAGGCTGGGGAGGTGTAGAGGATTTGCCGCTTATCGTCGAGAAAAAGCCGGAGGTCCTCATAACCGAGGACGGTATCAGGACCGATGGGAGGGGGCCCTTGGACCTCCGTCCCGTTAAGATTCAGGTTGGCTTGTTGAGCCGGGCGGACGGCTCTGCGTACCTCGAGTGGGGGGGGAATCGCGTGCTCGCCGCCGTCTTCGGGCCAAGGGAGGTTCACCCAAAGCACATGACTCTCCCAGATAGGGCCTTACTGAGGTGCAGGTACAACATGGCTCCCTTCTCTACTCCGGAGAGGAAGAGACCGGGTCCGGACAGGCGGAGCGTGGAACTCTCAAAGGTGATTCGAGAGGCACTCTTACCTTCCATCTTCTTGGAGAGATATCCGGGAACGGCTATAGACGTGTTCGTTGAGATCCTGAGGTCCGACGCGGGGACGAGGGTAGCGGGCGTAACGGCGGCCTCTTTGGCCTTAGCGGACGCCGGGATAGAGATGAGGGGCTTGGTGACGGCGGTCGCAGTTGGCCGCGTCGGGGACTGGGTAGTAGTGGACCCCAACCACGACGAGGATCAGTGGGGCGACGCGGACATCCCTGTGGCCTTTCTGATGGAGGAGAAGGAGATTACCCTCCTCCAGCTGGACGGGCCGATGACGCAGGAGCAGTTCGACAAGGCCCTTGAGCTCGCATCTCAGGCCGCTGATCTGATCTACGAGGTCCAGAAGGAGGCTCTGAGGAGGCCGTACGAGGCCGTGAGGCTGGAGATCTTGAGGAGGGGTGAGTGAGAGTGCTCGACGAGAGGATAGCTGCCGAGCTGGTAGGTGACTACATCAGGGAGCTGGCCGCCAGCGGCCAGAGAAAGGACGGGAGAGCCTTTGACGAGATCCGAGAGATCAAGATCAGGCCCGGTACCTTCACCAAGGCGGAGGGCGAGGCTTGGATCTCCTTGGGCGCCACGCAGGTGCTCGTTGGCGTCAAGGCTGACGTTGGTACCCCCTTCCCGGACACCCCAGACAAGGGGGTCCTGATCTCCAACGTCGAACTGCTCCCGCTGGCCTCGCCCACGTTCGAACCGGGGCCGCCCGACGAGAACGCCATCGAGATGGCCAGAGTCGTGGACAGGGCCCTGAGGGGATCGAACGCCATCGACATGGAGGCCCTCGCGATAAAGTCAGGAGAGCTGGTTTACATGATCTTCTTGGACATGTACGCCCTCGACCACGACGGGAACATAATCGACGCCTTCGCGCTGGGTTCGCTGGTCGCTCTCTCCAGAACGAGGATACCGGTCGTGGAGGTGACCGAGGACGGAGAGATGATAGTGAAGGAGGAGACGTTTGACCTCCCACTCAGAGATCTCCCGATAACCTTCACCTTCATCAAGATTGGCGATGCCCTGATGCTCGACCCCACGCTTGAGGAGGAACTCGTCTCGGACGCCGCCATAACCATATCAATCGACTCCTCAGGAAGGGTCTGTTCAATCCAGAAGAGGCACGGCTCCTTCAGGGTAGATGAGATTAAAAGGGCGGTGTCGATAGCGCGCTCCAAGTACTCAGAGGTGGAGGGGATACTCAGGGAGCAGGGAGGGTTGGTCTGAGGTGACCAAGAGACCCCCTATGGCGAAGCTGAGGACGCCTAGGTACGGATTGAGGATTAGGCGGCAGTACGAGGCGGTCTTGGCCAAGAGCAAGGCCAAGTACAAGTGCCCCAGGTGCGGGGCCGAGGCCCTGCGTAGGATCAGGCTGGGGATTTGGAAGTGCAAGAAGTGCGGGTTTGAGTTCGCCGGAGGCGCGTGGGAACCGAGGACCTCAGTGTCCACGACAGCTGAGGCCGGGCTTGCTAGGGTGACTGGACGCTGAGGCGGGTCCCTCTTGATCCTAATCACGACCTCTAGGGACCCCTCTCAGAGAACTCGGGCGTTCATTCGAGACCTCTCTCACGTGATACCCAGGGCCGTCCGAGTGAACCGCGGCAAAAAGAGCCTTGACGACCTCAGGTTGGAGGCCCTCAGGCAGGGACTCAGTAGGGTGCTCGTGGTCACCGAGAGGAAGGGGAACCCGGGCGGACTGAGGTTCTACGAGGCGTCGGTTGTCGCGATCAGGCCGACTGCAGCCCACGTCCTGCTGGAGGGGGTGACCCTTAGGAGGGAGCTGTACCGCAAGAAGCCTGAGAGAGTCCCCAGGGTTCTGGACCTCGCGGTTGCCTACCAGGAGAGTGAAGAACACGGCGAATACGCCTCAGCCCTCGCGTCAGGGCTGGGAGTGAATGCAGTCGCCGCGGCAAATGAGGAGAGAGACCTCCCAGACTCGGATGTTGTCCTTTGGATCAGGAGGATTAATTCCCGTCCCACCGCGAGCTTCTACCTGACCGGGGCGAGGGGGTCGAGGGAAGTCGGTCCCAGACTCTTCCTCCGCGCGGTCGTGAAGCCCGGGTGACGTTATGACCGGAAGGTACTCCGCTAAGTTATTCGTGAAAGCGCCTCCTCACGTAGCCGCGCTGATCCTGGGGGTCCTCTCTCCAGACCACTTCCTGCCCAGACCTTCGGTTGAACAGGGCTTGCTGACGTTTGTCCTATTCTCTGACTCTCCTAGAAGGCTGCGTGCGGAGCTGAACTCACTTTTGAGGTCCCTGGCCTTAATAGAGGATCTCTTGGAGGTGGCCGATCTCCGACCCCCCTAACGTTTATTATTCGCCTGATCCCCGGTCCAACCGCTGGGCCGGTGGTCTAGCGGCTATGACGCCGCCTTGACGAGGCGGAGGTCGTGGGTTCGAGTCCCACCCGGCCCACCATCAGAGTTAACCCTGATCGGGGATCGGGAGGTAACGGGTCCGTGGCCAGGTACTCCGTCAGCAGATTGGGAGGTCGGGGGGTCATTACGGATAGGGGTCTCGTGCTCGGAGAACTCGTCGACCTGGTTGTCGACGAGCTGTCGGGTAAGGCGATCTCCCTCGTCGTGGAGGAGGCAAAGGGAGCGGCCGGCTCTCTGACCAAGAAGCTGAAGAGGGATCGAGAGGGATACGTCCTCATCCCCTACTCAACGGTGAAGTACATTCGCGAGATGATAGTCGTCGACGAGCGCCTTCTAAAACTCTACATAGCGACGAAGGGGGAGTAACCCTTAGGGCCATCTAGACGCCCCCATCGCCGCCTCAACGGCTTGGTTCACCACCCTCGTTAGGGCCCTAGAGAGCCGGATGGCCTCATCCTCAACGTCATCTCCCGTAGAGTGCGCGAGTTCCTTCACCCTCCTCAGAATCTCCTGCACCCTTTCCCTGTCGGCAAGAACGTAGGACGCCGCCTCTGCTACGATTAATGCCATTTCAAGGATAGATTGCAGGTCTAAGGAGCCGGCGTTCCCCAGTAGCTCTGCTCGGAGCTTTCTCTTGAATGATAGGTGGGCCCAGAGTAGGTCGTCTAGACGCTGATCCCGCATCTCAATCTTCAGGGCCCTGAACAGACTAACGGTTTCTTCTGGCGAATAACTTTTAGTCCAGAGGGAGAAGTGAGCTGACGATGAAGCTCCACGTCAAGCTAGTTGAGAGGAAAGAAGATCCAGTCGGTGGAGTAGCTACTCTGAGGTTCTCGGTTGAGTCCCCTGTGGAGGGAGCCCTTTCGATCGAGGTCCCACTCGGTCTTGCCCGAAGACTATCAGAGGGATATGAGGGAGAGGCCCTTTTGGTGGAGGAGAAGCCCACCACCAGTGAAGGGGATCTTCTAATGAATACTGTGGTCTACCGGTCTGACGAGAACTCCCTTCGAGCGTCAGCATACGGCCTACTGGTGATCCTGGAGCTTAAGGGTCGAATGGCGGATCTGGCCAATTTCTCTAGGGGGGCCGAGGTCTACTTTCTGCTGAGAGACATCGTCAGCGCGAGCCCCTGACTCGCAGGAAACTTTTGAGAAATTTTCCTAAATTTTTTCTCCATAATTCACACTAATATTTCTCAATTCCGTCAACATGGAGGGGGACTTGCCTCCATCGGCCTGCGAGTGGCAACCGTCGTCCTCCGTAGATCCCTACGTAAGTTACTCTGACCTAGCAAACCACTACCCCCTCGCTTGGGGGAGAAGAGAACACTTACCCCGGTGGCTCTCTGAGGTAGTAAGCGAGCTGGACGCACCTCCGCGACTTTTGGACCTGGTTAAGGCGATTATCTCGGGCTTACCAAAAAGCCTCCACAGGAGGAGGAAGGGGTACCTCTACTTGGCGTCTCTGGTCGTGGCAAGCAGAATTCTCGGGACTCCGTTAACACTGAAGACCGTTTCACAGGCTGCCGCCAGCGTGGGGCTCAGGGTAAGCCCCAAGAAGCTTGCGATCATGGTGGGTGAGGTATCTTCGGCTTGCAGGTCACCCGTAATCGACAGCAGGTCGGTGAGGCAATACATATCCTCCATAGTATCCCACCTCAAGCGGGATCCCGCCCTTCAATCTATCTTGTGCGACCTTTTCGGCGAACATTGGGGCGTCGCTCTTGACAGGCTCCACGTGAAGTCACTCGAGCTGCTTAAGGTGACGGGCAAGGTCACGAGGTTGGAACTCGCCGGCAAGAGCCCGGCAGTCACGGCAGCGGCGACCGTGTGGCTCACGGCTAGGACTCTGGGATTGAGGTTCATAACACAGGAGAGGGTGGCACGCGCCGCAGGCGTGAGCTCCTCGGCGCTGAGAAGGCGGACTAAACTCCTCCTGCAGGGGTTGGAGGTGGCCAGATTTGCCTGAGAGAGGCAAAAATATTCCGTACCTTCTCGTGGCCTTGGTGGTGGTCAACGAGCTGCGGAAAAAGCTGGCACGCGGTGTTCAACTCTCTTGGGGCCTTTCTTCCGAGACGCTGCTGTCGGTCGTGCCCATATTGCTGCCCACAGCTCTAATTACCGGAATCTTGGCACTACTCGCTAGGTCTAGACTCCGCGGTCAGGAGGCGGACCTTCATGCATACGTCCTCACACCCAAGGACTCCCGAAGTAAGGCCGAAGTGGACGTTACCCTCATTCACCAGGTTCTGGAGGCAACAGGGCTAGAAGGACACCTCCTCCAGCGCTTGGGTTCATCCGGCCCGTCGGCCCCTATTCTTGCCGTAGCTGAGCGCGGGGAAAAGGGAGCCATCTCAGCCAAGGCGGCCCTGTCCGCCCTTCGAAGCGTACTTGGACGCGACCTTGAAGTTGTTGACATGGGTAGGCGGACTTGGCCTGATCTTTTGACTTATGGACGCAAGTCCGGGACTCCCTCTACCCCGAGGCTCAGGCTGCCCAGTGTCGAGGTGGGCAAGCGCTCGCCGGCAGTGCTCCTTGGGTATGATGGTGGGAGAAGGCCTGTAAGGCTGCCGGTGAACCTGATCTCTAAACACATCCTCCTAATGGGGAGGACTGGTTCTGGAAAGTCAACCACTGCGATGGCTATATGTGAGAGACTGTGGTCTGACTACGGCATCCCATTTTTGGTACTGGATCACCACAACGAATACACTGGTATTGTGACGAGGTTAGGAGGATCTGTCGTCGGCGCCTCCGGTGGCCCTTCCCTGAACGTCCTCTGGGGGATCGCATCAAATCCGCAGGGGGCCGACATGTACGTAGAGGTTTTACGAGATGCCCTCAGCCTCACCCCCTCCCAGACTTTCATAGTCCATAGGTGCCTCTCAAGCGCCCTGAGGGCGAGTCTAGGAGAAGACCCAACGTTGGCCGATTTGATGGACGAGGTATCCGAATACAGGGAGAGAAGTGGGCCGGAGATGGAGAGCAAGCTGGCGCTTCTAAGGAAGCTGGAGCCTCTCGTCGAAGGAGAGGGGAGAGCCCATCTTCTGGTTGAGAGATTTCCTAACGTCAGCCAGCTGGACAGGCCAACCTCCATACTTCTAGGGAGCGTAGAGTCCGATACGGTAAGGGACCTCCTAGTTCATGTGATCCTGAAGAGGGTCTACGACAGCGCAAGGGCGTGGGGACTCGGATCTCCGCTCCGGCAGGTGGTGCTGGTCGAAGAGGGAGAGCGCGTCCTACCCACGATCTCAGATGAGAGGGGCGCTACGGTAACTGACAAGATGCTTGGGGAACTGAGGAAGTTTGGGGTGGGCATGATGATAGTGACTCAGGCCCCCCACGCCCTCTCGAGAAGCGCCATGAGGAACTCGGCCATAAAGGTGATCCACGCACTTGGATCCCCCAGAGATTTTCAAATCCTGAAACCCCTCCTCTCCCCCCTGAAGGATGGTGAGAACGATCCAGCAAGCGCTATCTTCACCCTCAGACCAGGTGAAGCCGTCGTGATCATGGAGGGCAGACCCGCTCCAGTGAGGTGTACGGTGGCTCCGCCCTCAGTCGAAGCCACACCTATAACGGATAGAGAACTCACCATTCTCGCTCAAAAGGCCCCCTCGTTTCACACGCTGGAGTGGAGGAATTGATTCCAAGCTTATGGATCCCTCGCCTTAAGCCTCTGGATCACCAGCGGGCCCCTCGGCCAGCGAATCGGCTGACTCTGGACAACCCCCTTCCGAATCGCCTCCAAGATCCCGTCGGCCACCTCCTCCGGGGAAATTCGCGAGGTATCTACCTCCAGCAACGGCTTTCCTGGGAGGTGGTGTCTGGCAGACGTTCCGCAGAAGTCCACGATCTCAGCCTCTAAGTTCTCAATGACCTTGGGCTTCTCGTACTTCCTACTAAGGAGCCTCCCCGCGAGCTCCTCCGGATCGCACCTCAGAACAACGACGAAGCTCACATGATCTGCCGGTACCGCCTCCGGGTAGGTCGTGGAGACGATCACCCACCCCTCCCTCTCTGAGAGTTCTCGACGGAGAGCGGTTCTCAGACCATCAATATCGAGTATATGAACCCCTCTGTCCTCATCAGCCCCGACGACCAGCCCCTTCTCAATAGCGAATACGTTGACTTCGATGACTTCACCACCGAGTTTCTCAGCTAGTATCCTAGAGACCGTGCTCTTCCCAGACCCGGGAACTCCCGTGACTAGAATTACTGGCAAGTTCGGGGCCGCGGGGAGGCTCAATTTTTATATAGCCTCCCTCTCCCGACGAAGTCGGGCTCCGGTGGTGTAGCCAGGCCAAGCATAGGGGCCTCTCGAGCCCCAGACCCGGGTTCAAATCCCGGCCGGAGCACCATCCTATTTCATTACGGTATCCTCTGTTTTCCGAGCTTCAGTAGGGCAGGGGGCCAAACAGAGAGTAGATCGGGTGAAATCCGTAGTGCCTTGAGATGAGGATCCAGAGCGAGGCGGCAACTATGATCGCGATCACCGACCTGACCCGCCTTCTCTGCGCAATTGGAATCGAGAGTATTAATCCAGAAATCAGGATCATCAGACCGTAGAACAGACGCATGATGCTCTCAGCGCTAAGCATCCATAGGATAGCCGCCCACACCCCGAACTCGCCTATCAGGAGGCCTGCTCCGATCGCCAACCCCCCCACTGTGGCCCCATAGATCCCCTCAATCAGCACGATCCTTGCTGAGAATGGAAGTTCCATCCTGGGTCTGGCTCGGGCCCTCCAACTGTGCCTCTTCGGCCTTCTCTTACGGGCATACATGATCAATCTCCCCCCACAACTGTACCCACCTTTTTTCCCTCGACAGCGTCCAGCAGGAGCCGGGGCCTCAACCCATCTAAAACGATGCATGGAATGGATGACCTTTCAAGGACCTTGATCGCGATAGGATCTAAGAGCTCGTACCCGCCCGGCTCGAACCGATATCTCGCCACGATCTCTCTGAGACCCTCGTAGGAGACCCTCTCCAAGAGAGTGGCCCCGGGCTCGGAAGGAGGTCGATCAAATATCCCTGGCGCGCCGGTGGCCTTGACGAGCATGGAAGCGCCCACGAACTCGGATACCACCGCCGCCACGGCATCTGTAGATTGGGCCGGGGCAATCCCCCCCAGCACGACTACGGGGCTCAATTTGAGTGCTGATACGACCTCCTCGTAGCTCTTCAGTACCGTCGGGTGAGCAATTTCGCCGAGAGCCGCCACCGTGATCGAGGCGTTGAGCCTGGTAGCCAGAATCCCTATTTCATCAAGAAAGGCCTTGTTCGCCCCAAATCCCTCCGCCAGGCCTATATATCTCCTCGCAAGTCGCCCACCACCGGCGACGACGACAACACTCGTTCCTCGCTTCACTAGGTTCGAAATAACGCCTCTGTACTCCTCCAAGATCGATGGGTCCTTGAGGCTCCTATCGAACACCACGCCGCCGAGCAGGAGCGTGATTATCATACCACGCCGCGCCGATCGGCCCTTCCATTAAATAATGGGATCGCTACCTGCCGTCGAACCTGATGGGCTTCTCCAGCTTACTCAGCAAGACGACCCTGCTCTCGGGTACCTCGGAGAGAATCCTGTATCCGGTTCTCTCTGCCAGAGCCTCGGCGAACTCTCGCACCTCCGCATGAGATGGCATGTTCTCCCTTGAGAGCCTTCTCCTCGAGTAGCCCACGTACATGTAGGCCTTGGGCTCCACGTAGGTGGGCTCGTATTTCTCAATGAGCTTCGCCCACTCCTCGGGCTTATCCATGTTCAGCCCCTTGATAGCCGTAATCCTCATCACGGTCGGCGCGGAAAGCGACTGAATGAGTTCAAGGGTTCTGTTCAACCTCTGCCACGCGTCTGGTATTAGAGGCCTGGTTATCCGCTTGTAGAGGCCTTCCTCGTACGCCGGTACCGTAACGTAGAGCTGTGTCGGCTCCCTTTCTAAGGACTCCAATCTCTCCGGGAGGGTTCCGTTGGTGACTATGAAGGTGGTCATCCCCCTACTCCTGTATTCGTTCACAAGCCCCCCGATGTGTGGATAGAGCATCGGCTCTCCGGTCAGAGATATAGCTGCGTGCTTGGGCACCTCTGCCTCCCTGAGCCACCTCTCGCTGAACACCTTGACGCCCTTGTAACCTTGGACGAGCACCCTGTGGACCCTTATGCTTTCCTCGGCAATGTCCTCGGGGTCGTCCCATCTGGCGACCTCGTCTGGTATCTCCTTCCACCTGAAATCCGGCGGCATGTCACTCGCGTTCAGCCTCCAGCAGTAGAGGCACTGCAGGTTGCAGAACGAAGCGGCGGGAGTCATTTGGAGGCAGCTCCAAGTCGCGATACCGAAGAACTTGTTCTTGTAGCAAGTCCTGCCGCGCATCAGGGCCTCCCGGAACCAGTAGCACGGCTTGACGGCAGAGTGATTGAGCACAAACTTGTATCCCTGCTTCTCCATCAGCTCCTTAACGTGGTCCGGAACCCTCACAACGTCGTTGACCATCGGGTTCGCGCGGGTAGTCGAGGGAAAAATAAAGTGGACCAGCCTAGGCCTGGCCGACGACGCGCATGCTCGAGAAAATAACTGAGGTAATAGACCGCTGCGATCAACACCTGAAGGGGCTCGAGGGTACCAGAGAGGAGTCCATCCGACTATCGCGGGACCTCTTGAGGAACGCTAGGAAGGCCGTTTCGCTCGCCCACCGGGGTCGCTTACAAGAGGCGGAGGAAGTCGTACGAGCAGCCTTCTCTCGGTACAACGCCTTTCTCGGCGGCCTGTCCGGAGATGCTCGTCAGCTGGCCTATGAGACCCTCGCACAGGCCTCTCAGGAACTCGTTGAGGCCATCCTCGTCGTTAAGATGCTCTCAGGAACCGATCCACCCCATCCTGAAGACCTTAGCGTGGGGTGCCGAGAGTACGTGCTCGGCCTCGCCGACGCGGCCCTAGAACTCAGAAGGGCGGCCCTTAACCTTCTCAACAGGGGCGATCTCGAGGGGGCTAGAGGGCTGGTCGCAGTCATGGAGGGGCTCATGGATCGCCTCTCCATGCTAGTCTATCCTGACGCCCTTCTCCCCGTTCGACACAAAGTTGACACTTTGAGGGCCCTGATAGACAGGACCAAGTCGGACATACTCTACTCGTCGGGAGGGGGGCCCTTTGAAGGGTAGGCAGGCCGCTCGGATGGTCTACTTTCTAATCTCCATGGCCAGGCTGGGCGCCGTCCAGGCGCCGGTCGAGGTGGCCAAGCTGAGGGTAGAGATGGGACTGCCGAGGACCACGCTAGCTAGGTGGATTGCCGAGGCTAGGTCTCAGGGACTTGTCGAGGTGCGGGGGGAGGGTAGGGTCAAGAAGGTTGAATTTACCAAAAAGGGCAGGGAACTCCTGAAGAAACTCTCCGAGGAACTTCAACTAGCGTTTGAGGAATTGGAATCTCCGGTGGAGATCACCGGAGTCGTCTTCAGCGGGATGGGGGAGGGCGCCTACTACGTCTCAAGATCAGGATACAAGAGGGAATTCCTCAGGCTCTTAGGATACGAGCCGTTCCCGGGGACTCTCAACCTCCGTATAGCCTCTACTAGGGATCTTGAGGCCATTCGGAGGTGGAAAGTGTCCTCCACGCCTGTGATGGTCCCAGCGTTTCGGGAGGGCGGCAGGACCTTCGGAGCCGTCAGGGTCTACAGAGTCTCCATACCCGGCTTTCAGCAACCAGTCCACGCAATTTACGCTGAAAGGAGACACTATTCAGACGATGTCCTAGAGCTGATCTCGCCCGAGAATCTGAGGGAGGTCCTCAAGCTTAAAGACGGCGACCCGCTTGTAGTCCGCCTGGAGCCCCAATCCAACGGAGATTGAGGTGGTTGGTGGGCCGGGTGGGACTCGAACCCACGACCTCCGCCGTGTGAGGGCGGCGTCATAGCCGCTAGACCACCGGCCCAGCGCGGGTGATCTGCGGTCAGGCGAGTATTAAGCTCTACTGTCCAGAGCGGGGGGTCACTACTCAAGATCCTCCTCACCCCTGAATTCAGCGGCTTCGCTAGCTCATCCCTCCCCGCCCACTAGCTTCTCTAGGAGTTGGGGATATTAAATACACTCAAGGGCCTCTGCTCGAGAGATGGACCGAAAGGAATTGATTAGGACCTTTGCCAAGGCTCTCACAGACGTCAGCCGTGGTGGAGACAGGTCAAGAGCAACCGAGGTTCTTCAGACCGCCTTAAAAGATGCCGAAGAATCCGTCTCTTTGGAAGAAGGTGAGATTCAGGCCCTCCGAGGGATTATAGAGGCCCTTGGGGGCAGGTGGCCCTCTTCTTTCACTCACAAGTTGATCGCCGCCGCGGGCGACGGCGAACTACTTCGCCTCCTCCAAGAGCGCCTCGACACCTGGTCAGAAGACATCACAGAGCTCACGCCTAAAGAGGCCCAGTATATCTATCTGTGGTCGGAGCTGATTGAGGAATTGCGGTCAATCTCGATTCCTATGGAGGAAGAAGGTCAATCAGACTGAGGGCTGGGGCTCTCCTCGGATATGACGTACCTACCAGACCGGTCTCTCTCCACAACACCCTCTCTTTCAAGCTTCCTCATGATGGCTAGGGCCTCAACGATGCCGACGCCAAGCGCCGAGGCCGCCTCTCTGAGGGTAAATGGACCTTTCGAGCGAAACAGCTCAACTATTTCGTTCGGAGCTGAGGGTCTCCCTCTTCCAGCCTTCTCAACCCGCCTTCCCTTAGCTCCCAAAGCCTCAAGCATCCTCTCCTCGTCGATGGCAACTTTTCCTCCTTCGCCAACCGTGACGTGCGATAAAAGGGCCCGAGCGATTCTGATCATCGCCCTTGGATTGTAGTTCGCCCTCTCTGCTATCAGCCTGACCACCTTCTCCGTGAAGGGATAATACGGATTGGGAGAAGATCCCTCAATCCTATAATGGGCCATTCTCTTACGGATTATCTCTACGGCCGCCTCAGGAGAGACTGGACCAACGCTAAGAATTCTCGCGCCCAAGTTCTCGAGAAACGAGCCGATTATCCTGATGGCCTCGGGCACGCAGGCGATGAGTATTACCTTCCCACCATCAAGCCTCTGGTACAGCTCTCGGAGGAACTTCGCGAACGCCGCGGCGTCCTTCCTAGTCCCCGTAAGAACGTTCTCAATCTCGTCAAGCATGAAGAGCACATATCCTCTGCTGTTAAGCTCGGCAGCGACGTCCCTGCCAACCCTCTGAGGGTCCGAGAAAGCCTCCTCCCCGACCTTCTTCATGAGTAGTCTGTCCAGGATACTCGATCTCACCGCGCCCAAGATGGACCTCGCCACATCCACCCAGTCGTCCGAATCTACCTTCACATAGAATCGGTCTGCCCAGTCTATTTGTTCGGCGATGAACCTGAGTCTCTGGGTTTTTCCGCTTCCAAACTCACCCACTAGTACAATCATTGCCTTCTCGCCGGACTCCAGCGTGTTTACGACCAGCTCCCTGAGCTCCCTGTCAACCTCGGTCGCGACGTGGAAAGGGGTCACCTCGTCCAAGCCCTCACTGGATAGTTGTGCGAATGGATTGCCTATCAGCAGCCACCTTAGGTATCCTGCCTGCGCTCCCCGCGAAGTGCTCAATGTGGCCACTCAGGGAGGTTCACACGCGCCCCTAATATATGATCGCAACCCGGCGGCTTAACTGCCCTCGACGCCGATCAATATTAATATATCTCTTGGAGGCCCCCACCGAGCGAGATGAGTCCCAGATACGCGTATATGGCCACTTTGACGGCGATAACGGCATTAACCCTCCTGCTGACTGTGCCGCTCAGTGTCCAGGCCGCGTTTGGTGAGCCGACCACGCCTTACTACTACAAGGTGGATGTCCTGATGGCCTTCCCCTCCCTCGACTACGCGGAGATCTCCATCAAGCAGAGCCTTTATGGGGACCTTGCCATATCTCTGAGGCAGTCGATCGAGGCCGTCGGGGAGGAGGTCTACCTAAACTCTGTCAGTGCCATAATCAAGGCAGAGATAGGTAACCGGAGCCTAATCACGGGCAGATACGACTTCGTATTGGATGGAGATCCCAAGGTCCAGGTTCGCTACTCTGGAGCGGAACTCCCCCGCGCGGAGATATTGATAGACTTTGTACTGCGCGGCAGTGAGTCTGCCAGCGGGACTAAGATGCTGATGTACCTCATGGACGCGAGCCACCCCTGGCTCTATCAGCTCTACACACAGCCGATCCTCGTTCGATTTGGGAACACCAGCGTCGTCGTTCCCCTGCATGAACTTAACCTGACGATCGTACTCCCGCCGGGATTCTGCGTCGAGACGGGCGGACCCCGCGCATCCGCGGTGAAGTTCTTGGGAGAGTACCCCAACCAGAGAGTCGTCTTGAACTGGCACGTCACCAACCCGTCTGTGGAAACAAGGGGGACGACCCTTAAGAGCTTTGGTCCGGTGTTTTTCATTCTCGACAGGCCGGATGAAGAGGCCTTGTCGGAGATACAGGAACTCGAGTCGAGCTTGCCAGCCTATGGGCGTGCAGAGGATCTCCTCAGCGACTTAAGCCGCGCCAAGAGCACCCTCTTGGAGTTCTGCTCGGTAAATCAGACGTACCTCGCCGACCTGAAAACCAGAGCGACTCAGGTCTCTGGCGGCACCGGACCATCGCTCGTCGTCTGGGCGGCGTCCTTAGGCGTGGCCGCCGTCCTCATCGGCGCCTCGGCCATACTTATGAGGCGCCGGTAAAACTTTTCTCTCACCGCTCTACTGACAGACCTACCCACGAAAATATTATCTGCCCAAGAGCGGCCTAGGCAGGGGTCGCTCCTGGGCAGCATAGTGCTGGACGAGGAGAAGCTCTCACACAGCCATATCCCAAACAGGCTTCCACATCGAGAGGAAGAGCTGAAGAAGATACGTTACGCGCTCGAGATGGGATCTGGTCCTCTCCTTGTCTACGGAAGGACGGGCGTCGGTAAGACAGCGGCGTCGCGCCTTGCGGCCCGCCTCGTGGCCGACTCGACTGGTACCCCCTTTGCCTACGTCAATTGTTCCTTCAGTCCTAGGACCGCGTCTAGGGTGCTGTCTGAGATAATTCGCCAGCTGAGCGACGGAATGCCAGATAGGGGAATCTCCTTTCAAGATAGGCTCTCCTTGCTCGGGACCATGGTGGCAGACCTCGACGGGGAGGTTGGAGTCATCCTAGACGAGGTCCAGGATCTAACCAGGGGTGGGGAGGAACTCGTGTACTCCCTCCTGAGGCTCCACGAGAATGGGCAGGCACCATCTCTCAACAGGCTCGTGGTCATATACAGGGAGGAGACGCGCCCTCAGTTCTTGGCCGAGAGTTCCACGCTCAGCTTCTTCACCCTCAAGCTTCGATTCAGGCCCTACAGTCAGGAGCAGCTGGTCGACATATTGAGGGCCAGGGCTCAAGAGGCGCTCAGGCCTGATGCCTTCTCTGACGACGCCCTGAGAGAGATCGCCCGTCTGACCGCCAGCTACCAGGAGGGCAACGCCAGATACGCCCTATCCCTCCTGAGGGCGGCCGCCCTCTTGGCTGAGAGCGAGGGTTCTCGCGTGCTGGATGTCGAACACGTCAGACGCGCGGAGGAGGGCGCGGAGGTCTCCACCGTGGACCTCTCCATCTTGGGAAGTCTCGACCTGCACGATCAGCTGATACTGTTGGCCGTCGCCAGACTCCATTCCAGACTCGGCGAGAGGTGGGTGACGATGGGGGTCCTCAAGGAGGAGTACCGCGTGATAGCCGAGGGCTACGGCATCCCTGTCTTCAAACATACCGCCATTTGGAGGCGCGTCAAGGACCTTGGCGCCTTGGGAATCCTCGAGATACGACGCTCGGGGAAGGGTATGAGAGGGCAGACGACCCTGATCTCCCTCCGAGCGCCGCCGGAAGAACTGTCGGAGATTGTAGAGGGCATCTTGAACAGGAAGGTGGGGAAGTGGCCAATCAGGACACCCCTCTAACGTTCTCTAGAGCGGACTGAAGGGCCTCAGGATCCAACCCGTGCCTCCTCGCGAACTCTATGACTTTCGCTGGCCTGTCGCCCAACGCGGCCTTGATCAGCGGGAGAATCTCCCTTGCGACCACCTTGGAGGGCACGTGGTACCTCTTGGCCAGCTGTAGGGACACTTCTCTAATCGTCCTCCTGGACTGGACTGTGGCAGATGCTTGCTTCACCCAGGACGGAAACGAGAACCTCACATAGCCCGTCTGTTCTCCCGTCGTCAATTTGGCTGAGCACACGCCCAGAGTCGCCATCTCGTTTGCGTACGCCAGGAGCCTCCAGCTCTGAGTTCGCACGATCCTCCCCCTGAAGACGTCCGCGCGGGACAGGTACTCGTACGCCAGTGCGAGGGTCTTCGGGCTCTTGTAGACCAGTGGTACGTTTTCCTCCACCCACCTGAGGATCATGTCAGGATCGACGTCGACGCTCATGGTCATCCAGGCCGTGTACCTGCAGTTCTTTCCAAGAAATATGGCCCTCATCAGCTCGAATATGTTCTTCTCTACGTCCCTGCTCCCGAAGATTCTTCCGAAGGCCCCAACGAGTTCTCTAGATCCCTTGGCGACGGCCTCTAGGTCGTTTATCGCTGCCCTCAGGTCTCCTTTGGAGTTCTGTGCGATAGCCTTCAGCGCCGTCTCTGGTAGGCGGACCCCCTCCCGCTGGGCGATCCTTCTCAGCACCGCGTAGACGGTCGTCCAGCGAAGCCTTGTGAATTGCACCATCGTCGTGAGACCCCTGAGCTGCGCGAGCCCCTGCTCATATGGGTCGTTGGCCGTCAGCACGATGGGAACCGGTGCCCTCTTCAGGATCTCCCTAAGTATGGAAGCGATGGTGCGGGCCTCCGAGGGCAGGGCGTCTATCTCATCGAATAAGATCATTCTCCTCTTCCCTGTGAAGAGGGACCGAGCAGTCAGCCCCTCCAGCAGCTTGGATAGATGCTCTCTGTTCCTGACGTCGCTCGCGTTGACCTCAACGATCTCCATGTCCAACTCCAGGGCTATTGCGTAGGCCGCAGAGGTCTTTCCGGTTCCTGGGGGCCCGTACAGGAGGAGGGGCCTAACTTTCTTTCCCATCTTGACGTCTTCGATCCACTTCCTGATGGCCTCGACCGCCTTCTTTTGTCCCACTATCTCGTCCAAGCTCTTGGGCCTATGCTTTTCCGTCCAGGGTATCCTCTCGAGAGAGGCCTCGCTCAAGTCCTGCCACCCACCGCGGCCAGCTTGGCTAGGAGGGCCGACAGCTGAATGTCGCCATGTGAACCTTCGGTGAGCCTAAAGTCCGCCTCTCCGATGTGGTAGGCAAGCTCCGCCTTGACCGCGTCGTTGAGGTTCGGCAGGGCCATTATCTCCCTGTGGAGCTGTCTGACTATGTCCTCCGCCGACATGCCATATGTGATCATGAGATCCCTCAGCGTCGCCCTGGCCCTCATGAAGTCCCCTTTCAGGGCGAGCTGGATCATATCACGCACTTCCTGAGGGCTCGCTATCCCCGCCACCTTGTAGACGAGGGTGGCATCGACGACCTTCCCAAAGGCGGATGCGGTCTGGAGGAGGTTTATCGCCCTCCTCAAATCCCCCTCAGCGACGTACACAATCGCATCCAGCCCCTCCTCCTCATATGAGACGCCCTCATTCTCTGCGATGAACCGGAGCCTCTCCTTTATGGCCTCGTCCGGCAGGGGGTTGAACCTGAACACGGCGGTTCTGGACTGTATGGGCTCTATGATTTTCGAGGAGTAGTTGCACGCCAGTATGAACCTCACGTTGTCGGAGTAAAGCTCCATGACTCTTCTGAGAGCGTGCTGGGCATCGGCAGTCATGCTGTCGGCCTCGTCTAGGTGTATAATCTTGAAGGGAGCATCTCCGAAGGGCATAGCCCTGGCAAAGTCCTTCACCTTCGTGCGGATGGTGTCGATCCCCCTCTCGTCAGAGGCGTTCAGCTCCATGTAGTTCCTACGGAAGGCCTCCCCCTCGCCGAAGAACTCGTGCGCCAGGGCAATTGCCGTAGTAGTCTTTCCAGTTCCCGCTGGGCCCGCGAACAGCAGGTGAGGTATGGACCCTTTGGCGACGAACCCCTTTAGAGCGTCTACAACTTCCTGCTGATCCACCACGTCGTCCAATTTCTTGGGCCGATACTTCTCAATCCAAAGTTCGAACGCCAAATTCATCCCTCCGAACTCCTCATTAAGGGACTTCCCGGAAAATAATTAGGTGCCGGTCCAAAGGACCGATCCTCACCTTTATAACTCCGGCCGGAGCGCCACGGGAGATGTTCCCGGTAAGGTGCTTCACGTGCGGGGCTGTCATAGGAGATAAGTGGGAGGAGTACATCTCGAGGGTTTCCCAGGGTGAGCCCCCGGGCAAGGTCCTGGACGAGATGGGTATCAGGAGGTACTGCTGCAGGAGGATGTTCCTCTCTCACGTCGATGTCAGCGACGAGCTGGTCAAGTTCGCCTCAATGGCAAAGCTGAAGATGGCTCCGCCGTGAGCGCCTGCCGAAGGTTTATACGTCCACTCGGTTGGTGCGGGTGATGCGAAAAATGCCGGACGCTCGGGACGAGTTCATGTCCATACCCGTCGAGGACAAGGACCTGCTGGTCCCCAGGCAGAAGTACCTCTCCGCCGGGATACACGTGGGCACGAAGGTCAGGACCAAGGACATGGAGAAGTTCATCTACAAGGTGAGGCCCGACGGGCTCTGCATGATAGACATTCGCAAGACTGACGAAAGAATCAGGGTCGCGGCCAAGTTCCTCGCCCGAATGAATCCGGAGAAGATCTTGGTGGTTTCGGCAAGGATCTACGGGTTCAAGCCCGTCAGGAAGTTCGCGGAGTACGTGGGCGCCAAGGCGATCACCGGCCGCATCCTTCCAGGGCTCCTGACGAACCCACAGTCTCCCTCCTACACCGAGCCCGAGGTGGTCTTACTCTCAGACCCCCGGGTGGACAAGCAGATCCATGACGAGAGCGCCAAGGTCGGCATACCCGTGATAGCCTTGGTCGACGCTGACAACACCTTGGAGAACATAGATCTCGCTATACCCGCAAACAACAAGGGTAGGAGATCCCTAGCCTTCATCTTCTGGCTGCTGGCCCGCGAGGTCTTGAGGGTGAGGGGAGACCTTCCCCCTGACGGCGAACTCCCAGAGGGCTACGAGGCCTTCGCCACGAGGATCATGGGGATAATGTGACATTTCCCCCGATACAGTTTTTCATTCGCCCACTCCCATCAACCGGGAGAACAACATGAGCGTCAGGAGGCCTGCCGTCGCCGGGTTCTTCTATCCTGCAGGTCCATCCTCCCTCTTACGCTCGCTGAAGGAGGCCTTCAGTAGGGCAGGTTACGCACAGATACCCCGAGCCTCCGAATCCGGCCCCCGCTCAATAAGGGGCGCCATGTGCCCTCACGCCGGATACGTCTACTCGGGCCACGTCGCGGCCACGGCGTACGCGAAGTTGGCAGAAGACGGCATGCCGGACGTCTTCGTCTTGGTGGGACCCAACCACACCGGACTGGGTGAGATGATCTCCGTCTACCCGGGAGGGTTCTGGGAAACTCCTCTGGGGAGAGTCCCCATCGACTCCGAGTTGGCGGCTGAGATACGGGAGAGCTGCCCCTTGGCACGGTTCGACAAGCTTGCCCACCTGAAGGAGCACTCTCTGGAAGTTCAGCTCCCCTTCATACAGGCTGTATTTGGAGAAGTGAAGATCGTCCCAGTAGCAATGCTAGATCAGTCCCCGGGGGCCGCCACATCACTTGGCTCCGCCATCGCCTCGGCATGCTCAAGCTTGGGGAGGGACTGCGTCGTGATAGCCTCCTCCGATATGTCTCACTATGAGCCGGCCGAGGTGGCCGAGAGGAAGGACAGAAGGGCCTTGGAGGCGATCATCTCCATGAACGTGGAGGCCCTCTACGAGGCAATCTCTGCGCTGAACATCTCCATGTGTGGATACGGCCCGGCGGCCGCCATGCTCGTTGCCTCGAGGCTCATGGGGGCTGAGAAGGCTGAACTCCTGGCCTACACTCACAGCGGTGAGACCACCGGGGATTACTCGGCCGTAGTGGGTTACGCGTCGGTGGTGGTGCGCGCTTGAGCACGCCTTCCCGAAAGTTGGATCACCTGCTCATAGCCCGTGATCGGGAAGTGGAGGCCCTGAGACTCAATTGGCTGCCGCAGATACACATTCCGCACGAGGCCCTTCCCGAGATGGACCTCGACCAGGTAAACCTCGAAACAGACTTCTTAGGAAGGACCGTCGCCGCGCCCCTCATCATCGAGGGCATGACCGGAGGACACGAGGCCGCGGAGAGGATAAACAGGGCCCTGGCATCGGTGGCAGAGGAGTTTCGCGTTGCCATAGGGGTTGGCAGCCAGAGGGCGGCCCTGGAGCATCCCGAGCTCATCGGCACATATAGAGTGGGGAGAGAGGAGGCCCCCGACGTTCCGCTCATAGCGAACATTGGGGCCACCCACATCACCGGTGAGCGGGGCCTCCGCAACGTTCAAGAGGTTGCGTCAATGATAGAAGCCGACGCCGTTGCAATTCACCTAAACGCGCTCCAAGAGGTCGTCCAGCCCGAGGGAGACCCTACGTACGCCGGGGTCCTTGCGGCCCTGAGGGACCTCGCACGGGAGGCAGGCGTGCCCATAGTGGTCAAGGAGACCGGGACCGGAATCTCGGGGGAGACCGCGCGAGCCATAGAGAGGGCAGGGGCGTACGCGATTGATGTCGGCGGCGCGGGCGGGACTCACTGGGCGATAGTGGAGGGGCTGAGGTACCCGCAGGACCACATACTGGCGCCCTCCCCATTCAGATTCACGACCTGGGGGATACCGACACCGGTGAGCGTCGCCGAGGTGTCCTCTCTCACGTCTAGGGTCAAGGTGATCGGCTCTGGCGGAGTCCGCAGCGGGGTGGACGCCGCGAAGGTGATAGCCCTCGGCGCCCACATGGCCGGGGCCGCCCTCCCCTTCCTCCGAGCCTTCTACAGGGGAGGGAGGGATTCTCTCAGGGACGCCATGGAGAGGTTCATCTCAGAGCTTAGGTGGGCCCTGTTCTTGGCGGGATGCAGGACTCCAGCCGAGCTGAGGCTCCGAGGTCGTGCGGTCGTAACAGGCGAGCCGCTTCAGTGGCTCCAACAGAGGCTGGGCCCCGGATGGCAAGTTTATAAACCCGGGATGAAGTCGCCTCGATGGCTTGTAGGGTGGGGATGAAGGATGACCGCAGGAGACAAACCCTTCTACGTGAAGTTCGAGACCCCTGAGGACCTGGTTCCCAAGATATACGAGCTCATCGAGCTCGCTAGGACGACCGGGGGTAAGATCAGAAAGGGCGTCAACGAGACGACGAAGTCCATAGAGCGTGGCGAGGCCGTGTTTGTCGTCGTAGCCGAGGATGTCGATCCGCCTGAGATAGTGGCCCACATCCCGCTGCTTTGCGACGAGAAGAACGTTCCATACGCCTACGTTCCCAGCAAGGCTGAGCTGGGGAAGGCGGCGGGCATAGAGGTAGCCTCCTCCTCGGTCGCCATAATCGATCCGGGTCAGGCCAAGAGCCTCATGGAGGCCCTCGTGGAGAAGATAGAGGAGGTCAAGAAGTCCTCTTCGTAGGCCTCCCCCTCCGCGGCGGGTTAATATACCCTCGATCTCTCTCAGGACCGACGGGAGGTAGGTGAAGTGTCCTCCGAACAGGACAAGGCGTATCCAGCTGAGGTCGTGGAGATAATTGGGAGGACGGGAGTTGCCGGCGACGTGATCCAAGTGAGGGCGAAGGTTCTCGCGGGAAAGGACAGGGGGAGAGTCCTGACCAGGAATGTGAAGGGGCCCGTCAGGCTCGGCGACATCCTCCTGCTCAGGGAGACTGAGATGGAGGCCCGCAAGCTGAAGCCGAGGTGAGGCGAGGGGATAAGCTTGAGCAAGGCGGCTTACAGGGCGCTGAAGACGTGCAAGTTCTGTGGGGCTGAAATAGAGCCCGGGAAGGGCTGGATGTACGTCCTGGCGGACGGCACCATCTGGTACTTCTGCTCGTCCAAGTGCGCGAAGAACATGCTCCACCTGGGCAGGAAGCCCGAGAGGGTCAGGTGGACCGCAAAGGCCAGGGAGCTCAAGCAGAAGAGGAGACTCGGCCAGAATGTCTGAGGAGCGCCCCCCGAGGTATCGTCAGCCGCTGGTGGCCGTCCTTGGCCACGTTGACTCGGGAAAGACGACTCTGCTGGACTACATAAGGAAGACCCGCGTGGCCGCGAAGGAGCCGGGCTCGATAACCCAGCATGTCGGAGCGTCCGAGGTCCCTGCGGATGTCATCGAGAGGGTCTGTGAGCCGGTGTTCAAGTCCCTCGGAGTCCGCTTCGAGCTGAAGACAAAGGGGCTGCTCTTCATAGACCTTCCAGGTCACGAGGTTTTCTCCAACCTCAGGAAGAGGGGTGGTTCGGCCGCCGACGTCGCGATACTGGTCATAGACATCATGGGGGGAGTTCAGCCCCAGACGGTGGAGTCGATAAACATCCTGAGGGAGAGGAAGACCCCGTTCGTCATAGCCCTGAACAAGATTGACCTCATAGCGGGATGGAGGAGCAAGCCCGGCGCGCCCTTCATAGAGTCATTCAAGGAGCAGCCCCCGAGGGCCATAGCAGAGTTTGAGCGGAGATTCTACACGATCTTGGGACAGCTGGCGGAGCACGGAATCAATGCGGAGCGATACGACAGGATCACCGACTTCACGCGAACGTTCGCCGTAGTCCCGACGAGCGCCACTACTGGGGAAGGGGTCCCGGACCTGCTGGCCATACTCTTGGGTCTCGTCCAGAGGTACATGCTCGACAGGCTTGAGATCACCTCTGAAGAGGGTAGGGGCGTCGTCCTAGAGGTCAAAACCATGCACGGGCTCGGAACAGTCATCACCGCGATAATCTACGACGGAGAACTTAGAGAGGGGGATACCATTGTGCTGGCTGGCCTCAGGGGGGCTATCGTGACGAAGGTGCGCGCCCTCTTCCGCCCGAGACCCCTCGATGAGATGAGGGCACCCGGGGCAAAGTTCCAGAGGGTGCCGTCCGCAAGCGCGGCGGCTGGCGTGATGGTCTCCGCCGTCGACCTCGAGGGAGCCGTCGCTGGCTCGCCGCTGTTCGTGGTCAGGAACCCCGAGAAGCTCCAGAGGGCCGTTAAGGCCGTCGAGGAGGAAGTCGGCGCCATACTGATCAGGACAGACAAGGTGGGCGTGATAGCCAAGGCGGACACCCTGGGGACGCTAGAGGCCCTGGTTTCCCACCTGAGGTCGAAGGGGATCCCCGTCAGGAGGGCAGATATTGGCCCTGTGACTAAGACGGACGTTTTCGAGGCTCACGCGATGAAGTCCGACGATCCGAAGTACGCAGTAGTGATCGCTTTCAACGTCAAGGTCACGGAGGAGGCAGAGCAGGAAGCCAAGAGCAGGGGCATCAAGATATTCCACGACGTGATCATATACCAGCTCATAGAGAAATTCGAGTCATACTTGGAGGAGCTAAAGAGGAGGGAGATACAGGAACTCCTCTCGAGCGTGGTATATCCGGCCGAGATTTTTATTCTCCCTGATTACATCTTCCGAAGGAGCGACCCAGCCATAGTGGGGGTTGAGGTCCTCAGGGGGAAGATCAGGCCGGGTTATCCCCTCATAAACGAGTCGGGGAGGAGGGTCGGAGTCATCCAGGACATCCAGGACAGGGGGGTTAGGCTTCCGGAGGCCAAGGCCGGGGACAAGGTGGCCGTCTCGATAAGGGGCGGGGTAGTCGGCAGGAACGTGAAACCAGGCAGGACGCTCTACACGGAGGTGTTCGATGTTTACGATCCCAAGAAGAGATCAATGTTCTTCGCGATGCTCTCCGAGGAGGAGAAGGAACTCTACCGACGGATACTCGCCCTAAGGATGAGGCGGTGAGGGTCAGCTTTATTTTGCTGGAACTAGTTCTCGCGTGACGAGGAGGTGTAGCGTTTGTACGCGAGAAAGAGAAAGGAAGAGAACGTAATAGTGTTCGACATAGCCGATCCTGAGACTGGGAGGACCTACCACTTTCAGGTTCCCGAGGAGAGGCTGGTACCACTAATAGGTAAGAGGATAGGCGAGGTGGTCCACGGAGACGCTATAGGCTTCCCTGGTTACTCGTTCAAGATCACCGGGGGTACCGACCGAGACGGCTTCCCCATGCACCCAGGGCTCCAGGGCCCCGGCAAGAGGCGGGCGCTTCTCTCAGGTCCTCCTGGATTCCACCCAACTAGAGAGGGGGAGAGGAGGGCCAAGACGGTTAGGGGTAATGTGATCTCCGAGTACACCAAGCAGATCAACCTGAAAGTCATCGAGAAGGGTTCCACCCCTTTGGAGGACTACTTACCCAAGGAAGAGGCCTCCGTGGAGTGAGGAATTAGAGGGGGGTTCATTTGGCCGAGAGGGGGCCCGACGGGGAGCCGCTTCAGCCCGAGATGAATGTGGGGACCGCTGGTCATGTCGACCACGGGAAGTCCACGTTGGTTCAGGCACTTACGGGGATCTGGCCGGAGAGACACAGCGAGGAGCTCAAGAGGGGGATAACGATAAAGCTAGGCTACGCTAACGCGGATCTCAGGAAATGTCCCAGCTGCGAAGACGACGACCCGTCTTGCTACACGACCTCTAGGGAGTGCCCCCTCCATCCCGGGGAGAAGACTGTCCTCATGAGGAAGATCTCTCTGGTGGACTGCCCCGGGCACGACACGCTGATGGCCACCATGCTCGCGGGCTCGACGCTGATGGACGCTGCGCTTCTGGTGATAGCGGCCAACGAGGACGTCCCACAGCCCCAGACGAGGGAGCACCTGGCCGCCCTCAAGATAATGGGAGTCAGGCAGATAATCGCGGTTCAGACCAAGATAGAGCTCGTGGACGACGAGAAGGCGGTAGAGAACTACGAGAAGATAGTCGAGTTCCTGAGGAGGAACTTGGACGAGGTGCCCCCTGTGATCCCGGTCTCCGCCATCAACGGCGTGAACATAGACTTCCTTGTTCGAGAGATGGTGAGGAGGTTCGCCCCGCCCGAGAGGGACCTGACCAAGCCTCCTAGGATGTACGTCGCGAGGTCCTTCGATGTCAACAAACCCGGAACTCGCCCAGACAAGCTCGTGGGTGGAGTCCTCGGGGGGACCATCGTACAAGGCAAGTTCTCCGTGGGAGACGAAATAGAGCTGAGGCCCGGCATCTACGCGGGCGGGAAGTTCATCCCCATAACCACGGAGATTGTGAGTCTCAGAAGCGAGAATACCGAGCTCCACTACGCGATAGCTGGCGGTCTGATAGGCGTAGGGACCAAGCTGGACCCAGCCCTGACGAAGGCTGACAACATGGTTGGGAACGTAGTCGGCCTGCCGGGCGAGCTACCTCCCACTTGGCAGGAACTCGACATCAAGGCCAAGTTCCTCGAGAGGATAGTTGGGCTCCGTGAGGAGATTGAAGTGCGCAAACCCAAGCTTAAGGAGCTGATAACCCTGAACGTGGGAACCGCCACAGTTCCAGCGATAGTAAAGGCGATAGACCCCGAAGACAACCTTAGAGCCCTTCTGAGAATACCGGTGTGCGCTGAGCAGGGTCAGAGGGTTGCCATCTCCATGAGGATAGGGGGGAGGTGGAGGCTCGTCGGCTATGGGTTTATTGAAGGCGGGGTCGAGTATAGGCCCGCCTGAGCCTCACCACCCACGATTCAGTGTGGACGGGTAAGAGATATATTCGGGGAGCGTCTCTCAGGATCGAGCGGCCGTGGTCTAGCCTGGACCAGGATGGGGGCCCTCCAAGCCTCCGCGAGGCGAGCCCCAGACCCGGGTTCAAATCCCGGCGGCCGCACCACACTCTCTTCAGCTGGGGGAGATACACCTGAAACCATTAATCCGATAACTCTGCGGGAATTCCCGCCATGTCGGATTTCACCGAGGAGGTCATAAGAGCCAGGGAGCGGCTTAGGGCCGCCGCGAAGGAGGTTGCCCGGGCCAACGGGATAAATCAGGAGAAGGCGCTTGAACTCGTCGCGGACCTCGCTCTAGCGTTTGTGGATGGCGTGACAAAGTCCTCCAGATTCGCCGGCTTGAGCGAGGAGTGGATGAGGATCGCGGCCTCTGCCAAGAGGCCACCAAACTGCAGAGCCCCTTGCGCATTCTCTGAGAGTCTAGAGCACGTTCTCAGAGTTCGCTACAAGTTCATGGATATGCACTACCTCTTGGCCGTGAGGGGAAGATCAGGGGTGACGTGAGAACGCCCTGCGAAGCTTTAAATATCCCGGTGGCCGATCCAAAACCGGCGCCCCGGTAGCTCAGCCCGGCGGAGCACCGCCTTGGTAAGGCGGGGGTCGCGGGTTCGAATCCCGCCCGGGGCTTCATGCTCTCAATTTTCAGGCCTCCTATCAGCGTTTTAATACTCCTCAGGCTGGTCCTCTGGAGGCGATAAAAGACGGTGTTAGCCACGGCACTTGGACTAAAGTTCAAGAACGGCGTTGTGCTTGCGGCCGATAGGAGGGTCTCCTACGGGACTTTCGTGCTGAGTAGGGCAGCCCGAAAGGTCTTCCCAGTGAACGATCACGTAGGTGTGGCGTTTTCCGGGATCCCAGCAGACATGCAGGAACTCTACGATTCGCTCGTCTATAACGTGAGGATCTACGAGATGGACGAGGGGAGGAAGGCGACCCCCTCCAACGTGGCCCGCCTGCTCTCGATCCTGCTCTACAGCGGGAGGTTCACGCGGTTCTTCTTGGCTGAGGTGGTGGTTGGAGGCCTATCTCCTGAGGGACCCAAGATAATCGCGGTGGACGCGGCCGGAGGAATGCTAGAAGACGACTTCGCGGCGGAGGGAACAGGGGCCCAGCTCGCAACCGGGATTCTTGAGAGGGAGTTCAGGAAAGACATGTCAGAGTCTGAAGCCATCGAGCTGGCCAAGAGAGCCATGATTGCGGCCATTGAGAGGGACGCCATGTCTGGCGACGGGATAGACATCCTCGTAGTGACTGAGGAGGGAATTAGGGAGGAGTTCGTCCCACTAAGGGCGTCTTGGAGGCCTCAGCCGTAATTCCAACTATTTATCCAATCTTGCCGCAAGGTGTGGAGGATGAGTCCCAGCCCGAGGGTAGATCCCGAATCCCTCAAGAGGACTCTGCTGAACCTCGTGTCCATAAAGAGCTACAGCGGGGACGAGGGTCAGATAGCCGACTACCTAATCGACAGACTCTCGTCGGTGGCCGATCGAGTCGAGAACCAGCCCGTCCCTGACTGCGGTGGAAACGTGATTGCCCACTTCGGAGACACCTCCAAGGACAAGATAATCCTCCTCTCTCACATGGATACAACGGAGGTCTTCGCGGGCTGGACCAGGAGTCCCTGGGGAGAGGTTGAGGACAATAGGGTTTACGGGCTGGGATCCCTTGACGCCAAGTCCTCCCTGGCTGCTATGATAGAAGCCACCCTCGCGGCGGTGAACGCGCTCGGAGGCACATCCACCCTTGAGAGGGGTGTGATGCTGGTAGCCGTGTGCGATGAGGAGGGATACAGCCGGGGCACTTACGAGTTTGTAAAGAGCGGAAAGGCCAACAGCTCAGTAGGCGCCGTGGTGGGTTCTCCGACCTCGTTGAGGATTGGACGTGGGGCCTACGGCCGACTGGTCTTCGACGTTGAGGTTAGGGGGAGGGCCTCGACCGACGTCGAGCAGGAGGGCGTCAACGCGATTGTTGAGGCGGCGAAGCTCGTCCTGTGGGCCGTCGACTACCCCAAACAGAAGTCTTCGGGTGGAGGGTCCGTCGCGCCGCTCAGCATCAAGTCGAAGGAGACGATCATCGTCCACCCCGACCTCTGCATATTGAGACTGGACAGACACTACCCACCTGGCGAAGAGGAGGCGTCGGCCAAGAGGAAATTCCTCTCTTACCTGAAGCGTGTCAAGGGGCTCCGGGCAGAGGTGAAGGTGTCTCCAATCAAGAGGCCCACCCCCTTCCTTACCCCCTTCGAGCTACCCGACGACCACCCCTTCCTGGCGGCCTTCTCAGAGGCCTACAAGGAGGCCCTGCCCGGCAGGGGCGTGGAGACCGTGATCGTACCAACTGTCAGCGACGCTAGCTACCTCCACAACCTGGCGCAGATCCCCGCGGTAATTTTCGGGCCGTCAGGGGGGAATAGGCACTCTCCCGATGAGTACGTCGATCTGGACTCGGCCGTCGATATGGCAAACGTGCTAGCCCACCTGATAATCTCACTCCAACGGGGAGAGATCCCTCAGGGCTGAGGGAAGGGCGAAGCCCGAGCGGTGATACAGATGAGTTTTCTGGGCATCCTCCTGACCTACGCGATAGCGACTTCGGCGACCTCCATATTGGCCAGGAAGTTGGGCATAGAGTGGCTTGAAGGAGGGCCCCTCTACCTCCAGATCAACTCCTCAGGTAGAATGAAGGAGATCCTGCTGAAACCAGCAAAGGTCTTCAGGAGGGCCTTCATAGTAGTTGGGGATCTCTCCACAGCTCTGGCCATTCCCCTCGGCTTGGTCACCGCTGCCTGGCTCGCAAGGATCACTTGGAACTTGATCTCCTCTGGCTGGCAGGCTCCTCCTTCGGTACTCCCTCCCATACCGGGTTTCACGCTCTCTCTCAGCTGGGGTGTTGTACTGGCTCTCTTTCTCACGCTGCTGGCCCACGAGCTGGGGCACGCCTATGCAGCGGTAGGCGAAGGACTCCAGATCAGGAAGATCGGCTTCTTCATCCTTCTCCTGATACCAGGCGCTTTCGTTGAGCTTGACGAGAGAGAACTTCTCTCACTCCCACCGAGAAGATCCGCGAGGGTCCTGTCGAGCGGCATAGGGGCGAACGTGATCCTCGCCATTCTACTTCTGGTGGTGGGCCTAGGCACGCTTCAGGGCTTTCCAAGAACGCCCTCTGGAATATACGTGGAGCGAGTGGTCCCAGACAGTCCCTCTTGGGGGGTAATTCAGCCCGGCATCGTAATCTACGCCATGAACTCCACACCCACCCCGACGATAGACGCGCTCTCCTCCATCCTCAGGGGGGCAAAGCCGGGGGACCTGGTGATCTTAGACACCAGCGAGGGACCGCTGTCCCTGAGGCTTGGGTCTAGGCCGGATAACCAGTCGGCGCCATGGATGGGCGTGTTACTTTCTCCACTGGGGTACTACGCACCGAGAATCTCCATCCTCCCCACATCCTGGGCCTTCGAACTCTCTAAGGACATCCTGCTGGCGATCCTGTTCAACCTGAGCGCCGCGGCAATCAACGCCATGCCCGCCCTCCCACTGGATGTGGGCAAGGTTCTGGCGATTCGCCTGGGGGTCGACCTCACTGGCGAACGGGACCTAACTGGCACCTTCGAGGGGAGGATCGTGCTCGCGGTGTCTGCACTAATATGGGTCCTCTTGGCGGTGAATCTGGGCTACTCGGTGATCAGGTTTGTCGTCTCGTGAAGAGCGGGTGGGGAATCCATTCTTCGGGGTTGCCCCGCCGCCTAAACCAGCCAGCCTCATTGACCGGGCGTTTAAAGCCGCCTTCACCCCGAAGTCCCTCGGTAAGATACCCGACCCAGTTGTGAGAGCCAGGGCCAGGGAGCGGGCCCGGATAGTGGCTTTCAGGGACGTAGTCTGGAACACGCTCCGTTCATCCGTGAGGTCATTCCCCCCTCTGAACTCGGTCCACCCCTTCTATCGGGAGCTGGCAGATGTGGTTTTCGGAGTCGACCGGCTCCGCCACTGCCTTGGGGCTCTAGAGTGGGCAGCCAAGGTGACGAGAAAGGTTGCCGCGGCCGAGGTGCGCAATCTCTACCGGGCAGAGGATTTCCCACGGCTCGAGTCTGTGAGGAAGAGGGCCATGGCGAGGATGGTCTCAATCGTCAGAAGGGTGTCTGAGGAGATAGGGTGCGTCAGGGAGGCCGCCGCTAGGCTCAGGAAACTTCCCTCCATAGACCCTCAGACGCCCACAGTGGTCCTCGCCGGCCCTCCCAACACCGGAAAAAGCACGTTGGTGAGGAGAATCTCCACGGGCAGGCCTGAGGTGGCGGAGTACCCCTTCACAACGAAGGGGATCCTGCTCGGCCACGCCTCGCTCAGGGGGGTGGGCCGTGTCCAGGTGATGGACACACCTGGGCTTCTGGACAGGCCGCTCCACGAGAGGAATGAGATTGAGCTCCAGGCTATCGTGGCCCTTAAATGGCTGGCCGACGTGATCCTCTTCGTGTCGGATCCCTCAGAGACCTGCGGCTATAGGATCGAACAGCAGATCGGTCTCTTGAGGGAGATAGCCTCTCAGTTCGGCGAATCGCCGATAATAGTCGTCCTCAACAAGGCCGATCTCGGAGGCCTATTTGAGAGGGGAGCGAGAGAGTTCACCAACGCGTGCCGAGACCTCTGTTTTCCCCACCTAAGAGTGTCTGCCGAGAGGGGTGAAGGGATCGAGGAGCTTCTCGAGGTGGTCAGGAGGGAGTTCCAAGGTGGAAGAAGGAGAGCTGGTGGTTCTCCTTAGCGGGGAGCATCCAACTCTCCCTATGCTCGAACTCCGCGGGATAGTAGAGGCCGAGCGCGTTGGAGAGGAGCCGCGTCTCCTGTCCCCCCAGGTCGCCCAGTTCTCCGCGCTAGACCCGTTAAAAGCGGCGATGACGGTGTCTAGGATGGCCTCATTCGCAAGATCCGTATCCGCCTACTTGGGCTCAGCACGGGGATCCCTGAGGTTCGTTAACGAACTCCTCGATAGAATCGATTGGTCAGGCCTGAGGGGCCCCTTTGCGGTCCGTGCAATACGCGTTCAGGGCGCCCTCAGGCAACTCAGTAGGGAGGAGATCTCCGAGCGGGTTGCGGAGTCCATCCTGAGGGCAAACTCTTTCCTCAAGGTGGATCTGGAGGCTCCAAAGACCGTCGTTCTAGTCATTCTGAGCGGAAATCTCATTCACTTGGGAATCCTGTTGGCCGAGGTGGACCGATCAGCGTTCCGCGAGAGGGACGTGTCCAGGAGACCCTTCAAGCACCCCGCCTCCATGAATCCGAGGCTCGCTAGGGCGATGGTGAATCTGGCAAGGGTCAGAAGAGGAGACGTGGTGTTAGATCCATTCGTTGGCGCCGGTGGGATCGCTCTTGAGGTGTTATCGGTTGGGGGACGCCTGCTGGGATGCGACGTTGACCAGAGGATGGTGGCAGGGACCGAGTTAAACCTCCGGCACTACGGCTACGCTGAGGGCTACCATCTATGGGTCTGCGACGCTACCTCCCTTCGACTTGCCCGTCAGGTGGATGCCGTAGTAACTGACCCCCCCTACGGCCGCTCCACGCCGCTGACAGACCATCCCCTCCGGACGTTCTCGGCCTTCGTGTCTAGGGTGACAGATTTCCTCCGACTGGGCGGCCGGCTCGTCGCCGCTTATCCGGCGGAGGCCCACCCCGACGAGGTGATCGCGTCGTACCTAGAGGTCGAGGAGGTGGTGGATTACAGGGAGCACAAAAGCCTAACAAGGAGGATAGTCGTGGCGAGGTCAAGGTGACCGCCCTTGAAAGTGACCTTCCTCGGGACCAGCAGCGCCGTGCCCACCAAGGACAGATCCCTGACGTCCATAGCCCTAGTCATGGACGGAGAGTACCTCCTCATTGACGCCGGGGAGGGCACCCAGAGGAGGATCATCGAGGCTGGCCTGGGGTTCGGTCGCCTCAATAGGATTTTCATCACCCATCTCCACGGGGACCACTTCTTAGGGCTCTTTCCACTCCTCCAGACTATGGGGATACTGCGTAGGACCAGGCCCCTGGAGGTCTTTTCTCCACCGGGGCTTGGCGCGCTGATCGACAGCCTCGCAAAGCATGCCTCTTTCAGAGTAGATTTCCCTCTCAAGCTCGTCGAGTTTAGCAGCGAGGCCAAGTTCGAATTCAAGAAGTACACGGTTAAAGTGTTCCCAGTAGAACACGGAGACACGCCGACGTTCGGGGTAAAGGTCGTAGAGAGGCCCAAACCAGGAAAACTAGACGTTGAACTGGCTGACAGGCTCGGTGTCCCTCCGATCATGCGAGGGCTGCTGAAGAAGGGTATCCCGGTCAGATTGCCCGATGGGAGAGTGGTCAGTCCTGAAGAGGTGGTCGGCCCCCCTAGGCCCGGCAAGACGGTGGTCTACTCATCCGACACGAGACCCACGGAGCGGGTGATCCAAGAGGCCACCGAGGCCGATTTGCTGATCCATGACGCCACATTCACGTCCGATCTTGCCGACAGGGCCGAGGCAACCGGACACAGCACGGTTGAGGAGGCCTGCGAGGTCGCTCTCAAAGCGAGGGCGGCCAGGCTGGCCCTCACGCACTTTAGCGCCCGATACAAGGAAGAAGACCTCAGGGAGATAGAGGACCGCGCGAGGGTGATCTTCCCAAACGCGTTCGTGGCTAGGGACCTCATGGCGATTGAGCTGTGAACCCGCTACTGCGAAGGGCGGCCCTGACCTCTGCCTGCGTAGTCTCCCTCACTATCCTCCCTCCCGAGGTCTTAGGGGCCAACCAGTCAAGGAATAGGGTGATATTATCCTCCATATGCTCTGGAAGGATTATCTCCAAGTGGATAGCTCCAAGCGGGCTCTCTTCCTCTCCTTCGCACAGCACAATGGAGCCAGAGAGCGCGGCCTGCTTGTGAATCAGCAGCTCCATGACGGCTCCCCGCAGGGACGACCGGAGAAGCATGCGGGCGGTGTCTAGTATTCTATTTGTGCGGAAAGAGCTGCGCAGCTTGTACAGTTTGTCTAGGCCAGAGGTCTCGAATGCCATGAGCCGCGGCCAGCCCTCCCCAAGCTGATCGGGGAGTTCATCCTCTTCGCTGACGGGAACCACGTTCTTAATGGCCCTCAGTACCTTAGACGGGTTCTCTGTTCTGTTAACCCACGTCGAGACGCGTATTCTCACCTCACCCTCACCCATACTCACACCTCCAGGGAGGAGCACTCCTCCACCCTCACTGGGAGGCCTAGCCTAAGGTATCCCGCGACAGGCCAGCGGACGATGGTGGCGCCCAGCTGGCTCAGTTCAGACTCCAGCCTCTCCCTGATTTTCCTCCCTTCTGAATCGAAGTCAGTCAGGATCACGTATCTTTTGCCGCAGACAGCCGGGGAGCCCTCTACCCTCATTTCACGCGCTAGCTCGACAACAGTGATGAAGTGGGCGCGTACCCCCAGTTTTACGAGAGCCTGAACGTCCCTCTTACCTTCGACGACTATCAGGGTCCCCCCCCGAAGGGACTCCTCTGAGAGCGTCTTGGCCCAGCGCTTTATCCCCTCAACATCGAGCTGTGGCTTGGTCATTAGACATGGTCACCTTCCCTTTTCGTTTCCCAGGTCTTCATCGATCTCGTTCGACAGTCTTGGGCATATAGATCCGTCAATAAACGATTATGAACGATTAATTAAGTTCTCGGAATGTCGACTCGATGCGCTGGCCGATAAATTCGACGTTTGCCGTCGCTATCTCGGCGGTGGCTCTGCTATCAGTGCTGGCGCTTGGGACGCTGCCAGTTAGATGCGAGCCAACACCAGAAGAGTTCCCGTATTTAGTTGAGTTCAGAGCCTACGTGGATATCTCGAGCGACGATACGTCCAAGGTCACCATATCGGGCACATTCTTCAACCCGGAGAGCTCCAGAATATCCGTGAAGGCGATTTCTATTCCGCTCGGGCCAGCTGAACTGATAAAACTGGACCAGTCGAGCGTCTCGACCTCTGAGGGAGCGCGGGTCGAGGTCTTAAATGGACCAGACACCACATTGCTCGTCGAAGTCCTCCCCTCGCCCGTACCCCCGGGCGAGAAGGGGACCTTTCAGATCTCCTACGTGGCCCTATCCGGGGGTTACGTCAAGCCTTGGATGCCGATCGGCAGCAACTCTACGACCGGAGGTTACAGGATGTTCAACTTCAACCTATACAACCCCAACCTGAGCCTAGTCCAGGGCATCACAGACACGCAGGTCACAGTCCTCCTTCCCAGGGATGCCCTGCTCACCCAGCTCAGCCCGCTCATGAATCTCTTCTATCCCAACAAGCCGGTGATCGAGGCGAATCTGGTTACCAGAAGGACGCAGGTCAGCTGGACAAATCTTACGGTGGCGCCCGGCGAGGGCAGGCTCTTTATCGTTACCTATTCCCTGCTGGGAACCCCCAGCCCGCCGCCTCAGTCCCAGCAGAATCCCCCGGGGAATACCACGTCGGGCCAGGTAGCCCCCATGAGTGTGGTCGTCTTGGTGGGGTCCAATGGCCTCGCAGCCCTGACCTCGGCCGCGCTCACCTACCTGCTGCTCAGGCGTAAATTGACGCAGCCCAGAGAGACGCCCACGGTGAAGGAGGAGGCCCCGCCAAAGACAGTCCTCTCCCAACTCTCTCCGGAGGAGATGAAGATCCTTGAAACCGTGCAGGCGGCCGGTGGATCTGTATCCCAGCGGGATATCCCGCCCATGGTGGGCTTCTCTAAGAGCAAGGTCTCTAGAATGCTCAAGAGGCTGGAAGAACTTGGGTTGATAAATAGAACCACCCTGGGGAGGACCAAACTGATCGAACTATCTGAGACGGCCTCTCGATTGCTGAGTTCCTCGGATTAGATCCCGGGTAAGAAGTGGTGCGGGGGGTGGGATTTGAACCCACGCGGGCCTACGCCCAGCGGATCTTGAGTCCGCCGCCTTGGACCAGGCTCGGCCACCCCCGCCCGTGTTGATAGTGGGAGGACCTCCTATTTGACGTTTTTGCGGGCCGACCACCTCCCGGCTCTCTCGACTATCCTCCCGTAGAACCCCTCTGGTTCCGGATACATCCTAGCAAATCTCGGCCCATCCCCGACGAGCCTGATCTTCGCCTCCCTCTGTAGCGGGACTTCCACTTGGCCGTCTATGATTCCGACGAGGTCCCTATTGGACTCCACTCTCACCTCTATGTTCATGGGTGCAACGAAGGAGGTGACCGGCACTATCATGCTTGGCGGCCAGGCCGCCAGCGGGGCGGCCACCAGCGCGTCGACCCTGGGGTCGACTAGCGGTCCGCCAGCAGACAGCGAGTAAGCCATCGATCCCAGCGGGGTCGCGAATATCAAGCCATCCGCAATGAACGAGTTCACAAACGCCCCACCAACGTACACCGAGAGCTTGCTTGCCTTCCCCCTAATACCACAGGCCAGCAGCACCTCGTTTAACGCGGGGGAAACCGGAACTCCCTCGAGCCGGACGGCTGGGTGCGTGACGACCTCATAATCTCCCTCGACAAGCCTCCTGAGACCTTTCTGGAGGCTACCTTCATCCAACTCCATTAGGAGTCCGTACGTTCCGTCCTTGACGCCGATCAAAGGGAGGGCTCCCCCTGAGTCGTGATAGGCCTTCAGCAGGGTTCCATCACCGCCGATCGCCATGACGATGGCGCCGGGCCTGGACTCGACCGGCGAGGGTTCTCTGAGTATCTCTACTCCGTGGTCAGAGAGAAACCTGACCGCCCTCTCGGCCAGCCTTGATGCCTCCGGGCTATCCTCCCTCACGTACAGGTGAACCCTCTCTATTGGGTGAGCTCTCATGAGGCTCGCGATCCCTGGCTTCAGCCAAGTTATTAGGCTGAGGCCCTCACCTTGCAGAAGGTGGGACTCCTACCCACGCTGTCGGCCGAGACGTCAAATCTGCTGATTAGTCTCCCAGAGGTCCGAGTGAAGGTGATTAAGACTGTAGAGGGCCTTCCTGAGGAGTTCCCATGGCCGCTGAAGAAGGGCATGGAGATCGACGTCCCCGCATGGCTGGCCGACACCTTAACATCGCTGGGAGTCGCAGAATATGCGGACCCCTTGGACCTCAAGTCCTTCGAAACCCTTCTCAGTAAGGAACTGGTGACCTCTCGCCTCACGAGACTCCCACCGGCTACGTTCACATGGTTCCTGCGAGAGAGAAAGAAGATCGAGGTCGAGGCAGGCGATCCGCTCGCCGCGCGAAGGCTCTACATAACCGGGCGGGACCTGATCAAGAAGAGACTGTCTAAGGCCCTCAGATACGCTGTTCTGGCGACCGAATCTGAGGTCGTCGAAAAGAGGCTTGTAGAGAGGCTAACTCCACCTGAACGAGTTGTCTACGCTCAGATCAGGCTTATAATCGGTAGGTGGATAAGCTTACTCTTGGGCGAGAAGGGGGAGGATGGGGGAGACCGCGGAGTTTGACGGGGATCTGGTCGCAGTCTACGAGGATTTCATCGTAACGTTCGTTGACGAGGCCGGGGAGAGGAAGTATCTTAACAAGATACCGGAGATGGTGGAGTCTCGAAAGAGATCCCTTAGGGTGGACTACCAAGACCTCTTCTCCCACCTCCCCTCCAGGGAAATTGCGAAGGATCTGCTGGTGAACCCACAGCGTCACCTCGAGGCCGCCTCCCTGGCCTTGGCTAGATTAGTAAGGAGGTACGGTGACATCTCCGGAGAGGAGTTAGAGCTTTACGCCTCCGGTAAGTTCCATATCAGGTTTTACAACCTACCCACGACGGCGTCCATAAGAGACCTCCCATCCTACTCCCTCGGAAGGTTTGTCCAACTCTCCGGAATAGTCATCCGCGTCTCCGACGTATTCGACAAGCCAGTGAAGATCGCCTACGTGTGCCGGAACCCAGACTGCCCGGATTACGGAGTTCCGCTCCTTTTAGATCCCATGGAACCCAAACCAAAGACCTGCCCGACCTGCGGGAAAGCCACACTAAAGAGGGACTTGGAGAAGACCGAGCTGGTCAGCTGGCAGGTTATTCGGGTTCAGGAGCGGCCTGAGGACCTCCCGCCTGGAGCCATGCCTAAGCACGTAGACGCCATCCTAACCGACGACCTCGTCGACGAGGTCAAGCCGGGCGACCGGGTGACTCTCACCGCCATAATCGACCTTCGTCCGGCGCGTCGGCAAGAAGACTCCGGTTACGGCATCCTGTTCAAGAGGTACCTCGTCGTGAACGACGTGGAGGTTCCGACAAGGACGTACGAGAAGATCGAGATAACACCGGAGGACGAGAGAGCGATATTGGAGTTAGCGCGTGACTCCAAGCTCGAGGAGAAGATCGTCGACTCGATAGCTCCTTCTATCTACGGCCACAGGATCAAGAAGAAGGCGATAGCCCTGGCCCTCTTCGGAGGGAACCCGGTAGTCCTTCCGGATGGGACCCGAATAAGGGGCGAGATCAACCTCCTCTTCGTGGGAGATCCGGGCACGGCGAAGTGCGTGAGTAGAGACACGCTGGTGTTTACCAAAGATGGCCCGACTCGAGTGGACTCGCTCATAGACGAGTCTACGGCGTTTGATGCTCCAGACGGGAAGGTAAGCGGGGTCAACACGAGGGTTCTCTCCATGTCTCCGACTCTCTCCTTGGATTGGGTGGACCCCACGGCGGCCGCAAAGCGCTCTCAGAACAGCGATCTCTTGGAGGTCCGCACCAAGACCGGCCTGCGGATTAAGGTGACAAAGAACCACCCGTTTCTTGTCCTAGACACCGACGGCTACGTTAAGTACCTCCCGGCGTCTGAGCTGAGGCCGGGTACCTTTGTAGCCATCGTGGGCAGCTTTCAGCCGCCGAGCGTTCATCCTCCCGTCACCCACTGGATCCAGATCACACCTTCCCTCATGGAGCTCCTCGGAATCTTGCTCACCAGGGCGAGGATCCTCGACGCCGGTCGAGGGAGAGAATACCATCTTCTACTGCTACCAAGCGCCGCGCAGAGATTTGCCGAGCTGGCCAAAGAAGCCGGAGTCGTAAGGTTGGAGGAGCACGGAAGGCTCTGTCACGTGAGGCTCCGCGTGAAGAAGAGACTGGCAGCTGATCTCTCGAGACTTATACCCACACTTGACGGCCACCCGAGCACCCGCGAAATCCCATTTTGGATCGTCTCAGCCGAAGTTTCTCACCTAGTAGCCTTCCTGAAGGGATATCTCAGGGCAGAGTCGTCCTACCTAAAGAAGACTCGCTGTCTGGCAATCGTGGCCCGTAATCCGAAGATCATGCATCAGCTCCGCCTGATCCTCTCCAGGCTGGGCGTGACACACCCCAGGATTCAGCCCTCCAAGTCGGGCCATCGACTCCTCTTGTCGGCCTCTCAGATCTCCGTCCTCAACCAAAACGTTGACCTATCCGAGATCCTGCCAGCGGAGGCGTTAATCAAGCGAGACACAGGTGGTTCCGATCTAAGCGACAAGATCCCGCACGTAGGGAGGATCCTCCACCGGATAAGGCGATCACTCGGCGTCTCCCGGGAAAAGCTGGGAATTCCGATCTCCACGCTCATACGGTACGAGAGGGGTCTCGCCCACATCCCCAGGTCTCGCCTCAGGAAGGTCTTGCTGGAGCTCGAGAGGGCCGCGGGGGACCTCCTCGGGTCATACCCAACAGGACGGGAGATCAGGCGTGAGCTGGCCTACCTCAACATGCTAGTTGAGTCTGACGTAGCCTGGGATGAAGTGGAGTCCGTCAGGACGGTCCACGGGGACGGCTGGGTGTACGACGTGGAGGTTCCCTACAACAGGAACTTCGTAGCGAACGGCTTCATCGTACACAACAGCCAGCTGCTCAAGTACACTGCTCAGATAGCGCCGAGAGGACTCTACACTACGGGCAAGGGGGCAACGGCCGCAGGGTTGACCGCTGCGGTCGTCCGCGACGCGGCGACGGGCGGGTGGACGCTGGAGGCGGGCGCACTGGTTCTGGCGGACAGGGGGGTCGCCTGCATAGACGAGTTCGACAAGATGAACGAGAATGACAGGAGGGCGATCCACGAAGCCATGGAGCAGCAGACGATATCCATAGCGAAGGCGGGGATAGTGGCAACGCTGAATGCCAGAACGACCATAATCGCGGCCGCCAACCCGAAGTATGGTAGGTACGATCCCTTGAGGAGCCCTGCCGAGAACATAAACCTCCCGCCCACGATCCTCTCGAGGTTTGACCTGATCTACTTGATCAAGGACGTGCCGGAGGAGGACTACGACGCCGGGGTTGCGGACCACATACTGAAGGCTAGGATGGGCGTAAACCCGGACGTGGAGCCCGCCATCCCACCAGACCTCCTGAAGAAGTACATAGCGTACGCCCGCCAAAGAATAAGACCCCAGATGACTGAGGAAGCCTCTAGGGTGATCAGGGAATTCTACCTGAGCATGAGGAGAGAGGTCGGAAAGCTGGCGGGTGAGATGGAGGGGCCGCTCCCAATTCCGCTCACCGCCAGGCAGCTGGAGGCCCTGATAAGGCTGGCCGAGGCCAGGGCGAGGATGTTCCTTCGATCCTACGTCACGGAGGAGGACGCCCTGACGGCGGTCGAGCTCATGAGGGAGATGCTCTACGACGTCGGCCTCGATCGGACCACCGGGATGCCAGACATGACGGGCGTCGTTGGGGCGTACATGTCGGCCACTAGGAGGCGGGAGGAGCTGATGAAGCTCCTGAACGAGATGGCGACAAAGGCGGACTCGAGGATGGTCTCGGAGGAGGAATTCATTAGGGAAGCGATGGAGGTCCTCCAGATCGAGGAGAGAATTGTGAGGAACGAGATCCGCGTCCTCAGGGAGAACGGGCTCATATACTCCCCAAGGCCTGGATTCCTGAAGCCCGCGTCGGGCTCCACGGCGCTATAGAAGGAGGAGCAGCCTGATGTCCGTTCGAGACCTCCTACCTCCGGAAGTCGCGGACATCCTCACCGAGTGGGGCATCTCAGAACTCTTCCCGCCACAGGTGGAGGTGGCCCGGAGGGGACTGGTGAGGAAGGGCAACTTCGTGCTCGCATCCCCGACGGCCAGCGGCAAGACCTTGGCCGCCGAGATCGCCGCACTGCACGACCTCTTACACGAGGGAAAATGCGTTTACGTGGTTCCCCTCAGGGCGATCGCATCTGAGAAGTACGAGTCGTTTAGGGCGCGATACGGGCCCCTCGGGTTCTCCGTCAGGATGTCCGTGGGAGACTACGACTCCTCGGAGGAGCCTCTGGGCAGGCACGACGTGATTATCACCACCTACGAGAAGCTAGACTCGATAATCCGCCACGATCCAGCCTGGCTCTCCGAGCTCACGACCGCGGTCTTCGACGAGATACACTTCGCCCACGACTCCGAGAGGGGGCCGACCATTGAGATGACCGTGGCGAAGCTCATCGACTCCAACCCCAACATCAGGAGAATCGCCCTCTCGGCCACGGTCGCCAATCTGGAAGAGGTGTCTGCCTGGCTCGAGGCCGAGCCGATCTCAGTCCCCTGGAGGCCGGTCCCCCTGAGGGTGGGCGCCTACTCAAGGTCGGGCGGGATCATCCTCTGGGAGGATGGGGGGGAGGAGAAGATTCCTAGGAGGACGGGGATGCCAGAAGTGGATCTCGCACTGAGGTCCGTCCGCGACGGCGGACAAGTCCTCATCTTCTACCCAACTAGGAGATCATCGGTCGCGGGCGCCTTCAAGGTTGCCAGGGCCCTGTCGGCTCACATGATTGGGTTCGACAGGGACGCCACCCGGGAGCTGGCCGAATCCATCCTGAGCCTAGAGCCGAGGACGCGCCTCCTGGAGAAGCTGGCTGAGGCATGTAGAGGGGGGGCCGCATTCCACCACGCGGGCCTTCCTTACAGGGCCAGGCGGACGGTGGAGGGAGCGTTCAGGAGGGGCGTACTGCTCGCGATAGCGGCCACCCCGACTCTCGCGGCCGGGGTAAATCTCCCCGCCAGGACGGTCGTGATAAAGAGCCACAAGAGGTACGACCGCACCAAGGGGAGGCAGGCCCCCATAACGGTCATGGAGTTTCACCAAATGGCAGGGAGGGCCGGCAGACCCGGATTCGACGAGGTCGGCGAGGCCATAGTCGTCGCTTCAAGTCGAAAGGACGCTGAGGAGCTGCTCAGAGAGTACTCGGCGGGGAAAATCGAACCAATAGTCTCCAAGCTCGACGACCCCCACAAGTTCAGGACGCACCTTCTCTCCCTCATAGTTCTCAAGTCTCCAGCGTCGGCGAGGGATGTGTCCACGGTGTTGGAGCGCACCCTCCTCCACATTCAGGCCGGTGAGGAGGTGGTGTCTCGGCTGATACCGCCGGCCCTGGACTTCCTCGTTCGAGAGGGCTTCGTGAGGGAGGTCTCGGGTGGTAGGTTGGCGGCCACGATGTTCGGCATCAGGACCGCCCAGCTCTACGTGGACCCGGTGTCCGCCCTGATGATGGCCAAGGCGTCCGAGAGACTGTTGTCCGTGGACGAGAGAGTGAGGGACGCGTCGGCGCTCCACCTGATAGGTCTCCTCCCAGACATGTACAAGGCGCCCGTCAGATCCAGGGAGTCCCCTGAGGTTGAGGAACTTTTGGAGGAAATTGAACCGCTGATACCACCGGAGGAACTCCCGCTTGAGGTTACCTTCAGCTGGTTCTCGGCCGTGAAGATGGCCGCCGTGCTCAGGGCATGGATCGAGGAAGCGCCCGAGGCCCTCATCGAGGAGACATACGGCGTCGAGCCGGGAGACCTGAGGAGCTACGTGGAGGTTGCGACCTGGCTGGCGTACGCGTTTTCCGAGATAGCCAGGCTGTTTGGTAGGCCGAAAGAGGCCGCATATTTGAGGAACCTATCCGCGAGGCTGGAGGCTGGGGTGAAGCAGGAGATACTCCACCTGACCAGGATTCCGGGCGTCGGCAGGAGGAGGGCGAGGCTCCTGTACTCGGCTGGGTTCAAGACGCTAGAGGACCTGGCAAAGGCGAGCCCGAGGGCGCTCCAGGCCATCCCCGGTATAGGCCCCAAGCTGGCCGAGAATATCATAAGGGAGGCAGCCGCCCTCCTGCCGAGGTGACGCCTTGCCCGTACACCCGGTGGAGTATAGATACGGATCGCCTCAGATGCGAGAGATCTTCGATGTCCACAATCGGTACAAATTGATGCTAGAGGTAGAAGCTGCCCTAGCGAGAGCGGAAGCGGAAGAGGGTCTGATCCCAAGAGAGGCGGCAGAGGCAATCGAATCAGCCGTTCGGGAGGGCAGAGTGAGAGTCGAGAGAATACTCGAACTGGAGGGGGAGGTCAAACACGAGACGATGGCGGTCGTGCTGGCTCTTGCCGAAGCCTCCGGGCCTCTGGGGGAATATGTCCACTTCGGAGTGACTTCAAACGACATCTTGGACACCGTCTTGGCCCTTCAGATCAAGAGGGCCTGCGGGATAATCCGCGAGAAGCTGGCCAGGCTCACGCTCGAAGTGGTTCGCAGGGGTCGAGAGACGCTCGACCTGGTTGCGCTCGGGAGGACTCACGGGATGGCAGCCCTCCCAATACCCTTCGGCTTCAAGTTCGCCGTGTGGAGCTCGATCCTCGTCCGAAACCTGGATAGGCTGGCGACCGCAGAGGATAGGGCCGCCAGGGGCAAGATAGCCGGAGCCGTGGGCACAATGGCCGGCCTCCAGGGAGTCGGCAGGAGGATCCAGGAGAGGGTTATGGAGATTCTAGGGCTTGAACCCTCTGAGATATCCACTCAAGTGGTTCCACGCGACTCGCTGGCCGAGCTCATAACCACTTTGGCGCTGATCTCGTCGACGCTCGACCTAATGGCCAACGAGGTGAGGAACCTCCAGAGGACGGAGATCGGGGAGGTTGAGGAGCCGTTTGAGGAGCGGAGACAGGTGGGATCCAGCACGATGCCCCACAAGAGAAACCCCATAATGTCGGAGAAGGTCTGCGGGCTGGCCAGGGTCATGAGGGGGCTCGCGGTGGCCGCCCTCGAGAACGTGGTCCTGGAGCACGAGAGGGACCTCACGAATAGCTCTACGGAGAGAATAATCGTGCCGGAGGCCTTTCTCCTTCTAGACGAGCAGCTGGAAACCATGATCAAGGTGGTCTCAGGCCTAAGGATCAGGAGGGAGGCCATCGAGTCAAACCTGAGGAGGGTCGCCAGCCTGATAATGTCGGAGCGGGTCATGCTGGAGCTGGCCAGGAAAGGACTCGGTCGGCAGAGGGCCCACGAACTCGTCAGATCCCTGGCGATGCGGGCCATCTCGGAGAAGAAGCAGCTGGCGGAGGTCCTAAAGGCCTCGCCCGAGGTTACCTCGCTGCTCTCTCTCGAGGAGATAGACGCCCTGATGGAACCCTCTACGTACCTCGGCGAGGGACCCGAGCTCGCGAGGGCCGCCCTAGACAGGGCAGAGGAGGCGGCCAGGGCGGCGATATCCGGTTGACCGGGGGGCGTGGGTTGGAGGGGGACTTCTACCTCAGATTCCTAGGAGGAGCTAGGGAGGTCGGCCGATCCAGCGTGGAGCTGGGACTCGGGTCTAAGTCCCTGATCCTCGACTCGGGCGTCCATGTCGGCGCGAAGACAGCCGAGGACAGGTATCCCCTCCGGCCCAGAGGGGAGGTGGAGGCGCTGATAGTCACCCACGCCCACCTCGACCACAGCGGGTTCTCACCCGCGCTGGTGAGGGACACGGGGTGCCCCATCTACAGCACCCCGCCAACCAGAGACGTGTCTGAGCTGCTCCTGGTTGATTTTCTCGCGCTTCAGGAGCAGAGCGGTGAGGATAAGCCCTACGAGAACGAGGACGTCATGAGGCTGAGGAGCCTAGAGCACCCAGTGAGCTTGAGGTCGCCCTTCGAGATAGGCGACGCCACCATCACGCTCTACGATGCAGGCCACGTCTTGGGGAGCGTCATGGTCAGGATAGAGATACCCGACGCGTTTAGCATTCTCTACACGGGCGACCTGAATCTCGGGGGAACTAGAACCTTGTCCGGGGCCGACACGGACATTCCTCCCACGGACTACGTGATAATCGAGTCCACCTACGGTGGGGACGGGGACGCTCACCCAGCGAGGAAGAAGGTGGAGAGGAAGTTCATCACCGACGTGAGGGAGACCGTGTTGCGAGGGGGCAAGGTGATAATCCCATGCTTCGCGCTGGGCCGAGCCCAAGAGGTGCTGCTGACCCTCCTGGCCCACATAGACAGCGGGTCGCTGCCTCCAACTCCGATATTCGTGGACGGCATGATAGTGACGATAAATAGGATCTACTCCCTCTACTGGAGCTGGCTCAGGCCAGAACTCCAGAGGAAGGTTCGCCTGTCCAAGAGGAGTCCATTCGACCACGAGCTTGTGGAGGAGGTCCGCGACCGGAAGGAGATCTTGGAGATCACGGAGCCCTACATAGTGGTAACGACCTCAGGGATGCTCCAGGGAGGGCCGGTGGTAGACTACCTGCGCGGCCTCGCTGGCGACTCGAGGAACCTCATCTACCTGACGGGGTATCAGGTCAGGGGGACGAGGGGGAGAGCCCTACTCGAGGGCCAGAGGAGGCTCACCCTCGGCGAGGGCGACGAGATAGAGGTCAAGGCGAGGGTGGAATTTGCGGAGTTCTCGGCGCACTCGGATCAGAGCGGCCTAATCGCGTTTCTCTCCCACATACCCGGTGTTAGGGAGGTGTTCGTAGTCCACGGAGAGCCGGAGAAGTCCCGCCAACTCAGCATGAAGCTTGAGTCAAAGGGCACCCTCTCCTACGTGCCTCGAGTCGGCGAGCGGGTGACGCTCAGAGCGTGATCTGACGTCGGTATTACGTGCGCGCAGCCACATAATTATTCCACCGCCGTTAGGTGCATCCTGGAGGGCGGGCCCCTCACCCATCGGCAGGGGGAGCCAGCTTTGTTCGGGGAAGCTGTCAGGAAGCTGTTAAACTTCTTGCTCGGATCGCAGGAGAGGCAGAAGATAGCCTTGGGAATCTACGGTCCGGTGAACTCCGGCAAGACAACCCTCGCCAACCGCATGACCAGGGACTTCACTGGGAAAGACCTCGGATCGGTCAGCAAGGTTCCACACGAGACTCGGACCATTCAGATAGCCAAGGGGGTCAGAGCGAGGCTCCAGGGCAACGGAGGCAAGGCGATAGTAATGGACATAATCGACACCCCGGGCATTGCCACCCACATCAGCTACAGAACCTTCCTGAGGTTCGGCTTCACGAAGGACGAGGCCATAAGGAGAGCAGAAGAGGCCGCACGCGGCGTTGTTGAGGCCATAAAGTCGCTTGACAACGTAGACGTGGCCCTAATAGTCCTAGACTCAGCCAAGGATCCTCTGAGCCAGGTGAACCTCCTGCTCCTGAGCCACGTCGAGGCGAAGGGAATTCCGCACATACTCGTGGCGAACAAGATCGATCTCCCCTACGCCCGACCCTGGAAGGTGGCCGAGTCCTATCCCGAGAAGATATCCGTTCCGGTGTCGGCCCTGAGGGGCACGCACATAGACATGCTGTACAGGAAAATCTACGAGCTGGTTAGCAGAGGTGAGGGCTCTTGAGATTAAAAGCGAGAAGAGAGGTGCTTGTCCTCAGCGAAATGCCCCGAGGAGGGCGCGCCCGCGAGATCCTCCAGGAAGTACTCAAAAACAGAAGGACGCTGGTCATAGTCAGGCCAAACATGTCGGAGATGCTCTTGCTGATTCAGGAGGCCCTCCTACACGGAGATGGTCATGACGGACTGGGGATCAAGGTAGAGACCCTGGGGCGGGAGGGACCGATGGTAATCGCTCCCGGGTAAGTGGTCCTCAAGAAGAGGAGAGATACCATCACCATGACGCTGTGAGGTGACCACGGTGGGATACACCCTGATCTTGGTATGCCCTTGGTGCGGATACTCCGAGACGTTCGACCCGGAGGACTCTCCGCCGGAGAGGTGCCCAGCTTGCGGCTCGAGCGAGATCCTAATCATGGCGTACCGCAGCTTGGTGCACGACTCCAGGGCCGCGAAGGGAGAGAATTCTGAGAGGAAGAGGTTCTGTGTCCCGATTGCGACAAAAATGAAGCCCGTGGCTCCAATATTTCAGCTTGAGCCGGGAATCTTCAGGGTTGACCTAGAGAGGTTGTTTGAGGCGCCGGTCGAGCTGGCCGAGGAGGGGGTCGGGAGGTTCAGACTGCTCACGGGCGAGACGGGAGACGGACGCTAAGGTCAATCCACCAGCTTCCTGGCTGTTACGACAAACCCGGTGTGGGCGATCATTCTGGACGCTGGACGGGTTCTCTGCTCGTTTACCTCATAACCCCGAACTAGAACCTCGACCACCTCGATGTGTCCGAAGCCCTCATCTCTGGCGGCCACCGCGAACTTCTTGATCTGCTCGCAAGAGGGGACGAAGACGGCCAGCGGGGCGCCGGGCTTCAGAACTTCCCTGGCCGCCGGAAGCACCTCCCACGGCGCCGCCATGTCCAAGAACATCGCGTCGACGTCCCTTTCGGCGATGTCGGTTCTGAGGTCCCCCAACTTCAGCTCCACATTCCTGACCCCCAACCTCCTCAAGTTCTCCTTGGCCATCTCGTGGAACTTCGGATTCACCTCATAGCTGACGACCTTTCCCGTAGGCCCAACCGACAGCGAGAGAGCGTACGCGAGCGATCCAGACCCCGTTCCACCCTCAACTACTAGGTCGCCAGGCCTCACCCCGCTCTTGATGATCATGTAGGCGGCGTCCTTGGGGTAGATGATCTGCGTCTTCCTACCGAGCTTCTCCATGATGTCGGCAGTGGTCGGGCGGAACACCCTCGCGATTCCCTTCTTGACCTCCACGGAGCATCCCCAGCGACGGCCGATCAGCTCCCCTAGGTCGACGGGACCCAGGTGCGTGTGGAATACCTTCCCTCTCTCTATCCTCACCAGATACTTCTTGGGACCCTTCCTCCTTCTCTCGAATACGAGGAGGGCGAGGTCTCCCTCCGTTATTTCAACGGCCATCAAGGAGGACGTGAACTTCGCAGTCAAAAAGTGTGACCTGAGCCCTCCATCGTCAGGAGACGAACCTCCCGCAGCCGCTAGGCCAAACTAAGCAGCGCCTCGAACACCAGACCAGCGATCCGCCTTGGACGATCTGTGTGATCTCCCACCGCCCTCGGTCGAGCCGAACTCAGAGCGTGAATCTTTTTATTTGGGGCCGTATAGTAACGTCGTCCCGCCCATATGGGCGGCGTCTCCCGGGCTTAAACGTCCAAAAAGTGTGCCCGGTGGGGGAAATTGAGGATAATACTGAACGCACACCTGAAGATTCTCCGGCGACTGGCTTACGCCGGTGACGAAGGTGTTGTCGCCTCTGAACTAATCCCAAGCAGGGTGGACAGGGAGCAAGTCCTGGGCTTCTTGTCAGAGATGGGTTGGATCGCACGGCAGAGGAGGTTCAGAGGGGAACGAGTCTTCATCACCAAAAAGGGACTTCTTTTCCTTGAGAACCACGGCGACGGCTACGACGCATAACCCCCCGCCCCCCTTCATTTATTTTCCCCGTAGTTCCATCGCTAGGAATCCGCATGCTGGGAGACTTAAGAGTGAGGGCATCCGACGCTTCAGCTAGGCTCGCTGAGCTCGAGACGAAGAGCGGAAAGCTCAGACTCCCCGCATTCCTACCAGTGTACAATCCCAACAAGCCCTACGTCTCGCCCTCGGAGATGAGGAGGGTGGGCGCCCAGGCGATATTCACGAACTCCTACATAATATGGAGGACCCCGCGCCTGAGAGAGGTAGCCCTGGAACGGGGCGTCCACGGCCTGCTTGGATTCGACGGCATAGTATTCACGGACTCGGGTGCCTACCAGATCTACAGGTTCGGCGGGATAGAGGCCACCAACCTAGACATGCTCAGGTTCCAGCACGCCATAGGATCGGACGTCGCGTCAATAGTGGACGTTCCCATGGCATCCCACCTCCCCAGGAGGGAAGCCCTCGATGGCGTGAGGATGACCGTCCGCAGCGCGAGGGAGTGGAGAGAGCACAGGGACGAACTCCAAGGCACCCTCTGGATTGGAACCCCGCAGGGATCCACCCATTGGGACCTGATAGGGTACACCGCCAGGGAGATGGCCGCCCTAGGGTTCGACTACTACGGCGCCGGCTCTCTTAAGGTGGCCCTGGAGACCTACGACTTCAAGGTCCAGGTCGATCTCCTCCTCACAATCAGAAGGTGGCTCCCGGCTGGTAGGCCGATACACTTCTGGGGGGTTGGCCTCCCATCGGCGCTGGCCCTGTTCACAGCGCTGGGGGCAGACAGCTTTGATTCAGCCTCTTACGCCCTGTTCGCGGAGAGTGGGCGGTACATGACTCCACACGGAACCCTCCTCTTAGACGAGCTTGAAGAGTTTCCCTGCGATTGCCCCGTCTGCTCGAACTGGACCCCCAGGGAGATAAAATCCCTCCCCAAGGCGGAGAGGGTCTCGTTGCTATCAAAGCATAACCTCCACGTCCTGCTGAGCGAGATGAGGCTGATCAGAGAGGCAATAAGGGGCCAGTGGCTGTGGGAACTCGTTCAGGAGAGGGTAAGAGCCCACCCGCGACTCTTAGAGGCCCTCCAGTGGGCACTCTCGAAGTACCGGGACATCCTGGAGGAGAGGGAGCCGTTCACCAAATTCCACGGCCTCTTCTACTCCGGGCCCGAGTCCGAGCACAGACCCGAGATCATTCGAGCTAAGAAGGCTTTGAAGAGGGTTTCCGCGGGAGGTCGGGTCTTCGAGCACCCTATTTTTGGCAAGGTGCCCATCGGCCTCAGATACACGTATCCATTCGGACAGTCCATTGTCCCGGGTTGGACCGAGCCCTCGGCGTCCCCCAGTGACTCGGAACTGATCTCAGCCATTCTCCAGTATCAGTTTGGCGTTAAAGCACCGGCAGCCTTTCGATCTCTTCGGCTCACTCGGTCGAGGGCGACTGGAATGCCCCGCGATGTGTACGACGGAGAGACTAGGGTGGGTAGCATAAGGCCGGCTGACGGCATGTTCGTCCCCTCTTTAGAAGGAGCGATCAGGCTGATCAAGGCCCTTCCGTGGCCAAAGGGGAGGGTTGTGGTGAGGGACGAGTACGCCGATAGGGTGGCCAGGGGCACGACGGTGTTCGTGAAGTTCGTCAAGGAGGTTGATCCGGAGATAAGGCCCGGAAGCGAAGTTATAGTCGTAGACTGCAGCGACAACGTTCTGGCCGTTGGAAAAGCCATCCTATCTGCGGCTGAGTACAGATCATTCCGCAGACATCAGTTCATCCGTCTGAGGCATCACTCCCTCCCAAGAGAGACCTCGGGGGAGGGTTAAGGAGCGAGTTATAGATGTAGCACTCCCCGGGTTCAACCCTCAAATCCTCCCCCCCGCGGCCGGGATCCGGCTCAACCCCCTCCCAATCGATCAGGACGAAGGGGATCTTCTCGGCCGACTCTCCCATCACCAGCGCCGCCGAGGCCGCCAGACTGTCGGCCACGTTTACGACCGTGAACCTGAGAGGCTTCCCGTAGATGTCCGGTTTTCCCCTAAGGTCCCGAAGGGGATTCAGCCCCCACACACCCAGCGCTACCCCTATGACCCCCCTCCTGAACAGCGTGAGCCTGCTGTCCACGATGATCGCCCCCACAGCCACACCCCGGCGGTCTAGGAACCACTCAACTATCCTCCTGGCCTCCCCGTCCGGATCGACGGGATGGAGAACCACGTAGCCCGGAGGTGAGTTAGATCGATCGATACCGGCCGAGCCCACCGGTATTCCGTTCTTGTAGGTGAACAGGTACCCTCTGTACCCGCCCAAGAGAAGGTCCGCCTCTTCGAGAACGGCGGAAGTCTTCCAGGGTTCCGCCCCGTAGTGTTCAGCGATCCGCTTAGCTAGGTCGCTAACCTCAGACCACCGGCTGATGGGGACCACCCTCCCCTGACTGTAGGAGACGACCTTGCTGGCTACCGCTATTACCTCCCCGTCCGAGAGGTGGATGCCCCTGTAATCGAGTTCCTGATCGAGTCGGGCCAAGTAGTCCTCTCCGATTCCGATTGGGGGATCTATCGGACCTATCGGTCGAACCCTCAGCACTCCAGTCCCCCCTGATGCCCACACGGCTCGAAGCACCTCTCGAGCAGCTCTACGGCCTCTGCCCTCCTCCCTTCATCGACTCTAACCACCACAGCCCCCCGCCCTGGCTGCCCGTAGACTACCGCCGCGTCCGTGGGTGAGAGGATAACCGCGGGGAAGCCCAGCAGATCCTCCTCTCCATCGACCAATACGGTGACCCTCTCCCCCCCGATCGCGGAGGCAATCGCGTCCTTCACGGACCTCCAGGCCTCTCTGGTTATCGTGCCCGCGGGATTTCCTGTCTCAATGACCCTCCTCCCCAGAAGGAGGGCTGGCAAGTCGACCTTCTCCCTCTTCTCCATCATGTCCACTATGGCCACGTCGGGTTCAACCCCCGCCTCTACCATGCTCGCCGAGACCCTGTCACCAACGGCCACGATGAGACTGCAGCCTCTGAATACCTCGGCCCCCAGAGACCCCCGCAACGGGCCTCTGGGTTTGGCCAATATAGCCCTGCACTCGTCTCTGAGCCTGACGTCGACGATGAGCTCATCTCCCTTTAGCAACATCTCCGTTACGGCCGCCACCTGAATATAATCCAGGAGGGCGCTCCACCCGGATGAAGGTACTCTTGGTCGACGCGCTTGCTTCAGGCTCAGGCAGAAGGAGATCCTCCATTGACGTGATCGGGGCAGGACCTAGGCAGATTGCCGGGATTCTAGAGACGTTCGGAATTGAATACAGGTTGGTCACCGCTGAGGACGCCTTGATATCCAAAGCTAGGGAGTTTGACGTCCTGATGGTCAGCGCTATGACCATGGACGCGCCGGCCGCTCGGCGGCTGGCGGCCCGCCATCGTAGGGCCGTCAAGGTCTTGGGTGGGCCGATAACCAACGACCCCACCGTCGTCTCTAGGCTAGGGTACGACTTCGGGATCTGGGGTGAAGGCGAGGCGGCGCTGGCGCGGGTAATTGAGGCTAGCGGACTTTCAGAACCGAGCCGCCTAACCCCCGATATCCCGAATTTGCTGCTGAACCGCGGGGGCAGAGTGGTGGCGGGACCGAGGAGAAGGTTAACCCCCGGTGAATTCAACTCTTTCTCACCGTCGACGGAGGCAGTCAGGCACTACAGATCCCGACCCCACTACCGCTACGCTCGGGTTTACGTTGAGGTCGAAAGAGGCTGTTCAAATTTCATTAGACCGGCGCTGACGGCAGATCGAAAAATCTGCGATGTCTGTGGAGCCTGTCTCGGAAGCAGGCCGCCGCTGGAAGTATGTCCCCAAGGGATACCTCCTGGATGCGGTTACTGCTCGATTCCAGCAACGTACGGTGCACCCAAGTCCAAGGACATCTCCAACGTTGTGCGCGAGGTCGAGAGCCTGATAGCGCTGGGCGCTCAGCGGATCATACTAAGCGGCGCCGACTTTCTCGATTACGGGCGGGATCGGGAGGGAGGGGCGTTACACCCGTGTGAGCCGGGACCGAACCTGGGTGCCGTCGAGGATCTCCTGCGGTCAATAGCGTCAATACCGCAGGTGAGGGACGGCGAGGTCTACGTGGGGATTGAGAACGTTAAACCCTGTCTCTTGACCGACGAGGCGGTATCTCTGCTCTCGCACTACCTGCCAAACTCCGTCGTTCACGTGGGGATCGAGACGGGGGACGACTCTCACGCGAGGATCCTGGGGAGGCCCTGCAGCTCGACACTCGCTGAGGAGAGGGTTAAGGCGGCGGCGGAGGCCGGCCTGAGGGTATACGCGTACTTCATCCACGGCCTCCCAGGGCAGTCGATGGCGACGGCTAGGGCTACCGTGGAGATGATGGAGAGGCTCTACAGGGCCGGGGTCGAGAAATTCACCGTCTACAGGTTCAAGCCCCTCCCGGGTTCGGCCTTCGAGTCCCTTCAGCCGGGCCCACCTGCCAGAGAAGACAGGGCCTCTGCGCTCATAGAGTCAACGGCTAGGAGGCTCAACGTCGCCCGCAAGCGCGGGATGATGGGAAAGAGGCTCGAGGTCATCTTCTCGTCCAACTTCCACAGGGGCGCCAGGGTGGCCTACCCGATCCGCGAGGGCCCAACTTGCCTAGTGAAAGGCGCTCCCAAGTCTGTCAGGGTTGGCGACAGGGGTTGCGTCCTCGTGACGGGTCTCGTGTCGGATAGGGCGCTGCTGGCGGAGTTTCTCAACAAGAAGACTTGAGCTAGGTGGTGGGGCCGCCGGGATTTGAACCCGGGACCACCAGCGCCCCAGGCTGGCATCCTACCAAGCTAGACCACGGCCCCACGGCCAAACCATCTCGTCCCAGCTCTGGTTATAAACAGTTTGTCTGAGCCGGTCTGATCTGCGTCAGGTTAAAGGGCCTCGCTTTCCCCTAGGACCATATGCCCACGCCTCTTTGAAGACCCTGTCTGCCACTATGAGAACGTAAGCTTCAGCCTCCGGTCTCGCAATGAGAAACCTCCCGTCTAACATTTGGTGCGGCCACTTCCTGCTCGCCACACTTCGATAGGGCAGCCATCTAACTCTGTAGAACCTCTTCTCCACATACACTCTAGCCCTCGTGGCGGGTAGGGGCAGCTTCTTCCAGGCGCCAATGCCCTCGGCATCCCACAGGACTATCTCGCTGGCCCTCTCGCCAGAGGCTGTAGTCGCTTTCCTGGAGTACCTCGCGATTCTGACAACCCCGACGGAGTAAACCCGATCGAGCCTATACTCTCCGACTGGTATGAGCTTGCCGCGCCCGTCTTTGAATCTGTCACTGTAGGGAAGAGGCACTTAGACCTTCCATTTGGCGTAACTATAAATCCTAGGGTCCTGTAGACGAATGCGAACTCGCCTAACGAAGTAAAACGTCTAGAGGACGAGGTTCAACCCACACTTTTGATGAACTCCCCATTTGAATGCTTAATGTCCAATCCTGGGATTGCAGAGGGAACGTTAATCTGAAGTGAATTCAGAGAAAACTTCCCCAAAGAGACACCGGTCTCACTGGATGCGGCATTCATAGTTTTGAGGTTTCCGATGAAGCCAAGTAAAAGGAACCGAGGCCCTAGCCCCTTCACAACGGGCGCGCTGGTGTCGGCCGTCATCGCATCCCTCCCCGAACCAAACGGGTGGATAAAGGGCTTGACAGTCCTGTCACTTGCAACCGTCTTGGGCGTCACCTTCACTAGGAACGTGACGGAAGGGCTCTTGGAGTCCCTGCTGGGGGCATTCACTTCTGGGACCATAACCCGCCTCCTGCAGTCGCTGGGTAAGTAGCAGAGTCGGCGCGCATGCGGCCCACGGGCGGCCCGGGCCCGCTGAAGGCCTAAAGTTCTTTATAACACATACGAAAGTTTTATATAGCGAAAACTTTGAAAATGGATGGTGGGGATCCCTTGGAGGGTGGCCGGAAGAGCGATAAGGAGAGCCTGTTTACTGAGGTAAAGTTTACCTGTCCCCGCTGCGGGAGCGATCAGATAATCAAGGACCCGAACACTGGGGAGCTGGTCTGCGCGAGCTGTGGGTTGATTCTAAGCACGGGTATGGTTGATACGGATAAGGACTGGAGGGCCTTCGACGCCGATGAGTACATGGATAGGGCGCACACCGGGGCCCCAGTAACCCCAACCCGATCCGGATACGGCCTAGACTCCGACATTGCCATGACCAGCGGATTGAGCAGGAAGTCCGTTCAGACCCTCAGGAGGACTCACAGGCACGTCAGCGATGCTAGGGAAAAGGCGGTGGAGCCAGCCCTCAGGAAGATAAGACTCGCGGCCGAGACCCTGAACCTGCCTCCTGAGACCGTGGAGGACGCCGCCATGCTCTATCGGAAGGCGGCCGGTGAGGGTCTGGTGAAGGGTAGGAGCATGGACGCCATGGTGGCCGCCGTGATCTATGCGGCGTGCAGGAGGACGGACGTGCCTCGGTCGCTGGAAGAGGTCGCCTCACTCTTCAACTTGAAGGAGAAGGAGGTGGGAAGGAGCTTTCGCTTCCTGTTCAGGAAGCTGGGCATAAGGATACCGCCTCCCAAGCCGGAGAACTTCGTCTACGCAATATGCGCCAAGCTGGGGCTGCCCGAGAGGGTGGCTACCCAGGCCATCAGGATACTGAAGATAGCCCGTCAGCAGGGGGCGACTATGGGGAGGGAGCCCGTCGGCGTTGCGGCGGCTGCCATATACATGGCCAGCCAGGAGTTCGGTGAGCACAAGACTCAGAGAGAGCTTGCTCAGGCCGCGGGCGTCACCGAGGTCACGGTCCGAAACAGGTACAAGGAACTCCTCGCCAAGGTCCACAAGCTCTGGCTGGAGCAGCTTCCGGAGGACCTGAAGAAGCAGATGGCCTCCTTCCGCGAGTCAGCCGAGGGTCAGTAGGCGAGACGACAGGTTTTTACACCATGAGGTCTTGCCCCTCGAGAGGAGGCCAAGATGTACGTCTGCCTCAGGTGCGGGTACGTCTTCACGAAGGAGGAGATGGAGGAGTACTTCAATGTCTTCAAGTGTCCGAGGTGCGGCTACAGGATCCTCCGAAAGGTGAGGAGAGAGACTCCTAAGAGAGTTAAGGCAATCTGAAGGGTGATACCGAAGATGCCCGACGTTAAAGGGCCCCTCAAGGAATTACTGATACTGGCAGCGGTCGCCGCCCTTCTCTTCCTGTTCTTTCGAGTAGTGCTTCCCCGGGCCATGGGGGTCGATTCCCCGATCACCGTAGTTCACGGTCCTTCAATGGAGCCGACGTATGAGGATGGGGACATCCTCTTGGTGAAGCACGTCGATCCGAGTAGCCTCAAGGTCGGCGACGTGATAGTTTTCCTGAATCCCAACGTGCCCCAGTGCAAGTCGGATCCAGACTTCTCACCGAGGTGCAGGATCGTCCACAGGATAGTTGGAATAGAGACTGAGGGAGATAGGCCCTACTTCGTAACCCAGGGGGACAACCCGGTTACCAATCCCAGGCCGGACTGGGGCAGGGTGCCGCCTGAACTCATCCTGGGGGTTCCCGTCCTCCACATACCGGTCCCTCAGATGGGGCATCTCCTCCTCTTCCTGCAGAAACCACTGGTCAGGGTGGCAATAGCGTCGGCACTGGTCTTGTTAATCGTGTGGGACTTCTTGGCGTCCACTAAGGAAGAAGGCGAGCAGACGCAGGAGTCTGAACCGGGGTTCAGCGATGAATCTCACCATGGAGACCCGTCGCGCCTCCCTGAGTGATTTATAAAGGAGCCTTTATAAGGCCCGACAGAGGTTTCTGGAATGCCCCCCGATAAGGAAAAGCAGGGAGAGGTCGTCGCGGGGATCAGGTTTCCACGTGAACCCGAGATTAACATCCAGAACGTCGTGTCCTCCGCTGACATTAGGCAGAAGCTGAACCTCAAGGAAATAGCTCAGAAGATCAAGGAGTCGAGGTACGAACCCAACAAGTTCCCGGGTCTGGTACTCAAACTCAAGGAGCCAAAGGCCGCCCTTCTGGTTTTCAGCAGCGGGAAGTTCGTGTGCACGGGGACGAAATCTGTCGAGGAGTCCGCCCTGGCCGTCAATAAGGCCATCGACCTCATGAAGCAGCACGGCATCAAGATCAGCAACAGACCCCTGGTCAGGGCCGAGAACATCGTCGCGTCCGCGAAGCTGTTCCTCAAGGTTGACATAGAGAGGTTGGCCATGGAGCAGCCCAACACTCTCTACGAGCCGGAGCAGTTTCCGGGACTCATATACAGGATGGACGATCCGCCGGTGGTGTTTCTGGTCTTTGCCTCCGGGAGCTTGGTGTGTACCGGAGCCAAGAAGGAGGCGGACGTTAGGAGGGCGGTCTACAAGCTGAGGAGGGTGTTGGCAGAGGGCGGATACTTCATAACTGAAGAGGGCGTCGGTTGAGGGGGCTATGACGCTGCAGCTCACCGACGAGGAGGGCGAGTACCTAGTTAGGCTTGCTAGGCGGGCCATTACCCTCTTCTTAACCGAGGGAAAGACCCCTGAGGAGCAACCACCCAACCCCAGGCTCCAAGAGAAGGCGGGGGCGTTCGTCACGCTGAAGACCTATCCAGAGGGACGCCTGAGGGGGTGCATAGGCTATCCGGAACCCACTCTCCCTCTCTACCGAGCAGTCATTCAGGCAGCCATATCTGCGGCCACGCAGGATCCGAGGTTCTATCCAGTGACGCCGGGAGAGCTCCCTAACATCACATTGGAGGTCAGCGTTCTAACGCCGCCAGAGCCGCTCAGAGTGGACGACAGGAGGGAGCTGCCCGGCCTCATAAGGGTGGGTCGGGATGGCCTGATCATTCGAGCTGGACCTTGGAGTGGTCTCCTCCTACCCCAGGTCCCGGTCGAGTGGGGCTGGGACTCCAGAGAATTCTTGGACCAAACCTGCGTGAAGGCCGGGTTGCCGCCAGGCTGCTGGATGAGACCCGATGTGGAGGTGTTCAGGTTCACCGCCATAGTGTTCGCGGAGGAAAAACCCATGGGGAGGGTGGTTCGAGAGAGGCTGACGGCGGGCGAGGGTCATGGGTTGCGATAGGCTCGGTCTATCGCCCACCTCATCTCATTGACCAGCTTGTCCATCTCGTCCGCTGGAACGCCCCTCACGACTATGCGCCTAAGTGCCCCATCCTCTGCCTCTATGTTGTAAGCGACCCCGGGGGACGATCTCCTCAGCTCTCTCAGCCTTCTAGTGAGCCACCCTATGGGACCAGAGTCGGCCCTGACGTCCCCTTCCGTCTCAAGTATGAGGATGCCCTTCGCCCTGTTGACCAGTATTCTCCCAATCCTCTCCTCTCCTGAGAGGATCTCCCTCTCCTCGACCTCCTGCGGTGATGGAGGCTCCAGGCGTTCCTCGACCTTTGTACCCTCCTCGGGGACTGCGGCAGGCGACGTTAACGTGTCGGCGGTAGTTATTGTCGCCTCCAATAGGATGTCATCGAGGGCGTCCAGCATCGACCGCAGCCTCAATAGCTCCTTCTCCAGCTCGTCTATCCTGGTCTTCAACATGTTTCTGAGCTCAAGGAGATTTCTCATCCTATCTTCTCTTTTCAAGCCTAACCCCATCCTCTCAAGAATAGTTTGAGATTGACTTGCGTATTAAGGACTTGGCCCTCTCAACCCCCAGACGCTTCATAAGCGGGCCAAGCCTCGGCCCACTCTTGGCGCCCACCAGTAGCGTGTAGACGGCCGAGAAGAACTCCTTCGGCTTCACTCCACTGGACCTGCAGACCTCGAAGGCGCGGGACTGAATTTCCTCAGCATCCATGCCCTCGTCGATCTCAGCGAGAAATTTCTCTATGGCCGCCAGGACCTCGGGGCTCAGCTCGGGCCTCTCCTCGATGAACCTGGACTTGATGTCCCTGACGTAGTTCAGGGCCCTCTTGAACCACTCCCTGAACGTCTGATCCGTCAGGAGCGAGCCAGATTCAATTTCGTAGTACTCGGACACGAATTCCACCACAGCAGAGAGGAGTTCCTCTTCCTTCATCTCCCTCCAGTGGAGCAGCTCCACGATGTTGATGAGTGACCTGAAAGTATACTTGGGGGGCTGCGGAACCTCCCTCAGCAGGTACGCGTACTCTACGAGTCTCTTTACGGTGATCCTGTCCCTCTCGGAGGGTATCCTGTCCAGGTTCCAGTAGAGCCTGAGGTGCCTCTCCAGGTCCTCGACGTACTCGGGCGCCCTCTCTAGGGAGATCGCGCGGGTCCCCCTGTACCTCTTGAACATCAGGAGCCTCAGGCTCTCGGGCGGCGCGTAGCGGAGCCAGTCCTGGGGGGTGATGACGTTCCCCTTGGACTTTGAGATCTTCTCTCCAGTCGCGTCGAGGAACATCTCGTACCTTATCGTCAGGGGCGGCTCGAATCCAAGGACTTCCCTGGCGATCCTCTGATTCACCCTGAAGCTGTCGGCGATGTCCTTGCCGTGTGGCTCGAACACGACTCCCAGCGCGGCCCACCTGGCGGCGAACTCCCCCCACTTCCAAGGCAATTTGCCGGATCCCCTCCTGTAGCTGACCTCCCCCCTGTAGCCGCACCCCTTGACCCCCTTGAACTCCTGATCACACACGTAGACTACCTTACCCTCCTCCGGGTGAACCTCGACCACTCGGGTGGTGTATATCCGACCACAGTTCTCGCAGACGGGCCAGTAGGGAATCCAACCCTCTGGCCGGCTGGTCCCCACCTCCTCCCGAACGATCCTCTCGACTTTGTGCCTCTCCCTCAGGATCTTGTCAATGTACTGGTCGAGCAGACCCGACCTGTAGACCTGAGTCCCCGAGTAGAACTCGTAGTCGACGCCGAGCTTGTCCAGCGCGTCCATGAGCATGGAACTCATGTGCTCCCCGTAGCTTCCGTGGCATCCCCAGGGATCGGGAATGTCGGTGACGGGCATTCCGAGGTACCTTTCGTAATCCGACGGAACCCCCGCGGGCACCTTCCGCAGGCCATCCCTATCGTCGCTGAAGGCGACGAGTCGCGACCAGTGTCCGAGGTCCTCCAAGGCCAACTTCACGCCGTAAGCCCTCAGGGAATCGCCGACTGACCCTATGTGCGGGAACCCGCTGGCACCGATGCCCGATTCCACGGTGTAGACCTCTATCCCCCTGTTCAGGCGAGCCTCTCTCTCCACCACCTCGAGGGCCAGCTTGTCCAGCCAGAACATCGGCCCGCGCTTAGACCGCAGCCCCATCACCGTCCTGCCGCCAAGTACGCCTGGCTTTTTAGCTCGACGGCAGGCGCAGGGCGGAAAGACTTTGGCCAAAAATAGTGAGAAGGGGAAAGGGGAATCCCTCAAAAATCGCGGGGGAGAGATCGGCTCACACCTGGGTGAGCTCGATCTCGATGACGCTTATGTCCCTCCTGCTGCCGTCCTCGTCTATTATCTCCTCGGTGCCCGTCCTAATGTCGGTTATCTTGAGCTTACCAGGGAAGTACTTGAGCCTGGTGATCTCGGCGACATCCACGGCCCTCGAGATGGACCTGCCCCTGGCCTTGAGGACGATCTTCTTCACGCCCCGGTTGATCTGGAGCGTGGTAGCCATCACGTAGTTGATGGCGGGCTTCTTACCCACGTACACGATTCCCTCCTCGGCAGACATGACGCACACCCCCTTACTCTTGCTCACAAGGTCCGCCAGGTCTCAGTGGGACTGCGCCTGGCAGCGTGCCAGGGGCGCCTCCTCACATAATAAACATTTACCGGAGGGCGGGTTCAGCCGAGGAGATCGTCTAGATCAACGATGACCTCTCTGTCGAGGACGCGCCTGACCAGTTTGACGGGAATTCGACCGAGCTTCAGTTCGAGTTCGGCGAGTTCCACCGGGTCGGTGACCCCCTCGGGTATCTCGTCGTCTTTAAGAAAGAGAGGAGAGCCGGCGGCGATCTGCTGAGCCCTGAACGCGATGATCCTCGTCCTCTCGAACCGCGTGAGCTTCTTTGGGCCCAGCAGATCGCCCTTGTCGGTCAACTTACTCCTCCTCGCCGCCCTTCTCCTTGCCGAACTTCTTCGCGGAGGCGGCTATGATGTCGTCGATCTTTAGGATGGTCTCTGCGAACTCGGCGGCGGACTCTACGGCGTTCTTGATGACCCTGGCCGGCTCGATGACATCCTTCTCCTTCATATCCACGATCTCGCCGGTGAAGACGTCAAACCCGTGGTGTACCTTGCCTTCGGTGTGGGCCTTCACAAGCTCGGCCATGAGGACCACGGGGTCCTTGCCCGAGTTCTCTATGAGCGTCCTGGGTATGACCTCTATGGCTTCGGCGAACCTCTGGACGATGGTCTGCTCCTTCCCGCCGAGCTGCTGGGCGTACTCCTTCAGCCTGAGGCTCAGCTCCATCTCGACGGCCCCGCCGCCGACGACGATCTTGCCGTCCTCGATGACGTCCCTCACGACGCTGAGTGCGTCGTGGACGGTCCTCTCGGTCTCGTCGATGACCTGCTTGGAACCTCCCCTGATGAGGATGGACACGGCCTTCGGATTCTTGCACCCCTCGACGAAGACCATCTTGTCCTCGCCGACGCGCCTCTCCTCCACGAGTTCGGCGTGGCCGAGGTCCTCGGGCTTGATCTCCTTGACGTTCACCACGATCTTGGCGCCTGTGGCCTTGGCCAGCTTCTCCATGTCAGACTTCCTGACCCTCCTGACCGCGAGGATGCCCCTCTTGGCGAGGAAGTGCTGGGCCACATCGTCGATGCCCTTCTGGCAGAATACCACGTTGGCGCCGGCCTCGGCGATCTTGTCAACCAGCTCCCTGAGCATCTCCTTCTCCTGCTCGAGGAAGCCCTTGATCTGGGTCGGCGAGACCACCTTGATCTTGGAGGACAGCTCTGGCTTCTTGACCTCCAAGGCGCTCTCGATGAGGGCTATCTTGGCCCCGGCTATCACCCTGGGCATCCCGGGGTGGACGACCTCCTTGTCGATCACTATGCCCCTGATGAGGGCGGTGTCGAATATGGAGCCTCCCTCCTTCTTCTCCCTCTTGATGTTGTCCAGGTCGACGGTCCTCTTGCCGTCCTTCTCCTCGACCACGGCCAGGGCTGCCTCGACGGCTATCTCTGCCAGGTGATCCTTCGCGTGGGCTACGGCCTTTGAGCCCATTGCCAGCTTGGCGATCTTCTTCAGGATCTCCTTGTCGTCCCACGGGACCTTAATGGAGAGCTCGTCGATGAGCTCTGAGGCCTTCCTGGCGGCCTTCCTGTAGCCTTCTATGATCAGGGTCGGGTGGATGCCGAGGTCCATCAGCTCCTCCGCCTTGGCGAGGAGTTCACCTGCGAGCACGACCACGGTGGTAGTTCCGTCACCGGCTACCTGTTCCTGACTCTTGGCCAGGTCAACCAGCATCTTCGCGGTCGGGTGCTCAACCTCGATCTCCTTCATCACCGTGGCACCGTCGCTGGTGATGATCACGTCGCCGAACGGGTCGACGAGCATCTTCTGCATGCCCTTCGGCCCAAGGGTACTCTTTACGGCCTCAGCTATGGCCTTGGCCACGGTTATGTTGAGCCGAACGGCTTCCCTGCCTCTGGTCCTGGAAGTGCCCTCCTTCAGGATCAAAACCGGGATGGCACCTCCAGCTCCGCTAGCTCCTCCAGCTGCGGCCATCTCAGCTCACCCCCTATCAATACGTGTGTCCGCCCCCTCGCGCTGCGGGGCTTGGCGCGGATAGTCGCTCTTATCCCCATTTAAAACTCTTTACCAATGGGCACGCCGCCGAAAGGGGCGTGCGGCGCCGCTTTAATTCGCCCTGGGATCCAGATTGCGGGTGCCCACGGTCTTCGACCAACTCCCGGAAGAGATAAGAGAGGCGCTGGCTTCTAGGGGGATAAGGGAGCCCACGCCCGCGCAGAGGGAGGCAATCCCCCTCATACTCAGCGGCAAGAACGTCCTTCTGGTGGCCCCCACCGGGTACGGCAAGACCGAGGCGGCCGTCCTCCCCATGCTGGCAAGGCTCAAGTCCCATCCCCCGAGGGAGGGGGTGAAGCTCCTCTACGTGACCCCGCTCAGGGCCCTGAACCGGGACCTCGAGGACAGGATCCGGTGGATGGCCTCCAGTGTGGGCCTCTCGGTGGCCGTCAGGCACGGCGACACCTCCCAGTCGGAGAGGAGGAGACAGTCCCTCCACCCACCCGACGTACTCGTGACAACCCCGGAGACCCTGCAGGTCCTACTCGTTGGCAGGAGGCTCAGGTCTCACATGAGGTCCGTGGCGGCCGTTGTGGTAGACGAGGTGCACGAGTTGGTGGACGACAAGCGTGGAGTACAGCTCGCCGTGGCTCTCGAGAGGCTCAAGGAGCTCGTGGGCCAGCCCTTCCAGAGGGTGGCCCTCTCAGCAACGGTCGGTGATCCCCACTTGGTCGGCAGGGCGTTCTTCGGGGGAGAGCCCTTCGAGGTCGTGGACGTCTCAGCCACGAAGGAGATGGAGCTGAGGGTGCTGATCCCGGAGGCCTCCGAGGAGGATATCAAGGTCGCAAGCGAGGCGGGAACCGATCCGGGCGTAGTCGCGAGGATCAGAGCGATCACCGAAGTGGCCTCTCGGGCCAACTCGACGCTCCTGTTCACCAACACCAGATCGGCCGCAGAGGCCCTCGGGCACAGGCTCGCAAAGTGGTTCCCCAAGCTCGCGGTGGCGGTGCACCACAGCTCTCTCTCCCGAGACGCCAGGGTTGAGGCGGAGCGCGCGCTCAAGAGCGGCGAGCTGGACACGCTCGTCTCCACCAGCTCCCTCGAGCTGGGCATAGACGTGGGCCACGTAGACCTGGTGGTCCAGTACATGAGCCCCAGGCAGGCCACGAGGCTGGTCCAGAGGGTGGGCAGGAGCGGCCACAGGGTCGGGGAGGTCAGCAGGGGCGTCGTCGTGACGTCGGATGCGGACGAGTTTCTGGAGTCTCTGGTGATATGCCGGCGGGCCAAGAGCGGCGAGCTGGAGGTCCCAAAGATACCGCCCAAACCTCTTGATGTGGCCCTCCACCAGACCATCGGCCTCCTCTTGGAGTACAAGAGGCTCCCCACAGTGAGCGCCCTCTCCATCCTCAGGAGAGCTCACGCCTACGCCGGGCTCACGAGGGACGATCTCGTGGAGACGCTCAGGTACGTCTACTCCAGCTGGAACAGACCCCTGTGGATCTCAGAAGATGGCGAGTTCCTCGCGCTGCCGCACAGGCGCGAGAACTCGTACCGCTATTACTTCGAGAACCTCTCGACCATTCCCGACGAGCGCCGGTATCCCGTGGTCGAGGAGAGTTCGGGCCTCCTGATCGGCTATCTCGACGAGGCTTTCGTACTAGACGATCTGTATCCTGGCGTCAAGTTCGTGTTCAAGGGTTCCGTGTGGGTCTTCAGGAGGATAGAGGCTGGAAGGGTACTGGTGGTCCGGGCCGACGACCCCACCGGCGCGATACCCAGTTGGGTTGGAGAGGACCTTCCAGTCCCGTTTGACGTGGCCGTCGAGGTTGGCAGGCTCAGGCGGATTGCTGAGGAGGAAATCAAGTCGGCGGGGGTCGAAGGAGCCGTTCGAACCATCCTGAGGGGCTACCCCTTCGCCGATGCAGAGGACGTGAGGAGGGCCATTCGGCCGATACGGGAGCACGTCAAGCTTGGAGTCCCCGTGGGGACGGACAGGAGGGTGGTGATAGAAGGGTTCTCGAACTACGTGGTGATTCACGCCTGCGCGGGTACACTCGTAAACAGAACCCTCTCCAGGCTGCTAGCCCAGGTAATGGTGGAGGAGATCGGGCTGGGCGTGCTTACCAACTCTGACCCATATCGGATAATCCTGAAGCCGGCCAGCGTGGAGGCCGTGAAGAGGGCGCTTCACTCCCTTCTCAAAAGAGATCTGATGGACCTCCTGCTCAGGACCCTCCCAAGGACCGGCAGGTTCGGCGTGAGGATCCTCCAGGTGGCGAAGAGGATGGGGCTGATCTCCAAGGCCGCGAGCCTGAGGGAGCTCAGCCTCAAGAAGATAGTAGAAGCGTACGAGGGCACGCCCATCTACAAGGAAGCGATATCGGAGTCTCTGACCAAGGATTACGACTTGGAAGGAGCCGAGAAGATTGTATCCGCAATGGAATCCGGCGAGGTTCAGATGGCGACCGTAGTGAGAGATTCGCCCAGCCCGCTCGCTTGGCTGGGGCTGCGCCGATCTCAGTTCTTCTTGGAGATACTTCCGCCAGAGAGCCTCGACAGGATACTCCTGCAGGCGGCCAAGGCCAGGATTCTGGGAACGGATCTCGTGGTGGTCTGCCCGTTCTGCTGGTCTTGGTGGACGAGCGTGAAGGTGAAGACCCTCCTAGAGACTGACATGACGCTTACCTGCCCGTCCTGCGGATCCAGGGCGCTGGCCGCGTTCTCGGGCAGGTGGGCCTCCCGCGCGGTTCAAGCGGTCGAGGAGGCGAGGAAGAGGGGTAGACCAGCGGTCTCAGACTCAGAACTGGCTGACCGAGCCTTCCGGCTCGCCACGCTGACCAAAAGGTTTGGAAGCTTGGCCCTGGTGGCCGCCGCGACCAGGGATGTCGATCCAGAGGACCTCAGGGCTCTTTTGACCAATCATAGAGAGGCTGACGACAGGTTCTTCAGGGAACTTACCAAGCTGGAGTCGGAGTCTATCCGCAGGAGGTATCTGTGAGCGCCTTCAAGGTGCTGGAGCGGCCTCATACGTCCGTAAAGCCCTCTTGACGACGTAGAGGAAGAGCGCCGTTGCTCCCAAGGCCGCCGCCACCAAGGCGGCGGCCAGCCAGCCCGGAACTTCCCTCCCGTATGCGAATATTAAGGGGCCTATGATCACAAAGCCCCCTCCCGATCCTTCACCCTCCAGAGAGCCTAGTGCGAGGAGAAGGGTTCCAATGAAGACCATCGCCACACCCAGCAGGAACAGCGCCGCCCTGAAGAAGGCCTGCTGGATCTCCCTGCCGATCTCGATGTCCAAACTCTCCCCCACCCCCATGCCTCATCCCCCCGTCATCAGATACAGGGCCAAAAGAGTGACCGCCATGGCGAGCCCAGAGAGCACGAGCATCAAGAGCATCCCTTTCGTCAGGTTCCTGCCGAACACTATGGGTATGGGGCCTATCAGGATGATTCCTCCCACGACCTCCTCGGACCTGCCCCTCTCTTCCCCCCGTTCTGCCCTCTCTCGACCCGGGACGAGCAGGGAGGTCATTATCAGCAGCAGGCCCACGACCATAATGAAGAGGCCGAGGGTCTGAACGGGATTCACCGGTTCATCACCTCCCGCACGCCGCCCTCAGCCTCTCCACGGCCCTCTTCTCCCCCAGGACCTTGATTACCTCCCCTGTCGTGAGCGTCATGTTTGGCTCGGGGCAGGAGGCTCTGCCCTGTCGTCCGTACACCGCGACAATTGTCAGGTTGAACTCGTCTTGGACCTGGCTCACGGTCATGCCATTCACCCGCCCCCCAACCCTCACGGCGGCATAGACAGGCGCACCCTCCTCGAAGTACGGAGAGGACGGTTGAAGGCTCTCCAGGTCCGTCGCCGCTATTATCTCTGCTATCCGGTCACCCGCCCTCCCGTCACCGAAGGGATTTCCGGCCTTCCTAATTCTCCTCCTCCATGTGGACTTGTATAAGAAGTCCCTGACGGCCTTGACGATCCGCCCCGGGTGCGCGCCGACGATCAGTCCCCCTCCCATCTCTATGATCTCGGGCCTCTCTGTGTTGTCCCTCAGTATGGCGCAGGGGACCCCCAGCGTGAATGCCTCCTCCTGAACCCCCCCAGAGTCGGTGGCCACCGCCGTCGAGGCCGAGAGCAGGTTCAG
>JAOZFH010000043.1 GCA_027491415.1 Thermoproteota archaeon | reverse complement strand
CGTGCCCCTCCCAGAGGCGTGGGTTCATGGAGATGATGAGCATGCCCTCCTCCTCCCCTGCCTCGAACCTCGACTTCCAGCTCTGCACCTCCTCGACCAGCTCCTGAGCCATCTCGCTCGGACTCAGTGAGTAGGCGTGCAGGCCCCTCGCCAGCTTCTCGAAGTCGTGCTGGTACAGATGTTGGGTTATGACGTATGTCCACAGGCTGCAACCATGCTCGGGCCCGCCCAGCGCCCCGACGAAGCAGCAGGTATCTAAATCACAGTCGACGACGCTGGCGCTCTGCCCCATCGCGTAGGGCTTGGGGACGGCGTAGCATGGCGTTTCAACGTGGCCGGATGCGACTTTGTAGGCCGAGAGGCTCATCCCGAAGCAGACACCGTTCTCCCCGAGGTCCCTCCACACGTTATCGTACAGCAGCTCGAACAGCGGGTCCTTCTCGCAGCCGAACGGCTCCACGCAGATGTATCCCCTACCACCTCACCAGTACCACACGTCAGCCACCACGTCCCAGCTAATGTCGTCCACTTCGAAGTTCTTGAAGTGGTGGCCATAGAGGTACGGAAGGATAAGCTTGGAGGAGTGTATCCAGATCTCCCTGGACTTGGAGACCACCTGAGCGGAGTCGAAGCTCAGCGACACCCTGAGGGTCCCCTTGACAGACCTCTGAGAGTCGGAGGTCGCGGCGCCCCTGGGTACCGTGAAGTGGATCTTGAGCAGCGTGCCGTCAATCTCCCTCCGCACGCTCGAGAGCCTCACGGGCCTCCCGTCGACCGTGAGCGACAGCTCGCTGCTGCGGTACCTGACGACCCGCCTCCCCCCTATGTCGGCGCCGGCCAGGGGGCCCAGGCGGATCGTGAGCACGGCCGGGTACCCCTCGAATACGTAGGGCTCGCTCACTATGCTGGACTCGTCCAGGCCGCAGGCCGCACCCTGCAGATAGTACTCTTCGTCCTCAGGCCCGAACATTGTGAGCCCGTAGAAGTTCACGCTCTTCCTCCAGGCCTGGCCGAAGGAGTCCACGACCGTGAGGTAGAGGACCCCGTCTCCCCCAGTCACGGTGGCCGAGTCAGGGGACCCAGTCACCGCGAACCTCGAGCCATAGTCGCTCCAGTACTCGTAAGAGTACTCGTAGGGCGCCTCTCCCCCCAGGGCTGGCCAGTAAAAGGTCAGGTCGACCGTCTCGGTCTCCCCAGACCAGGTCACGTAGTAGTCCGGCCCACCTATCCTCACGTTGGTGGCCGGGTATATGGTGAGCCTGTACGTCCCCGTATAGCTCTGTCCCATCGAGTCCGTCCCGGTGACGCTCATCGTTAGGTTCCTGACGCTCTCGGGGGAGTCGGAGCTGATGACGCCTCCCTCAAACGACAGCCAGCCCGGAAGGCGGCCGTCGTGCGAGGTGACGGTCAGGCTCCAGCTGTACGGCGGGACCCCTCCCACGGCCCCCAGGTCGTGCCTGTAGGGCTGCCCCTCCACTCCGTCCGGGAGGACCTCGTCAGAGAGTATGACCGGAGAACTCGGGGTGTATGCGGTCGGGTGCGGTGACGCGAGGACGATGGGTGCCGCCGAGTTCGCCCAGTCCTCCACGACCCGCGCGTAGGGGTGGTCGCTCAGCCACCGGTAGCTCGACACCACGCTGACCACGCCGAGGTCCAGGGCGCCCCCCTCGAGATCCCCGACGATCACCCTGAACTCCACCGACTCGACCTGCTGCACGGCCATCTCGAACACTATCCCGCCGTCGGTGGTCCAAGATGGGTTGAGCAGGTCCGCGTCGGGGATCTCGAATACGGGCCTCACGGACCTCGACTCGACGTCGTAGATTAACAAGTCCAGGGCCTTCTCCTCCCTGTCCCTTGCAGGTCCAGAGAAGGCTATGTACCTGCCGTCCGGCGACCACGCCGGCTGTATGCCCCTGAGGGGCACGTCTTTGCAGGTCTCCGCCCCCATCCCGGGCGCCGTTACGGGCCCGACCCCGGCGACGCAGCGCCTCTCAAGGAGGGGGGACACCTCACCGCTCGCAAGGTCCAGCACGTAGAGGGCGAACGACCCGTCCCTGTCCGACGCGAAGACGACCTTGGTCCCGTCGGGGGAGATCGACGGATCCAAGTCGTTGTGGTTCCCGCTGGTCAGCCTGACCTCCTGGGAACCGTCCACCGAGACCCTGTAGAGGTTGAAGCCCCTGCCCGGCATGCCCCTGGACACGACGGCGAATGTGCCGTCCGGGCTCAGGGTCGGGGTTATGTCCGCCTCGTCGTTGTCCGTGAGCCTCCTCTCCGCCCCTCCCTCGTACAGGTAGACCTCGATGCTGCTCCAGAACTCCAGAGACCCGTAGCTCGTCTCATTCCTGAGGGAGGCCCCCGTCCCGGACAGGACGATCAGCTCGCCCCCGGGCGTCGCCTCCGGGGAGAACTCGTGGAGCCTGGGCTGGGTCCTCAGCCTGGTGACAGGCTCGCCGATTTCGGTCGTAACCCAGAGGTCGGACTCGGTCACCACCCACGTGTAGGAGTCGGTCTCCTCCGTCCAAGTCCTCTCCTTGGAGAAGGCGATCGCCACGGCGTGGCCCCCGCCCGTGCTGGTCACCTCCTGACCCTCCACCGGTGGCTGCGCCGCCCCCTCGGGCGGAGGGGCGACCTCGTATATCGCGAACTCCGAGTAGGTGCTGGAGGGCCAGAAGCCCCTGTCGTATTGGTCTATCTGCGCCCTGACGGCGAATCCGAACCTGCCTCCGTAGCTCACCTGCAGGTCCTCCGATGGAGATGACCCCTGGAGCGGCTTGGAGAACTCGAAGAAGATCCCGGATGGTGTGAGGGAGGCCTTCCCTACCCCGTCCTGAACCTCGTCGATCTCCATGGCGTAGGAGCCCTCTCGGGTGTGCATGTCGAAGTACCCAGCTGGGAGACCCCAGCCGGAGCGGCCGATCCAGCCGAAGACATCTTCTCCCTCGGGCCCCTCCCCGTCGAAGTCCGAGTCAACGTATATGGTGATGCCGTCCTGCTCGCCCTCGGGGTAGATTCCCAGATCGTCGTCCTCGGCCAGCACGGCCACGTAGAGGAAGTGGGCGTCGTTCATTATCCACAGTGTGAAGCCTATCTCACCGAGGGTGAAGCTCACCTTGCTTGCCGCGTCCCACTCCCCGGACCAAGTGATCTGGCCGTCTATCGCCGGGGGCGTGTCGCACCAGGCCGACCCCTGCCAGCGCCCCCCTCCGCCAGTTACAGAGGCGGGCAGCGGGCTGAGCAGAATCAGCGCCAGTAGGAGGGCGGCCGCAACACTCACGGAGGGTGTCCTGGCCCTCAGCCGGGCCAGCTTCCGCCTCGATCCCATGCGGTACCACCTTGGGAAGCAGAGACCACGAGGGACCCTCGCGCGGGATCGGGCTGGAAGCCAGAACCCGGCGTGAGTCCGACGCGGGCCCTGCTTAAACACCAATCATCAGAAGTTACAATTTAAGGGTTATCGTAACCGTTATCAAACTTTTTATCCTGATTTTTTAGCTAAAAATAATACGATATTGGTTTCAACCATTCTAGAATGGATCTCGTCTCAGCCGCCTAAGGTTCCGTTCTGCCCCCCGAGTGGAAGAACGTGCTTGGAGTCCCGCTTAAATCGGCCTCCTCCGGAGGAGCCCCCGTGGCATCCCCTGAGAACTGCGCAGAGCCTCGCCAGGCGCGTGCACGCAAACCCGCTAGCCCTCAGAGTGAGGGGACGGGGGAAACGCCTCGTTTCGCAGCCTAGCCGAGTACAAAACTCGATTACCGTCTAGCTCGGGCACGTGCGCGGGGTTGGGCTGGGAGAGGCGTTCTGTGCGACCCCCGCTTTCTTAATACAGGCCTGATTGAACACCAGCTGAGTTACAATGAGCTACACAGTAACCGTTCGAGTACCCCGCGAGCTGAAGGAGGCGGTTAGGAGGTACAGAATAAGAGTGGGTGACGTTGTAAGAAGGGCTCTGGAGGAGGAGATCCGGAGAAGAAGGGAGCAGGAGGTCGAGGAGGCTCTCGATAAGCTCGGGGAGGCGCTCTCCAAGGTCCCCCGCACAGAGATGGTTAGGACAGTGAGGGAGGATAGGAGCAGATGAGCTACTCCTAGATGCTAGCGCCGTCATGGAGGCAATCGCCTCTCTCAAGAGAGGTGCCTAGGATGTAGTGGGCGGCGAGGCGACGTTAGACCTGGCGCTGTATGAGACAGGAAACGCCCTCTAGAAGTGGATATACCTCAGGAAGATCTTGAGCGCCGAGGACGCTTCGCGGATCTCTGAAAGCCTCTCTGACGCGCTGAGCATCCTGCGTTTGATTCGAATTGAGCTGAGAGACCTACCTAAGATCCTAGAACTATCGATAAAGGTCGGGATTACTTTCTATGGTGCCTCCTACCTCTACGCGGCCAAGAAGCATGGACTCACGCTCGTGACGTCGGATGAAGAGCTGAGGGAGGCTGGAAGACGTGAGCAGGTGCGGGTCATCTCCCTAGAGGAGCTTCTGCGCGAGAAAGGAGGCGAAGTGAGCGTATGCTCGGACCTTCGCATGCCGAGGAGATGGCCTGGGGGATCTAGTCTCGTCCCCCCGCCGGCAGTCGCTCCAACCCAATCACCGCTTTTGAGCTTCGGGTGAGGTTTTGAGGCGCGCCTGTGGGAAGGCGTTGCACCCTCTCCCCAACCGTTACTCCACCGACCTACACCGGGAGGACCCTTCCTGCCTCCACGCCGATTTCCTTATCCGGCCCGCCTGTCGGGCCCCACGTGCTGATCTTCCAGGCGTCCCAGAGCCAGGCCAGCAGGAGGGACGCCATGAAGCCACTCGTCGAGAGGATGGCGTGCTGCTTGCCTGTGGCGAACTGGCCGACGGGGTTCCCATCGTACCAGAAGTATCTAGACCCGTAGAGAAACTGCTGCAGGGCGACCTGCAGGTAGGTCTGGTTGCCGGAGTACTCCCAGGCGTAGACGAAGGCGTCGCTTATCACCAGCATCCAGGCGTTGGCTCCGCCTCCAGGGGACCAGTCGCTGACCCTGCCGTCTCCCCACCACCTGTAGACGAAGTGGGGGCCGGAGAAGGCGTCGTCGCCCTCCGGGTGGTAGGCGTACCTCAGCATCCAGTCAGCGTACCCCAGCAGAGAGCTTCTGGCCGCCTCGTCCACCTCACCAGTCAGCTCACGCACCAGGTCCAGGTACTTGCCGAGCGCCACCATGAGCATCGCCTGCTGCCAGGGCGCGACCGACCTCCCCGCGTATTCCGGAGCCGGCCCGTCCCTGTACCATTTCCTGTTGAAGTGCGACTCCTCCACGACCTTCTTCGCCGCCTCCAGGAACCTCCCGTCCCACGTAGCCTGATAGGCCGCCAGCAGGATCTCTAGGGCGTTTGCAGGGGCACGAGCCTCGTCGCTCGTGGTTCCGCTGTACCCCGGCTCTCCCGGCCCGTTAATCACCCTCCAGTAGGTGTTCTCGGCGACCTCCATGGCGGCCTCCCAGGCCGGACGGTAGCCGGTTAGGTAGTAGTAGAGGAAAAGCCCCCTCGCGAACTGGAACTCCAGGCTTGGTGAGGCCCCCCTGTGAGGATTCTCCAGCCCAGACTCCCCGTGGGGTGTGTGCCAGAACATTCCTCCCCAGCACCACCGGATCCAGTAGGACGACGGCTGGGAGGGGTCTCCCCAGTGGACGTGCAGCACGTCGACATCGGCCGTGTGCCTGGCGGCCTGCTCTCCGAGGAGCCACCACCTGCGGGAGTTCAGGTCGTCCCTCCCCAGCAGCCTGAGGCTCTGGACCAGCATGCCGTACTCGAAGTCGTACTGCAGGTTCGACTGCCCGGTCCCTCCGTCCTCGTCCACGACCCTGACGTCTCCAAAGTGCATCCACCCGTAGAAGTCCACGCTCTCGCGGGCGTCGAACAGGTTGGCCGCGTACGGGCCAGCAGTCCCGTTCACCGCCGCCAGGTTGTTCAGCTCGTAGTGCCTGAGCCAGGGGTCGAGGGGGCTGTACGGCGGCCACCTCTCGTAAAGTCCGTAGTCCAGGTACAGCTCCGCAGGGGCCCTCGCCTGCATGGGGTCCATCAGGCCCACCACTTCCCGGGCGTGCGCCTCCTCAAACCGGCCGGAGTGGAAGAGGAGGACGATCTCGTGGGTCTTTCGCTCCCCAGCCCTGTGCTCGAAGGGTGCCGAGAACTGAGTTGGCATGAGGCCCACTCTGACCTGCCCGGACGAGACGAGTTCGATCGAGCTCGGGTAGCTCTCCCAGAAGTACCTCTTGCCGACCGTCAGGCCGAAGCCCTCGAAGGAGAGGTCGGCCCACCCCTCAGACCTATCCCCCCGGTGCAGTTCCCTCCCGTCCACGCGCACGAGGTAGCCCCGGAAGCTGACGCCGGGCCATCTGTCCCAGTCCGGCCCGCCGCTCGAATCCTGATAGAGCAGCGCGGCGCTGGTCAGGTCGCCCCGCAGGATCCGCCCATCTGCGGGGATGGCGTAGGCCGGCCCCGCTCCGCGCGTGAGGTTCAGCCTCAGCTCCACCCCCCTGAAAGGCACTGAGTTTGGAGACCCGAGCCTGAGGCAGTTCGGCTGCCCCGAGCCGTCGTTCAGGCAGGGCAGCACGTTCTCCTCCGTGTAGTAGACTCTGAGGTAGCTCCTCCAGGCGAAGGCGTGGATCCTGAGCGTGTAGTTGAGGAGGGCGACGCCCGTCGGGCTGGCGTGCGATCCCCTGACCAGGATCGAGACCCTCAGCGGCCCGGCCTCCTCGACCTCCACCACCCTGCCCCCGAGGCCGGCCAGGTACTCCCTGCCGTCCTCCCCGACGACGACCATGTCCCCCTCTTCCGCCACCCTCTCCTCGGGGGAGCCGTCCCCGTCGAGGTCGAGGTAGAACGGGCCGAGCAGGGGAGATCCGCTCCTCCTAACCTCGAAGCTCAGCGGGCCGGTGTGGACGAGCAGGGCGTCGCCCAGGTCCTCGACCCTCAGCGGGGTGTCGACCTCGTCGGGCCGGGTCCCCACCTGGAGGTAGTAGGTGGACTCTCCCCTGGCGTCGACGTCGGCTTGGAGGTCCACGAGGACCCACCTCATGCTCCCGTCGCTCCATCTGGCCAGCTCGCGGAACTGCGCCGGCACCTCGAGCATCGACTCGTCCAGCAGGCGCAGCTCACTCACGTTCCAAGCCACGCCCGGCGGGAGGGCGACGCCCGACGACACGGGCTCTCCCCGCCTGTCGTAGGGGAGCCAGTTCCTCACACTCAGTGGGATTAGGTAGTAGGGGCGCGACCCAGACGTGGACGTCAGGCCGACATCTACAGTCTCCTTACGCGGGCCGCGGGTCAGACTGCCTGGTGAGGCCGGGAGGAGCAGGAGCAGAAGGAGTACACCCGCGCAGAGGGGGCGGAGCCGCACCCGACTATCCCCATGCCCAGTTGGGGTCGGGGATTTGAGAGCATTGAGAACCTCGGGTATAGATCACTGGTCCCCCCAAGTAATGGGGAGGCGGATTTCGGTGCAAATGCCCACATTTATATGGTATTGTGGGAATTTAGGGTCCAATATGGGAGTCAATGTGGTTGAGATGGACGACAGGGGGAGGATCACCCTCCCGGCCAGGCTTAGGAGGGAGCTGGGGGCCAGGAGGGTCCTCGTCCTGAGGAGCGGGAGGGAGGTCAGGCTGATCCCCCTGAGGGACCCACTGGACCTC
>JAOZFH010000040.1 GCA_027491415.1 Thermoproteota archaeon | reverse complement strand
CCAGGCCGAAGTCCCTCTCTGCGGTGAGGCCGCTGACTCCCTCGAGTATGGGTCTCAGCACCCTCCTCGTCGTTCCGGGCGGGACGCTGCTCTCGAGGACGACCAAGTCTCCCTCCTTGAGTCCCTTCCCGATAGCCCTAGCGGCCGACTTCAGGGCAGATAGATCCGCTTCCGCTCCCATGGATGCGGGGGAGGATTTGAGCTTCGTCGGAACGGCTATCAGCTTCACGTCGGATTCCCTGGACGCGAGGACTCCGTTGGTCGTTGACTTCAGCCTGCCGCTCAAGAGGGCCGACCTCAGGATCTCTTCTACCCCAGGCTCCTCGACGGGACTGCTACCTGAGGCCACCGCCGCAGCCTTGGTTTCATCCACATCTACCCCGATGCCCCTGGCGCCGGCCGACAGCCAGGCGGCCAGCAGGGGGACTCCCACGTGTCCCAGGCCGTAGACGGCGACGGTCAGCTCGCCCTCGCGCAAGGCCCGACTGAGCCGATCCTCTGACTCTCCCATCACCCTCAAGGCGTCTCCCCTCCGGATGCGGACCGGGCGTCCTCCCCAGCATCTCTACCGACGCTTCCTCTGCCCAAGAGGAGCCACATGTAGACGGGGGCCGCCGAGGCAATCCCCACTAAGAGGGCTGCCTTGGGGCTGTTGGCGAGCTTGGGTGTCACGAATGCCTCAATTATCGCGTAGACCGGCAAGAGCAGCGCGGCGAAGACCGGCAGGACGATCGCCCTCCTGGCGCTTCGAAGCGCGGCCTCCCTGCCTCCCCTTGGGAACATCATCTTCCACGCGATCTTGAAGCCCCCGGCGGCGGCCACAAGGAAGAGGGAGAGTTCTCCCACTCCGTGTGGGGCTATCAGGGCTAGGAACCTCATGATGCTGGCCGAAGCCATTGAATGCGCGGCCAGGGCCCCAACCACGGCCCCGTTCGTGAGGAGCATCAGTATGAGCGGGTAAACTGCAGGTCCGGCTCCGAGTAGAACGCCCAGGTCAACTCGCACGTTGTTCATGGCGATGGCCGCCGCGAGCAGGGCTGGTCTTTCAGCCCTGATGTCCCCGGGAGGCCCGAATATCTTACTGAGTTCTTGAGCGAACTCTGAACCCACCATCACTCCCATACCCACGCCCAAGAGCAGTACCAGCAGGGCGACGGCGAAGTAGGGCAGGCTCGACCTAAACTCGACGGGGGCCGCGGCGAGGGCGGAGGCAATACCAGATCGGACGTTCGGCCTCCGCCTCTTCGATCTCATTTCATCGAGAGACTCCAGAACACGAGCCTTCGCCTCGAACTCCATCCTGTCCTCGAGCCGCGAAGCCAATTCGGCGGCCCTCCTGAGGATGGATGCGGACCTCCTCAGCAGACTCTCCCTCTTGAAGGTGACGAGCCCACTCATCAGACCATACGTCACCACGGCCACTCTCCAGTCGCTGTCATCGAGTCCAAAGAGTCGAGTCACCCTCTCCCTAACCTCCCCATCGCCGACCCCCTCCCTTTCTGAGACTCTGTGGAGGATCTCGTCGGCCAGCTGGGCTTGTCCTCCACCGAGTCTCTCCCTAACCTCTAGAATGAGGCCCTCCACGATGGCCCGATCTCTCTCCCAGGCCCTTCCACCAATCCTCTTAAGGGACGCATACCTGCCCGGGGTGGGTATCTTGAGCGCAGCCTTGCTCTCGGCCACGACGACGGTGCCGGAAAGGATGTCCCCCAACCTCCTTCGATCGGCCCGCAGAATCAGGGGGAGGCCCAAGAGGGCCAGATCTGCTGCCCTCGTCAGGCCCCTAACGAATGCCTGCCAGTAGGATGGGGGAGTAAGGCGCTCTCCCAGTACCCTGAGGCCGAGCAGCTCCTTCCCCAGCGTTGCGCCCCTCTTCCCCTCCAAGTAGGAAAAGTACACTAGGTAGCCGAAGAACTCCAGACTGGCGATCGCCCACAGACGAATGAAGCTCCCTCCGATGGCCAGTACTAGGAGTGGAGCGAAGAGGAACCCCACAACGAGCAGATCAAGCAGGAAGGCGATCAACCTGGCGGCGGCCCCAGCGGCGAGTTCATCGACTACAAAGGGTGCATGGTCCATGCGCGGATTCACCCGCCCCCTGCTACAGGCAGATCCGAGATCCGGAGGGGTATAAAGTGATTCAGACGAATGGAAAAGTGCTGAATACGGCATCAACTGTTTGTTCCAATACACCAACTTAACGTGAACTAATTTAAAATACCCCAAGATTGCTTTGTTTCGTAAGTATTCTTAACAGACTTCTAATGCGTTGAGAGGCTCCTACCAAGGCGAATCGGGCTCTGCGGCGGCTCATTCTGCCGAGGAGTTCGGCGACGAACCGGTAAACTTTTATCCTATACACGACCAGATTCCGACAGGTGAAAGCATGCCAAGGTACCTACCTAAGGCGCCTGTTGCGAGGATAATCAAGGAGGCTGGCGCCGAGAGGGTTAGCGAGTCTGCAACGGAGACGCTCGTCTACCATCTTGAGAAGTTTGGCGTTGAAGTTGCCAAGCAGGCTGCTGAACTCGCCCGACACGCTGGAAGGAAGACTGTAACCGCCGATGACATCGACCTAGCCATCCAGGCCATTTGGAAGAAGTCCAAGAAGTAGGCGAGCCTGCAGCCTCTACCCCTCTTTTTCTTCCCTTCTCTCTCCAGGCCACCATAGCTATCGCGGTGATCGAGTCACTCTCCCTCTCCTACCCCCATTATCGAGAGGGCCTTCTGAACGGTCTCCATATTCGCCCGAAGTCGAGTCAGACTCTCCTCAATCTTTTCTCTCCTTGTTTCGTACTCAATGTCTGATATTTGACCCAGCGCCGCCTTGGCGCGGAGCACCTCCAGCTCCCGCTCCATCTCTCTAATGGCCTTCTTGGACTCCACGAGCTCTTCTTCAAGCTCTGACCTCTTCTCCTCCAGCCTCTTTATCAATTCCTCTCTAAGGCTTCTGAGGTCTTGATAGAGGTCGACGAACGTGTCATCCGATATTTCTCCCTTCACTAGAAGGTCTCTGAGCTTCTTCCTCTTGAAATCGAGATCCTCCAGCTGTGAAAGCATATCCTGAACCACGTCCAGGAGTCCCTTGACCTCCTCTTCGGGGACTCCCTTTCCCGGAGCCTCCGGCGGGGCCGCGATGCCCCTAGGCTGGACGTCAACTCTGACTGGAATGGGGGCGGGAGATTCGGCGCTCGGCGACTCTGCAATGGGCTTTGGAGCAGGCTGCTCGGTCTCCTCCCTCAGCAGCTCCGCCACGACATCCTCTACCCCCTCAGTCTTCTTCTCCAGCTCAGCCGCAACGGCCTCATACTCGTCCAGCCCAATCTCTCCTCTCTCAAGATTTTCCCTCAGCCTGATCAGGCTGAGGGCCGACTCAAGCTTAGCCTTCAGGGACTCGTACTCGTCCTTCTCAATGTCGCCTAGCAGATACTTTTCGCTGAGCTTCAGGAGGGCCTTTTTCACCTGCTGCTCATCGAGGTCGCTACCCTCCATTCTTCACCAGCCACGTCCTTTGACCGCCGAATAATTTTAACTTGCCCCGGTTTTGGGCTCGCCAGCGGGAGGTTTTGATTCCTTGGTAAAACTCCTCTATCTAGTCTTGGATGGCGCGGCTGGGACGGCAGGTAGAGATACGGCCCTCCTAACGGCCCATAAGCCGGGCCTGGATCACATAGCCGAGATAGGCGCGTGTGGAATGACCTACACGATTGCCAGAGGGGTGGCGCCCGAGAGCGACGCGGCGGTCCTGTCCATCTTGGGCTACGATCCACACAGGTACTACACTGGCAGAGGCCCAATAGAGGCAGCGGGCGCCGGCATCATCCTTCGAGAGGGTGAAGTCGCGTTCAGAGCAAACTTCGCAACGATCGAGCCCGAGACTCTTAGGATAATTGATCGGAGGGTGGGAAGGAGCTTAACAACGGAGGAATCTCGTGAACTGGCTTCGGCGCTGGACGGAATGCGTCTCAGTGTTCCGGGCTCCTACGTCAGAGTCAAAGCCACCGTTGGCCACAGAGCGGTCGTCGTCATAGGGGTGGAGGGGGGCCGGCTCTCTGAGATGGTAGACAACACAGATCCGGCCTATCGACGCAAGGGACTCATAAGCGTCGCCGTGTCCAACCCAGACATGAGGTTGACTCGATGCGATCCGATGGACTCCTCGCCGGAGGCGAGATTGACGGCCTCCTTGGTGAACGAGTTTACCGAGAGGGCGGTCGAGCTCTTGGATAGACACCCTGTCAATGAGAGAAGGAGGCTGGAAGGCAAGCTGCCCGCCAACGCCATTCTGCTCAGAGATGCAGGGGCGCGTCTTCCGCCGGTAGAACCCATCTCAGAGAAGTACGGCCTATCATTTGGCGCCGTTGCCGAGATGCCCGTTGAGATCGGGATAGCGCGCCTCCTGGGCATGCGACTCGAGGAGGTCCCCCCGCCCTCGGGAAGCCTCAGAAGCGACATTCCCACGAGGCTAGAAGCGTCTATACGGCTTCTCAGAAGCGTAGACGTCGCTTACGTGCACCTCAAGGGGCCGGATGAGCCGGGACACGATGGAAACATGCGGGCCAAGGTCGAAGCAATCGAGGTGATTGACGAGATGTTCGTCAGGCCAATGATAGAGGATCATGGGCTGGGAGAGGAGCTAGCAGTCCTGGTCACGTCGGATCACGCCACGCCGTGTTGGGCGAAGGCGCACACGGACGATCCCGTTCCAACATGCGTCGCGGGTCCGGGCGTGCCGCCCGATGAGGTGGCCAAGTTTGACGAAGTATCCTGCTCCCGCGGCAGGCTTGGCGTGATAGAGAGGGGGCACGAGATGCTCCCTAGGGCCCTGAAGCTGCTAGGACTCATTACTCAATCCTGAGTATCTTGCCGGCGACTGCTACGAAAACGTCCGGGACGAGTGCCCGAAATCGAGCCACCTCCCAGTGCTCGTGAGCCCAAGGGAATACCACAAACACCACCCGGCTCTCCCCCTCAAGAGACTCTAAAAGCGTCCTTATCAGTAGGTACGCCTCCTTGTGACCGACCATTTGAACAAGAGCTGTTACGCTGTCGTAGATCAGTAGACTGGAGCCCCTGCCGTTGAGTTCGCTCGCAAGGCGACGATGCTCGCTAACAACGGGCCTCACATCGCCCGAGTTACCGAGGGTGAATACCTCGAAGTCCCCCCACCCCTCTCTTATCGACCCGAGAAGCATGCTCCTCCTGTCGCAGACCATGATCACGTCAGAGCCGTCCCTCGCCATCCTCGCGGCGAGCTGGAGCAGCGGCGCCGCGTAGTTGGGATCGAAGGCGAACTCTAAGAGGACAGAACTCCTCTGTTTGAGCGTCTTGCGTATCGGGGAAACGTCCCAGATAGACTGCCTGTGAATTATGCCGAGCCAGCCTAGCGTCGCAGGGGCAAATAGCGCGATGAGTCCCTGCAGCAAGGCCTGGCCCGGCAATGGCTACCCCTCTTGACAAATCCGCCGAGCAGAGCGCGCGCACTCCAACAATTTTAGGGTTTGTAGGGGAGGAAGCGTGATGCTAGACCGCAGCTCCCGGCGTGTCGCCCTAATATCCGTCGGAAACGAGCTTCTCATCGGAAAGACTGTTAACACAAATCACAGTTGGCTAGCCAGGCGCTTGACGATCCTAGGTTACGAGGTTAAGGTGGGCTTGACGGTGCGCGACATCTGTGGAGACATCGAGTGGGCTTTCAGAACGGCCATTGAGCTTGATTGCGGCGTTGTGATATCGACCGGTGGGTTGGGGCCCACCTTTGACGACATGACCGTGGCCTGTATGGCCAGGGCATTCGGCCTCCCCCTGGTCAAGAACGAGGAGGCCCTCAGGATGATAGAGGAGAAGTACTCCGCCAAGGGCCTCCCACTCACAGAGCACAGGGTGAAGATGGCAATGCTACCGGAAGGCAGCAGGCCACTCCCAAACAGGGTGGGGACCGCGCCCGGCATGCTCCTCGAGCACCGGGGAATCCTGGCGATCGCGCTTCCAGGAGTCCCCGCCGAGATGAAGGCCATCTTCGAGGATCACGTCGAGCCGATCCTGAGGGAGAGGGGTCCTCACATCCACATCGCCGAGAAGTTCCTCAGGAGCGTGGGGGTGCCGGAGTCCTCGGCCGCGCCGGTCATAGACCGGGCCATGAAGGTCTCCCCGAGGGTTTACGTGAAGAGCCACCCGGCTGGCGGGGAGCTGACGATGCCCGTGCTGAAGATACACATCCAGGCGTCCGCGGACAGCGTTGAGGAGGCCCGGGGGATCGTGGAGCGCGCCGCGGAGGTCTTAAGGACGGGCCTGATTAAGCTAGGCGCGAGGGTCGAGGAGGTGAGCAAGCTGTAGGGAAGGCCCAGAGGGGCGGAGGTGTTGAGGGGGCCTTCCGGCAGCTGCCGCAGGTCCTCAGGGAGGCCCTCGTTGAGCGCGGCATGTTGAGGCCCACGGAGCCACAGGAGAGGGCGATCCCAATACTCATGAGGGGGGAGAACGTCCTCCTAATAGCCCCTACAGGGACGGGCAAGACCGAGGCAGCCCTGCTCCCTATGCTGTCGAGGCTCATGGACGACCCAAGGGCAGGGGGCATTCGGCTTCTCTACGTGACCCCGTTAAGGGCTCTGAATCGGGACCTCATGCTCAGGATATCGTGGTGGGCCTCTCGCCTTGATTTAACTGTTGGAGTTCGCCACGGAGACACCCCGGACATAGAGCGGAGGGCTCAGCTGGCCAGGCCGCCCGATATACTAGTTACAACGCCAGAGACGCTCCAGATACTGTTGGTGGCGAGGAAGTTCCGTCAGCACCTGACCTCGGTGAAGTACCTGATCGTGGATGAGGTTCATGAACTGGCGGAGAGCAAGAGGGGAGCTCAGCTAGCTCTGGCTCTAGAACGGCTCAAGGTGCTGGCGGGCGGACACCCCCAGATTGCGGGACTTTCGGCGACCGTCGGGTCGCCGAAGGAGGTAGCCCGCTTCCTTGCGGGCTCGTCCCCAATCCCCCGCGTCGCGTACGTCTCTGCGGCGAAGCGCATAGAAGTAAGCGTCGAGTACCCAAAACCCACTCCTCGAGACGAGAAGCTGGCGGGAAGGCTTTACGTCTCCCCAGAGGTGGCGGCCAGGCTCAGAAGGATAAGAGAACTCATAGAAGGGGCCAGGACCACGCTGATCTTCACCAACACAAGGTCGATGGCCGAGGTGCTCGGCAGCAGGCTGAGGATGTGGGACTCCAGCTTAGCCATGGGGGTACACCACGGGTCTCTTACCGCAAGGACAAGGATAACGGCCGAACAGGCCCTCAGAGAAGGCCAGGTGAGGTCCCTGGTCTCCACGAGCTCCCTCGAGCTGGGCATAGACGTGGGCCACGTCGACCTGGTGGTCCAGTACATGAGCCCCAGGCAGGCGACGAGGCTTGTACAGAGGGTGGGCAGGAGCGGCCACAGGGTTGGGGAGGTCAGCAGGGGCGTCGTGATTGTCATGACTCCAGACGACGCTCTGGAGTCCATGGTCGTTAGGAGCAGGGCCCTGCAGGACAGGCTCGAGCCTGTCAAGATTCCAGAGAAACCCTATGACGCCCTGCTCCACGAGCTTGTCGCCCTTCTAATGTGGAAACCGGAGTGGGCGGTCCAGGAGGCGCTTGGGGTCATCAGGCGGGCCTACAACTACAGGCGGACGGAGCCCGGCGAGCTGATGGATCTCGTCAAGTTCTTGGCGAGTCTGCCTAGGAGCCCTGTTCTCGCCTCAGAGTCTGGCTCCTTCAGGAGAGGCCCAGGTTTCGCGGCCCTCTATCCGTACTACTTCGAGAACCTCTCGATGATCCCTGAGGTCAGGACCTACCTCGTGGTGGATCAGGACACCGAGGAGCCCGTGGGGACCTTGGACGAGCCATTCGTCGCCGAGAGGGGGGAGCCTGGATCCAAGTTCATTATGGCTGGAGAGGTCTGGAGAATAGTTCAGGTGTTCAGGGATAGGGTCTACGTGGTCAGGGACCCGGACCCAGAGGGGGCCATCCCACACTGGTTGGGAGAGGAGATACCAGTACCCATGTCCGTCTCCCAGGAGGTCGGGCTCATAAGGGCCAGGGTTGAGGAGATGATAGCCTCCGGTCGCTCCAGGGGTGATGTGACTCGGGCGATCGCGGAGGAGTACGGGGTAGCGGAGTCAACGGTCTTCCCCGCGCTCCTGCCCACTATCGAGACCGCCGAGAGGGTCCTGCCCGTGCCCACGCACAGGAGGATCGTGGTCGAGGCCGTGGGCGAGACCGTCGTGGTGCACGTCCACGCCGGGACGCTCGCCAACAGAGCCCTCGCTAGGTACTTGGCGGAGGCGATCTCCCGGGAGACGGGGGCGGCGGTGGGAGTAGCGGAGGACCCCTACAGGGTCTACCTCTCCGGTCACCTGGTGTCCCCCGACTCTGTGGCTGAGGCCCTCGAGTCGCCGCCTCTCGACGTGGAGGAGACTCTTAAAGCAGCCGTAGAGAGGAGCGGCTACTTCAGGTTCAGGCTCCTTCAGGCCGCAAGGAAGATGGGGGTCGTCTCGAGGGACGCCGAGGTGACCCCGTCGGTGCTGGACAGGCTGATGGCAAGTCTTGAGGGGACCCCAGTCTACAGGCAGGCCGTCAAGGATGTTCTTGAGAGGGACATGTCTATCCCCAAGGCCAGGCAGGTGCTCGACCGCCTGACCTCGGGAGAGTGGGAACTCGTCAATCTGGGGAGAATGGCTGAGCCCACCCCAGTCTGCAGAGACGCCCTGCGGTGGATGAGGCTCAGGCTCGAGTCGATCCCACCCGACAAGAGGAGGCTCCTCAGGAGGGAGAGACTGAGGGTCCGACTCCTCACGGAGAGGATCACCCTGGCCTGCCTGAGCTGCGGGGGTTACGTGGAAGAGGTGGAGCCGTACGAACTCCCCGCGCGGCCGGAGTGTCCAGTGTGCGGTTCTCGTCGCCTCGGCATCTCTCGCGAGCCAGAGCTCGTTGTGGAGCAGGCCCTCTCGCTCTCCGAGAAGGCCCTGAAGTCTAGGTCGCGACGAAAGATGAGGAGGATAATCTTAGAACTCAGGAAGACGGCCGCCCTGGTAGAAGCGCACGGGAGGCTGGCCGTCCTGGCCTTTGCGGCCGGCGTCTCTCCCAGAGCCGCCGAGGACCTCCTCGCAAAGTCTGGGGGCAGCGAGATCTCCCTCCTCGACGCTATAATGGATTTCATCGCTCGCCGGAGGCGCCGCGGGACCCGAGGAGGAGTCTAAGCAGGTGCTCGACATCTATCTCAACGCGCGTCCTCCAGCCGACCTCGACCCCCTCATCCGTCTCGGAGAGATATCCGGCCCTGATCAGCCTAGTCAGGATGCCGGGAACCTTCCATTCCGGCAGCTTTGACTTTAGCAGGTCTTCCAGCTCCTCCCTACTCGCTCGACCTCCCTTCGCCGATATCAGGGCCACGCAGGCCGCCAGCGCAGCCAGCTCATCTATCCTCCACCCAGACCCCCTTATCTCCGGCCAGTCCGGGGGCTCCCTAAACGTCACGTAGAAGGTGGCCTCTCCGTACTCTTCCTCACTCGCGTCCCGACCGTCCGGCGCCTTTGCGACGATCCTAAATCCGATGTCGGCGAGTTCCTCGTTCAGCAAGCGGAGAGCCACCTTGTAGTCCTTCCCCAGCGCCCTCTTGAGCTCCCACCCTTTCACCCCGGGCTTTGCGTGGCTCCTGAGGAGCAGCATGTGGGCCGCCCTCCTGACCTTCCGCCTGAGGTCCTCCGAGCCCCCTCCCTCCGCCTCACCCATGACCCTCACCGCCGATGTCCAGCCAGGTGACGACGGACTCTGCGGAGTCGCCTGAGCCGCGGGGTCGAACCAGGAAGAGCTCACCGGTAGCCGGGTCCCGCCTGACTGACACCACGCCGTCCGAGATCAGAAAGCTGAGCAAATAAGCTCGCTCTGCGGAATCCCACGGATCTTTCCCTCTCAGATAGTCTGAGTAGCTGATCTCCCCCTCCCTTTCGTCGAGCGCCATTTGGAGGCGTCTAGCCTCGAGCATCAGCCTCTTTTCGAATTCCTCCTCCTTCCAGAGTGGCTCAAAGTCCTGCTCCCCTCTGGGCTCCGGCAGCGCCTCCCCCCTCCCTGAGGCGGGTGGGAGTTCGAGCCAGTAACTGATGGCAGCCTCCAGGAAGGCGGGAGTGACGCCCCTGGCCTCTACGATCGGTCTCCACGCCCTGAGGAACATCCTGGCCAGCTCTTTCAGGTCCATGACCTCGACCTTCAGCGCGACGAGGAGGGGGTCTACGAAGAGTCGAGAGGCCCGGTGCTCGATCCACTCCCCCTGCCTCTCGACGACTCCCGCCAGTCCGATCATCGCCTCGAGGTCGAGATTGATCTCGTCCCACCCTCTGAGGCGTGGGAATTCCTCCCTGAGCCTAGAGGCGAGTTGAACCACGTTCACGTCGAATGGATCCACCCTGCCCGAGAAGACCTCTCGCACAAGCTCCAGAATCCTCTCGAATAGCTCCCTCCTGGTCCTCGAGGTCCTGCTCATGCTCCAGCCACCCTGGAGGCTTCCCCGACTCTCTGGACGAACACGAGGTGAACCGGACCCTCGACCCTCGGAGGAGGTCCTGGCGTGACGAGGATGCTCTGCCCACCGGCTTGGGACAGGACCCTGGCGAACTCCCTGAGAGCCACCTCCCTGCGCGCGGGATCCATGTGAACGTCGAACTCGTCGATGATCCTAATCGGAGACTTGACGTGCCTCTGCAGGCTCAGCATGAACGCCACAACGGTGGTGGCCCTCTCACCGCCGCTCAGCGCTCTGGACTCCAGCGGAACGGGGTCCATCCCCCTGAACCCCGCGCCCACCTCGAGGCCTGCAGACTCAACCTCCTCTCCGTCGACCAGCCGGACGTACCCGACCCCGCCCAGCCTGCCGAGGATCTCCCGAAACTCCTCGTCGACCTCAGACACGAGCCTCCTCACGGCGCGCCTCCAGAACTCGGCCCTCTCCTGGAGGGCCTCCAGTATTTCCCTTCTGTTCTCCTCCAGCCGATTGAGCCTCTCCCGGATCTCTTTGTAGGTCTGGAGGTAACGGTGGTACATCCTCTCGACATCGTCGGAGACGTCTCCGAGCGACGCCAGCCGGGCTCCGACCAATCTGAATTCCTCCAGGATCTCGTCCGGATCCCTCAGCCGATCCGCGGGCCGCTCAACCGACTTCGCCTCGGCCTCCAGCTTCTCCAGCTCAGATCTCGCCCTCTTAAGCTTACTTCGGAGGCGCGAGGCGGCAGCTCTGAGCTCCCTGAGCCTGTACTCCAGTATGGCCTGCCGAACCGCCGAGTCCACTATCCGCTCGTGCAGGTCGAGGATCCTCTTCCACACCTCGCTCCACTCCCCAGCGGAGGGCGTGGAGCCCACCGCACGGAAGTCCTCCTCCAGCCTTGCGAGGACCTCGCTCAGCCGGGCAATCTGGCTCTCTACCTCCCCAACCTCCGACTCGGTCGACTCCAGCTCGACCTCCAGCTGATTCATGAACTCCCTCTGCCTCTCATACTTTGCCCAGGCGAGTTCTGCCCTCAACTCTGCGGCCCTCTCTTCGAGCCTCCTCCTCTCCAAGAGCCTCTCGTACCTGGCCTTCCAAATCCCAAGGGTCTCCTCAGCTCTCCTGAGGAGATCTTGGGTCTTCGAGACTTCTTCTTCGACTCCGGCCATCTTCCTCATGGCCCGGAGTACCCTCTCTCTGTACTCGTGGAGCCCGGCCGCCTCCTCAACCATGACCAGCCTCTCGGTGGGGCTCATCGAGATGAACTCCGCCATGGTACCCTGGTGCATGATGACGAGCATGTTGTCCGGGTCTATTCCCATCTTGGCCAGCCTGCTGGTCAGCTCGTACTTGTCGACCGTCCTGTAGTTCAGCTCAAACCAGTAGGTTCCGTCCGCTCGGATGTACCGAGAGACCCTTATCTCGTCCTCCCTGAACCACGGGATCGGCCGCCTCCCCTCAACGGGGCTGTTGTCAAATACCACGGTGACCCTCGAGAGGTCTCGACCTCTCCTGATCAGGTCCCTGAGCCTCTTGGACCTCTCGGTTCTCGTCTGACCCAGCGCCACGGCTATTGCCAAGACGATGGACGACTTCCCGGCCCCGTTCGGGCCCGCGATAAGGTTCAGTCCAGGTCTGAACGGGATCCTTGAGTACTCATGAGACATGAAGTTCTCCAGCACCACCTCCTTAATGTAGGTCCCGCCTGGCTCCAGTCTTTCCACCGCACCCCGCTCTCATACACTGTTCAGGGCAGCCTTTTCAATTTGCCCCGACCATCGTTGACGAGGTCATGGTTCTCGTGGGGAAGATCTTCAGGGTCGAAGGCGACATGGCGCCGGAGCTCGCGGCGGAGAAGCTCAGGGGGTGGAGGGTGGAGCGGTCCGTGGCCCACGGGGGTGAGGAGTTCACGCTCAGGACTCAGGTGGATGTGAAGACCGTCAGGGAGGCGGAGGTCTGGGGGGAGCTGTACGAGGAGTACCTGGTACCCCTCTTCGGTAGGGAAGGGGTCAGGTACGAGGTCTCGGCCCGAGTGATCCCTTTCATCATGTTCTGGACTGATAGCGGGCCCATGCTGCTGATCTTGGCGAAGAGACCCAAGGCAAACGCCGCAGCGTCTCTCCTCTCCAACGCTCTTCTGCTGGGCTCGGGAGGGATAGTGGAGGCCAAAATATCCCACGAGACCCTCAGGGAGCTCCACGAATCCAACCCGGAGGCCGCGAAGGTGGTGTACTTCGACCAGGTGGACCTGCCCAACATAAGGAAGCTCTCCCTGTTCGGGGAGGCCTTGGCGGACACTAACCTATACCAAGAGTACCTCAAACACGGGAAGATCTGGTACGTGGTGTTCGAGGACAGAGAGTGGGGCCTAACGGTGGGGGTAACGCGAAACTGCGTGGTGACGGTGTTCACGGCCACTGAGGTAGAGAACTTCGTGAGGTACGTGATGGAGCGGATAGTGCCGCTAGTCGAGCCCCGGGGCAGCGGCGAAACTTAATCCTGTGACACGTTATCCACCCCCCGGGGTTTGCGGGAGCATGAAGATGGCTGAGATCCTCGAAGGCAGGATAAAGAAGGGCGCAGAGGTTCAGATCGAGGGAAAAATAGTGGAGGTTCTTCCAACCGCAAAACTTGGCGAGGAGACCTACGAGCGCCTGGTTCTGGAAGACGGGACTGGCAGGCTGACCGTAGTCGTGAGGGTGACCCCGTACTACTTCTTTCCGGGGGACGTACTCAGGGTCAAGGGAGTCGTGAAGCCCTGCTTCTACATGACCAGGATGACCTGCCTGGAGACGACGGCAGGTGGCATAGAGTTCGTGAGGGAGTACAGGATCCCCCTCAACAGGCGCGAGTCCGTCAGCTCCCTAGGTCCGTTCAAGCTGATGGCCCTCTTGGCGTTTACCCGGCTCGACGAGTACCTGATAGACGTAATCTTGGACACTCAGCTGGACCCGCTGAGGATCGCTGAGGAGGCCGACAAGTCAGAGAGACTGGAGTGTCTAATCGAACTTCTTGGGGGCATGACGCTGTACAGCGTCTTCATCAGGAGCGTGGAGGCCGCCAAGGTCGCAGAGACAGCCATACTGCTCATCAAGCCGAAGGTGAGCGACCAGAAGCTTCTGGGGAAGCTAGAGCTCATGGAATCCTTCCTTAGGGCAATGCTGGAGGATCAGGGCTTCAGGCACGTCATTGAACCCGTACCCGTGCCGCCGATCGAGGAGGTGGGTACCGAGCTGACCTCCGAGGATAGAGAGGCCGTGGGGCCCCTTGCACAGAGGGCCACAGAGATGGTGAAGGAGCTCATTCACGCGGAGGGACCCCACCTAGTGGTTGTTGACCTTCCGGACGAGAGTCCAATGGAGGGCAGATCTCTCGCCAAGCTGATAGCCTCCGAGGCCCAGGCCAAGCTCCTGCTAGTCAGCGTGCACGCCATGAGGGAGAACATGGAGGGGGTCGTCACGGAGCTTAAGGCGCTCGCCGACTCCTTGAGGGGGCCAGCCGTCGTCTACCTGGAGGGCGTCGAGTTCATGCTGCCCACAGAGCTGATCAAGTCGGCCATGAGCGCCGACCTCGCGTCAGCATTCGACACATTCACCGCGGAGATGATAGAGGTGTTGGAGCGCCTATCGTCTAGGCCGGAGGTCATAGTGCTGGCCGGAACAATCTCTCCGGCCATGGTCTCTTCTAGACTCCTGTCGGTGGCACGGAAGAAGCTCAGCATGAGGGAGGAAGAAGCGGAGAAAAAGGAGGATGTCGGGATGCCCCCCTACCTGGGATGAGGCCCATCAAAAGGGTCAAGAAGGGGCCCTCGAGGACCTCAGAAGTAGTCCAAGCAGATGTTCGAGGTGACCTCATCTATCCTCCGGGCCTCTTCCTCTGTGAGCTTGAAGCCTGCGGCGCCTGCGTTCTGAACGATCTGATCTGGTCTCTTAGCCCCGACAATGGCGACGACCGACGGGTCCCTCAGCAGCCAGTTGATCGCAGCCTGAGCCGGAGTCTTTCCATACCTCTCCCCTATGGACCTCAGCACGTCCACGACCCTCAGGGCGGCCCTCAGGTTTTCCTCCTTGCTGAACAGGGGGTCCCCACTTCAAACTGCGTCGGCTGGAATGTTGTCAACGGTGTACTTCCCTGTGAGCAGCCCCCTGGCGAGGGGACTGTAAGCGAGTAGAGTCAGCCCTTCCCTCCTCAGGTACGGGAGTATCTCGGTCTCGATCTCCCTCTGGAGGAGTTGTATCTCACCCGATTCGCCGCCAGGTCTGTCCTGTTGAGGTAGGACCTCGCCCCCTCCATCATGCACACGGGGAAGTTGCTGACCCTGACGTACCTGACCTTGCCCTCCTCCACCAAGTCCTCTAGGGCCCTCGTGGTCTCCCTTAGGGGAATGTAGTAGTTGGGCCGGTGGACGAGGTATAGATCTATGTACTTGGTTCTCAACCTGCGCAGGATTCTTTCAGCAGCTCTCTTCACGTCCCTGTACCTGAGGTAAGCCCCTGAGACTTTGGTTGTGATGACGGCCTCGTCTCGACGGTCAGCGAGTACTTCTCCAATTATCTCCTCTGACTTGCCCTTCCCGTAGACCTCCGCCGTGTCTATGTGGTTAATTCCGAGCTCGAGAGCCTTTTCTAATACTCCCCTGGCGTCCTCCTCGGTGAAGTCTGCGCCGAAGCCCACGCCTCCGTGCCGAACTGCCAGGTCCCCAGCCCGACCACGGAGACCCTTAGGTCACTCTTACCGATCGTTCTATACTCCACCAGACAACCCTCAGCCAT
>JAOZFH010000038.1 GCA_027491415.1 Thermoproteota archaeon | reverse complement strand
GGCCACGTCCACGATGCTCTCCTCGACTACCACCCTCACCCTCTTGCCCTCGGGCAGGTCGACCTTGCGCAGGGGCCTGAACACCCCGCCCTCGTAGACGGCCTCTATCACGATCTCGCCCGACATGCCCACCACGGGCTATCGGGGTGGAAATTTAAGGCGCCCTGATCCTCCGCCCGGCGCGGTCGCGCCCAAGTGCTCCGGCCCCCTCGCCGCCTCGAGCAGGCCCCTCTCGGAGGCCCCTCGCACCTCCCTCGCCAGCAAGACGCCGCACCCCGGACCCTCCCACCCACATATCGACCGAAATTGAGCCGAAGTCCCAACAGGATATCAGGTCTCCAACAGGTCTAGCGGGACCTAGTGTCGGGGAGCCGCCTACAGTATTCAAACTCCCTCGCCGATCCCCCGGGCGCCCTCACCCTCTCCGAGGTCAATCGCTGGCCCTGGGGCCCGGGAGATCCGGCGGTCCCGCCCGCCTAGTGGCCCGCCACCTCAGGGCCCTTATGGCCGCGGCCAGTTCCCTAACGTCGTCGTACGTAGGAATGCCAGCCGAATCGAGTTCCCTCCTCTTCCTGGCCGTGTACTCCCCTCCGGCCGCAAACACGAGCACCGGCTTGCCCCTAGAGTCGAACTCCGCGAGCCCGGCGGTGAAGTCGTCCTCGAGCGGCGTGTCCTGGAACACGACGAAGACCCCCAAGAGGCCGACTTTGGGGTCCCTCGCGAGGGCCTCCAGCGCGGCCATGTAGTCCGAGGTGGTGGCGCTGCCGGTGAGGTCCACAACCGGGTCGGACACCAGGGCGTAGCCGGGCAGCCTCTCCCTCAGCTCCTCCCTGATCTCCGGGGAGAACGTCGCCAGCTCGATGCCGGACTCGTACAGGTAGTCGGCGGCCATCACGCACGGGCCGGCCCCGTTGGTGACCATGGCCACCCCTCCGGAGGCGAAGGGGGGCTGGAGCGCCAGGGCCTTGGCGGCCCCGTAGAGCTCCCCCACGGAGTCCAGGACCAGGGCCCCGGCCTGGGTGAGGGCGCTCCTCGCGATCTCGTAGCTCCCCGCCAGCCTGCCCGTGTGGGACGCCGCCGCCCTTGCCCCCGCCTGGGTCCTGCCGGACTTGAAGATGAGGACGGGCTTTGGAGAGGAGCGGATGGCCTCCATGAGGGCCCTGGCGTCGGTGAACGATTCCATGTAGATCGCCACTACCCTGGTGTCGGGGTCTTGGGCGAGGTAAGCGATCATGTCCGCCTCGTCCACGTCCGCCCTGTTGCCCAGGCTGGCGAACCTGCTGACGCCCACGCCCTCCGCCGCGGCCCAGTCAAGGAAGGTCGCGCCGAAGGTCCCGCTCTGACTAAGGAAGGCTATGCTCCCCGGCTTAGGCCTGCCCATCCTCTCGTGGGACTGGAACATCGTGTCCACCCTGGTGTGGCCGTCGAACACGCCTATGCAGTTGGGCCCGATTACCCTCATCCCGTGCCTCCTCGCTATCTCGACGACCTTCTCCTGGAGTCTCTCGCCCTCGGGGCCGGCCTCCTTGAAGCCGCCGGAGATTATCACGACGGCCCGCACGCCCTTCTGGGCGCACTGCTCCATCACCTGGGGGGCAACCTTGGAGGGTATCGCCAGCACGGCCAGGTCGACCTGGCCGGGGACGTCCAAGATAGAGGGGTACGCCCTGAGCCCCAGGACCTCGTCGGCCCTAGGGTTGACCGGGTACACCTCTCCGCGGAACCCACTGTCCACGAGGCTGCGGAGGCACTCGTGCCCAACCTTGCCCGGCCTGGTCGAGGCCCCGATAACCGCGACTGACCTGGGCCTGTAGAACCACTCAATACCGGTCGGATCCGGCTTCACCGCCCTTCCCTCCCTGACCTGACCCATCCCGGCCCGCAGCGCCGGGAAGCAGATAACCTCTCAGGATCGCCTTCATCCTCTCGACCTGCATGCGCCTAAGGAGGTCGGCCACGTCGGACCTCTGGCCCCCCCTCACCGCCGAGGAGAGGTATCCGAGGAGGACGGCCACCCCCGAGGGCGGGTCGGAGAGGAGCTTCTTCGCCGCCCTCCCCAGGAGGTAGGCCGGGTGGTACCCGAGCCACCAGCACGCCCTCCCCAGCCTGTAGTGCCTGCGGACCCTCAGCCCCAGCGACGGCCACTCGAAGGATTGCCTGAGGAGCCTGACGTCGGCTCCGGGGATCTCCCTCACGGTGTACCCCAGGGAGAGTGCCTTCAAGAGGAGGTAGGTGTCTGGCGCCGGAACCTCCGGATAGAGCCCGCCGGTGGCCTCCTCGAGGAAGGACCTCCTTATGACGCTCCCCGACCCCCTCAGGTCCTTCCCCCCCATCCTGACCCCAGCTATCGCGCACCTCTGCTCCCCTCTGAGGAGGTCGACTGCCCGCTCAACGTAGTCTCGCCCGACGACCGTGTCCGCATCCACAATCGCGATCGCGTCGTAGTCCACGCCCTCCAGCGCCCTTATCCCCCAGTTCACCACCTCGGCGTAGAGTGGGCCGAAGTCGGCCTGATCGTAACTGGCCACCTCCTTAACCACCGGCCTGACCCTGGGGTCCTCCCCTGAGAGGCTCTGGACGATCTCGGGGGTGCGGTCGGTGCACCTGTCTAAGACCACAGCGACCGCCTCCAGCCGGTGGCTCTGGGCCAGCAGGGCGCGAACGACCTCTGCGATGGTCTCCTGCTCGTTGTGCGCCGGGACCACGGCGACGACTCTCAACCGGCCACTCACCAGCCGCCGGTCCCGCGGGCGTCGAAAGAAAAAATCAGCGTTCAGCCGACTCGGGGATCAGTCCCCTCAGTCCCTCCTCCAGCCCGATACTGGGCTCAAATCCAAGCTCCCGGCGTATCCTGCTAACGTCAGCGACGCTCTCCCTGATGTCGCCCGGCCTCGGGGGGGCGAACTTCGGCTCTCCCTCCACGCCCCACAGGCGCATCATCAGCCTGGCCAGGTCCAGTATCCGAGTGGGGGTGCCGGTCCCCACGTTGTAGACACCGAACCCCACCCCCGACTCGAGGGCCAGCAGGTTCGCCCGCGCGACGTCGAGCACGTGGACGAAGTCCCTGTACTGGAGCCCGTCCCCGTTCACGACCGGCGGGAGCCCCCTGGAGAGCCTCTCCGAGAACCTAACTATCACGCCAGCGTATTCGGGGGACTGGCCGGGGCCGTAGACGTTGAAGTACCTCAGGATAACCGTCTGGAGGCCCGAGACCTCGTGAAACGCCCGGCAGTATGCCTCACCCGCAAGCTTCGTCGCTCCGTAGACGGAGATAGGACTCGTGGGGTGATCCTCGTCCACGGGCAGCCTCACGGGAGGTCCGTAGACGGCGGCGGACGACGAGTAGACCACGCGCCTGACGCCGAGGCGCGCGCTCGCCAGCAGAACGTTGAGGGCTCCCGTGACGTTGACCTCGTGGTAATCGACAGGTCTCTCGGCCGACTCCTCAACGCTGATGAGGGCGGCCAGGTGAACGACCGCGTCGGCGCCGGAGAACACCCTGGTCAGGGCCTCCAGATCCCTCACGTCCGCCCGGTGGATGGGGACCCCCAAGCCCTCGAGCTGGTCCTTGAAGGTCGCCCTGCTGAGGTTGTCGACCACCCTGACCTCGTGTCCCGCCCTCAGTAGCTCCCTGACGGTCCAGTAGCCTATGAACCCGGCCCCGCCGGTGACCACGACTCGCAACTCCATCTACTCCCCGACTCAACGGGCGACGATCGCGCCGCTGACCTATATTTTGAGGTTGGCGGGAGCCGCCTGGTGCCCACCGGTGGATAGGGTCATTAGGGTCGGCAGAGGCGAGAGGAGGCTCTTGGTGCCGGACGGAGCCGTGGTGAAGTCAGAGGATGGCGAGATCGTCGTAGAGGGACCCGTGATCTGTGAGGGAGATGCCCTGTTCGAGGGCACCCTGCTGGCCGAGTCCCTTGAGGCGGACGGCAGCGTGGACGTGCTGGGAGACCTCAGAATAAAGCTCGACGCCGAGATATCCAGGAGCCTTAGGGTCTCCGGGAGGGTGGAGGCCGGGAGCTCCCTCGACATAGGGGGGTCGCTGAGGTGCAAGTCCCTCAGGGTCGGGTCGCTCGACGTGGGCGGCTCGGCCAGGGTCTACGGTCGGCTGGAGGCCGACAGGGTCGACGTCGGGGGGCCCATGCGGGCTGGAGACACGGAGGTCCTCGAGCTGGAGGCGGGGGGCTCGGTGATACTCAAGAGCCTCAGGGCTGCGGAGGTCAGGGTCGGGGGCATTCTCAGGTGCTCTGGGGATCTGCGGGCGGACACGATCGACGTCGGAGGATCCGTTGACGTGGCTGGCTCGGCCTCGCTCACCAGGTGCTACGTCGGGGGAGTTCTGAGGGTGAGGGGAGACCTGAGGGTCAAGGAGCTGGACGTGGGAGGCCTCGTCGAGGTGCACGGGTCGATAGACGGGGGGGTCATGGACGTCGGGGGGGCCGCCAGGGTGGGGGGCCGGATCAGGCTTACTGGCCCTCTGGAGGTCGGAGGCAGGCTGAAGGTCGGGGAGGACGTCGAGGCGGAGAGCGTCGAGGTCGGGGGGAGGGTCAACGTGAGGACCCTCAGGGCGAGGGAGGAGTTCGAGGTGAGGGGGAGGGCGAGCGGCGAGGTCTTCGAGGCCAAGAGGATCGCCGTGGGCAGGAGGGCGAAGATCGACGGACTGCTCGTCGGTGAGGAGGTCGTCGTCAGCAGGTACGCCGAGGTGGAGGACGTGAGGGCCGAGAAGGTCTGGATACTCCGCGGGGCCAAGGTCAGGAAGGTGGTCGGCGGCGAGGTCCACGTCGACCCCGGGGCCGAGGTGGAGGAACTCATCTACTACAGGTCCGTGGAGGTCCAGCCCGGGGCCAGGGTGCTCCGGGGGCCCACCAGGGTCGAGCCCAGTTCGGAGGGCGGCTGAGCCGAGTCGGAGGTTCAGCCCGTACGCTTACCGGGGGACACCGGCTCGACGAGGCCGACGGTAATCAGGTCCCTGGCGACTGACCTGAAGTCCTCCCAGCTCACCTCGACCTCCGCGAGGACAAGCTCGTACGCCCCTCCCAGATCCTCCCTGAGGGACAGGGCGTACAGGAGGTGGTACGCCACGGTGGACAGCTTCCTCTCTCTAAGGTACTTCTCGTAGTCCTCGAGCCTCAGCCCCCTCATGAGCCTCATGTAGGGCAGCGGCCCGGGGACCGCCCTCCTCAGCCTCGCGTCGGAGCCGGACCCGAGCTTCAGGTTCGGTGGAGATCCGTCGGGCACAAACTCCCTCCTTACGCCGGCCAGATCGGCCGTAACCCGGTCCGCCAGGGCCCTGACGTACTGGGCGAATCCCTCCTCTCCCGAGATCTTGGTCAGCGACGACACGGCCTTCCCGTATGCCACGGGAACCTGGGCCATCCTCACCTCCGGCGTGGGACCGCTCGACTCGGCTAGCTCGGCCAGCTCCCTCGATCCGTGCCTCCGCGCCAGGGCGGCGGTTAGCCTGGCAAGGGACTTCAGCCCCTCCGCGTCTGAAGTGGCTAGCTCGAGCGCGAGGCCCGCGGCCGCCGAGGAGACCGCCCCCAGCAGCCTGGGGTCGAGGTTCGCCGGCAAGTCGCCGTCCGTGTGGTAGTACCTGTCCGGCCACTCTCCGTAGGCCGCCTGGGGCACGCCCACCTTCGGGTCCGCGAAGACGTGGTGGTCGCTGCCGTCCGAGTAGGGGTTCAGGGTGAAGGGCGCCCATGGGACGGAGTGCCCCTCGAAGTACTCCCTGGTCGAGAGAGACACCTCGAGCGCCCGGTGTGCCAGGAGGGGCATGAATGAGGGTGAGTACAGTGGAAAGCCGACCACCGACAGGGTCCCGCCGGTTACGGAGAGGTCCGAGCCGACCATGTCGAGGTTCAGGACCGCCGCCAGCCTCGAGGGCAGGTCTGGGTTGGAGGCCAGGTGGGCGATCGTGCCGGAGAACTCGGGCACGAGCCAGAGCCTGAACCCCCTCCTGAGCTTCTTCCCGGCGCAGTCCATCTGAGCGATCACCCTGGCGGCCTCAATGGCCGCCGCGACTCCCGAGGCGTTGT
>JAOZFH010000018.1 GCA_027491415.1 Thermoproteota archaeon | reverse complement strand
TTGAAGTGCCCAGCGTTCGCCAAGATTGCGCCGTCCTTCATGACTCTGAAGTGCTCCGCCGTGATCACGTCCACATCCCCCGTGGCCGTCACGAAGATGTCGCCCACACTGGCGGCCTCGGACATGGGCATGACCTCGAACCCGTCCATGGCGGCCTCCAGGGCCCTTATCGGATCCACCTCCGTGACAATCACCCTGGCACCGAGGCCGCGGGCCCTCATCGCGATTCCCCTGCCCACCCAGCCGTAGCCGGCCACGACAACGCTCTTGCCCGCTATCAGAAGGTTTGTGGCCCTCATGATGCCGTCCCAGGTCGACTGCCCCGTCCCGTACCTGTTGTCGAAGAGGTACTTGCAGAGTGCGTCGTTCACAGCCACGACCGGGATCCTGAGCGCCCCCTCCCCCTCCATCGCCCTGAGCCTGATCACCCCTGTGGTGGTCTCCTCGGTGGCGCCCATCACCCCGTCGAGGAACTCGGTCCTGTGAGAGTGCAGGCTGGCTATCATGTCGGCTCCGTCGTCTATCACCAGGTCAGGCCGCACGTCGAGGGCCCTGTCCATGTTCTCGAAGTACTCCTCCTCCGTCTCACCCCTCCAGGCGAACACCCTCACCCCCTCCTCGGCCAGGGCGGCGGCGACGTCGTCTTGGGTCGTGAGGGGGTTGCTCGCGGCCAGGCTCACCTCGGCGCCCGCCTGCTGCAGGGTTAAGGCCAGAAAGGCCGTCTTCATCTCCACGTGGAGGCACGCGGCCACCTTCAGGCCCTCGAGCGGCCTCTCCTCCCTGAACCTCTCGCCGATCCTGCGCAGGACGGGCATGAACCTGGAGACCCAATCGATCTTCTCCGCGCCCGAGGGGGCGAGAGAGATGTCCCGGACCCTGTAGCTGGTGTCCATCGGTATCGCTTCGCGGCGGATCGATTACTACTTTTCCGCGCGGGGCCGAGAACCCTTTATCACGTTCATCATCCACGCGCGCCCGGGTGGTTTCGGCGGACGGGCCGAAGTCCGAGGAGGGGGGCCTGGGCAGGAGGCCCGTGAAGAGGGCGAGCGAGGTTGCGATGGACGAGTACGCCAGGATAAGGGATCAGGTGGACTACGCGGTCAGGCCCTTCATCAAGATAAGGGTCTACATGCCGGAGGGGATCTCCGAAGATGAGTTTAAGTCCTTGGAGGGCGACGAGGAGTTCGAGAAGAGGGTCGAGAGGCTCGCCCTCGAGTATCTCCTGTCCAGGAGGAAGTAGGACATGCTGGAGGCCTCTCAGGGGCAGACAGTGATGATGTTGGTCTTCGCCTTCACCGTGGCCGCCCTCGTGACGGAGAAGTACCACCGCGTGGTGTCGGCCCTCCTGGGCGCCTCCCTTGCCGTCTACTTTGGGGGTTTCGTCTACCACATCTTCAGCCCAGAGGAGGCCGTCTCGACCTTCATCGACGGGCCGACTATGAGGCTCATCCTGGGCGTCCTCTTGCTCATGGAGGGCCTCGCCAGGTCCGGCCTGTTCCAGTTCATCGGGCTCTGGATTGTCAGGCTGGTCAGGGGGAACGTCAGGCTCCTCTTCACCGCCTTCATGTTCATGTCGACGGGACTGACCCTCGTGATCCCGAACCTGCCGGCCATGCTGATCATCGGGGCGATCACCGCCTCGGTGGCCAGGCGGGCTCCCATCAGGCTGAGAAAGTGGATCCTCTACGAGGCGGTGGCCTGCAACGCGGGCTCCATCGGCCTGATGATCAGCTCGATCCCCAACCTCATAGTGGCGGCGGAGTTCGGCTTCACGTTCGCGGACTTCGTCTCCATCACGGCTCCACTCGCCCTCCTGCTCGCCGCCGTGACCACGGCCGTCGGACTCTGGACCGGCGGCCTCGCGCGAGGCGAGGGATGTCGAATAGAGGTTGACATCGATCCCTGGAAGGCGGTCAAGGGAGTCTGGTCGCTTGCCCGATCCGGAGCCATATTCGTAGCCTTCGTGGCCCTCCTCGCCCTCTCCGACAGGACGGGCGTGCCGATGGACATAGTTGCGCTGATGGGCGGCGTGGCCATGCTGTGGCTGGGCGCGGCAGAGCCGGAGGACATCCTCAGGTCGCTGGACTGGGGGACCTTCTTCTTCCTGGCCGGCTTCTACGTGCTCGTTGGGGCAGAGGAGAGGGCTGGAGTCCTCGACCTCCTGGCCAAGCAGGTGGCCCCGATCTACGGCCTTCCCTGGCCGCTGAGCTCCTCCATCACGCTCTGGATCGCCGGGCTGGCCAGCGGGATCGTGGACAACATCCCGATAACCCTGACCCTCATTCCCATCGTCGAGAAGGCCGCGGCCGCGGGAGGCTCGGCCCCCAACCTGATGGCCTGGGCGCTGGCCATAGGGGCGAACCTCGGCGGGAGCCTCACCTACTTCGCCTCCCCACCTTCCCTCATTGCCGTGAGCATCCTTGAGCGGGAGGAGCCCGGGTTCACTCCGTGGGAGTTCGTCAAGGTCGGGGCCCCCATGACGCTCCTCCACCTGGCCGTTGCGGATGCCTACATGCTGCTGAGGCTGGGGCTGTGAGGTCAACGCCTCTCCTCAGCCCTCCCGACTGGCTCCTCCCTCGGGTCGCGCAGAATCCCCTTCCTCCTGTTCTAAGAGGCCCCGGGCCAGGAACTCGGTGAGACCGTCTAGGAGAACCTCAAACTTCTCCTTGAAGAGTCTGTAGACGCTCTTTGCGAGGTCGTAGAACAGGAGGACTCCAACCGCGAGGAACGCGAGCGAGGGCACGAGCCTCGCCGCCCCGGGGGGGATGGAGCTAACCAGCGGGGAGACGGCGTACCAGGCGAGGGCTAGCCCCATCAGGTAGATCACGTCCTGCCCGACCCTCCTTATTCCACGTACCTCCGCAAGCCCGAGCAGCCTGGACAGCCTCTTGGCGGAGACATCGAGCAGCCAGAGGAGTTCTGATAGCATGCTGTAGCCGAAGTAGACGACCGCCGCCAGCCGAAGCATGCCCACGATCTCGAACCCGCTTATCGTTATGCCGAAGAGGTCTATCGACGCTCCGTCCAAGACCCTACCGAAGATGAACAGGAGGCCCAGGGCGATCGCGAGTTCAATTAAGCTCGTCAGGAGACGGCCAAGCCTAGTCCTGAGTTCCTCGACCGAGACCCTCGATCGCTGGGGGCGGGCGGGGGAATCGGGGCTCGACAATCCCACTCTGGCCCGTCGCCTGCGGGCGCCCTATAAACTTCCGGGGCGCGAGTCCGCGCCCTCCCTACTAGAAGGGCCCCCCAAGCCGAGCAGGATGGCGACCGCTACGGCGTCGACGAGCGGGGCGATTGCGCCCCCGAGAAATGCCGCCCGGTACCCCAGGGTCCACGCGAGGACTCCGGCCACAATTGGGCCAGAGGCGTGGCCCACGTCCTTAATGGACTCCAGAGCCCCGAGACCTGACCCGACCGCCGATCGTGGGGCTATCTCCGATATCAGGGGGGATGTCGCCGACGTGGCCGAAGCGGTGCCCACCCCGTGGGCGACGAGGCAGAGCCCGATAGTCAGGGGGTCCCTTGCCAAGGCCAGGGCGGCCGACCCTGCGGCGGAAACCGCCAGGCCGGCCAAGATGAACCTGACCCTGCCGAGCCTGTCTGAGAGCGCCCCTGTCGCAGGCTTGACCAGCGCTATGGTGAGCACCTCCAAGCCCATCAGGGCGCCGGTGACCCACCTCTCCATTCCCACCAGGTCGGCGTACAGTGGGAGGAAGGCCTCAACTCCGCCGAGGCTGAAGTAGGACGCCGCCTCCGCCGAGCTGACCAGGAGAACCCTGCGGTCGCGGAGGACGGAGGAGATCCCCCTCAGCGCGTCTCGGGGACTCATTCCCCTGCCCTCAGGGCCGGAGCCCACGTCCAGCCTGAGAGCCAGCGCCAGGCTGATGGAACCCATGACCCCACACACCAGGTAGGCCAGGCGGAATGGGCCGAGCAACTGCACCGAGACCAGCGCGCCGGACGCGGCCGGGGCGATCAGTCTCCCCACCATCGTGGCGGAGGAGAAGGTCCCCATCGTCTTCCCCCTGCTCTCCAGAGGGAACATGTCGGCAATGGCCGCCATGGACACGGGCGTGAACACGGCCGTGGCGACCCCGTGGTAGACCCTCAGGAGGCCCAGCTGCCAGGGCGTCCTCACCAGGAGGTAGAGGAAGGGGGCGGAGGCGAAAACGAAGGCGGACGTGAGGAGGAGCTTCCTCCTTCCGTAGATGTCCGACAGAGCGCCGGCCGCGACGTTCACGACAACACCCGTGACGGTGCTGGCGGACGCTATGAGCCCTATCTCAAACTCGGTGGCCCCCAGATGCCCTGCAAACCAGGAGAGGAGCGGTGACTTGGAAGCTGTGGAGCTGAAGATGGCGAACGCCCCCATCAGGCACAGAAGTGCGAATTCCGTCGATCTACTCCTCCCCCCGGAGGGCAAGCCGACCCGGCCCCTTGACTTGCCCTCCCCTTTTTACGGTATCGACAGACTTCTCCGGGGTGGTTGCGTCTGAGGTGGGTGACCCGGGCGCGGGTTCACGTGGACAGGGTCGCCTGTCCCTGGCTCATCAAGCGGTTCATCGACCCTGAGGCGGAGTTCAAGTTCGTCCCGTGGCCGGGAACCGAGCTTAAGACCGAGGATGGAATCCCATTTGACATACCGGGAGTGGAGCTTGGGCACCACGACGGCAAGTGCAGCTTCGAGGCGATCATCGAGAAGTACGGGTTGGACGACCCGGCCCTCCTCGAGCTGGCCAAGATAGTGCACGCCGCGGACATCAAGAAGGACAGGCACCTGGCCCCGGAGGCCGCCGGGCTGGAGGCCATCGCGAGGGGCGCCATGTTCCTGGTGGAGGACGACTATGAGGCGCTCGAGAGGCAATTCTTCCTCTACGACGCCCTCTACGTCTACTGCCAGCTCAAGCTCCTGGAGGAGGAGTACAGAGACGTGTTGGAGGGCATGGGGAAGGAGGAGGGGTTCCAGTTCCTAAAGTCGAAGATCAGGCTCCCGTGGAAGGGGGAGTAGGAGGAGGGCAGAGCCGGCCGGGCTCCCGTGGTCGGCGGTCAGATAACCCTCTTGACCAGGTTCTTGACCTTCAGTCCCTCAAGCACAGACCGGAGTATCCTCGGCGGGTAGTCTCCCAGTCCAACGATCACAGCCTTGGATCTGGGCCAGACCACATCGGACTCCAGGGCTATCTCGTAGTGGATGGAGCAGGTCTCGGGGACTCCCCTCGCCTCGACCGAGTCGCCGGGGAACAGGACCCTCCCGACAGAGACCTCCTTGTCGCCGAACGTGACCTTCTCCACCTTGATTGGCCTCCTCCACGAGTTCTTGATCTCTAGGATACCGTTGCTCCCCCTGGAGAGCTCGAAGTGCCTCTCTCTGGCGACATCCAGCCTCTCCCCGAAGAACCGCACGACCGGGACAACCCTCCGAACCTCAGTCCCGGAGACCTCCGCCGTGAGCTGGAGCCTGTAGTCCACATCCAAGACGTAGATGTACCTGTCGGAGTACTCCCCCAGCACACCTTGGTAATACTTCCTCTCCCCATCGACGTCGTCGACCCTGACGGTGACGAGCCTGCCTATGCTGTTCTCGAGCAGCGGATCGTAAGATTGACCCACGGCCGCTCCGAGAGCCTTCGCCTGGGCCTCCTCAACGGCCTTCCTCAGATCGGCGGGCAAGCTGGACATCAGCATGCCGGTGGACGAGGACAGCGCCGCCGCGACCTTGTCCTTCACGTAGCTGAGAGAGTTGTAGATCTTCCTCTTCGCGCTCTTCAGGAGCGGCTTGCTGTAGAGGTCTGAGAGCTCCTTCCACCTCCTGAGCTTCTCTTCCTCCGTCATCTCGTCCACGAAGCTGATTATCATCCAGAGGTCGCCTAGCTCGTTGGAGTACACCTTCCGGGACACCCGGCTCGGGGGGGCCCAGGAGTCGATCTTCACATCCTCTATCGTGACCTTCGGGTCGATCATGCCCCTGTCCTTCAGGTACTGGAGGAGGATCTCGGCCTTCTCAAGGAACCTCTCGTTCCCGGTCTCGTGGTAGTTCTCGACGAGGAACGCCACAAGCGACAGCGGGTTCTCTATCCCTGAGTCGGTGTAGAAGACCTCAAAGCCGCCCTTGCTCCTTGGGGGGGTCTCCAGCCTACCGTAGTGCGCCTCCTTCCCGAGGAAGACGAAGACCCTCCTCCCCCTCACGAGCTTCAGGACCCTGTCGATTGAGAACATGTCTACGATGGAGAAGAGGATGGAAGCGACGATCCCCAGCGCCATGAGGTAGATCAGGGGCATTATGGACTGCAGGGCCTGGTTGACCGAGGTGAGGTTCTCCTGCATTTCGTGTCACCCTCCCCCGCCCCGCCCGGCCGCGTCAATTAACTTAAGCTCGGGCAAAGATGGGAGGAGACCACACGCCGCCCCGAGGATGTTAGTTCCACTGAGGCCGAGGGAGCGAATGCCGGGCTGCTGATGTCCTTCTTTCTTTAAAAAACTCAGAACTATCCAGCTTAAGGCGCAATCAGATTTAATTCGCACTCACGCGCCTTCATTGCAACGTTGAGGAGTTCCCTCGCTCTCGTCGGATTGGCGGCCGCATCAGAGGTGGCTGCGGGTGCCCTCCTTGGGGTCCACTTCTTGGCTGGAGCTCGGGCTCCGTCTGTCCCTCATGGGAATTACGGAGACGCCCCTGGTGTCCTCCTTGCGGAATATGCTAGCCCCTATGACGGTGTCGATGATAGGTTCCCGACGTGGTATGAGACCCCAAAGGCGGGTTGGGCGGGCACGGGGGCGTAGTTCTCAACCCTGTGGGGGCGGTGCTGGGGCTGAAGGTCAGCTCGGAGAGGGGACACTGGACCCAGGTGACCCGAATGTCAGGCAGAATGGGATCGATGACGACTCGTACGACGACGGGCTCTCGGTCAACCAGCCCCTCCCCCTACTACGTCAACGTCACCCTGGAGCCGGGGGCGGCGGCATCAACTTGGTACTTCAACGTCTCGGTGGACATCGACCGCGACGGCGAGTGGAGGGACGAGTGGTTTGTGAGGAACGAGGCCCTCAACCATCACATGGGCGGCGAGGTCAGGCTTGACATCCCACCCCCTTTCCCGGCCTAGATGCGAATCGCTCTCACCAGCGAGCCCGTCGACGAGGCCGTGTTCGCTGGAGTGGGGGGTGGGATGGGACCGGCGAGTTCGAGGGGGGTGAGATAGAGGATTACCTCTTCGGCGTCGGCGCCCTCTCCGAGGCGGGGGTGAGGCGGAGGTCGTCATTGACGAGGTGCCCCTGGATGTGGCCAGCTGGGCCGCGGAGGCCGCCGCCAAGCGGGCTGAGGGCGCGAGGTCGGCTCTACAGGCGATATCCGAGACTCTGGCGGAGGCCCAGGCCAACGCAACGGCCATACCCGAGGCCTACGCATCCGCCAGATCCACGGCAGAGGTCATGGCTAGCGCCTGGCGTAAAACCACAGTTCGCGGTCGACCGTTCAGCAGTCCCCCCGGGACGCTATGGGGTCGAGAACCCTCTGAACGTCCTCCCAGACTTGGTGGATCTCCTTGCACCCGTCGATCTCCACCAGGAGACCCTTTTCTCCGTAGTAGTTTATGAGGGGCTCGGTCTGCTCGTGATACACCCTCAGCCGCTCCCTTATGACCTCTTCCCGGTCATCGTCCCTCTGAATCAGCCTGCCCCCGCACCGATCGCAGACCCCGGGCCTCTTAGGTGGGTTGTAATCCAGGTGATAGATGGCCCCGCAACGCTCGCACACCCTCCTCCTCGAGAGCCTGCGCACGACGGCCTCCTCAGAGACTCTGAGGTAGAGCACCGCGTTGAGCTCCTTGCCCGCGCTCTCAAGCATCCTATCGAGCGCCTCGGCCTGGGCGACCGTTCTGGGGAACCCGTCCAGGATGAACCCCCCCTCGCAGTCGGGCCTGCATATCCGATCTCGGACCATCTCGACGACGAGCTCGTCGGGTACGAGTTCCCCCGATTCGACGTACTTTCTTATTCGGTTGGCGAGGCCATCGCTCCTCTTGAGGATCTCTCTGAACATGTCTCCAGTGGACACGTGAGGTATCCCATACTTAGACGAGATCAGGGCGGATTGAGTCCCCTTACCCGCGCCCGGAGGCCCCATGATGACGAGCCTCAAGGGGAATCACCCTATCGAGGCGGCGACGAGCCTGCCGAGGGGAGTAAGCTCTACGGCCGTCCTCCGTCCGATGCGGGTCACCTTCACGAATCCCATGGCCTCCAGCCCCGGCGTCCTCTCGGACCCCCTTATGTGGTAGCTTAAGAGGGCTCGACTCATCGCGGTCTTCCTCGATAGGTTGTCGAGCCCCTCCACTCTCCCACCCTCCGACCACAGGGCCGCGAGTATGCCCAGCTTCTCCTCACTCAGCCCGACCCTGAGCCCGTTGGGCGGCGTGGGCAGGCTGATTATCTTTCCGTCGACGACGTCGAAGCAGGGGAGACCGTGGGCCATGGCCGCCAGGAGGCCGGCCACGGCCTGGCTCTTGTCGGCCGCGCCGACGTTGACCTCGATGGAGGTGTAACCCCCACAGAGCTGGTTCATGACCTCCCTTATTATTGTAGCCATCTCTTCCGGACTCTTGGAGTCCTGGTAAGGAACTAGCTTTATCGGGAGACTCAGTAGAGCGCTGAGGACATCTGATTGGGCTGTTACGGCCTCCATCTCCTCTCTCCTGAATATCAAAACCAGCCCGTGGACCTGACGCTCTCTCAGCGCGGCCGTTAGAGCCTCTGTGAAACTGCCTGAAACCAGTGCAAGCTGGCAGACCCTCTCCTCCCCCAAGGGAATCCCTGTAGGCACGCTAAGACAATTTATAAGCTCTCCGCACGACAGTCAAGCACAATACTGCAAAGGGCCTCGCGCTTGGGAAGGGGTAAATAGACGGGTACCCTACGCTCACCCGGTGCTGAGACTTGGGCGAGATCGAGGCTAGGGGCGAACTGGTCTTCAAAGAGCTAGCACCTCTGGAGTCCCTCCTGAAGAGGCTTCAGGGAGGAGACTCGGCGTCGCAATGGCTCGAGGCCCTAAAGAGCGAGGGTGTCGCGGGGCGGCTGGAGCTTCAATCGGTGACGCTGGAGGAGGCGCGGGTGGATGAGTCGGGCATGATTCACGTCAAGTTCGCTGGCAGGGAGGACTGGCCAGCTCCGGCAGCGCCCGCGGACGTGAACCCGGTGGACTGGATTCGCTCTCAGACCGTGTCGGGCGTGTGGGAATCGGAGATATCGAAGTCAATCGACAGCTGGGGAGATCCGACGACGCTTGCCTTCTACGACGAGGGCTACATCGAGAAGAGGAGGAAAGAGCTGCTGAACTGGTGGATGGATGCCCTTGGAGACGTGATGGGAGGCCTCTGAGTTGTTGGAGAGGGGGGCTCGGCTATCAGGGTCCCTCCTTCTAGCCATGCTCGTCGTCTCCCTCCTCCCCATCTCTGGCGTCGGTGGCGCGTGGGCCCAGTCGGCTGGCGGTGGAGAGGCGACGCTCATCGTGCCCGCCGTCAGCACGAGCGGAGAGGGGGTCCTGGGAAGGCTCAACATCAGGGTTGAAGGGGGCTCTGGCCGTGTGTACTTTTCGGCCGACCCGCTCACCCAACTCGACACTCAGTCCGCCGCTAGGACCGCAGCGCTGGTGGCTTGCTCGCTCCTGGGCGTCGACCCTTCAAAGTACGACTTCTACGTCAGCATGGAGTCCGACAGCATGGTCGTCGGGGGGCCCAGCGCCGGGGCCGCCATGGCGGTCGGGATGGTGGCGGCCCTCGCGAACCTGAGCCTGAGGTCGGACGTGATCGTCACCGGCATGGTCAACCCTGACGGCACGATTGGCCCGGTGGGGGGCATCCCTGACAAGCTCCGCGCCGCGGCCGCCGGCGGGGCCCGCCTCTTCCTGATCCCGGCTGGCCAGGAGGTGGTTATCGAGAGCAGGGTCGTGGAGGAGAGAGGTCCATTTTGGGTCACCAGAAGGCTCGTCAGAGAGCAGGTGAACGTAACGCAGCTCGGCAGGGAACTCGGGGTGGAGGTCAGGGAGGTGATGACGGTCAGGGAGGCTCTCGAGATCTTCACAGGGTGGAGGATAGAGAGGGAAGTCGCCGGGGACGTATCGCTGCCTGAGAACGTGAGGTCCGAGATCGCCTCGTGGATAGACTCCTACATGGAGGCCTACAGGTCCGCAAGTGCGGAGGCAAAGTCCCTGCTCGCCGGTATTTCGAGCCGATCCCTGGGTGAGTACGTCGCACAGGCCCTCTCGTTAGCGGACAGAGAGGCCAGGGGGTCTGAAGATCTCCTCGCCGAGGGAAGGGTTTATTCGGCCGCGAGTTCCGCCTTCAGGGCGGCCATAGAGGCTGACAGGGCGAGACTAGTCGCTAGGATGGCTACTGCTGATTCGCCGGAAGAAGAGCTGCTCTCCTACGCCTCCGAGGCGAACGGGTCGCTGTCGTCGGCCGAGGCCGCGCTGTCGTCCCTCGAGCCAAACTCGCTGACCGAGCTGGAGGTCTTGGTAGGGGCGTGGGAGAGGCTCTACGACGCCAAGCAAGCTATGGCCCAGGCAGAGTCGTCGTACAAGGAGGGGAACTTGATATCTGCGGCAGAGTGGCTTTGTTACGCAAACTGGAGGGCTAAGACGGCTGAGAACTGGGCGTCCCTCAGGGTCTCCGGAGGGCCGCCCCCATCCCGGGCTGGCGTCTACAGGGTCGCCTCCACGATGGTATACGAGGCTGATAGCGTCGTTGGGTACGCAGCCACCCTGCTGGAGGAGATCGGCGCGCAGAGCGGATTCCTAGACAGGGCCTTGTCTAGCCTGAGCATGGCGAAGATGGCCGAAGATGACGGCCGGGCGTATGCCGCACTCGGCCTGGCCGCCGAAGCCATCTCTTACGCCACGCTTAGCATTCACGGCGCGTTCGCCACGGCGGACCCGGGCTCCCTCGCAGGGGCGGTTTCGGAGGAGTCAAGGTGGCTCATATCGAGAGTTATGAAGACGGGCGCAGTCCCGGTGCTGGCCTTGAGCTACCTCGAGCACGCGGAGGTATCCGAGTCCCAGGGAGACCTCACTACGGCTCTCCTGTTCTACGAACTCGCCGCCACCTACGCCAACCTCGACTCTCTGATGGCCGAGCTCCAACCCCCCCTCGAGGGCCCGCCGCTGGTCTCTCCGGCTCCAACCGAGACTCCGCCCTCTCAGGGGCCGACAAAGAGGCCACAGCCGGCGGAATTTGACAGGGCGGGCCTGGTGGCCATGGGGCTGCTCGGATTTTTCGCCGGGGCGGCGGTGACCCTGGCGATCACCAGGTCCAGGAGAGGGCTCTGACGCTCCGAACCGGCCCTCCCCGTAGGGGGCTCAGTGCCACAACCGGGCCCCCCTCTCGGGCCTTCCCAAGAATGCCCAGCCCATGGCCGCCCCGACCGCGAGCCCCAGCACGTGGGCTATCACGTCAATCCCCTGAAGGAAGCCCCCTCCAACGGCTAGCGCGGCCACGATGATTGTGCTGGACGAGACCCTCCCGAATCTGACCCACTCGAGAATAATGGCAACGCCAAAAAGGCCCAGTATCCCACCCGAGGCCCCGACGGACACGGCCCAGGGGGTGAGGACCGCGGACCCGAGACCCCCCACCAAGGCTGCCGCGAAGAACGTCGCCAGCATGCGGGCGGGGCCCAACACCTGCTCCGTCAGCGTTCCCAGGACGTAGAGCGCGTACGAGTTGAAAGCCAGGTGGAGGAGACCAGCGTGGAGGAAAATGGACGTCACGAGGGTGTACGACCTTCCCGACAAAATAGCGTCGAGGGAGGATCCCCAGGCGTACAGGATGGCCCTCGACGGGACGAGAAATCCCCCGAGAGAGGCCGCATAGCCTGCCATGACGGCAGCCAGAAGGGCAGAGGTGGCCTTGGGAACCCTAGAGTACCTCTGAAGGATGAGAAAGGTAAGCAAGCCAATCAGGGAGAAGATTAACGGTCTCAGGAGGACGGACAAGGCTCAATCACCACCCCACGAGTTCGGTTATCAGCCTGGCGACCGCCGACGCGGCGGCGGTGGGAGATATCGCGGCCAAGCTGGCCGCCACCGCCGGGCTCAAAAGCTTGGCTGCCGCCCCTCCCTGCAGGTCGACGTGAAAGCTGTCTCTGAGGATCTCCTCTCTGCTCTTCAAGAGCTGGAACAACTTTTCGATTCCCCTCGGACTCAGTCGCTCCAAATAGGAGCGGGCAGAGAGGGAGAGGGCCACTTCTCTCTCGAACTTCCCCCACCAGCGTCTCTGGTAGGCCACCACGGACCCGCGGCCATCCAGCTCGTCTAGAATAGCTTCAGCGGCCATTCTGGCAGCAGAGACCCCCCAGTAAATCCCGCCCCGGCTCAGCGGCTTGACCTGGCCGGCCGCGTCCCCGACCAGGACAACCCAAGAGTCGCCAAACCTGACCGCGAGTCTCCTGAGCGGCCTCCTCGGAATGAGCCCTCCCCTGACCTCTCCTCGGGGACACCTCGCGTGCGAGTTAGCCCAGTCCACCACGGGATCTCCCAGGCGACCGAGGGCCCCGGCCATGAGGCCGCCCGGCCCGGGGTGTATCCACGAGAACTTAGACCCTCCCCTCAGGCGGACCTCGTATCCGTCCATGTCCCCGTCAGAGCACCTGACGTTGACTCCCAGCTCGATCCCCGGATTGCTGAGCCCCAGGATGCTCCTTACCGTGGAGTTCGCTCCATCGGCGGCGATCAGGTAGTCGAAGCGAACTTCCAACCTCGCACCACCCCTCTTGGCGACGGCAAGTCCCGGAGACAACCCAATCAACTTCGAGCCGGTCAGCAGGACAGCCCCCGCATCCTCGGCCCTCCGAGCCAGATCCCGGTTCAGCGCCTCCCTGTCCACCACCCTGGCGAGGCCCCGGCCCTCCACTTCCAGCCGTGAACCCAGGGGCGAGATGAATCGGGCCCACTCTATGCGGCCCACAACCCAGTCCTGACGCCTGATGGGGAGGGCCTCCCATGCCAGCGGGCCTAGAATGCCTGAGCACGCCGTCTTAAGGCCCGGTAGAGACTTGGCCTCCAGCGTGATCACGTCAACACCTGCCTCCGCCAACACGCCCGCGGCGGAGGAGCCCGCCGGGCCCGCCCCCACGATCAGGACGCTAGTCCTCAGCCTGCTCGACAATTCTCCGCAGCGCCTCCTCGGAGATGGGTCCCTGGTGGACGAGCTTACCGTCGATCAGGAGGGCGGGAAGGAGCTTCACTCCCGCCCGCAGGGCCATCCTCTGACCCTCCATCGTCCTCACCGAGACCTCCTCGTACTCCAGCCCCCTCTCCAGGCAGAATCTGCTGACGAACTTGGCGGCCTCGAGCGAGGGGTCGCACAGCGGGGAGACCAGGAGGGTTACCTTCAAAACGGGTCACCGGCCCCCTCGGGGTAATGCTACTGGCTCCAAGGTGCCCTGACGAACTTGTACCTTATCGGGCGACCCTCTATTCTCTTCACATATCCCTGGGCCTCCAGCCTCTTCAGGTAATCCCTCGCAGTCGGATCCGCAACGCCCAAGAAGCTGGCCACCTCAACGCTGGTCTTGGGACCCTGAACCTCTAGGAACCTCAGGGCCCTCAGCCCCTTGTCCCTCTTCGTCAATTCGTTTATCAGCTTCTGCACGATCTCAGACTCGACCTCGGCGCCAACTCTCTTTCTAGCCTCGAGTTCGGAGGCCATCCCGATGAGTTCCTCCATCCTGCTGACCAGCTCCTCAACGACCTCCCCGCCGGTCCACCTGAACATGCCCTCGACCAGCTCGGGTATCAGCTTCACGAGGTCCGTTAGTATCGTGCTGTAGGTGTCATCAAACACGGCCGCAAGGTCCTCACCGCGCTCATCTCCGCAGCCGTCCAGCGTCAGCTTCAGCCCGTTCAGAAAGATCTCCCTGTAGTGCTCCTTCTTGAGGTTCATGTGCTCGATGACCTTCCTCGAGAGGACCCCACTCAGCTCAGAGGCAAACTCCTTCCTCAGCCTGTCTAGGTCGCCTAGATACCTCTGCCTAAACTCCCTTTCGACCTCTTCCTTGATCTCCCTGAAGGAGTCCTCTCCCGGGCGTTCCATACCCTATCCTCCTCTCTTTTTGCGTGAATAGGCCGGAAGGGCCCAAAATACCCAGCCGGGTCCGATTACTATAAACTTGGGTTGCCGCCGCTACGCCGCTTCGGCCTTACCTCAACGTCTATCCTGAACTTCCACTTCCGGGGGGAGTAGCTGCCGACCCTCCTCCACCCCAGAACCCTCGCCTCCAAGCCAATCCGACTCGCGGCCCCCTCGATAAGCGCGGCGGCCCTCTCCGGAGCGTCCTCCCCGCCCCAGTAGTAGAAGTGGATCACCCCTCCCTCGGGTCGGAGGCACCTCAGGGCCAGGTCGAGGAACATGTACGCCCCCTTGGGGAGCGGCATGACCACCCTGTCAAACTCGCCAAACATGGAGGGACAAACCTCTCTGACGTCCCCGAGAATCGCTCGAACTTTCCCCTCCAGCCTGTTGAGCCTGATGTTCTCCTCGAAGTACCTGACGGCGTCCGGGTTTATCTCGACGCCCACCACCTCCCTGACCTTCGGCTGGGCCCTCGCCATGGCCACCGCGTAGGGGCCCACGCCCGCGAACATGACCAGCACCCGCTCGCCGGGCCTCACCATCGAGGCGACCTCCATCCTGTCCGTGGCCTCTCTGGGAGAGAAATACACCCTCCTGGGGTCCAGCCTGAGCCGGTACCCGTGCTCCTTGTGGATCACCTCTGTGTTCTCATCCCCCCAGACCAGCTCGTACTGCCTCAGCCTTTCCTCTCCCTCCCTGGGTCCTCGCTTAATCAGAACCGACTTGACGTGCCTGTGTCTCGAGGAGACTTCCCTCGCGGCCCCGGCCGGGTCCATCCCCTCGGGGACCTCGATAATCGCGACGGCCCCAGTCTCTCTAGAACCAATCAGGTCATAGGCTATTCGCTCCAAACCCCTTCTCTCTCCACGCTTCGTACCGGCGTCGGGCGTGGAGGGCCCCCCGACAGAGTCCACCCGCCCCACTCCCCATGGACCTACCTCAGGCCGTATACCTCCATGGCGTTCGTGGTCGTTACTTCGGCGAGCTCTGCTGGCTTCATACCCTTCAGCTTGGCCAGGAACTTCGCCGACTTAACCAGGTTTGCCGGCTCGTTTCTTCCCCTGGAGTCTGGGCTCAGAACCGGAGAGTCGCTCTCTAGGACCATGTACTCAATGGGCGTAGCCTCGGCTACCTTCTGCACGTTGGCGCTCCTTGTTACGTTGGTGGCTATGCTCACATACCACCCCCTCTCTACCGCCGTTCTCACGTCCCTCTGAGATCCACCGAAGGCGTGGAGTACAACCCTCGTGGCGCCCTCGTCCTCTAGGACCCTCAAGACCGGCCTCTGAGCCCACAGGCTGTGCACGACGATGGGCTTGTCTATCTCCTCTGCGAGTCGGATGAACCTCCTGAACACCTCCTCTTGCCTCTTCCTGACGGACTCCTGCTTGGCTATCCTGTAGTCCATCCCCACCTCCCCCACCGCGACGATGTCCTTCTCGTTCTCCAAGATGAGCCTCTCGACGGCTTTAATCTCGGTCTCGTCGTCCACGTCCCTGGGGTCGAGGCCCAGAGAGATGTGAACGACGTTGGTTGGGAGGAAGAGCCTAAGGGCCTTCTCCGCATCCGAGCTGTCCAGCGAGGACGAGACCATTCCGATCACGCCGGCCTTGACGGCCCTGTCGATGACCTCCCACCTGTCGTCGTCGAAGGAGGGGTCCTCCAAGTGGCAGTGCGCGTCGAACAGCCTCAGCGACGGCATCCCGATTTCGCGCACGCGAGGGGTAAATATGTTGCTACCACTCCATCATCAAGCGGACGGCTTGAACTCAGCGAGTCGGAGGCCGCGGGTCGGGAGCGGGACGACCTCCGACCCCCTGCGGATCACCAAGTGCGTCACCTTAGACTCGTGGCAGTCCACGACGGCAAGTCCCGAGTCGCCTGGCCAGCCTACCAGCGACAACTTCCTCCAGCCTCCAGGGGCGCCGGAGGTCCAGAGCGCAACTGGATCCTCTAACTCATCTAAGGAGGCCTCTCTCAGGATGCGAGTCTTGCCTCCGTGGGCCCCGACCATGAAGGCCCTGCCCCCGGAGACGAGCCAGATTTCCCACCCAGGCGGAGTGGCTACGGCGGCGGAAATGCCGGAGGGGAATGCCTTTGACGCGTCGTGAACGAAATCCGGCAGTCTGGCCAGCCTGTGCTTCAAGAGCTTCACAGCGTGGGATATCGGGGCGAGGAGGGCCCCGCTCATCCTGGGCATCTTGAGCGCCACCACCTGGCCGCCATCGCCGATCAGAACCGCCGACCTCCCAACCTCAAGCGCCAGGTGACCGTCGCTGCCGCCCGTCCAGGGGAGGCCGAGCTCGGCGGCCAGCCTCTGAGCTCGCCTATTAGACTCCATCGGGGATCTAGAGTTGGACGCCTCCAGGGCGTGTATCTTGTGGGATATCTCCCTAACCGTGGCCGCGCTCATGGCGTTCTTTCTAGTCCAGTCCCCTGGGTGCGGGACGGTGATGAGACCTCCGTGCTCCACGATCTCGTCGGCGGTTTCGAGGGGATCCATGTTCTGCCTAACCCAGTCCGAGAGGTTGAGCCCGATGATCTCCCCCCTCGAAGTCTTGATCTCCTCCCCGGGGATCACCGCGAGTCCGAACCTCTCGGCAGCCCTACACACTTCCCTGTAGCCAAGGGTCTCTCCGTGGTCGGTCACGGCCAGGCCAGCGAGGCCCCTCCTCTTGGCCCACTTCGCGATGGACGCGGGTCTTGAGGGGGAGTCCCTCGACCACCTCGTGTGCACGTGGAGGTCGTACCACCCAGGGGGGACCTTGAGGCCCAGCCTCATCGACCCGGGCGCCTCGATCAAGGGCAGGGTTACCACCCCACTCCGACCCGGTCAGAAGCCCCCCAACCCTTCATCCAGCTCCTCGAGGTCCTCCAGGTCGACATCCTCCGGCTCAAGGTCATCCTCAAGCTCCAGTCCCTCTACCTCGGCCTCAAGTTCCGAAAGCTCGAGCTCTTCCTCCTCAAACTCGAGTTCCTCCTCCCGGAGTTCAATCAGCCGAACAGAGCCCCCTTCAATAACGACAAAGAGCCGCGCTCCGCAGTCAGGGCACTCCACCTCGCCCTGAAAGTCGGGGGACCCAACCGGGATCCTGGCCCCGCAGATGGGACACTCGACCTCACGCATTTCCGGACCCGCGTCCGATGGTGGTATAAAATTAACCCCTTGACTCGCCACCGACCAGCCTGCTCGGGACCCTGCCCCCCAGCTTCTCTACCAGCCTGCAGAACGAGCACACCTCCGTTCTGCTCGGGTAGCCGCACCTGACGCACTCTCTGAATCCCTCCATCTTCTCCCCCAGCAGGCCAGCCATTCTGGCCAGCTCCCTCATCGAGTCGACGAAGTTCACGATGCTGGTGGGCCAGAGCGAGCGGAGGTCGTTGAGGAGGGGCTTTACGAGAGCCTGCTTGTCCTGGCCCTCGTGTGGGCACTTAGTGGAGCACCTCGGGGCTCCGATGATCCTCACGTACGTCTCGGCGTCGGCGTCGCTGAGCCAGAAGAGGGGCCTCACCCTCCCGACCAGCTTGAGCTCGGGGATGGGCGGCGTGACCGAGTCGAGGGATCGAAGGTAAGCGATGTTGTGGGTGATCATGTTGTTGAGGGCGAAGTAGGCCATGTCGTCCAGGTTGTGTCCCGTCGCGACGTAGTCGTAGCCCGCCTCGTGGGCCACCCTGTTAAGGACGTACCTCGTAACGGTCCCGCAGACCACGCAGGCGAATGAGGGGTCGTCCGGCACCCTGATGCCGAGGTCGTCCCTCAGCGAGACGAGGTGCCTCCTGGCCCCGACTTCCGAGACCGCCCTCCCGAACACCTCGACGCACGCCTCGTTGCCTGGCACGCCCACATCTATCATTAGGGCCCCTATCTCCAGGGAGAACTCGTCGGCCATCTCCGCAAGCGCGTAGAGGGCTGCCACAGAGTCCTTCCCGCCGGAGACGCCGACGAGCACCCTCTTGCCCCTGCCCACCCTCCTGAGGACCCTCCTCACCCTCTTCCTGAAGTACCTCAGGAAGTGCTCGGTGCAGACCCTGCCGCCGAGGTTCGGGACGAAGTGCTCCCCGGGTCTCTCGCAGTACAAGCAGCGCTCGGTCGCCATCATGGGCGGCCGCTGCCGCCCTCTAATTAACTGAGGTCGTCCCGCTCGTCGACTAAGCCAGCCTCAGGAGCTTTGCGATCAGCGTCTTTAGGGCCCCTACGATAATGACCCGGGTCACCTTCCCGCTGGGGGCTATCCAATCCTCGGAGCTGGCCTCTTCGTCCATCTCAACATCTAACCCCTTGAACAGCACGACGGGTATGCCCTCGTCGGCCTGCCCCATGAGCAGGGCCGCCGCGGCCGCGAGCTCGTCGGCCACGGAGTCGTCTCCCCCGAACTTCGGCCTTCCAAAGTAGTCTCTGGCCCCGAACCTCCTGCGGATCGGAAAGACGTTGGCGACCCCCACCGCCACGTCGATGGAGCCGATCTTCATGGGCTGAAACTCCGTGTCAGAGATCACGACCCCCACCCTGGCGCCCGTGAGTTCCCTTATGCGGTCGGCTATCTCTCGGGCCTCCTCATCCGGATCTGTCGGCAGCAGGCAGACGTGGCCCTCGGGGCAGTTGGAGTAGTCCATCCCAGCGTCGACGAGGGTCAGCCCCCTGGCTCTCATGAGCATGACATCCCCGGCGGACTCCACCATCTTCCTGGCTTCTTCCGGGTCAACCGCGAACCTCTCCGGGAAGCCCGTCCCCCTGGTGGCCTTAGAGAAGGGCATGATGAACGCGAGGCTTCCCCTCTCCCTGATCAGCTCGACCTCCCAGGGCTCTCGGCCTGTCAGCCACGCCAACAGCTTGCTCCTGATACTCGGCTTGACCTCCCCTGGCTTCACGACGTATCCCTTGGCGCGAGAGACCACCTTGCTCGCCACCACGAGCACGTCTCCGTCCTCGAGCCTCTCTCCAACCTCACCTGCGGCCTGGACGATGAGCCCGGCCAGGTCATCTCCCTCCAAAACCCGAGGGAGCCTGAGCCCGATCATCCTGACATCCGCGGGGTGAGAATCCTCCTTGGAGGGAGATCTCATTAGGCGACGCACTCTCGGCTCGGAATTTAATCTGACCGCGGCGTTTTTTCCGGACAGGAGGGGCGAACGTAGCGGCGGCCGGGTTCGAAAGCCTAACCGACCTATCACTTTTATGGGGGGGCCTCGGGTGCCCACGAAGAAACCGTAGACGGGTGTTTAGGCGTTGAACGAGGAGGGTAGGGGCCTGCGGCTCTCAGTTCAGGAGGCCCTCGCTGCCATCTGGATCGCCTTAGGGGCCATCGTCGTCGCCGCCACATCTCGCCAGTGGAGCCTCCGCCCCCTCACCCAGGCTGAGTTCCTCCTGAGGTTTATCGGCCTCCTAGGGGCAATGGCCTTCACTTCGCTCCTCTACACGGCCTGGAAGTCGAAGGTCGAGGCGCTCCTGTCGGGGCACTGGAGGGGAGTCCTGGCGGGCCTGAGCGTGATGGTGATGTTCGGCTGGCTGGACGTAGTAGAGACGGTCTTCGAGGTTCCGCCCATCGTGCACTTCTACAAGCTCGGGTGCACGGTGCTGGCAACGCTCGTGGCTGGCTGGAGCCTCGCGAGCTACCTGACCGACCTAACGAGTGGGCTAACGGCCAAGAGGGCGACCCCGCGGGTGGACCCCCTGCTGGTGCTCGTCGGCTGGCTCGCATTCCTGACTGCAGTGGTTATCGCCCAGAGGCCGTGGGAGTGGCCGACGATGCCCGAACCCAAGCTGGGGGAGGTCCCGTTCGACATAATCAACCTCGCGTTCGACGCCGTCCTGGGCACGAGGCTCCTGCTGGAGTCGAGGAGGTCCGGCTACCCGGCCAGGTGGCTGCTGAGGTGCGGCTCCGGCGCGCTGTACCTGGGGGCCGCCGCCAGCGTCTTCACCACGCTGGACGACACGCTGATCATCCCCCACGTCGTGAGAATCGTCGGGGTGAGCGGGAGCGCCGCCGTGGCCCTGGGGTTGGCGCTCGCGCTGGTCGCCTACTACCTGTACGGCACGACGGCTCTCAGGCCTCCGCTCCCCGAAGTTACCCGGCCCTTGGGCCTGCCAGAGGTGGGGCCAATCAGGTCCAGGCGTCCGGACGAGTGGAGCCGCCTGGGGACGTTCTCCGGGAGGGTCATCCTGTTCGAGGTCTCCACAATGAGGGGCTACGCCGATGCGCTCGAGGACCTGGCCTCCCACCTGGAGTCGGAGGGGTACAGGGTCGTGCTGATAGGGAGGAGGTCATCCCCCGCGGCCCCCAAGATCGCCAAGCACGCCTCGCTCGCTCTCTACGTCTCCGCCGGCAGGATGGGACCGCCTAAGCAGGTCGGGGTGGGGGAGTTCGAGATAGGGGCGGATCCGGCCGTAATCCTGGGGATGATATCCAGGGCCAGGGAGGAGGGAGACAGGCTGGCTGTGATCGTCGAGGACACCACCGGCCTGCTGGTTCTCCTGGGTGGGGAGAGCACCTACAGGCTCCTCAGGGCGATGATCGACCAGCTGGCCGCTCACGATTCCGTGGTGGTGATAGTCCTGCCGCCGGAGGCCCACGACCCGAAGCTGGTCAACCTGCTGAGGAGCCTCGCCACGAACATAATCGACCTGACCTAGGGGTTGAGGCGGGATCGCCACGGGGGCGAAGGCCTCCATCCAGATCGGCTCGCCTGGCCATACGATCGCTGGGTAGGCCCTCAGCGTGACCTCAACGTAGTTTTTGGGACTTTCCTCACGCTGGCTCCATCGGCAGCCTTCTTGGCAATGATGATCGTCTGGGACGTCTTCAACCCGACTGAGAGCCTCAGGGTTGCCGCGCTGCTTGCTGGAGCCCTCCTCCGGGGCTCGTTGCCCTTGGGTCGGCGTACCTGCCGCATCTAATCGCCCGGAGAATGGCCCAAGCGAGAAGATAAGAAATAAGAGAGCCCAAAAACGGGCAGAAAAGCGTGGTGGGGCCGGTGGGATTTGAACCCACGTCCTACGGGTCTCCCCCTCAGTGCTCCACCGACTGGAGCCCGCCGCCCTGACCTTTCCAGGGCGACCTCGGCCTTATCATCGGGAGGCCACCTGGCTGGGCCACGGCCCCACCGCACGCCCTCTGGGGCCAGGCAGTATATAACGGTTGCGAGGACCTCCCAGATCTAGCAGGAGGTCGAGAGTCCCCTCCGCCAGACGCTCCGCGGGCGAGAGGTCGTGGCCCCGGCGAGGTCGATCGCGTCGGCCTCAGCGCCGCTCGTCCCCCTTCGCACCAGCTCGACCAGGTGGCCCGGCTGCGTCATTTATATACGCATTACATTTGCACTACATCCGATCACAAATGCACAGCGCGGGAAACGGGGAGAGCCGCCAGGAGAGGAGGTTCGGGCAGATCACCGTGCGGGGCGTGGATCGCTCCCTCTACAGGCGGCTGAGTCGGCTGGCCAGGAGGATGGGGGTAAATGTCGGCACGCTCCTCAACCAGTCCATGGAGCTCTTTCTCTCGATGTTTCCCCACGACCGAGAGCCGCCCCTCCCCGGAGGGGCCATCGGCATTTCGGCCGAATTCATGAGGGGCTTCTTGGAGGGGCTTGGGCGCGTCATAGAGGACATAGACGAGCTCACCCTCACGAGGAAGGACCTGCTTGAGGCGGACAGGGAGCTGGTCCTGATCCGGATCAAGAGGCTCGAGTTCGCGGACGACGTCGACGAGGAGACCTTCAGGTCCAGGGTGAGGGGAATCTATCGCTGCGGAGAGGTCGTGATCCCCGAGGGCCTCCCGAAGGTCCTAGTCCTGTCCGTCTGCCGCGGGGTCGGGAAGGTGACGGTGAGGGGCGAGAGGTGATCAGCGGTGTCGGCGGAGCGATCGGGCGCGGGTGCTACACTCAGGACTCTCGCGATCTGGCTAACGGCCGCTCTGGTGATCTCGCTTACCCCTCTCTCCCAGCCTGCGGCCCAGCAGGCGGCAGGAGATGTCCAGATAGCCGCGGTCAGGTGGGGCTGGGAGTGGGGGTGCGGAGTATACCCGGGCGACAGGCAGGTTCCTCTGAAAGTCACCTTCGTAAACGGGGAGCAGGCCATAGGGGCCATCTCTGTCGTGGCGCACCTGGAGGGCCTCCCGTTCCGCGGCGGGGGAGGTGAGAACGATCCGAGGGCCGTCGTCTCGCCGATAATCGTCCTGCCGGGCGGGGCGTTCGAGGCCACGTTCCTCTTGGAAGTCTTGGGGAACGCCACCCCAGGGGTGTACCGGATCCCGCTGACGCTCACCTACCGCACCATAGAGATCGACCACAGCTCTCCGATCTCGATCAGCTGGGTGAACAACGACACGTTCGACTCCACCGGGAGCGCCGCGGTGACCCTACCCGTTCTGGCCTACGGGCCGGAGGTCGAGCAGGAGTTCGTGGTCGAGGTAGTCGTCGGCAGGCCCTGCGGGGTCCTGTCCCTCGGGGTGACCCAGTATCCGGCCGTGCTCAGGGCGGGCGACGCCGGCGCCCTGATCATCTCCCTCAGGAACCTGGGCAGGGAGGCGCTCAGGGACGTGCTGGTGGAGGTGGAGCCCGTCGGAATCGGGGCCAGCTTCCATGCGGGCGGCGGTTCTCCGGGGTTCGACCTCGGGGGGCTGACGACCGGCGGCTCTTCTCTACAGTCGGCTGGGGTGGCCGTCGAGGGTAGGAGGGAGTTCTTCTTCGAGAGCATACCCCCGATGGGCTCGGCCCGCTTCACCATCAGCGTGAGGGTGAGCGAGGGCTGCCCGAGGGGCATCTACCAGCTCCCCGTTAGGGTCTCGTACAGGAGGGTCGACGGGACCCACGTGGAGGAGCTAACCGTGGCTCAGGTTGTCGTCTCCACCCCGCTCAGCAGGCCGACATCGATAGAGCCAGACAGGCCGCACGTCAACCTGGTCTCTGCGCTGACCTCGCCTGACCCCCTGCCGGTGGGCGGCGCTGGCAGCCTGACGCTCGTCCTCCTCAACGCGGGCCCTGGGGACGCCTACGGCCTGTCGCTGGACCTCCTCCCAGCTGGCGAGGAGGCGCAGCAGGCGTCGCTGGCCGGCCTGATGGGGATGGCGGGCGGCATCCCGTACATGGGAGCTCCACAGGCTTCGCAGGCAGAGGGCGGCGAGTCTCCGCTAAGGGTCCTCAGGGGGGCCAACAGGATCTTCCTCGGGGACCTGAAGGCCGGGGAGAACGTCACGGTGAGCTTCGAGGTCGGCGTCGACTCCTCGGCGGAGTCGGGCTTCCTAGAGGTTCCCCTCCTGCTGAGGTACCGGGACGAGCTCGGGAACAGGTACGAGGAGTCCCTCAGAATCGCGATCCCCGTCGCGAGGCGGGCGGAGCTCGCCCTCATCCTCGAGGACTCGACAGCCCACCCTGGGGGGGAGGTAACCCTCAGGGGGGACCTCGTGAACCTCGGGGAGGGGGACGCCGAGGGGGTCGTGGTGGAACTCGTTGACGGCGGCGGGTACTTCAGGCAGCTCGCCCCGGCGGTGGTGTCCAGAATCCCTACCGTGGACAGAGAGGACGTCGGCATACGACTGCTGGTGAGCGACGCGACTCCACCCGGGACTTACGAGCTAATCTTCCGCGTGTCCTACAGGGGCGGGCTCTCCCAGACCTTCTACGCGGAGTCTACCGCCGTCGTGGTGGTGGAGCCTCCCTCCCAGGTCTCCGGAGGGGTGAGCCTGAGGTCTCTAACTCCCTGGATCGTCCTCCTGGCGGGGTCAGGGGCGGCGGGCGCCCTCGGCCTCGCGACCGTGAGGAGGAGGCGGGGAGGGCCGCACTACGAGCCCGAGGGATTCTCCCCGGTTCCGGCCGCGGCTGGGGGTGAGGGGGCGTGACGCTCTACAGGATAGTCCTAGCGGACCTCAACCCCCGGAACCTGCGGACCGTGCTCACGGCGCTGGGGATAGTGATTGGAGTGGCCTCCCTGGTCTCTCTCCTGGCCATAGGGTACGGGATGAGGGCGGCCGTGAGGGAGAACCTAGAGGGCCTGGTGAACATGGGCTTCATCCTCATGCCCTCCGGGGGGACGTCCTCCGGTGGGCTCGGCCTGGGATCCGTATCCCCGATGGGGGTCATCCCAGAGGGGGAGATCGAGGGCATCGACGAGATCTACGGCGTCAGCCTCGTGACGCCCGTGCTGACCCAGGTCGGGTTCACCAGGCAGACGGGGGACTCCGCCCTGCTCGTGATAGGCACGCCGCTCAGCGGGCTGGAGAAGGGGCTGCCGGGCCTCATCGAGGGGTCCTACTGGACGGGCGACAGGGAGGCCGTGTTGGGGGCCACGGCAGCCAAGATGCTGTCGGCCAAGCCCGGGGACAGAATAGAGATCCTGAAGAGGCCCTACGACAAGGAGGGGCTCTCAGTGAGGGTCGTGGGGATCCTGTCCTCCACCGGGACATTCCTCCAGGACCAGGCGATCTACCTGCCGCTTGAGACCGTCCAGGAGTTCTATGGTCAGGAGGGCGTTGTGAATCTGGTCTTCGTGAGGGTCGACGACCCCGAGGCGGCCGAGGCCGTCAGGGAGGTCCTGGTCAAGAGGTACCCCGACCTCATGATAGTGGAGACCGACCAGGTGATGCAAAACGTCGGCTCGATACTCGGGATACTGGACGCGGTCCTGCTGGGCATAGGGAGCATATCCATGCTAATTGCGGGCCTGAGCATAACGAACTCGGTCATGATGAGCGTGAACGAGAAGGTCAGGGAGATCGGCATCCTGAAGGCCCTCGGCTACACGAGGGGCGAGATCCTCCGTATATTCATCGTCGAGGGGCTGGCGTACTCGGCGGTCGGGGGGCCGATCGGCGTTGCCGCGGGCGTGCTGGCGGCCAAGTTCGTGTCCTCGGCCCTGTCGGTCAGGGGCTACGCGCTCCCCCTTGAGTTCGGCCCGCAGTCCGTGGTGGCTGGACTCGCCATATCGCTCGCGGTCAGCCTGATTGCCTCCATCCCACCCGCGAGGAGGGCGGCGAGCATGAGGGTCGTGGAGGCGCTGTCCCATGAGTGAGCCGATGGTGAGGCTGGTCGACGTCTACAAGGCCTATAGGATCGGCAGCAGGTACCTGGTCGTGCTGAGGGGCGTGAGCCTGGAGGTCGAGAGGGGGGAGTCCGTCGCCATCCTGGGGAAGAGCGGCTCGGGCAAGACGACCCTCCTCAACATCATTGCTGGCCTAGACAGACCCTCCTACGGCCACGTCTACGTCGACGGGGTGGACCTCGTCTACCTGAGCGAGGACGAGCTGGCGAGGTTCAGGAGGTCGAGGGTGAGCTTCATCTTCCAGAGCTACAACCTCATATCGGAGCTCACGGCCCTGGAGAACGTCATGTTGGCCCAGAAGGCGAGGTTCGGCAGGACAGACAGGGAGGAGGCCCTCAGAACCCTAAGACTCGTTGGCCTCGAGGGACACGCGAACCACAGGCCGCACGAGCTGAGCGGGGGTCAGCAGCAGAGGGTGGCCATCGCCATGGCGCTGGCCAAGTCCCCGAAGCTGATAATCGCCGACGAGCCCACCGGGGCCCTGGACAGCAAGACGCGGGAGCAGGTGCTGGGCCTCCTGCTGGATGTGAAAGATAGGCTCGGCACGACCCTCTTGGTCGTGACCCACGACGTAGACGTGGCCAGGAGGATGGAGAGGATAGTGAGGATCAGGGACGGTGAGATAGTCGAGGCTGGAGGAGGGTCCAGGGGGCGGGGCGGGGCGAGCCGAGCGCTCCCGCTCCTCTCCAGGCGGGCCGGTCGAGCTGAGCTTGCGTCGGCGGTCGCTCACGCGACGCGGACCTTCTCCGCCCTTGCCCTCGCGACCAGCAGGCAACCGGGGTCGGGCGCCTGTGGGTCTCCCAGGTAGCCGTAGGCCCTCGCCCTGCACCCCCCGCAGACGTACCTGAACGGGCAGGTCCCGCAGGGCTCCTTCAGGGAGTCCTTGTCCCTGAGCCTCCACAGGAACTCGTCGGTGCGCCACCACTCCTCGAAGTCGTTCTCCAGCTCGAGCACGTTGGCCAGGGTCTTCGGGAAGAACACGCACGGCCTCACGTCCCCGTTGGGCGAGAGCCCGATGTAGAACCTGCCAGCCCCGCAACCGCCTATGAAGTCGGCCAGGCTCCTGAGCCTCCCGCCCAGCTCGGCGTCGTAGAAGTGGGTCGGCAGCACCAGCTTGCTACGCCTGCCCTCCCTCGCCTCCGCCTGCAGGGACACCCTGGCGAACTGGGGGGCCGTGGTCAGCACCTTCGGGCTTCCTCCTTCCCTCAGCTTCTCCCAGAGCCACCTGAGCAGCTCCTCCCTCTCCTCTGGCGAGAGGTCGAACCGGTCGATGAACACGCCCCTGCCGGTGGGCACAAAGTTGTACACCATGAACCACTGGGCCCCAAGCTCCCGCACGAGATCCACGATCCGGGGAATCTCCCGGTAGTTCAGCTTCGTCGCCGTGGTCGCCACGTTGACGAAGAAGCCCCTCTTGACCGCGACCTTTATCCCCCTCACAGTCCTCTCCCAGGCGCCGGGGACGCCCCTGAACCCGTCGTGGGTCTCCGGCGAGGCCCCATCGAGGCTTATCTGGAGGAACCTCACCCCGGAGTCCCAGAGCCTGTCGGCGGTCTCCTCGTCTATGAGCGTGCCGTTCGTCGCCATGGCCACGTAGAACCCCTTCTGGTGGGCGTACCTGCTCAGCTCGTATATGTCGGGCCTCACCAGGGGCTCTCCCCCGGACCAGGCTATCGCCACGACGCCGGCCCTGTGCAGGATGTCGATGACCCTCCTCGCCTCCTGCGTGGTCAGCTCGTCCTCCAGAGGCACGCCCGCGTTGGCGTAGCAGTGCCTGCACCGGAGGTTGCAGGCGTACGTGACGTCCCAGACCACCAGGAAGGGGGCCCCAGGCACGAAGGGCCTGCGCACGCCGAAGGCCTCCAGCCCCCTTATGACGCTGACCAGCGCCCTCCTCCAGTGCTCTTCGCCCATCCTGCTCCTCAGCTCCGAGAAGTCGGCCCCGAACGCCTTGGCGCCCATCCTGAGCACGAGCTCGGTCAGCCTTGCGGCCGTCCGGCAGGGCATCGGTAGGCGCTCCCGGTCTCTGACCCCCGCGATGACCTCCAGGGACACCTCAAGTCTGGTCTTTCCCGTCCCAGGGCATTCCTTCAGGAGCCTCCGAAGCAGCATCCTCGAGGCCGGGCTCTCGATGACCCTCTTGAAGGCCCCGACGGACCCGGCCAGGTCACTCAAGCCGCTCACCTCCCTCGAGCAGGCGCTCCAGCTCCCGGATCCTTTCCCTCAGGTGATCCGCGGCCGCCTGGATCATCTCCGAGGGGGGCGGCAGGAAGTAGGCGTAGGACAGCCTGCCACCCCTCTCCACCGGTCGCCGCCTGATCAGCCTCCTGGAGAGGAGGTGGTGGAGCCAGTCGTGGGCGGCCCTCCGCGAGATGCTGAGCGCCCTGGCCACCTCGGATATGGTGAGCTCGCCCTCCTTCGCCAGGAGGTGGAGGATCTCCGCGGCCCTGGGCCTCAGTCCGAGGGTGCGGACTACCGTGTCGATTATTCCTTCCATCGTGTGAAAGAAAAATTCTTCACATGGTATAAAAGAATGGCCTTCACAGATGGGGGACTCTACTCCCCCCTCGAAGGCGGACCTGACCTCCCTCTCCAGTTCTCCCTCGTGATCCTGGGCCACTCGATCATCAAGAAGAGATCTACGTCGTTCCTGCACTCTAAGAGATCTCCTCTGACGGCGCTCCCCGGCAGGGCGGGGCAGTAGACCCTGGAGGCGAGTTCTGGAGGCTCCTGATCCTCAAGACGGCCCGCTTGACCGCCGAGGATCACCCTCCTCCCAGACCTCCTCTAGGTACTTCAGCGGGGCTCCGGCCCCCTTCCTCCTCCTCCAGGCCCTGACGACGGCCGCCAGGGCGGCGGCGGTCAGGGTCGCGTAGATGATCGCCGAGGCCCTCGACCCCCGAAGAGCGCTGACAGCGGTCCCGATGGATCCGAGGACGCAGGCCAGCGTTGCCAGGGTGAGCGCCAGCCCGTACCGCCTGTAGCTCTCCCTCAGCCTCTCCAGGGCCCCCAGAACCCTACCCTCCCCTCTTCCCCTCCCTCTCCCCCTCAAGGATGACGACGGCCTCCAGTGCGGTCTTGATTGCCCTGTCTATGGCCTCGGCCCGCCTGGGGTCGTCCTGATCGACCAGACCGCCCTCGCCCGTGCTGAGATTCGCAACGACGCCGTTGACCGTGCCCGCCTCCAGCCCGCGCAGGTGACTCACGATGAATATGGCGGAACTCTCCATGTCTAGGCTGATCACCCCGAGCTCCCTGAGCCCTTCTAGGTACTCTGGCGTCTCGGCGTAGAAGGCATCATCGGAGCTGATAATGCCCACGTGGTGCCTGTATCCCAGCGACTCCGCCGCCCTCCTGAGGGCCAGGAGCACCCCAAGGCTGGGCACGGCCGGGAATCCCTCGGGCACGTAGAAGTACGACGTCCCCTCGTTCCTAACGGCCCCGTTGGGTATGATCAGGTCGGCTATTCTCACGTGAGGCTGGAGCGCCGCGGAGGTGCCTACGCGGATGAACACCTCGGCCCCCACGTTCGCGAGTTCCTCCACGGCTATCGAGGCGGAAGGGCACCCTATCCCCGTGGAGGTGGCGGAGACCCTGACCCCCTTGTAGGTCCCGGTGACGGTCAGAAACTCCCTGTTGTGGGCCACCTCCTCAGCCTCGTCCATGTGCTCGGCTATCCTCCTGACTCTACCAGGGTCGCCAGGGAGGAGGACGTACCGGGCCACGTCGCCCGGCCTCACCTTGAGGTGATACTGCAGCCTCCCCTTGGAGACCTCTCTCTTGTCGACGGCCACTCAGACCACCGGGGGTGGGGCGCCTTCGGCAAGTTATAACGGCGGGAGGGCCCCCACCCCCCACGAGGATCTCCTTCTGCCTACCTTGCCACGGCGATGGCGAGGTACATGAACGCCCTGACGACCCTGTATGCCTCGAGCGCGTCCTCCGCCCGAAACCTCAGGGTTGTCGGACTCACTCTCACCAACCCCGGGACCAGGTGGGCGACGTCGGCCATCCCGGGATCCGTGAACTCGACCTCGACATCCAGCGGCCCAGCCGGGGGCCTGACCCTGACGCGCCCCTCCGCGACCCCCCCTCGCTGCCTGGAACGCGGCCTCCTCTATCTCCTCCAGCACCCTCCTTCGAGGCGGGCACATCGCGGCGTACCTGCCGAGCGCTCTCTTCGTCGCCACTGCTACCGCCTCCGGCGCGGCCTCTCTCGCCTCCCCCGCGAGCGCGTCGTCCCCCGTCACCAGGACCACTGGCACGCCCAGGTGGTGGGCGACCATCGCGTTGAGCCCGAACTCGCCCACTTCTCTCCCGCCCACCGCCACGCGCCTGACGGTCCTCCCGCTGTAGGTGTGGCTCAGCACGCCCCTCTCCCCGGCCATGGCTGGTAGCCTAGGAAGAATGCGCAGTCGAACTCGGCGGTCAGCCCCTCCAGCACGCCCATGGGCTTGGGCGACCCGGTGATGAGCGAGGCCTCGGGGTGAAGCTCCTCCGGGATAACGTTCCTCATGGTCCCGTGCGAGTCGTTCACCATGACCTCCTCCGCCCCAGCCCTGATCGCACCCTCGACGGCCGCGTTCACCTCTTCAGTCATCCACCTCCTGGCCCTGTCGTGCTCCCTCCCATCCCTAAAGGTGTGCTCTCCGTGGACGACTCCCCACACTCCCTCGAGGTCCGCCGACACGTAGACCCTCAACGCCGACCCCGAGGCCGCGCGTTAGGACCACCTTAACGATTCCCATCACGCCATCTGGTCGGCCCCGGGCGCCAGGTCCTCAGCGCCGACCCCTCTGACCCTCCCCTGGGACGCCCTGGGGGATCTCCTCTCCCACTCGAGCCCCCTCCTCACCCCCTCAGAGCACCCGGGCCGGCTGGGGTGAGCCAGGCGGATTCTCCCCGCCTGGTCCACCTCGAAGTCGACGCAGTGGGCGGTTGGGGCCATACCCCTGGACTTCACGACGACCATCCTCCTAACCATCCTCCCGCCCCGCTTCTCGCTCTCCAGCCTCAAAACGATGTCTGCCCTGCTAAGCAGGAACGCGTGGTGCTCTCTGTATATCCTGAGGATGTCCTCGTCCATGGCAGCCACCAGAAGCCTCCCTAGCTCTTTTGTCTCCCTGCCCAGCTCGCCTGAGATCGTCCCCACTAGGAAGGGCACGCTCACCCTAGTGACCAAGATGGAGGGGTCGTCCACTATCACGACGGAAGGATCGTGCTCCTCTATCGTGCCTAGCATCGAGACGAAGAGGCTCTCCCCCTCAACCCGGTTGCTCGGGTCGGCCAGCGAGATGAGCTTGAGGACCCCCCTCCTCTCCAGCTCGGCTAGGTCGATGCCCATCGAGGCCACTTGGGCCTCGAACATGCTCTTTGGGGTGGGGATAGTGACGAAGACTACCCTCTCGCCTGAAGAAGCCATGTGATACGCCATCTTGATGCTGAATAGGGTCTTGCCCGTTCCGGGCTTCCCTAGGATCAGGACGTTGTAGCCGCGGGGCAGGCCGCCAAGGGTGTAGTCGATGGGTTCGATCCCCGTCATCAGCCTATCGGTCGGGCTGGCCGTCAATCGTGACCACCCCGACAGAGCTTCTTCAGGGTTCGGCGGCACGTGCGTCAAGTAAAAAGTCATCTGTGAGCTCGAAAAAGGCCTCAGCGCCTTCTCTTTCCTCGTAGGGGTCGCGTTACATCGAGCGAGATAACTCCACTCCGAAGGTTTGAGCTTTCAGCCGAAACGGGCCTATTTCGCGGACCCAAGTGGTCCCACGGGGCCGATGCTTCCCTCAACGCATCTGACAGACGAACGTGCCAAATTATGGACTCATTTCTTCCTATACCCTCCGTATTACATGCGTAGTTACTCCGCTGCGCCGCACAATTAAGCCCACTCCCGCCGTCACGCGCTTAGGGTCCTCACCTGAGGCTGGCCGTGCTGGAGGCGGACCGCACGAGCGCGGCCGCCCTGGAGCAGCTGCTGAACGTAATTGGAGTCCCGAGACAGCTTACGGGCCGGCCAGACCCCGAGAAGCACCAAGTCGTAATAGTCCCGCCCGGCATGGATCCACCCGACCCCACAGTCACCTCGGTAGTTCTTGGCGCGAGAGGGGCGAGGGGTCGGAGCGTCGAGTCTCCGAAGGCCGCCTCCTCCGGCTACATCCGGGTCTTCGGCAGGAGGTTCCCGGTAGCCGGCCCGATGCACACTCCCGACGGCGCCAGGGTGGATGCGGACGGGTTCATCTCGGCGGTCGGCGAGGTCATCCACCTAGGTGTGGACCCCGTCGGGGCCGCGCTGGAGTTCTACTCTGGCAGGGGAGGGCCGTGCAGGGGGAGGATACCCCCGCTGGACTCCATGGCCGATCTGCTGAGGCGCCTGCTGGAGGCCTGTTATCACTCTTGGGACCTGCCCTTCGTGAGGATCTGGCCGCACCCCAGGGGCGCAGATTTCACGGCGGTAAGTCCAGTCCCGAGGAGGCTGACCCCCGCCCCCGATGGAGCTCACTGGCTGAAGTTCGTCCGGTCGGGCGGAAGAGGGGTGGTCACGTCCCTCAGAGCCACTGGAGACAGGCCCTGCGCAGGGACGACGTTCCCCTTCCGCCCCATGCCTGGAGGACGCCTCCTTCCGATACTGGAACCGCCCCAGTCTGGGCTGAGCGTTGAGACCAGGGCCTGGAAGCTCGTAGCCCTATCGACAAGCTCGAACGACTCGGGCATCAGGGTTGGCCTCAAGGCCTACGTCTCCTGGTGGATAGGCCGCTGGGGAGTCTCCGCCACTCCGGGCTACGATGGCAAGGGAGCTATGGGCTGACCTCAAAGCCGAGAGGCCGGTGAGGGGCCTGGCGATCGAGCTGTCGGTCAGACCTGAGTGGAGGATCGGCGCGGTAGAGTCCCCCGAACTGTCGGGCGTGAGGAGGGTTGACGAGTCGGGGATCTTGATCGTTCTCGATGAGCTGGCCAGCCCGACCGAGATCAGGGCGACCGTCAGGAGGTAGGGAGGGGTCGGCAAGCCGACCGTCGGCCACGGCGGAGGCCCGGCAAGTCGGCCTCATCATCCCCCGCCGATTTGGACAGCATGCCCACCTTATTATATTCAGCCGTGGGGCCGCCTGACCCGCCATGCCGGTGGAGGCCTACACGGCGGTGAAAGTCAAGCCCCCGAAAGCTCCCAAGTTCAAGGAGGTCTTCCCCACCCTCAACAACGTGGTCGAGGTCCTCTACGTCACCGGACCATTCGACTTCCTCCTGAGGATAGTCGCCGACAACACCTTCGAACTCTCGAAGGTGCTTGAGGACATCAGGTCCGACGAGGATGTAGTGGAGACCGTGACATTCATAGTCCTGGAGAGGCTGAAGTGAGGGAAATCAGGCTGTTCGTAGTCAGGCTCGAGCACGACGACCCGAGGAAGGCCACAGGGATCAGGCTGATTAGGCGGGGCCTTGCCGTGAGGACTCACAGACCCCCACGGGGGGCTGTAATCTTGGACCCAACCTCTCACGTTTACCTGAGCCCTGCAGACCGCGAATCGGCGGAATCCAGGGGTCTCGTGGCGGTCGACGCCTCCTGGCGCAGGATCGACGAGGTCAGGTGGCCCCGAGGGAGGAGGAGGGTGCTCCCGCTACTAGTTGCGGCCAATCCGATAAACTACGGCAGGCCCTTCAGGCTCTCAACCGCAGAGGCCCTCGCCGCGGCTCTGTTCATCTTGGGCCGCAGAGATCAGGCCGAGAGGGTGCTCTCGGAGTTCAAGTGGGGTCCAGAGTTCCTCAGGCTGAATGAGGACTGGCTTGAGGCCTACTCAAGGGCTGAGGGTCCCGATGAGGTAGAGGAGCTCAGTAGGAAGTTCTACGAGGAGCTGGCGAGGGGGTGAGCTGTGCGCGATCCAGATCCAGAGTGGGTGCACCGCGTGCGGGCCGCCCTCGGCGACTGGGCGACCGTCACAGTCAGGGGTCGAAGGGTGCTGATCCAGGTGAGGTACGACCCGGCCTCCGACCTCAGGCGGAGGCTGAGGCTAGCCCTCGCCCGTCTCAACTCTCCACCGCGCGGCCGGCCCACGGGTCTGGACAGGAGGACCTCTAAGGACCTGGAAGATCAGCTCAGGGGTCTGATCAGGCGCGCCAGGGACATCTCGGTCGCCTGGAATGTCTCGCTCCCCTTGTACCCGCCAGACGGGATGGTCGAGAGGGCCCTGTCCCGGATACTGGAGGACATGGAGCGGGCAACCAGAGAGGCGGAATCTCTCCAATCTGTGGCCAGGAAGGTTCTTGCGTACGTGAACGAGTTCCTGAGAGTTTCCGGCAGGTGAGCGCTGGGTTGAGTTGGGGTTAAATCGGTCGCCCGCCGCGCAGGATCGGTAGGTGCATGGGACAATACCGAGGCGATAACCCCATCCTGAACGGCCTGCTGGGGTATCTCTCCAAGCTAGGCCAAATAGAGAGCGTGGCAGAGTCAGACGCATTCCTCCCGGACGGAACGAGGACGGTCTCGTATGAGGTGCTCGTGAGGTCTAACGGCCCCATAGACCTTGTGGAGCTGGAGAACTCGATCAGCAGGATGGGGTTCGTCGCCACCACGTCTCAGAAACCCCGCTCCAGGGTGATCAGAATATGCCTTTGGCAGGTCGGGCCGTGAACCGGGCCGGGAGGGCGCGTCGGGCATGAGGGTCGTCTTCGACGGCCTCACCACCATCCTACAGGACTCTAGCAGCCTCCCGGTCTGCTATCTGGCCGCCCTGAGGAGCCTCGGCGTGGACCTGCGAGAGGCTAGGGAGATGGCCAGAGATCTGGCGCTGCTGGAATCTCTACGACGCTCCTCGGGGCGCGTGAATCGCGGGGAGCTCCTCAGGGAGTACCTTTCCGAGAGGGGGATACATCCCACCCCTCACGACATCCAGAGGGCGGTGGACGCCTTCATCAAGGCTTGGACATCCACCGTAACGCCCGTTCATGGCGCCAAGAGCCTCTTAGAGTCTCTGAGGCGGATGGGGGCTTCCATTGGAGTCTTGTTCATCGGAGTCGAGGCCGAGGAGAGGGCGCCGACGGAAGTCCTCAGGTCCACCGGCCTGGCTGGCCTCGTTGACGTCTCCCTGTACTCCGGCTCGGAGGGGTGGCTCGAGTCTCTGAAGAGGCTCCTCTCGGCGCTGGGAGGCGACCCTCCCGATGTCTTCGTCACCGGTGCCGTTGAGAGGGCCCTTGCGAGCTCCCAGCTGGGTCTGATGCCCATCTTTCTGGGCCAGAGAGAGTCCGTCAGGAGGGTTGCCCGAGTCTCCGGGTTCGGAGAGCTCCTCAGAATGCTGACCCGTATTCCCTGAGCGGCCTCCCTCTCACCCCCGGCCAGACCTCTTCCTGATCAGCCCTACCAGCGGGATCGTCGCCAGGAGTGCAAGGACGCAGGAGAGGCTGAAGGCCGCCCTGGCGCCCCAGGCGTCATAGATGAGCCCGAAGGCGAGGTTCCCTGGCATCGTGGCGATCCCCTTGGTGGCGTGGAACGCGCCGTACGCGGTCCCCCTCAGATCCTCGGGCACCAAGGAAGGAAGCGCGGCCCTCTCGAGGGTGTCCACCAGGGCCATGTAAACCCCAAACGCGACCACTGCCGCGGGGCCCGTCCACCTGCTCTCGGTGGAGGCTATGACGGCGGTGAACGCGAGGCTCAGATACCCTAGAAGGAGGGCCCTCAGGTTCCCGACCTTGTCCCCGAGCGTCCCGACGGGTATCGCCGCGGAGCTGTACACAAGGTTGGCGGCTACGTAGAGAGCAATGGCGCTCCCGACGCTCCAGCCAAGCTCCACGAGTCTGGTGAGAAGGAAGGCGTAGCTGAACTGCGCGGCGCTGAAGGTCGCCACCGACGCCAAGTAGAGCCTGAACTCCGGAGTCAGCGCGCCCTTCGCTGGCGGGACCCTTCTCCTCTCCCTCGGCCTCACCTCGGCCACCAGGGCGGCCAGCACGAGCACTCCCAGCAGGCCGGGGATGGCCGACGCGGCGAAGGTGCCCCGGTACCCAACCCTGGGGATCAGCGCCAGGGCCAGGAGCGGCCCCAAGACGGCGCCGGCGGTGTCCATCGCCCTGTGGAGGCCGAAAGCTCTGCCTCTGAACTCCTCCGCTACGCTGTCGGCTATTAGCGCGTCCCTTGGGGAGGTCCTGATGCCCTTGCCCACCCTGTCCCCTACCCTCACGGCTAGGGCGTGCCACCAGCTGGTGGCGAGCGCCAGCGTGGGCTTCAGAACGGCAGAGACTGCGTATCCCAGCACGGCTAGGGGCTTCCTCCGTCCCATGATGTCGCTGAGCCTCCCAGAGATTGCCTTGAGGAGGCTCGCCGTGAGCTCGGCCGAGCCCTCTATGGCGCCCAGAGCGGCCATTCCTCCGCCCAGCTCCTGTGTCAGGAAGAATGGGAGCCCAGCCAGCACCATCTCGGTGCTCACGTCGGTCAGGAGGCTGGTGAGCCCCATTGCCACGACGTTCCTCTTCCCGACGGTCTCGCTGTCACCCACGGGGCCGCCCTCGTCGGCCAACCGAATTAAGCGCTCCCCTCTCCTGGTCGGCTAAGGTTAATTTTCGCCCCACTCACAGCCCCCTACCGATCGGTGTTGCTCCGGGAGAGGCTCCGCCCCTACGTCGAGAGGGCTGATAAGGCCCTGTCTAAGCTCCTGTCCGAGCACGTGTCCTCTCCATTCGCGGCGCCCCTCGTGGAGTTCGTCTCTGGGGGGAAGAGGGTCAGGCCGGTCCTTCTCTACTTGAGCCACGAGGTCTGCGGGGGCGGAGCAGACCCAGATCCAGACCCCGCCGCGGCGGCCGTGGAGCTCATACACACCGCCTCTCTGATTCACGACGACCTGATAGACGGCGACCAGGTCCGTAGGGGGAAGCTCGCCTTTCACATGAGGTTCGGCCGAGACCTCGCGATCCTCGTCTCCGACTTCGTCCTCTCCCTCGTGCTGGACGTGACGGCCGACTACGGCAATCCGAGGATCGCCAGGGCCCTGTCGAGGACCACGAGGGTCATGAGCGAGGGCGAGGCGGAGGAGGCTAGGATCAGGGCGAGGGGTGAGCCGATATCCTTCGACGCCTACCTCCAGATACTGGAGAAGAAGACCGCCTCGCTCTTCAGCGCGTCTACCGAGCTGGGCGCGATCATCGCGGGGGCCGAGGATCGGGTGATCAGCGGGATGGCCGAGTTCGGCAGGCTGGTCGGCATGGCCTACCAGCTGAGGGACGACCTGCTGGACTTCGGAAAGCCGGGTGAGATAAGCGCCTTGGTTGAGGCCAAACCCGTCGGCCCGATAGGCGCCGCGTCAGAGGACTTCACTCGCAGGGCCGTCGACTTGCTGGAGGACCTGGTCCCGCCGTCGGAGGCCAGGAACCTCCTGAAGGAGCTAGCCCTTTACGCGACGAGGTGGGAGGGTTGAGCGACGGTCTCCCCGGCGACCGCTGGGGGAGGGTGGAGGCCGCGCTGAGCGAACTCACGGATGTGTACGAGAGGGCCAACGCCGCCATGTCGCTGGGACTCGCGGGAAGGCTAAGGGAGAGGCTCGTGGTCGACTTGCGGCCCAGACCCGGGGAGGCAGCGTTGGACGCCGGCTGCGGCCCGGGTCAGTCTTCCGAACTGCTGGCGAAGGCCCTCTCGCCAGGTGGAACCTTGATACTCCTCGACCCGCTCAATGAGATGCTCGTCGCGGCTAGGGAGAGGGCGAGCCGCGCGGGGAGTGGACTCACGTTGCTAGCCGTCAGGGCAACGTTCGAGGACATCCCGCTGGCTGACGAGTCCGTGGACCTGGCCCTGGCCGCCTACTCCCTCCGGGACGCCGTAGATAGGAGAGAGGCCCTCAGGGAGCTGCGGCGCGTCCTGAGGATAGGAGGGAGGCTGGGGGTGCTCGACCTCACCAGGCCCGACTGGCGGGCAGTCGACGCCCTGGCTAAGACCTACGTCAGGTGGATCGCCCCGGCCCTGGCCGGGCTGGCCACCATGAGGGTCGACGTCTCACCGTGGAGGGAGCTCTACCCAACGTACGAAGCCATGTGGACCTCATCAGAGTTCGTCAGAGAGATAAGAAGGCTCTTTGAGGTAAGGACGGTGTTCAGGCGCGCGCTGGGCACCTTCACTGGGGTGGTAGCCGAGAGGCTGCGGTGAAATTTTTTTCCTATTGCTGAGAAGGCCGCCCGGAGATGGCTAAATACGACCTCGCCCTGTTCCACGCCCCCAGTGTCTTCGACTTCAGGCGCAGAGCCATGTTTAAGTGCCTGACGAGCGAGGTAGTGCCCTCCTTCCAGGTATTCGACATGTACCCCTACGGCTTCCTGACCCTCTCCACATGGCTGTCCCGACGGGGAAGGAGGGTCGGCATCTTCAACCTGGCTTCCAAGATGATACTCGACCCCGACTATGACCCACTGAAGACGATCCGGTCCGTGAACTCCCTCGTCTACGGCGTGGACCTTCACTGGCTCGTCCACGCTCACGGGGCCCTTGAGGTAGCCAGGTTGATCAAGTCCGAGCACCCCGACTCTCTCGTCCTCCTTGGGGGGGTCTCGGCCACGTACTTCTGGAGAGAGATCTTGGAGGCTCACCCATACGTTGATGCTGTCGCGCTGGGCGACACGACGGAGGAGGCGGTCGAGCAGATAGTCGAGAGAGTCGACCGGGGGAGGGGCCTGGAGGGGATTCCCGGAGTGGCCTGGAGGGATGCCGACGGCAGGATCAGGCTCGAGCCTCCTCGAGACCCTCCCCAGACTCTCGACCCTTACGAGGTGGACCACAGGATCCTGGTGAAGATGACGCTCCGGGAGAGGGACCTGGCCCTCGTGGCGCCCTGCGCCTCCTTCATCAGCACGCCCATCGCCGCCGTCCTGACCGTTAAGGGCTGTCCGTACAACTGCGTGACCTGCGGCGGCTCGAGGAGCGCCCAGGAGAGGATCTTCGGCAGGAGAGGGGTAGCCCTGAAGAGCCCAGAGGCCATAGTCAGAGAGGCAGAGTCGATCTCGTCCATCTCCAAGATGACGATATTCTTCATCGGGGACCTAAGGCTCGGCAGAGGGGAGGAAGGGGCCCTGGAAGTAGTGGAGAGGCTCAAGAGGGCCGACCTAGACAACCCCCTTATGTTCGAGTTCTTCTACCCGGCCAGCAGGAGGCTCCTTGAGGCCTTGAGGTCCCTCGGATACGACGTCTACATACAGATCTCGCCTGAGAGCCAAGATGAGTCCGTGAGACGAGCCTTTGGGAGGATCTACGGGAACGAGGAGCTAGAGCGGATGGTGAGGGCGTCGGGAGAGCTGGGCTTCAGGAGGCTGGACCTTTACTTCATGACTGGCCTCCCCAGGCAGACCCCCGAGATAGCGGCCGGGGTGGCGGACTACGTGGATAGACTCATCAACCTGCACGGCGGAGGACGGATGGACGCCTTCACGGCCCCCCTCGCCCCCTTCGTTGACCCTGGGAGCCCGGCGTTTGAGCATCCAGAAGCCTACGGGTACGAGATTCTGTTCAGGGACTTGGAGTCCCACCGCAGGGCCCTCGAGGAGCCCCACTGGAGTCTCACCCTCAACTACAGGACGAAGTGGATGGATCGGCCGGACATAGTCGAGGCCAGCCTGAATGCCTCCCTTAATCTGGCGAGGGTCAAGAGGAATAGGGGCATGATCGGGGAGGATCTCTACGAGATAATCGAGGAGAGAGTGGCGCTGGACAGGGAAATATTCTCCAGACTCCAGAGGGGACCGCTCACACCAGAAGAGGAGTCCGAGTTCTTGGAGAGGGCCAGAGAGCTGACCATTAACAAGGAGGTGGCCATAAACAAGGAGCTGTACCCAACAGTCCCCCTCAGCGAGTGTCTGAGGCTCTCGCCCCCGCTGAACTTCATCGTCGCTAGGGTGATAGGGCAAACCAAGGCCGTCTGACCCGAGCTCAGGTTGGCGCGGGGATCGTGGTAGTTCCCTCAGGCATCACCACGACCCTCGGGTTTGAGAGCCCCCTCAGGGCCGCGTCGACCCCCTCCTGGAGCGAGGAGATTGGCTCCATCTTGTAGAGCCCCCTCACCTCGGCGGGGTCCATGGAGGTCAGGGACAGGATCCTGTTCCTCTCCACGGCTCTAAGGTGATAGTAGGCCTTGTGACCCCCCAACTCGAACGTCCGCTTGAGGGCAGCCTCGACCTCGTCTGAGGAGGAGTACCTCCTCATGTACTCGACAAACTTCCTATTCCCCGCCCCGTCCCTGCACTCCGCGACGAACACCACCGCCCCCCCGGGCTTTACGACCCTGAGGGCCATGTGAAGAGCCTTGTAGGCCTGGTAAAGGTCTACGTCGTGCGGGTATCCGTTGGCAGCAACGATCACCACGTCCGCTGGCTCCCCCTCGTACCTCACCTTGTACATTCGGTCCACGACCCTCGCGCCGGCCCTGAGCACGTCCCTATGATGCCCGCCGTGCGCAGAGACTATCTCGTGCTCGGCGTTCTGCACCACGTTGAGCGTGAACTCTGCCCCGGCCATGTCGGCGGCCTCCTCCATGTCCTCGCTGACTGGGTTCCCGTCTAGGACGCCCACCTCGGCTCCCGGGAGGAACATCATCTTGTGGTTGGCCTGTATGGTCTCGTAGGAGCTCACTCCCGGGAGTACGCTCTTCCTACCGCCGCCGTACCCGGCGAAGTAGTGCGGCTCGACGTCGCCCAGGAGGATGCGGTAGTCCGCGGTCTTGTAGAGCTCGTCCACCGCGACGGGGGTGCCCCTGCCGGTCTCCCCGAGGTAGACGTGGGCCCCCCTGCAGTCGTGGCTGACCGCCTCGACGGTTCCGTGGTGCTTTCCCAGGATCTCCTTCGCCTCATCCGGGGAAACGGGCCTGTGGGTGCCGGTTGCGAAGATCACCGTTATCCGGTTCCTGGGGACCCTCAGCCTCCCCAGCACGTGGTCCAGCATAACCTCGGTCGGGCAGGGCCTAGTGTGGTCGTCGACCACTATCACGACCCTGCCGGAGGGCTCCTCCTCCAGGCCCGGGCTCGCGGACTCCAGCGCCTCGGAGACGATCCCCCTTGCCTGGGCGTCAGGTTTGAGGGGCCTTGGATGCAGCACGGTCACGTCCGCGGTCTCTGGTATCTCGGCGGAGACGAAGCCCCGCCCGTAGGGGAGTTCTATCCTCATCGCGTTCCGCGTGTCGGTCGGTGGATAAAACGTTTTGACGGACCGAGGTCCGCCTCGGCTGAAGATGACCAGGCTAAATGTGGACCTCCTGGTGCTGGCCTCCGCAATGATCCCCGTCGACCCGCCAGGGCTCGTGATCCGAGATGGGTACGTGGCCGTCGAGGGAGGTAGGATTGTCTCAATCGGCAGGAGGTCATCCATGCCGCCCGTCTCCGCAGAGGAGGTCGTCGAGGGGAGGGGCATGGTCGCCTTACCCGGCCTGGTAAACGCCCACACCCACGTGGCCATGACCCTGCTGAGGGGGCTCGCCTCCGACAGGCCGCTGGACGAGTGGCTCAGGGAGATATGGAGGGTAGAGGCCAAGATGGGTCCAGAGGAGGTGCTAGACGGCGCGAGGCTGGGGATCTTGGAGATGCTCCTCTCGGGAACAACCACCTTCTCGGACATGTACTTCCACGAGGACTCGGTGGCAAGGGCCGCTCTGGAGTCCGGGGTGAGGGCAGTCCTTTCCTACGGGATGATAGACGCCCCGGGTTGGGAGAGGGATCCGGACAAGACCGTTAAGGAGCTCAGGGAGGCCGAGAGGTTCATAGAGGATTGGCACATGGCTGGCGGCGGCAGAATAAGGGCGGCAGTGGGTCCGCACGCCCCGTACACGTGCTCTGAGGAGCTCCTCCGCGCCTCCGCCGAGCTCGCCAGGTCCAGGGGTCTGAGGCTCCACATACACCTCTCCGAGACCAGGAGGGAGGTTGAGGAGCTCAGGGAGAGAGCTGGGGAGGGGCCCCCCTCCTACCTGGACTCCCTCGGGGTGCTGGGACCCAACGTCCTGGCGGCCCACGGGGTCTGGCTCGACCGGGAGGAGATCTCACTCTTGGCCTCCAAGGGGGCGAGCGTGGTCCACTGCCCGGCCAGCAACCTAAAGCTGGCGTCCGGCATCGCCCCGGTGGCCGACATGCTCAGGGAGGGGGTGAACGTCGCCCTGGGGACCGACGGCCCGGCTAGCAACGACTCCCTCGACATGTTCAGAGAGATGCGCCTTGCGGCCCTCCTCCAGAGGGGGAGTAGGCTCGACCCAAGGGCGCTGACCTCCTGGGACGTGCTCAGGATGGCGACCGTGAACGGGGCGAGGGCGCTGGGACTCGCCGATGAGATCGGAACGCTGGAGGCCGGCAAGAGGGCCGACCTAATCCTGGTGGACCTCAGGAGGCCCCACCTCTCCACTCAGAGGGACCCGGTATCGGCGCTGGTCTTCTCTGCCACCGGCGACGACGTGGACACGGTGATAGTCGACGGGAGGGTGATTGTCAGGGCCAGACGGATAATGACGATGGACGCGGGGGAGGTGGTGGAGCGGGCCTCCCGGGCCGCGACGAGGCTCGCATCCGGCTGAGGGCCGTCTTAACCCTAACCTAGATCCCCAAAAACCTCAGGCCACCTTCCTGATCTCGGGTGGGTATCGCGTGGCGTTAATGATCCAAGTGGCGAGACCCCTCATCAGGTTCATCTCCCGATCGCCGTGGGCGCCTCGGTTCACTACGAGCACTACCACGGCCCTCTCCGGGATCAGCATGTCTATGAGGGCCCTGATCAGGCGGTAGGCCCCGTCCAACCCGATGAGAGTGGTCATATCGCTGACGTTCTCCACCACGAGCGACATCCTCCTCTCGGGCGTGATCAACCTGCTCACGATCCCCAGGATCACGGATGGGCTCAGGCCCACCTCCAGCTCGCCCGGAGACAGCTCCTTAGGCGCGGCCATCCTGCCAGGGCTGACCCGGATAGTCAGGTCAGACTCCGACGCCACCTCCCTCAGAGGGATACCCCGCCTAGCGATCACCACGATCTTCATGTCGAGCTCCCTAAGCCACGACACTAGGCTAGCTATCATCTCCGAGGGAGATGTTAGAGGCTCGAACTCCATCAGAATAACCTCGCCCTCTCCTCCGACGTCCAGGCCAAACTCCCTCCAGTCAATCTCCGGTCCACCCTCCCCCTCCGTGTTGGGGGGCTCCCTATATGGCGTGGTTCCCAGCAGATAGTAGCCGAACCCGGATATGGCCACCCCAAGAGCGATGGCTCCCGTGAGAGTGTAACCGAAAACGTTCATCGTCTTTGGGGTGAGGAACAGGTCCTCGAACATCACGTAGAGTTCCGCCACCGCGCCAAGTGCCATCGAGGTGATGGAGGCCTCGACTAGCCACCTGCCGGCCCCTGTGACCGTCCCCAGGGCTTTGGTGAGCCTCCACAGGTTCGCGGCGAGCACGCCCGCGATCGCTATGTCCAAGGTAAGGTCCAGATACCTCGGCCGTGGGAGCGGCCTGACGTATCGAAGCGACCACGCGGTGACTGAGATCAGCACAGCTAGCCACGCTGCGAATATCCAAGTCGGTCGAACCCTGGGGACCCCCCTCTTGGCGGTCAATAGGGAGGCCAGCCTGGCCATTATCGACGTGAGTGACCAGGAGCATATCCCCACCGAGATTAGGATCGTGAGGAGTTCCATCACGTGCACGTACTCAGGGAGGACGAAGGCCGAGTCGACGAGTTCGATGAGCAGGAAGTATGCCAGGAGTGCCTGCCCCCAGGTGAAGTACTTCCAGTCCCTCCAGAGAAGGGCCTCCAGCCTCTGAAGCACGATGAAATACAGGATGATGAGGGCCATACCAGCCGCCAGGAGCCCCACGGCCCTGCCGAGCAAGCTCAGTGGGTCGACCTGCTTCGGCACCCAGTCTCCCGTGCTCTCCAGCAGCACGATCGTGGCCAAGATAACCCAGACAAGCGACGCAATCTCTGGTATGTTTGTGCTGGAGGCGGAAAGAGCGTGAGACCTCGGGGACATTTTCAACCTCCTCCCGCGCTCCCCTTCGACTCGTCAGGTTCATTCATAGTGAGAGCCGAACACCACGAACGCTTGTATGTAGAAGGCAAACCAGCTAATAGTCTTGGCGTCTGATCAGGGGGGAGGATATTTCATGTCTAATCCGGGTGGGAGGATTGAGTTAATTGGGTTGAGGCTCCCGGAACTCAGGCAGGGAGACGATCTCCCGAGTGTGATCCTCTCCGCGATCGATTCCATGGGAATCGAGCTCAGTGACGGCGACGTGCTGGTGGTAGCCAGCAAGGTGGTCTCCAAGGCGAAGGGCCACTTGGTGCGGATCTCTGACGTGAAGCCTTCCCTCAAGTCCAGGATCTTGGCCAGGATAGCGGGCAGGCCGGCCTGGCTCGTGGAACTCGTCAGGAGCGTCGGGAGGATCGTGCTGATACTTCCCTTCTCGGAGGCAAGCAGGGGGACCGGCTTCCCGGAGGAGTTCTCCCCGGACCCGGAGGCGGCGAGGGCTATGGTCGAGGAGGAGGGGGGGACGATACTGGCCGAGGTGGCCGGAGTCGTGATCACGGACGCAGGGATCGACTGGTCCAACTGCCCGGAGGGTGTGGCCGCGCTCCCTCCCCCCGACCCAGACGCCGAGGCCCGGGAGATAGCGGAGCGCATCAGGGAGCTGACGGGGGCCAGGGTCGGCGTGGTGATCTCGGACACGGACTTCGCGCCGTTCAGGATGGGCTCCGTGGACTGGGCCGTGGGTGTCTCCGGAATCGACCCCGTGAGGAGGTCTTTCGGAGAGCCGGACCTCTATGGGAAGCCCAAGTTCGGGGGCGTGGACCTCGTGGCCGACGAGCTCGCGGCAGCGGCCGCCCTCCTCATGGGGCAGGGGTCCGAGGGAATCCCTGCGGTGCTCGTCAGGGGGGCGCCGGTGACGCTGAGCGACGACGCCAGGTACTCCACGGTTACGGCCCCGGTCTCTAACATGGGCAGGGCGTTCCTCAAGGGACTCCTGAAGACGGCCCTCGCCAAGATTCTAAGGCTCGTCTGAACACTGAGAGGCCTTAATAGCCGGCCGATTGGATCCGACGGGTGTGCCGGTCCTCGACTTCCTGCCGGCGGAGGGGGACGAGCCTATAATAGACCCATACGAGCTGAGGGTTGACTGGCTGGGGGGAGGTTCGGCCGTCATCGCCCTGACCCCCAGGATCTTTAGGCTCGCCGCCGAGACCCTCGGGGCGACCCCGGAGAGGTGCCGGGCGGCCGGGTGCTTGGAGAGGTTCCACTTCGAGGGCATCCCATTTCTGCTGGCCTACTTCGGGGCGCCGGCGGCCGCAATGCTGCTGGAGGTCCTGGCAGCAAGTGGGGCGAAGAGGATCTTGGTCCTGGGAGAGGCGGGCTCCATATCACCCGATGTTGGGATTGGGGACGTGGTGCTGCCGGAGTGGGCCATCAGGGAGGAGGGGACGAGCTATCACTACCTGCCGCCTGAGAGGATCCCCCTCGCCGACCCAGAGATGATCGAGGCCCTGGAATCCTCGCTCGGAGGGTCGGGCGTAAGGGTGCTGAGGGGCGGGGTCTGGACCACCGACTCGCCGTTTCGCGAGACCGTCGGAAAGGTTCGAAGGTACTCTCTGCTCGGGGCCCTGGCGGTTGAGATGGAGTGCTCTGCCCTGATGGCGGTGGCGGAGTTCAGGGGGGTCAGGCTGGCGGCCGGGCTAGCGATTACCGACGAGCTGTTCGAGGGGGTCTGGAGGGCGAGGTTCTCATCGCGCAAGGTAGACAGGTCTCGGAGGGCGCTCGCGAAGGCCGCGGTCGAAGCGCTCTCGCCTTAACATCCGGCCTCGTTCGGCGTTGCTCAAAGGGCGGGTCGGGAAGCGGCGTGGTAGTTCAGCCTCCCACCGACGCGAGCCTCCTGAGCCAGTCATTCAGCCTGACCCTGTATGTTCCCCCCACCCTCTCCCTGACCACGACCCCCCTCTCCTCCAGAGAGTCCAGCCTCCTTGACGCAGTCACTCTGCTCATCCCGAGTTCCGCCCACACCTCCCGCTGGAGCGCCTCACCTCCCTTCCTAATGAGGAACCTGACTATCTCCCTGTCCCTGGGGTCAAGCATCCTCAACACTTCCTCCGCACTCGGGCTCCGAGTCAGCCCCCGGAATTCAGGGCCGGCGGAGTTACCCCCCTTCCCAGCTAGGAGAAGGGCCAAAGAGAATCCGGCCGCGGCCGACGCGGCAGATATGAGGAGAGTCTCCCCGAGGCTGTACATTAGTGGGCTAGTCACCACGAGCCTGTCGCCACCGGGCATCAAGATCACGAGGGTCTCCCTCTTTACGAGCAGATTCGTGAGAGCCAACATGGAGGCAAATAGGGCGGCCAGAGTCAGGCCTTTCCGGGCACTAGGCTTCAACCTACCCACCTGATCCAGCAGTCTTCGAGAGGGCTGAGTCCATCGCCTCAGCCAGCGCTAGGAGTTCCGCATCGTACGGCAGGGCGGTCTCCACTGCTCGGTCGGCCCGCAACGAGCAGATCCCCCGAGCTGGCGCCTGGGGGGTGAGGTTGAACTCTTCGGAGTACAGGCTCACGACGACGTTACCCTTCCTGAACACCAGTTCGACGCTCGCCCCGGTCGTCACCACCTCTCCCGTCTCCGGGTCCTTAAAGGTGCTTCTGGGGTCACGCAGGATCACGGCCTCACTGCCTAGACCCCTCAGCTCCTCTACGTACTCAGACCCGCGTTGGTGGAGGGAGAGCATCCACCTGGAGGCTCGCCCTTCGTCGGAGAGTATCCACATCGACGCGAAGACCACGCGAGGCCTGCCCTCCGCCATGGAGATCAGGGTCGCCCTCCACGCCCACGCTGGCCTCGGGTCACCCGTGAGGCCGACTTGGACATCCCAAAGCATCCCCTCCGACGTCCAACACGTCCCCCAACCCAACAGGGCTGCCTGCCTCAGGAACCCGCGACGAGCTGCCTTGCCCCCCTCTATCCCGATGGGCTCGGGTCTGAAGATGGATCTGGGGTCCTCGCCTGGCGCAACCTCCACGGGCCTAGTCGCCCTGGCCGTGAGGTTGGTGAGCAGATCTATCACTACAACCACAAGTGTGTAGTTGCCGGGTTGGAGGTCGGGCACCAGGAACCAGCCCCACCTTCGCCAGCTCCACGTTGTGAAGTCGTACCCGGGAGAGTAATCCACCCAGGAGCCCTCAAACAAGGGAGGGCGGGCGTCCAACCTCCAGACCTCCCTCCCGTCGCCGTCCGTGAGTCTTAGGGTGTAGCCGATCTGCCCGACGATCACATCTACACCTCTCCCCAGGGCCCCGACTTCCCCACCGCCCATCAGCTCGTCCTCGGTACGGGGGTGGAGGTGTACGTGAAACCTCGCCACCTCGATATCGCGGTCCCCTAGATAGCAGGTCTCAAATCCTCCCCCCGACATTTTGACTACAGCCCTCGAATCCAAGCCGAGGGACTCCCCGATCTCCGAGTTGTCCAGCTTTCCCCACAGCTTTACGGAGACGTACGCGGGCCATCCCGTCTTGAACACCTGCGAGAGGGCCAAGTCCTCGATCCTCAGATCCACCAACGCCCCAACGGTGCGGCCGTCGGGCAGCCTGCCGCACAACTTCCCAGCCAAATACCCCTGCACAGGAGCCGTGGGTGGTCCGACGAGCCTCAGATCGCCTTGAGACAGAAGGTAGCCCAAAGTCATCGCTAGCAGCATCGCCCCAGCGGCGGCCCTCCAGGGCCCTAGCGCGGCCATCAAGTCGACGTAATGGCGAAACGACCTTTATACCTCGCTTCACCCTAGCGAAACCGAGGTTTCTCTACCCCCCACCATACCGAGAGGTCCGAGGACGACGATGACGAGGGATGCGAACCAAGCGAGCCTTTTCGAGCGGGTCGTGGGGGCGGTCTATCTGCCTGGTGAAACGTTTTTTGCGGGCGGAAGACCCGCCCGATCAAGGATGCCCGAGTTCCCCGAAGAAGTGTTGACCGTCTCCAAAAAGGGTAGGGTGGAGGTGAGAGCCCTAGTCAGGAGGGGTAAGTTTGCCCTGATTGAGTATCTGGACCCGGAGACCATGGAGAGGACGGAGGACAAGTACAAGCTCGTGCTCATCGGAGACGACGGGGCGGTGGAAGAGTACTTCATTCTCCCCCTGAAGCAAGCCAACAGGCGCCTAATGGTTATTCCAAGGGAGAAAAAGGGGGATAAGCTCATGGTGTGGAACCGCGAGGCTCAGAGGGCCGAGCCAATGTTCCCATGAGATCTTTGGACATTGAGGGCAGTCTCTACGCGATTAGTGTGAATGTTTTAAACAAATTGGCGGCGCGCCCATCCCCGGGGGTCTTGGGCTGAAGAGGAAGGCTATAGAGATCTCCACGCTCTCAGTAGTCACCGCCCGACCTGAAGACGCTATTCTGAAGGCAGCCAAGGTGATGACGAGGGGGTGGTTCCGGCGCCTGCCGGTGCTGGAGGAGGGCCGAGTGATCGGGCTCGTGACGGCCAGAGACGTGTTGAAGGCCATCTCGGAGGCCATCAGACCGGACGCAGGTCGCTCCTGCGTAATAGAGGCCCTTAGAAAACCCCTAAAGAGCGTCCTCCACGCCCCTCCCGCCGTCGTCGACCCCTATGCCCCGATAAAGGATGTGCTGGAGACCGTGCTGTCGACCGACGCGGGAGCCGCGCTGGTGGTTGACGAGAGTGGAAGGCTGCTAGGCATAGTTACCGAGAGGGACCTCCTCAACGCCCTAAAAGACTCTGTAGAGGTCCGGGAGAGCGTCGAAGAGATCATGACCCGGGATGTGAGAACCCTGAAGCCCGGCGACCCGGTTTACATGGCCGTCAGGGGCATGGTCGAGGGCGGGTTCAGGAGGTACCCCGTGGTGGACGAGGGCGGCAAACTCCTCGGCATAGTGACGGCGCGGGATCTCGTGGCCCTGGCTTCGGGGTGCGAGGAGGATGTCTCGGCCGCCGACTCCTTCTTTGGTCCTGTGGAGAGGGTCATGACCAAGAATCCTCTGACCGTGAGCCCCCAGTTCGGGGTGATGGCCGCCGTCAGGAGGACCACCGAGGCCGGGGTAGGCGCGCTACCGGTGGTGACGGCGGGGCGGCTCGTCGGCATAGTGACTGAGATGGACCTCCTGAGGGCGATAGCCAAGCACCTCGAGTAGCCTCGCGCCCAGCGCGGGAGGTCGCCTACCCCACCACCGCCGTTTCACCCTCGAACGCGCCTCTCTCAAATCTGTCGGGCGAGAACGGCTCCAGTGGGAGGTCAAGGGGTTCCCCTGCTATGAACTGGGCCACCAGGTGGGCTGTGGCCGGGCCCATCATGAATCCGTGCCCGCTGAAGCCGTTGACCTGTATGAAGCCCTCAACGCCCCTAACAGGGCCCGTGATCTGACGCGCGTCCGGGGTGACGTCGTACAGACCCGCCCACTGTCTGACGACCCTCACCCCCCTCAGCGGAGGGATGTACTTGGCCAGGAGTCTCGCCATGGTGATCAGGAACCTAGGGCTGGACTCGAAGTTGTATCCCGGCTTCTCGTTAGGGTCTCCCCAGCCGCCGATTATCCCGCCCCGGGAGGACTGTCTGAAGTAGACGTTGTCGTGGAAGGAGATCACCATTGGCCTCAGGAAGGGCTTGACTGGTTCGGTGACCAGTATCTCGTGCCTGTAGGGCTTGTTGGGCAGACTGACCCCAGCCGTCTCGGCGACCAGCCTTGACCAGGCTCCGGCCGCGTTGACGACCCACTCCGCCCTGACTACTCCCCTGGAGGTCTTGACGCCCCTGGCCTGGCCGTCCTCCACGATTACCCTCTCCACCCCCGTGAAGGTGAATATCTCGGCCCCCAGCCTCTCGGCGGCCCTCGCATAGCCGAACGTGACCTTGAAAGGATCCGCGTACCCGTCTGTCGGATTCCAGGCCGCCCCAAGGGCCCCTATACCCTCGACGTCCAGCTCGGGCACTATCTCCCGAATTTCCCCGGGCTCCAGCCACCTGACGGGGAGGCCGAGTGACCTCTGCATCCTCATGTTCCTCTCGAAGTCCTTGACCTCCCGCTCGGTCTTCGCCAGGATCAAGTACCCGCCCTGCCTATATCCGGTCTCAACGCCCAGCTCCTGGTCGAGGTTCTTGTAGATCTCGACGCTCTTCATCGCCAGTCTGACATGATCCTCGGTGGACCACTGCTGCCTTATCCCGCCAGGACAGCGGCCTGTCGCCCCCGAGGTTATGTAGGAGCGGTCGAAGACCGCAACGCTCAGTCCCCTGCTGGCGAGGTAGTAGGCGGTCGCGCAGCCGATTATCCCCGCCCCAATCACGGCGACGTCGTAACTCTCCCTCGGCCGCCTCACGGATCACCCCCTCCCTTGGGCTCGCGCCCTCCGGTCCCAAGCAGGACCAGGTGTCCAATGGGGACGGGCACTATGGGGGGCCTGACCCTCGGGAGCTCTCGCATGACCTCTGAGGCGGGGACCCCCAGCTCCCTCGCCAAGACCCCGGCGGCCAGCCTCAGGCAGGTCCTCCCCTGGCACGGCCCCATCCCGATCCTCAGTATTCGCTTCAGCTCGTCGAGCGTCCTGGCGCCGTGGACCCTGATCGCCTCCAGGACCTCAGCCATCGTAACATCCTCGCACCTGCATATCGTCACCTCGTCCTCGCCCGCCAACCCACCATCACCCCTCCGTCCCCTCCTCCGGCGGGAGGATTGCCCGCACGCTGTGGGCCAGCCCCCTCGGTACTCTGATCGTGACCATGGAGGTCCTGTCCTTTGACGTCACCGCCCTAACCACCTCGGCCGTCGCCACCCTCCTGCCCACCCTGTCCAGAGCCCAGACGACCTCCCCCCTCTTGGGGACAGGGAGGAACTCGTACGGGACGGACACCTCGGCCCACTCCCCGTCGAGCTTCACCATGAAGATCGCCAGCCCGGGGCAGGCCAGCACGCAGGTCCCGCACCCGATGCACGCGTCCCAGTCGCACCTCGGCGGAGTCGTGATGGCGGGCTTGATGACCGCCTTGACGGGGCACACCCACCTGCAGGTGTCGCATGGGATCTCCTCGTGGCACTCTATGACCGCGACGGCTCTTCCCTCGGCCTTCTCGTCCGGCGGGAGGAGCTCGGCCAGCACATCCTCCGGAATGACGCCGGGCTCGCTCATCCGATCACCTCCCTGGCCCTCTCCCACACCCTCTGCTTGCCTCTCACGACCTTCGCGCTGAACGGGCCGCTCCTGAACGACTCGAGCTGGCGAAGGGCCTCCTTGATCACCCCCTCGGCCCTGTCAGGCCTCAGTCCCAGCTCGGCGGCGGCGTGCGCGCCCGCCACCCTCCCCTCCAGCATGGCCGTCGTCGCCTCCTCAATGCCCGAGGAGTCTCCAGCCACGTACATACCCTCCACGGAGGTTCTGAGGTAAGGGTCGTGTATCGGGACGGGCCCTCCCAGCTCCGGCACGTAGTCCCACGCGGCCCCAGCCTGCCGGGGTACCTCCGTGGAGGGCGTGAGTCCCACCGCCAGCACGATCATGTCCACGTCGAAGCGCTCCTCGGTGCCCTCGATGGGCCTGAAACTCTCGTCCACCCGGACTATCTCCGCCCCCTCCACCCTCTCCCTCCCGACCGCCCTCCTGAGGGTATGCCTCAGGAGAATGGGGACCCCCATCCTCCTGACCTTGGCGGCGTGCACCGCGTAGCCCCCGATCTTCGGCATTATCTCCACGATCGCCTTGACGTCAACCCCGGCCTGGAGGAGCTGGTAGGCCAGTATGAGTCCCACGTTTCCGGCGCCCACGATCAGGGCGCTCTCCCCGGGCACCACCCCGAAGACGTGCATGAGCGTCTGCAGCCCGCCAGCCCCCATCACCCCCGGCAGGTCGTTGTTCGGGAAGGGGATCATGTTCTCCGTGGCCCCGGTGGAGACCACCACCGCGTCCGCCCTGATCCTCCAGGGCCCCTCGGGCGTGCTCACCACGACGTCGTGCGATCTACCCGCGTAATCGGCGATGACGGTCGCCCGGGTGAGCCATGTGGCGCTTAGCCCGTCTAGCTCCCTGAGGAGGATCCTCGCTATCTCTATTCCCCTCACGCCAGCGTAGTTCTCCCTCGACCCGAAGAACTTGTGGGTCTGCTTGATCAGCTGCCCGCCGGGCCTCACGTTCTCGTCTGCGATGGCCACCCTGGCCCCGAGCCTGGACGCCTCTATGGCGGCAGACAGCCCAGCCGGGCCGCCGCCTATCACCAGGAGGTCGACGTCCAGCTCGCCGGCCTTGGCCTCGGGAGGGGGGGCCTTTGGGAGTTCGCCGAGGGGGCGCTGCCTCCGGACCTCCACGCCGTCCCTCACGGGTGTGATGCACGTCCTGACGTTTGGAACGCCGTCCACGGTCATCAGGCAGGAGGAGCACTTCCCGATTCCGCAGAAGAACCCTCTTGGTCTCCGCCTCTTTGGGCTCCAGCCCAGGGTGAGGATCCCCTCGGCCACAAGGGCTGCGGCGATGCTCTCCGACTCAAAGGCCCTTATTCGCCTGCCCTCGAAGTTGAACTCGACCTCTCTCCCCCTGTCGAACTCGAGAATTGGGTGGGCCATCAGCCTCCGCGGCAAATTGGATCGTGGAGGCGCTGTCGGGCATAAACGTTAAAGACTTGAAGCCTCACCAAAGCGACCCTCTCCCGGCTTGGGAAACTCAGCTAACTTGTGGGCAAGCCTCACAGGCGCGGGAATCCTCGTTCCTCCCCTGAACTTCTTGACTACCTCGGCAGAGCCCTCCAAGGACACCTTGTGGCCGGGAGAGACGTAGACCGGCCTGCCCTCAGGCTTCACCGGGAGGGCCCACCCCACCTGCCTGGTCATGTAGATCAGCTCCTCTCCGCGGATCTTACCGACCAGCCTCCGCTTGGCCACCCCTAGGGCTGGAATGTCGAGGCAGACTCCGACGTGGCTGGCCTCACCGAAGAACACCGGATGCGCAATTCCGTGGCCGTCCATCATTGCCACGTCAAAGCTCAGCCTCGACAGCGCCCGTGCCAGGGCCGGGAACTCTCGAAAGCCCAGGTAGGTCGGCACGTAGGGCATTACCGCCGGAGAGATCTGAATAGACCCGTCGACCACCCTGAGATCCGTGTCCACGACGACGACGGCCCCTCTTGCGACCTCGACTGGGAGGCCCCCCTCGTCGCGCTCCCAGCGGTACGCCACGTCGGCCCCCGCAACGAGCTCTGGCCTCTCGACCTCGTCCTCCAAAACCACTCTCTCGGCCAATATCCGTTGAGTTCTTCTCATCTCAGCCAGAATGGGCCTGGCCTCGAGTTCTCCGGCTTCTACGAGCCTTCTAGTCAGGTCAACCACCCTCCCCCCCTTAACGACGACGCCCTCCTCCCTCAGGGGGTCCTCTGCCCCGCGCAGGATCTCGCCCCGCGACGACACTACCCTATGCCACGGAACCCCGTAGGCCCTCCCCATGACCGAAATCACCTCGGCCACCGCCTTGGCCGCCCTGTAGTCGCCGAGCGTCCTCGCTATCTCTCCGAAGGTCGTCAGCTTCCCCCTGGGAACCGAGCTGGCTGCCCTCAAGATCTCCACGTAGACGGGTCCGGGGGGTAGAGGCACCGGATACGTCGTTCCGGGGTGGCTATAAGGAGAGCCACGGCTTTATTTCCCACCCCCGTTCCGAACCCCCGTGCGGGTCCAAGTGAGGCTCTTCGCCTCGTTCAGGGAGGCTGCCGGTAGGTCTCAGCTGGATATGGAACTGGGGGATGGTTCGAAGGTAAAGGACCTAGTTAGGAAACTCGAAGGTCTAATCCCCGACATAGTCGCAAGGCTCGAGGAAGGCAGGGTCGTCGTGGCGGTCAACGGACGCTTCGCGAGGCCTGACGACTCCCTGCGCGACGGGGATCTGGTGGCCGTCTTCCCTCCTGTGTCGGGCGGGGGGCCCAAGGTGGGCCTCTTCGACGAACTTCCCTCGGTGGATGACCTGCTTTCGGAGGTGTCTCCTGAGTCCGGGGAGGCTGGGGCCGTGGTTGTGTTCGTCGGCGTGGTCAGGGGGCACTCTCCGGAGGGCAGGGTGCGCCGGCTGGAGTACGAGGCCTACGAGGAGATGGCCCTCAGGGAGATGGAGTTAATCCGGGCGGAGGCGCTCCAGACAAGGGGGATCAGGGACGTCGCGATCTACCACGCTCTCGGCGTGAGGGAGCCGGGAGATCCCGTGATGCTGGTGGCCGTGGCCGCCGAGCACAGGAAGGAGGCGTTCGAGACGATCGCTCGCGTGGTTAACGCCGTTAAGAGCAGGGTTCCGATCTGGAAGAAGGAAATCACCGAAAAGGGCGGCAGATGGGTCGAAGAGGGAACCCCGTGGGGTTGAGGTGGGTTTTTTACCTCCTCCTCAGCCGGGCCTTCGATCGAATTGAGGGTGGTTGACCCGTTCGATCGACCGGTCCACAACGTCAGGATATCCGTCACGAGCGCCTGCAACTTCTCCTGCTTCTACTGCCACAGGGAGGGGTACGTACCCAACGGCGCAGAGATGACCGCGGAGGAGATAGGGAGGATCGTAAAGATCTTGGCCGAGACCGGCGTCTCGAGGGTGAAGCTCACGGGCGGCGAGCCCACCGTCAGACCCGACATAGTCGAAATAGTCCGCCGCATCTCGGAGGTGGATGGAATAGCCGACCTGAGCATGGTGACCAACGGGTCGAAGCTCGCGGGCCTGGCCGCCGAGCTGAGGGACGCTGGCCTAGACAGGCTGAACGTGAGTCTCCCCAGCCTGTACCCTGAGAGGTTCCGTGCCATAACACGGGTGGACATGCTGAGAGAGGTCGTCCGGGGGGTAGAGGCCGCCGCGGCCGTCGGGTTCAGGCAGCTCAAGCTGAACAGGGTCCTCCTGAGAGGCGTGAATGAGGATGAGACGCGCGAACTCATCGACCTTGCCAGGGACGTCGGAGCCGTGGTTCAGCTCATTCAGCTGGAGGATGCCGATCCGGAGTCCCCCCTAATAAGGAGGTACGGGATCACGCTCGAGGAGCTCGTCGAGACCGTCAAGGGGCTGGGGGGTAGGCTCGTCCACATCAGACACGACATGCAGAACCGGCTGGTCTTCGACGTGGGCGGGGTTGAGGTGGAGCTGGTCGGGCCAATGGGGAACCCCGACTTCTGCGCGAGGTGCACAAGGATAAGGATAACAAGCGACGGCCGCTTCAAGCCGTGCCTGTTTCTAGAGGAAAACACCGTGGACTTCCTTAGTTCCATGAGATCGGGGGCCAGCGACGAGGAACTCAGGCAGATATACCTAAGGGCGGTCTCCCTCAGGAAGCCGTACTTCGGGTGGGTGGTTCCGGTGGCGGAGGAGGGGGGTGTTGTCGCTGGACGTTAGGATGGTGGACATAACGGGTAAGGGGGACGTGTTCAGGGCCGCGCGTGCCCGCGGATTCATCAGGCTGACCGAGGAGAGCCTGAGGAGAATAAGAGAGGGAAAGGTCGAGAAGGGCGACGTGTACTCGGTGGCCAGGGTGGCCGCAATCTTGGCTGTCAAGAGGACCCCCGAGCTGGTGCCCCTCTGCCACCCCATCCCCATCACCGGGGTAGAGGTGGACATCCGGGCGCTAGACGATGGGGTCGAGGTGGAGGTCATCGTGAAGAGCGTCGGCAAGACGGGGGTTGAGATGGAGGCCCTCGCCGGCGTCTCCGCGGCGCTCTTGGCGGTGTGGGACATGGTAAAGAAGTACGAGAAGGACGAGCGCGGCCAGTACCCTCACACCAAGATCGAGCGGATTGAGGTTGTCGAGAAAGAGAAGGGAAGGTTAGACGGCTTCAGTGTAACGGGTTCTTAACCTAAGCCCTCTTCTCCGATCGGGCCCTAGACCTGATGAGCCGAAGCCCCTTGGGGGTTATGTAGACCCTCCCACCGGCGCCCTGCCTCTTGACCCTGATGTACCCCTTTCTTGAGAGGAACTTCAGGACAAACTCCCTGTACTCCCTCTTTGGGATGAGCTCGCTCGCTGGAACACCATCCTCGCCCGCCTCGGCGACCTCTCTCAGCATCCGAATGTGGGACTCGAGCAACATATCCTATCACGGTGTTAACCAGGCCCCAGATTAAAACTCAACGGTGGTTATAGGGGGAGGGCGTCAGGAGGGTCCGGCCACCCGGACCTCCCTAACCCTCACAGGCGGTGAAATGGTGCCCATCACAGCCCTCTTTTCCCTGCCAACCGCGTCTATGCCCCTAAGGAGATCGACGAGGTGTATCCCGAAGCTGGCCTCCCTGATGCCCGTGGTGACCTCCCCGTTCTCGATGAGGAAGCCCATGTAGACCATTCCGCTGAACTCTCCGTTGGCCAAGTTTGGCCTGTCCTCCGTAAGTTTGAGCAGAACTCCCCTCTTGACGTCAAAGAGGTCTTCGTTCGACACCTCCAGATCCGGTGCCTCCAAGATGACGTTGCGAGACCCTACCCCGGGGAGCGAGTCGAAGGACCTGGAGGCGTTTCCTGTGGACTCGACCCCCATCCTGCCGGCGGTATACGTGTTGTGAATGTAGTTCCTGAGTACCCCCCTCTCCACTATCGGGGTCCTCCTAGTCGGAACGCCCTCCCCGTCGAAGCTCGCGCTGCCCTCCCCCCCTGCCAGGGTCCCGTCGTCGAGTATGGTCACCCCCTCGGACGCCACCGTCTGGCCGATCTTTCCCGCCAGAAAGCTCCTCCCATACATCACGTTCTCGCCGTTCGCCGCCGCAGAGACCAGGAAGCCTATGAAGGGCCTCATGGTCAGCGGGTCTATCACCATCGGGTACGTGCCCGTCTCGATTCTGACGGCCTCGAGGAGGGTAGAGGCAAGCTCCCCGGCCTGGAAGCCCACCCACGAAGGATTTATCTCCCCCAAGAACCTTCCAGAGTTGACCTCGAAGCCAGAGCTGCTCTTGTCTCCATCCCTCGCGGCCACGAACGCGTAGAGAGATGTGGAGGTCCTCTTCTCGGAGAGGCTCACTCCCCGGCTGCTCACCACTGCGACCTCTTGGGAAGAGGCGCTCATGGCGCCGCCGACCGACACGACTCCGGCCTTGGAACTTGCCGCGGACACCATCTCGCCGATGAACTCCACGGCCTCTGCCACGTCTAGGTCGGCGACCCGCGGGTCAAACAGACCCTCTACTGGAGACACGCGGCCGGGTTCCGGCAGGCCCTTGAAGTGAGGGTCGGGCTTGCTGGCCAGGGCGTTCTTTACGGACTTGACAGCCACATCGAGCGCGTCAGAAAGGCTGGTGGCGTAGGCGAAGCCCACCTTCCCCTGAACGACCGACCTGACGCCTATGCCCGACAGTATCTCGGAGCGGGCGGTCTTGACCTCTCCCTTCTCCACCTCGACGGAGATCCTCCTCCCGGTGACGAGGAAGGCCTCGGCCTCCTCGGCCCCCTCGGAGGCGGCCCTCCTGACGACATCCTCGCCTACGCTCAGCAGGTCCACCATACCGATCACCTCATGCCCCCGAAGACGACCCGCTCCACCAGTATGTGTGGAGACCCGGTCGTCACCGGCACCCACTGGCCGAACTTGCCGCAGTGGCCTGGGTCATACTGGAGATCCCTGCCGACTGCGGAGATGTTGTGAAGTATCTCCAAGATCGTGCCGGTTATGGCCACCTCCCTGAGCCTCTCCACCCGCTCTCCGTTCTTGATGCGCCACCCTCCCTCGGCCTTGAACACGAACTCTCCCTTCGCTGGGTCGGTGTAGCCGTAGAGGCTGCCCGCGGCGTATATCCCGTCTCTCACCTCCGCGAACATCTCCTCGACGCCCCAGTCCCCGGGCTCTATGAACGTGTTGCTCATCCGGACTATGGGCGGGTGGGAGTAGTCCGTGGCCCTCCCGTTGCCGGTGCTGACCGTGCCCATTCGGCTGGCCGTCTCCAGGTTGTGCATGAATGAAGTCAGCACCCCCTCCCTGACTAGGTGCTTCTTCCTCGCGCGGGAACCCTCGGAGTCGAACGCGTAGGAACCGTACAGGCCCGGTAGGGTCGGGTCGTCTGACACGTTCACGATCTCCCTGCCGACCCTCTCGCCTATCCTCCCCTCGAGGATGCTCATCTTCGCCAGAACCTCGTCGGCCTCGCAGGCGTGGCCAAACGCCTCGTGGATGAAGACCCCCGCAAGCTTGGGGTCCAGTATGGCCTTGAACGGACCGGCCGGAGCCGACTTGGCCGAGAGGAGGTCGACGGCGCGCCTGGCGGCCTCCTCCCCCATGGCCAAGGCCTTGTCGGTCTGAACCATCTCAAAGCCTCCGAGTCCGCCGACGCTTTCAAACGCCCTCTCGGTCGTCCCGGCCTCGTGGGCAAAGATCTGAACGGCTGCCCGCGTCCTGACGATTTCCTGGGACACTCGAGTCCCCAGCGTGTTCGCTATCCTCTCCTCAGAGACCGTGTCGACGTATGCCGCGTTCACGTTCTTGACCCTCTGGTCGACGGCCCTGGCTGAGTCGTTCAGCTCCATCGTGAAGTCGATCTTCCGGGATATGTCCACCTCCCTCGGGTCCATCCGGGCGCGGGTCTCCCACGTGCCCGAGCTCGGTTCGCCTCCCATCTTGAAGCTCTCGGACTTCAGCTTGGAGGCGGCTGAGGCCAGCCTGACGGCCTCCTCGACGGCCCTCATGGCGGCGGACTCGTCTCCGCCGTGGACGGTGGAGAAACCCCAGGCTCCGCCCACAAATGCCCTGATGCCGAAGCCCTCGCGGACGCCGGTGTTGAGCTCCCTCAGCGTGCCGTCAACGACCACGAGTCGCGTGCTCTCGACCCTCTGCCACCTGACCTCCGCGAACTCAGCCCCCAGAGACTCGGCCCTCTCAACGAGCCACTCGACGTCTGGCATCACCCGGGCCTGCGGGTGGCTCCTCAAATAGTTTGGGTGGGGAGGTCTACCTCACGACCTCCTCGACGTCGCGCCACCACTTCTTCTTGGTGCCCGTCTTGGCCCTCTTCTGCCACTTCTTGGACTTCGGTTCCGCCTCTATCTTCCCGAGAAGTCGATCCACCTTCTGGGCAACGAGATCTCTCTCCTCGGGCTTCAGCCTACCCTCCCCCACCATCTGGTCGGCGTACTTCTTGACCAGGTTCAGGTTGTTCACGGCGTCGTACCAGAAGCCCCAGTCCTCCGCCAGGAGCTGGGCGATGTACTTGCCGTTGATCTTGCCCTCCCCCTCCTCATCCGCGATCTCGTGCGTCAGGAATAGGACGATCAGATCGACGAGGTCCTTGGGGTTGATCTCGTGGATCTGGAGCTTCTCGAGCACCACGTCAGTCGGGGAGATGGCGGGGAAGCTCAGCTCGAGCCTCCCCTCGCCGGGCTTCTTCCCGAACGGGACGTCGTGGCTGAACTCCAGCTTGTCGAAGAAGACATCGACGTGGTACTTCCCCTCCGGGTGGTAGTAGATCAGCCTCCTGTCTCCGAACAGGGCGTTGATCATCTTGTCGGGGAGGAACCTCAGCTCCTTCTCGAAGAACTCCTTGATCTTCTTCTTCTGCTTCTTGTAGGCCATGACGTCTAGGTCGGTGAACATCGGCGCTCCGGCCCCGAACCTGGTCTGGTGTATCTCCCTGGCGCGGGGGTTGTCTTGGGTGTGTAAGTAGACGGCCATCGCGCCGAGGATCCTGATGACGATGCCCCTATCCTGGGCCCTCTTGATTATGTCGACGCACTCCTGAACGAACTTCTCCGGATCCAGCTCGACGAAGTGGATTCCCTCGTGACCCTCGGTCATGCGGGCACCCCTGGGTTCAGCCCTCGATCTTCCACCAGTTCTTGAGGCCCTCCTCGGTGAGCTCCACCACGAAGCCCCTCAGGATGCCCTCGCTGTACTCGCTCCCGGGGTTGAGCACCACGGTCCTGCCGATCTTGTCGCTGGCGTAGCTTTCGTGGATGTGTCCGTGCAGGCCCAGGATGGGCTGGTACTTCTCTATGACCTCCCTGACCGCCTTGGATCCCACGTGAACCATCACGGGCTTGCCGCCGATGTAGACTGGCTTGAGGTCCTTCGTGAGCTTGGGCGCCAGGTCGAGCTTCGTGTTCCAGGGCGGGCAGTGGAAGTTGAAGATTATCTTGTCGAAGTCGGTGTAGCCCTTGTCCATTGCCCACTTGATCTTCTTCTCAAGCATCTTCTTCAGCTTGGGCTCAGGGGCCTCCCTAGGCGTGTTCCAGGGGGTGGGATTGACGTACTCGTGGCTCACGATCGCGTAGCCCAGGGGAATCTCCACAACCTTATCCAGGGGGTAGACGATGCCCCTGTCCTCGTAGGACTTGATTATCTCGTCTATGTACTGCTCGTCGTCGTTCCCAGGCATTACGATGGGGAGCACCTCGTTTAGGTTCAGCTTCTCAATGATGAGGTCAAGCCACTTCTTCATCCTCTCTTTCATCAGCCTCTCGAACAGTTCCGCCTGCTTCTTGGGATCTGCGGCTATCTCCTGGATCTCGTCCGGGGTGGCCACAATGTAGTAGTAGCTCAGGCCCTCGATGAAGTCTAGGAGCTTCTGGAGCTCATCCCTGGTCTTCGCCTTCCTCTTCTGCCCCAGCACCTCGGCCTCGTAGTGGTCACCGTAGTCGAAGACGGGGACAATAGCCTTGCCGGTGAGGTCTCCGGCGAAGATCAGCACGTCGGCCTTGTAGACCTGCACGGCGCTGAGCCACTTCCTCCAGACCACGGTGTTCCCGTGGGTGTCCGCCGAGAAGAATATCCTGAAACTCTCCAACAGAAACCACCTCTCACTGTCGGACCATGACATGAGTCACGACCCAAATAAAGGTTGAACTCTGGGAGGAGCAAATCAGGAGGTCAAACCACCCACTTAAGGCACCTGAGAGAGCCAAAAAGGGAAAGGAGGGGGAGGGCCCCTCAGGCGGGCGGGATCTCCGTGTAGATGGTCCTCACGTCGATGCCGCGCCTCTGGTTGTAGGCCAAGAAGCCCATGAAGATGAAGGCGCCAAGGCCCATCCAGAAGGCCTGATGCAGCGCGATCATCAGCCTGAAGCCGCCGAAGTAGTAGAAGATCTCGTGAGTGGCCACGAAGAAGAAGAAGAAGTTCACCGCAAATGCATAGGCTCCGATGATGCTGAGCAAGGGGACTCCGCCTATCTCCCACTTGTACGGCGCCTTCTCGTAGAGGTCGGACCTGAGGAACGGCAGGACCGCGGCAGCCAGCGAGGCCATCATGACGGCGAACTGGTACAGGTTGGTCGTGTCCGCCGCAGCGGCCCAGTCTCCCTGGGCGGTGAGCCAGACGCCCACGATGCCCCCTATCATGGTGAGGATGATGGCCCAGTGCGGGCTGTGGAACTGCTCGTTGACCGAGGCGAAGACCTCCGGGAAGAACCTGTCGAACGCCCAGGCGAAGACCATCCTGCTGGCGACGACGAAGAACGCCGGGATGTCCTTCAGCAGGATGATGCCGACTATGGTGCCGTTGAGCACCTGGAGCCACTCCATGCCCTTCGGCACGAGCGGGATGGTGAAGCTGGTTATCACCCTCTCGGGCAGGAGCCAGCTCGAGGGTACGCCGAGCAGCTGAGCCACTCCGTCGGCGCCTAGCTTCCCCTTCAGGTAGGCGTAGAGCGCGGTGAAGTACACTCTGTCAGTTGGGATGTTGTTGGCCCTGAGGTAGGCGAGGCCATCGGCGGGTATGTACTGCTCAGGCACCTTCCAGGCGCCGTACACCATGAACGGCAGGGCTATGTAGTAGGCCATGATCACAAGCGTGCCAACGACCTGAGCCACGAGGAGCGACATGGCTGGAGACTTAAGCTCGCCACCGACGAAGACCGCTGAGACGATTCCTATGTATGCCCAGATGGCCCCTATGCTGGCCTTCATCGTGCCGCCCCAGCTGAAGGCAGCCACGGGCAGATCGCCATTCTGGATGCCCAGCTTAAACGCCTCCTCGACTATCTTCTGATAGGCGCCCTGGCCGTAGATGGAGTTCCAACCGGCGACGGTGTTGTTACCCCAGGCTCCCAAGATGAGCAGATTGCTGAGGCACCCAATTATCGCAATGATCCCTAGGATGTTGATGATCCACCCGTAGATCTTCATTCCGAAGAGGGCTATGGCGCCGAACACTATGACGAACAGCAGACCCAGAACCCAGTGCCCCTCAGTACTCGCCATCCACTGGGCCCTAGAGAGCCATGCCTCGCTCTTCAGAGCGACTCCAGCCGCGGTGGCCGCGCTGACGAAGAAGTCAATGCTATACCAAGCTATGATTCCGTAGCTCAGCACCTCGGTGAACCAGAATCCCCAAGAGGCCAAGAAGCCCAGGGCGGGGCTCAAGCCCCTGGTGATGAAGATGTAGTCTCCGCCGGTCCTGGGCATCATGGAGCCCAGCATGGTGTAGACGAGGGCGGTCGGAATCATGGCGAGGATGCCCGTAACCAGGAACGAGAAGGGCACGAAGGCGTCGGGGTGCTGGTAGGCGGCGATTACGGCGAGCCTGTGTATTCCTCCGCCGACGGTGTGTGTGAAGACTATCATGAAGGCCGTGAAGGGACCCACTGTCCTGACCAGCCCTGAAGCCCTCCTTACGAACAGGGTCGGGGTCTCAGACATCGCGATACACCCCCTACAACCCCTATGTTCGACTTATGCCGTAGGATACGGCTGGATCCCTCAACGAAAGTCTATATTAAAACTCTTTCGACAAATTGACCCGCCTAACCTCCATGAAATGTTTTAGTGAGCCGCTGACGGGTGCCCGGGAGCGGTGGTGGTGGATTGAGGCTGCGTGCAAAGAAACCACACAAAGAACTGGCAGAGGACATTGCTTTGCTGATAGAGGCCGCAGACGGTTATAGAGTTGGCCGAAATACAGACCTACGCAGGATAAGAGACGTGATGGACCGTCGGGCAAAGGAGCTGACCGACGTCTTTGCGGGGGGTTTGAGGAAGAAGTTTGAGAAGACCGCGGATTACGTGATCAATCTTCCCGCTATTGACCATGTAGCCAAAAAATGGTCGGCAGTGTTCTTGGTGGTGAGGTTCCTCCTCAGGATCGCTCTGCTCGGATTCATGGTCGGCCTGATCGTTGTGACGCTCGGGAAGGACTGGGCACCCTGGCTCCTCTACACCTCGACCGGCATACTCTACGTCGTCTTCTTCCTGAGGTGGTACAGCCTCGTCAAGCTCGAGGAGTTCTACCTGCAGGAATTCGCCAAGAGGCCCGGCCGCGATAAGATCCTCAGGGAGACGGCGAACCGCCTGATAAGGAAGCTTGCCCAGCTTATCAAGGAGCACGACCTCAAGCCAAAGAAGCACAGGCTCCACCTCTTCAAGACCGACTACGAGGGAATCCGCGTGATCAAGAAGCCCAACATCCTGAGGGACACGTACGTGGTGGAGGTGCTGCTCGATGCCGCGGGCTAGCGTGAGGGTGGAGAGGAGCGTCATCAGGCTGGGCGAGCCCATTGCCGGGGTGGTAGAGGGCGACAGGGTCTACGCCGTGTTCTCAGTGTGGATGGCGTCGACCCTCCTGACGAGGGGGGAGGCGATCCCCAGCGCGAGGCTGCTGTACAAAGAGTCCTTCTGGCTTGAGCCCGGGAGGTTCGAGATACGCTACCCCAGGGGCCTGCCGCCCACCATCTCCACCAGGGCGCACAAGGTGAGGTGGTCGATCACCTTCGGGGTCCCTCGGCTGGGCGGGAGGATCCTGTTCCCGAGGTCGACCCTGCGGATCAAGGTCCTCCCCCCGATTCCAGAGGAGATAGAGACTGACCTGGGCTGGCTGGTCCTGAACAGTCGGAGGTTCCACCCCGACGACGAACTCCTCGGCAGAATCAAGGTCGAGGGCGTTGCCCCCGAGGACGTGACGGCCGAGCTCATGGTGAGGGAGTGGCTCGAGGTGGACGGCGACAGGAGGGAGTACACTTGGACCCTCGCCCCGGGCGACTCCGGCACGCTCGCCGGGGAGACGGCGATCAGGGTCGAGCTGCCGCACGACCCCACCGTTCCCAAGGACCTGTTCTTCTTCTACCCCTACACCTTCTCCGCCGACTTCGGCGGGATGAGGTTTGGAACGGAGACCTACCTCGTGGTGACCCTGCCCGAGGGTGTCAAGGAGGTTCCCCTGCCCATATCTCCGAGGCTGCCTCGATTCGAGCCAACGAAGGAAAAGAGGGGCCCGCCGCTGTGGTGACGACAGATGGGCGGGAGAAAGGCGCAGAGGGTCAGGGTTTGCCCCATCTGCGGCAGCACGAGGCTGAGGAAGGAGTCCCCCCTCTCGGGATGGCTCACGCCTGAGATTTGGGTGTGCCCAGACTGTGGGTACAGGGGGCCGATATACGGGGAGATAGAGGTGGAGGTCGGGGAAGATGGGGCGAAGAGAGAGGAGAGGGAGGGATAGCGAAGACCGGCCGAGCCCTCACCTCAGCCTGATGTAGGCGTAGGCCTCCTTCGCGCTCTCAAATGCGTAGTGTATGTGCCTGAAGTTCTCCCTAAACTCTGCCACGTCCTTGGCAACCTTCTTGGGATCTTCCTTGTCTATCAGGGCCCTCTTGAAGAACCTGGCTATCTCCTCCATGTCACCCTCCTTCATCCCAAGCCTCGTTACCTCCGACGTCCCGAGGCGGATTCCGCCTGGGTCTATGAAGCTCCTGCCCATCTTGATGTCCCAGGGCAGGAGGTTCCGGTTGACGATGATGTTCGCCTCCTCCAGCGTCTTCTCGGCCCACATCCCGCCTCCCAGGTCCGCGACCTCCACCATCACCTGGTGGCTCTCGGTGAAGCCCCTCTTCTCGCCCAACACCTTGAATCCCTGGTCGTGGAGGGCCTGGGCCAGAGCCTTGGCGTTCCTGATGATCTGATCGGCGTAGGACTCCCCGAAGGCCTTCAGCTCCGCCAGCGCCACGGCCAGGGCGGCGACGGCGTTCAGGTGGTGGTTGCTGAGCAGGCCGGGGAAGCAGGCCTGCTTGATCAGCTCGAACTTCTCGTCGTCGTTGGTCACCACGGCGCCGTGCTGCGGGCCGGGCAGCGTCTTGTGGGTGCTCATGGTCATGCTGTCGGCGCCCTCGCGGAGCGGGTCCTGGAACCTCCCCGCGCCAATCAGGCCTGCCACATGGGCGGCGTCGTAGTTCACGTGGGCCCCTAAGGAGTGGGCGACCTCGGCGATCTCACGTATGGGCTGCGGGAACAGGATCTCGGAGGCGCCGAACATGATCAGCTTGGGCTTGTACTTTTCGACCCTCTTGATGGTCCTGTCGACGTCGATGTTGAACTCCTCGTCGTTGAACGCGATGTACTCCACCCTCAGGCCGTGGACGGCCCCCGCGGTCCCGCCGATCCTGGTCCCCTTCTTCCCGTAGAGCGGGCCCATGCTTATGTGGCCACCTTTCGTGATGGGGAGGGCCATCATCACGTCTCCCGGCTGAGTGAAGGCCGTGTACACGGCAAGGTTCGCCATCACGCCGCTGATCGGTCTGACGTCCGCGTGCTTGACCCTGAAGATGTCCTTCATCAGGTCCATGGCCAGCTGCTCCACCTGGTCGATGTACCTGCAGCCCGCGTAGACGCGCTCGCCCACCCAGCCCTCCGCGTACCTGTGGCCGAAGTCCGACAGCAGGGCCTCTCGCACCGCGTAGCTGGTCACGTTCTCGCTGGCTATGAGGGGGATAGAGGAATCAAACCAGGCGTGATGCTCCTCCAAAAGGGAGAATACCCTGTCATAAGCCATCTTGGGATCCAACTGGGCACCCCGGGGTCCGGTTGTGAACATGGAATAAACGTTAGTCAGGAGGGTCTGTCGATTGGGTCTGGCCGCCGAACCATAAATTGCCGACACTCCCACCGGCTGAGCGATGCCCACCAGAGTCGTCTCAATCGTAGGGTCCCTGGCTAGAGACGCCGCTCTCGCTGCCGCCGCCCAGGTAGGCTCTACCTGCGTGGTTGAGGGCGGCGAGCCCAAGCCCCTGCCGAAGGGAGTCGTCAAGAGGACGATCCTGCGGCGCGGAGGTGTCGTGGAGCACAGGGCGACCGACGCTGACCCCCTCTCCCTGCTCATGGGATCGGAGGAGTGCGAGTACGCGATCCTCGTCGGGCTCACCTCCCCCCTGGCGCTGAGGATACTCGCCGTGAGGGGCGAGGAGGAGGCCCGCGAGCTGGTCGATGATCTGACCGTGGCCGTCACGTCCAGCGAGGAGGTCGACGTCAAGGGCGTGAGGTTCGTGCCAATGGGGGAGCTGGGAGAGTTCATAGCCGGTCTGCCCGTCTACCCGGCCTGGCTCAACTGCGGGGAGTGCGGATTCAAGACCTGCTTCGATTACCTCAAGGCGGCCGCCAGGGGCGAGGACGTGTTCTGCCCGCCCGGGGAGCCCAAGCCCACCACCCTGAAGGTGAACGGCAGGCCCGTCGGGCTAGTGAGGTTCGTGGAGCGTCAGCTGCGGGAGCTCGCGCTGGCCTACCTCAGGACCCTGAAGGGCGTCCCGAAGGACATTAAGGAGGTGGAGCTGCGCATACGCCTGACGGGGGATGGGTGAGGCCGGCCGCCCGACCCTGAGGGAGACGCCCCTCTGCGAGCGTCTCCAGGGCGGCGCCGTCAGGTGCCTGGTGTGCGAGAGGAGGTGCTTCCTACGGCCGGGCCAGGTTGGGTTCTGCCGCACGAGGGTGAACCTTGAGGGCGGGCTCCAGACCACGGTCTACGGGGCGCTGAGCGCCATGGAGAGCAGGCCCATCGAGGTCAAGCCCTTCTATCACTTCTGGCCGGGATCCAGCGCCGCCACGATCTCGACGTGGGGGTGCAACTTCAGGTGCCCCTGGTGCCAGAACTGGCACATCAGTCAGGTCTATCCCCCCGCGAGCCCCTCCTACGTCCCCCCCGAAGACGTGGTCAAGGCGGCGCTCGCGTGGGGGGACGAGGGAGTTTGCGTCAGCTTCAACGAGCCGACGATGCTGTTCGAGTACTCCCTCGACCTGTTCAGGCTGGCCAGGGAGAGGGGGCTCTACTGCACCTACGTCTCCAACGGCTACATGACGAGAGAGGCGCTGGAGGCGCTCGTGGACGCCGGCCTAGACGGGCTGAAGATAGACATCAAGGGGGGCGAGCTGGCCTACGCAAAGTACGCGCCTGGGGCCGACTGGAGGGTCCCGTGGAGGAACGCCGAGTTGGCGTTGGAGAGGGGCGTGCACGTCGAACTCGTCTACCTGCTCATCCCCGGCGTGAACGACGGCGAAGACGACGTCAGGACAGTGGCCAGGCTGGCGGCCCGGCTGGGGGAGGGGAACGTCCCCCTGCACTTCACGCGCTACTTCCCCGCCCACCGTTTCAACGCGCCGCCCACGCCCGTCGAGGCGCTCGAAAGGGCGTGCGAGATGGCGAGGGAGGAGGGGGTAAGGTTCGCGTACGTTGGCAACGTCCCGGGCCACAGGATGGAGAACACCTACTGCCCGGAGTGCGGCTGCCTCCTCATAAGGAGGTTCGGGCCCAGGGTCGTCGACGTCAGGCTTGAGGAGGGCAGGTGCCCGCTCTGCGGGGCGGAGGTGCCGGTAGTCGGAAGGGCCAGGCCGACGGGGAGTGACGCGTTTCAAAAGGGGCTCAGAGGCGGAGGTCCAGCACGGTGACCTCAGGTGGGCAGTTCAGCCTGAGGGGAGCAAAGGACCAGCCCAACCCCCTGTTCACGTACATTAGCGCCTCTCCCAGGCGATAGAGGCCCGACACGTACCTCCTCCCCAGGCGGGACGGGACGTACAGGGGGCCCACGAGGGGAAGCCTCACCTGGCCCCCGTGGGTGTGCCCGCAGAGGACCAGCCTCTCCTGCCCGGTGAGGCCGTCGACGATCTCTGGAGAGTGCGCCAGCAGCAGGATCGGCTGGTCCTCCGATCTGGAGCGGCCCTCCAGGGCCGACCGAGCGTCGTCCCTCCCGGTGTGGGGATCGTCGACGCCGGCCAACCAGATGGACCCGCCGTCAAGCTCGACGGACTCCCCGCTGTTCAGGAGCACCCGGCCTCCGGCGCCCTCTATCGTCTGGACTATCTCGTCGACCGTGGGCCCGCCCCTACCGGCGGCCCAGTGGTCCCAGTTCCCCAGCACGGCATAAACGGGGCCCAATCCGCATAGATCCGAGTAGAAATCCCTGAGCGCCTTCCCCCCCTCTGGGGAGTCCACGTGATCGCCAGTCACCGCTATCAGGTCCGGTGAGGCCTCCTCAACTGCGGAGATGGCCCTCTCCTCCCTGTCTCCAATGCCGCGGAGGTGGAGGTCCGAGAGGTGGGCGATCCTGAGGGAGGCGCCGCGAGAGCCAAGGGTCAGCTCGAACCTCTCCACCGTGACGTCGTTCAACTCGTGGAACCTGGCGTAGAGCACCGTGGAGGCCGCTGCCGCCAAGGACGCGGCGAGGAACGTCCTCCTCGCGACTCTTACGTTGAGCATCCCCTCCGGGCGGGCGGCAGACTGGTCATAACTTTTTATAACGCCGTTAAATCCCTGTCGGGAGGGGGTTAATCTAACACCCGGTCGGAGGGGGGTGTCCGATGCTTAGGATCGAAGATCTGCGCGTGGCGGTCGATGGGAGGGAGGTGCTGAAGGGCGTTAACCTCGAGCTGGGGGCCAGCGAGATAGCCCTGCTCCTGGGCCCAAACGGCTCTGGGAAGTCCTCTCTCATCCAGACCCTCCTAGGAAACCCCAAGTATCGGATCAAATCTGGCAGGATCCTCCTCGACGGGAGGGACATTACCGACCTCCCGGCGAACGAGAGGGCCGCCTTGGGCCTGGGGGCAGTCTTCCAAATGCCGCCAAAGCTCAGGGGTATCAAGCTCAGGGACCTGCTTAGGAGACTTGCTGAGAGGAGCGGGGCGGATTACCAGAGCCTCATGAAGATGGCGGAGGAGATGGGCGCGGCTCACCTGCTCGACAGGGACCTGCACGTCGGGTTCAGCGGGGGAGAGGTGAAGAGGGCCGAGGTCCTCCTCCTGGCCGCCCAGAGACCAAGAGTCGCTCTACTGGACGAGCCCGACTCGGGAGTGGATCTGGACAGCTTGCCCGTGCTAGGAAAGTCCATCAGGAGCGTGATCTCGCAGGACGGAGACAGGGCTCAGGAGAGGAGGTCTGCGTTGGTGGTCACCCACACTGGGCACATAGCGAAGTACCTACAGGCGACGAGGGCCTTCATCATGGTGGACGGCGTCATTAAGTGCTACGGGGACGCGCAGGCCATCCTCAGAGACGTGGAGAAGTACGGGTTCGAAGGCTGCCTCAACTGCATCTTCGCCGAGGTGAGGAGGGATTGAACGAGGTAGAGCTCGAGGAGCTGAGGAAGAGGGCGGAGGCCGCCCTCTCCAAGCCGGCTGCATATGGTCCAGACGTTGACGTGACCCAGTTCTCCGTTCCGCCCCCTCCAACGTCGTACGAAGAGATACTGAGCGCCAGCTCCCACCTGCTGGCCAGCGTCGGAGTCGACCTGACCGGGAGGGGGAGCGCCGGAACCTACCTCCAAGTGGACGAGGAGGCGGTCGAGGTCGAGGTGAGGACCCCAGGTCTCAGGGTCTTGAACCTTCAGCAGGCCCTGGAGGAGGGAATCGTGGACGGCTACCTCTGGAGGGCCGTGCCGGTTGACGCCGACAAGTACACCGCGGCTGCGGAGCTCTTCGGTCGGAGGCAGGGATACGTGGTGATAGTAGAGAGGGGAGCCAAGATCGAGACGCCCGTCCAGACGTGCCTCCTCATGTCGGCTCCTGGGGCCATCCAGGCGCCACACAACATCGTCATAGTGGAGGAGGGGGCCGAGCTCCACGTGGTGACCGGGTGCCTGACCATGATGGAGCGCGCTGGCCTTCATGCCGGCGTGTCGGAGTTCTACGTCAAGCGGGGCGGGAAGCTCACCTACACCATGATACACGCCTGGGACGAGCAGACCCACGTGAGACCGAGGACCGGGGTCGTGGTCGAGGAGGGCGGCCAGTACATAAGCCACTACGTGAACATGACCCCGACCGCCTCGCTCCAGACCGACCCAAAGGTTTGGCTGGTCGGGAGGGGGGCCAGGGCCTACCTGTCCTCCGTAATCGTCGCCAAGGGGGACTCCGTCATGGACGTGGGCGGGACGGTCTATCTCCAGGCCCCGGACACTTCGGCGGAGATCGTGTCCAGGGCGGTCACGAAGGACAGGGCCGAGATGATCGCGAGGTCCCTCATCTCCGCGGAGGCGCCCGGGGTGAGGGGCCACATAGAGTGCGACGGCCTCCTCCTGTCGAATCAGTCCCGGATCCTCACGCTCCCGGCCCTAGACGCCAAGCACAGCGACGTCCAGCTCTCCCATGAGGCCGCCGTCGGCAAGCTGAGTGAGGACCAGATATTCTACCTGATGTCAAGGGGGTTCTCCGAGGACGAGGCGACGAGTATGCTCGTCCGGGGCTTCATGGAGGTAAAGCTGGAGGGGATCCCGGACGAGCTGAGGAGGCAGATAGAGATGGCCATCTCGATGGCCGCCGCCGGGCTCTGAGGAATCTCCTCGGTCCCCTCGGACCCCTCCGCATCACATCTTCTCCAACCTGGGAACGCCGATGAGGTCCATGGCAAGGCCGAGGGTGTTCCTCACGGCAGAGACGAGGGCCAGCCTGGCCGACCTGGTGGGCTCCTCGGCCGGTAGGACCGGATGGGTCTCGTAGAACTTGTTGAACCTCGCGGCCAGCTCGTTCGCGTACTGTGCCACCACGTCAGGCCTCCTGAGCGAGATAGCAGACCTGAGCGTCTCTGGGAACTCGGCGAGGTGCATCACGAGGTCATACTCGCCGTCCGTCCCAAGGGCGGCCGCCTGATACTCCCGCGGAGATCCCCCCGCCTTCCTCAGTATTCCCGAAGCTCTGGTGTACGCGTACTGGGTGAAGGGACCGCTGTTGGCCTCCAGGTTCAGCACCCTGTCCCAAGAGAAGACCACAGGCTTCGACGGGTCCACCGATAGGAGGGCAAACCTTATCGCGCCAACCGCGACCTTCTCCGCGATCTCCTCCGCCTCTTCCTGACTCAACCCGGGCCTGTCCCTGAGGAGTTCCACCACCTTGCGCTTGGCCTCGTCCATGAGCTCGTCCAGGGTGACGTAGATCCCCAGCCTGCCGGACATCGCCACCCCAACGAGGTTGACCATCTCGTAGCTGAAGTGCTGTATCCTGTCGGGGTCCTCCCCGGCGAGGGCCACGCTCGCCCTGACCTGGAGCTGCTCCAGCCTCTGCTCCGCGCCTATCACGTTGTGGCAGACCTCGACCCCCACCCCCTCGATCTTATAGAGTGAGTACGCGACGTCGGTCGCGGTGTAGAGCCAGGTCCCGTCGGACCTGGTGAGGTAGAACTTCGGTGGGACGACCTCCTCCAGCCTGCCCTCCGCGTCGAGCTCCCTCACCCTCTCCGCCGTGAGACCGAAGACCCTCGCCACGTCCTCCCTTTCCCTAATGGCCCTGGCCAGGTCGACGTAGGCGGCGCCGCCCTCGAAACCCACGTAGCCCGAGTCCTTCAGCCTCTCGAGCATCTCGGCGGTCCACCCGTTCCAGATCAGGTCGCTCTCCCAGTCATACGCGTCGTGCTTTATGTCTAGGCGGTCCAGCGTGTCGACAAAGCCCTCCATAACGGACTCGACCGCCGCCCTCACGATCTCCTTCGCCCAGGTCTCGCCAGCTTGGTACGCGGCGAGCAGGTTCCGCACGCCCCCCTCTGGGTCTGGGTCCTCCCGTATGGCCCTGAAGACCTTGTCGACTACTTCCCCGTGCTCGGCCCTCAGCCTGTCCAGCGCCTGCTCGAGCCTCTCCCTCTCCTCCCCCTCGGCGCGCCTCAGCTCGATCGCTATGTTCGTCGCCGCGTAAACTGCCCCGAACCAGTGGTCGATCTTACCTTTAGGCTTCTCTCCCGTCACCTTGGAGAAGCCGTAGGACATCAGGATGGTCTGATTGCCCGAATCGTTCACCAGGTAGTGGGTCTCTACCCTGCGCCCCGCGTGTCTGAGCATCCTCGCATAGGAGTCCCCTATCACGGCGTTCCTGCCGCTGCCGACGTGGAGGGGGTGGGCGGGATTGGCGCTGGTGTGCTCAACCATGACGACGCCTCCTCGAACGTCTCCACGGCCGAACTCTGGAGAGGAGGCCGCGTCGATTATGGCGCGGATGAGGGTGGGCTCGTCAAACCTGAAGTTTACGAAGCCCCGGGCGGGCGAGGCGCTGGCGGCTATGGGGATTGATGAGAGGTTCAGACGATCCACCACATTCTTTGAGACTTCCTCTGGGCTCATCTTCAGTCTTCCAGCGAGCTTGAATCCTATTGGCGAACCCAGGTGTCCTACCTCCCTGCTCGGGGTCTTTTGAACAGGTATTTCCGTTGGGTCAACCTTGAGACCAAGCCGCGAGGCTGCCTCAGCTATCCCCCTGGCTATGTGCTCTTTCAGAGAGCCGAGGGGATCTCTCGAATCTAGCATCGTTCCTTCCGCACGCCGGCCCTAATTAAGGATGTGCCGGCGTGGCCCTCTCGAATCGAAGTCATTTTAACGTCGTTGTACGAGGCGTCGCGAGGTGAGTTTACGGTGGCCGCAGGTCAAGGAGGCAAGCCCGCTCCACCCCCGCCGGCGCTGACTCCCCCGGCTCAGGTAGGGGTGAATCAGCAGATAAGGGAGAGGCTCAGCGGGGTCAAGTACAGGATAATCGTGCTGAGCGGGAAGGGCGGCGTGGGCAAGTCCACCGTCACGGCCAACCTTGCGGCGACGCTGGCCAAGATGGGCTACTCCGTCGGCGTGTTCGACTACGACTTCCACGGGCCAGCCATGGCGAGGATGCTGGGTGTCCTGGGGGCTCAGCTGCAGGCATTCCCCATGGGGATATTCCCCGTCACGGGGGCGGCCGGCGTCAAGGTGATCTCGCTGGCGTTCCTCCTGCCCGACGAGAAGACTCCGGTGATATGGAGGGGTCCCCTCAAGAACAAGGCCCTCCAAGAGCTGATGAGCAACGTCATCTGGGGTCAGCTGGACTTCCTGCTGTTCGACCTGCCGCCGGGCACCGGCGACGAGGCGCTCAACATCGCCCAGAACATACCCGACGTCACCGGGGCCTTGGTGGTGACGATACCCAGCGTCGTCTCTCAGGTGGCCGTGGAGAAGTCCGCGGAATTCTGCAAGCAGCTGAACGTCCCCCTACTTGGCGTGATAGAGAACATGAGCTACTTCAGGTGTCCGCACTGCGGGGAGATCACGGAAATATTCGGCAGCGGGGCGGGGGAGAAGATCGCCGAGGAGGAGGGCATCAGATTACTTGGAAGGCTCCCGCTCGATCCAAACGTGGCTCGGTGTCTGGATGAGGGTAGGCCAGTTCCCCTGTGCGCCCCCGAGTCCGAAACGACGAGGGCCTTCGAGGAACTGGCCAAGAAGCTCGTGGAGATCCTGGAGAAGGGAGGGGAAGGAGGGTCTGGGTGAGGCACCACCAGCCCCTCATCCAGGGACTTCTCGGGCCCCTCCCAAGTTTTTCACTATTCTGAGGGCTAGGAGGAGGTCTTCAAGCGTGTTAACGTTGAGGAAGGTTACCTCCGGTCTCTCAGACAGCGCGCCCACCGGAACGAGCTTGACCCTCAGGAGGGAGAGGGCCGACGAGATCCTCAGCTCTCCGCGCGATACGACCTCCTCGGCAGCTCGGAGGAATTCCTGCCTCCGGTAGGCGGCGACGAGGGGTTCGATGTAGCCGTTGGGCCACGCCGGGACCGCGGCGTCCGCGTCGCCGCCGGCCAACTCGGCTTCCAGAACCTCATAGACCCTCTGAGTGACGAAGGGCGTGTCGGCCGGGGCCACCAGGACGGTGCAGCCCTCGGCGGATCGTGCCCCCTCCATCAGGCCGATCAGCGGCGCCCTGGGGGCTGAATCCGGCTCCACGACTATCCTGGCGGTGGACCCGACGACCTCAGTCAGGCTTTCAGCCTTCTCCCTCCCCCTGACGACGATCAGGACCTCGTCTGAGGCTGGCCGAAGCGCCTCCAGGGAGTACAGGATCATGGGCCTCCCGCCAACCTCGAGGAGAGGCTTGTACAGGCCGTTCAATCTCTTGGACTCTCCTCCGGCCAAGATCACCCCTGAAACCCGGTCCCGTAGCAAGGCAACTCCACCTCATGAGAGCCCCTCTAGCATCTTCTTCGCCCTGCACTGCTGGCAGAGCAGGGCGGTCTCCGCGGCCTTGTCCATCCCCTGCGCCTTGAGCCTCCTGTAGACGGCCATGACCAGGCTCTGGGGTCCTATCGGCTCCCCGCACTCGACGCACCTGGCCAGCTCGTCTGAACGGAGAACTCTGGGCTCGGATAGATCTTCACGGGGATCTAGCTCCGCGGGGTGGATCTTCATCGCCGACTCCGGACACACTTCGAGGCAGTACCCGCAGCCCACGCACAGGTCTGGCCTGAAGGTCAAGCTCGTGAGCTCCCCGCCCTTCACCAGGTGCAGGGCACCCATCGGACACTTCTCCGCGCACACACCACAGAGGGTGCACCCCTGGTCGACCTCAACCGCGAAGAGCAGACCCTCGATTTTCACCGGCTGCGAGCACAGGTTGGCCGCCATTGACAGCAGGTCCCTCCTCCTCTGGATGGTGAGGGGGGTGGGCGAGGCCCCCGCGCCCCCGACCTCGACCTCCTCCGCAGCCTTGGCGATGACCTGGGGTCCACCCTCGAGGAACTGAAGGGCTACGCCCGCCTGGTTCATCAGCGGAACGAGCTTCGAGGCCTCCCCGACGATCTTGACGAACGCGTCCCTCCTGTCGCAGTCCAGCCTCGGGCAGTATAGGGCCACCCCGTCCAAGCCGGACTCGGCGGCCCTGAGAATGGAAGTCCACCCCGCCGAGGCGGCGCACGGCACCCTCACTGGCAGCACGTGGGCCGAGTGAATCTTCACCCTGGCAAGCTCAGACACGCCGGCGTCGCACGTGAAGAGGACAACCCAGGGGAGGGCCCTCTGGGGGGGTGAGAGGAGGTCCAGGTGAGAGGCCTGCCAGTCGGAGAACGTTGGAACCTGAAGGGCCCCCGTCGGGCACACCGACGCGCAGAGTCCGCAGTCCTTGCAGGAGAACTCCGAGATCGCGGGACCCCCATCTCCGATTGTTACGGAGCCTGCCGGGCATACCTCCTCGCAGCGCCTGCAGCTACCGGCCAGCGTACCCGAGCAGGCGCCGACGAGCTTCGGCGACTCCGGGTAACTCCAGGCGCGCCGGGGGAGGCTGAGTAGCTCCCTCCTGGAGATCCTCCTCGGTGGTGTCCTAAGAGTCCTCTCGATTCCCCGAGTGAGCCTTGGAGCCTCCTCAGACCACTTCAGGGCGTACCTCAGCACGGCCGCCGCCGCGGCCTCCCGCCCCGGCCCCACCAAGTGCGACAAGGAGACTGGTATGAGCGTCAGCGGGTTTATTTCAGAGCCAGAGAGGATCCTCCTGAACTCCGTGACGTCCGGCTCTCCGAGCGGATTCAGGATCAGGACGGTCGGCCCCGAGAGGTAGTACTCCGGGCGCTCGAAGAGGTCTGCCGCGCTTGCGCGGACTGGCTCGGAGATCTCAGCGGATATCTCCTCGATCCACTCTTCCGTCGGCGTTACCACGACCAATTTCGGAGATTTTCCGCTCATCCGTCCTCTCCTGGGCCGGGTGTTGAAAAAGCCCGCGGTCGGACGCGCGGTTATTCTACTACGGGAATATCGTTGTAAAACACAACGCATGTTATATTTAACATCTGTAATAGCCTTCAAGTTTATATCAATGGCTATAGGCCCGATCTTTCAGGTGTGGCCATGGCCTCAGTGAAGATCGCAAGGAGGGACTTCCTGAAGGTTGCGGCCGTCACGGGCGCGCTGGCCACGCTCTCAGGGCCGGAAGATGTGGTGATAAGGATCCTAAAGAAGGTGGAGGCAAAGGCGCTCGAGCCGCGGGAGTACACCGTTCCGGGGCTCTGCAGGATGTGCGTCAACAGCTGCGGCACATTCTTCCGCGTGAAGGACGGAAGGCTGCGCAAGATCGACCCCAACCCCAACAACCCCGCCAACGCTGGTAACCTGTGCGCAAGAGGCCAGGCCGGTGTCAGGAGGGTCTACAACCCAGACAGGCTCAAAAGGCCTCTGATTAGACGGGACAAGTCCCTCAGGGGAACGTGGCAGGGCTTCGAGGCGACCGACTGGGACACGGCCCTCGACGAGGCCGCGGCCGTGCTGAAGAAGTACATCGACGCCGGGGAGGCCAAGTCGATCATGGTCGGAGGGGGCTGGCTCCCCTGCGGCGTCTATAAGCCATACGTCGTGGCATTCGCAAAGGCCATAGGAACGCCCAACTTCGTTGGAAGCCCGCCGCCGCTCTGCTTCTTCCCGAAGGCATTCGCCTGGACGGTCACGATAGGGGCAGGAGGGCACCCGCACATCAGGGCCGACCACGAGTACGCCAACTACATCATCCTGCTCAGGAGGAACCTCGCGGGCAGCATCGGCGTCCCCTACGCCTGGCAGTTCGCCAGGGCCAAGAAGCGGGGCGCCAAGATCGTGGTGCTCGATCCTAGGATGAGCGAGAGCGCGGCTCTGGCTGACCTGTGGGTTCCAATCAAGCCGGGGACCGACCTAGCCTTCCTCCTCGCAATGGGCCACGTTATCGTCAGCGAAGGGCTCTACGACGAGGAGTTCTTGAGGAGGCACACCAACGCCCCTATGCTCCTCAGGGCAGACAGCAACGCCCCGGCCAAGACTTGGGACGACCCCGACACCGGCAAGAAGAAGTACCTCGTATACGACGAGGCGACCGGCGAGGCAAAAGCTCACGACGAGGCCCTTCGACCCGCCCTCGCTGGTGAGTTCGACGTTGAGATCGATGGAGAGACGGTGAGGGTGAAGACGGCCTTCCAGGCGCTTGTCGAGAGGCTTCAGCAGTACACGCCCGAGTGGGCCTCGCAGATCTGCGACGTGCCCGCGGAGACCATTGTGCGGGTGGCCAGAGAGTTCGGGACGATAAAACCCGCCGTGATAGACCCAGGCTGGCACGACCCGAAGTACCAGAACTCGGTGCAGACTTGGAGGATGGTGGCAATTCTCAACGCCCTCGTGGGCAACATCGACAGGCCGGGAGGCCTGATATTCAACGCTGCGGGCAGGAGCCTGAAGTCCTCTGCCCTGCCGGATGCTAGGGCAGACGTCCAGTGGATGAAGAAGAAGGGGATCATAGTCTCCACGGCCCAGCCTATGATCCTGGCCTACTACGACGCCATAGTCAGCGGCGACCCGTACCCCATAAAGGCCGCCGTGCTGACCGGTGGCAACTGGATCAGAACCCTGCCCGACGACAGGAAGTGGAAGGAGGCGTTCAAGAAGCTCGAGGACGTCATAGCCATCGATGTCATGCCCAACGACACGGTCTCCTACGCGGACATCATCCTACCGGACACCACGTACCCCGAGAGGGACGACCCCATGTTCGGCGTCGGGTTCTCGCCGGACGCAGCCGTGGCGACCAGCGTCAGGGCCATCGACCCGATCTACGACTGCAGGCCGATGATCGACATCCTCGTGCAGCTGGCGGACAGGCTGGGCAAGAAGGATGCCTACTTCCAGAACCTTGGGGCCATGCTGGGCGTCGACGGGGCGGCCCTCAAGTCCGCGTATGAGTCCGAGGGGATCGCTGGCATAAGGAGGGTGCAGGTGGAGGCGAAGGGGGTTAGCTATGACGAGATCGTGGCGAAGGGCGCCATCGTGCTCAAGACGAGAGACCAGCTCATCGGCACGATGCCGTACAAGAAGCCCTTGGGCACGCCGAGCGGCAAGGTTGAGATCTACAGCCTTAAGATGGCTGGGATCATGGCCAAGAAGGGCTACAGCGAGCACTGGGACCCAATACCGACCTGGATCCCGCCCAGGGTCATGGACGGGGTCGGCGGCAACGTGTTCTACCTCACCTACGGGAGAAGCCCGATCGCGAGCCACACCCACACCGCCGACAACGACCTGCTCGCCAGCATAGGGAGGCCCGAGCACTTCGGCGTATGGATCAACGCTGCCAGGGCCGCCGAGCTCGGCATCAGGGATGGCGACATGGTGAAGCTGACCAGCCTGGCCACCGGCCAGTCCGTCGTCGCCAAGGCCTTCGTCACCGACGGCGTGAGGCCGGACACCGTGTTCACCGTGTCCGCGTGGGGCGCCGAGAGCGAGGAGCTGAAGGTCGCCAAGGGGATCGGTGGAGTTGCCTTGAACAAGCTCTGGCCGATGCACGAGGACCTGTTCACGCTGCTGCCCAACGCGATGACTCAGGAGGTACTTGTTAGGGTGGAGAAGGCGTGAGGTGGTGAGCATGACGAGGTACGGGATGATTATAGACCTCCGCAGCTGCATAGGCTGCGGGGCCTGTATAGCCGCGTGCGACATGGAGAACGAGACCCCGTGGGAGGAGGGCAAGCGCAGGACCCACGTGCCCAGGTTCACCTTCGGCAGCTACCCCAACATCACCGTCGTCTACATGCCGAGGCTCTGCATGCACTGCGAGAACCCGCCCTGCGTGTCCGTCTGCCCCACCGGTGCCAGCCACGTCACGGTGGATGGCGTGGTTCTAGTAGACCACGAGATCTGCATTGGGTGCAAGTACTGCGTCGTCGCCTGTCCCTACGATGCCAGGTACGTGGACGAGAGGATGCGCTCGGTGGACAAGTGCACCTTCTGCTACACCAACAGGGTCCTCAAGGGAGACGTGCCAGCCTGCGACGCCACCTGCCCCGGCAGGGTGAGGATCTTCGGCGACCTCGACGACCCCAACAGTGAGGCAGGCAGGCTCGCCGCGAGCGGGCTCGCCAAGCCGCTGAGGCCCGACCTCGGGACAAACCCGAAGGTGCTCTACGTCCCGAAGGTTAAGTCCATGTGAGGTGGTGGTCGATGGAGCCGGTAGTTCAGCACGTTTGGGGCTGGCTGATCGCCCTCTACCTGTTCTTGGGCGGTATGGGCGGAGCCACCATGATCGTGGCCCACTACTTCTACGCCTCCAAGAGAGAGAAGTCTCTGGCGGCGCCGGGGGCGCTAGCGTCGCTGATCATGGTCGTCCTAGGTGCGCTGTTCCTGATCCTGGACCTGGAGAAGCCGGAGAAGTTCTACCTGGCCGTGATCAAGTTCCAGACGTCCTCGTGGGTCTTCAGGGGGACCATGATACTGAGCGGGTTCATCCTGTTCGGCGCGCTCTACGCGGCCGGCCTGCTCCCCTGGTTCCAGTGGGTGCCCTGGGCCAAGAGCGAGAAGGCCATGGACGCGCTCGGGCTGATCGCCTCCGCGTTCGGGCTGCTGGTCACAACCTACACGGGAATCCTGCTCGGCGTCCTCAAAGCGGTGCCCTTCTGGCACTCCCCCGCACTTCCGGCCCTATTCGTCGCCAGCGGGCTGGCGACCGGGATAGCGTCCATGGGCATAATCAACGCCCTCCAGGGACTTAGGAGGCCCGTAGAGGAGAGGATGAGGTTCGTCGGATACTGCACCACGCTCTCCAAGTGGGCCGCCATAGTCGTGGGGGCGGAGATGTTCATCCTCGCCCTGTACTACTACGTCAACATGTTCGGCCCCGCCGAGTCGTCCTCTGCTGTCAGCATGATGCTCTTCGGCGAACTGAGGAGGTCCTTCCTGGCCTACCTGGACTTTGTCCTCCTCGGCGCGGCGCTGCTGTCGATGCTGTACCACGTGAGGAAGGCGGACCTGATCGCCGGAAGGGATCAGAGCGTCGTGAAGAGCTGCATACTGCCCCTTGGAGGCGCCATCTTGATAATAATCGGTGGGCTCCTGCTCAGGAGGACGATCCTCGAGGCTGGGGTCATGACCCAGTTCGCCCCGTGAGCGGGGGTCTCCCCCTCCCTCACTTTTTGCATATTCGGCTCGAACCGGGCTTCCCCCGCAGACTTGCCAGGTCCATTCAGTTTTGGTGCGAAAGAGATCACGGCAGTCCCAAGATCCCCGCCTCATCCTCGACGTACGCCGAGAGGGCCGTGACGACCTCTCGGTAGAACCCAACCTTTGACTCGCGCCTGACGCACTCCGAGAAGGCTGGCACCCACCTTCTCAGGTGTTCCACCAACCTACGGAGATCCCCCTCAGCCTTCTCAGCCTCTTCAGGATCCCCCTCCTGAATTCCAAGCTTCACCTGCTCCAGAAGGTAGGCCGCAAGCTCCAGCTCAACTGCCACGTGCTCTGGGAGATCCCTGAAGTCGTCCGACACGCCGAGACCCCAGCCCCTCAGGATCGCGAGAATCTCAGAGACCTCATCTGACAGAACCTCCCTCTCCTTCGACACGTAGACCGACTCGTACGGGGGGCAGGGTAGCTGGGGATGGGCGGAGATGAAAAGCCTGGTGTACTCCTTCCGGAGATCAGATACGTCTGTGTCCGCGTTGAGTGCCGCCAACAGCTTTTCAAATTCCTCAACAGAGTCGTAACCCAGCTCCTCCAGTTCTGGCAGGCATCCGCTGAGCGCCTTCTCGGCCCAGCCACCGAAGAGGAGGTCCTCCACCTCTCCCTCTGGGTACTGAAGTGCGAGGGACAGAACTGAGTAGGCGGTGGCCCTCGCAGCAAAGAGGGTAGGGTCCGGAGCATCCATTTCCCTCACTCAGCCTGCATCTCTAATTCTCGACCAATTTAAAGACTCCAAGCCTGAACCTCGGCTTCCTCGCGGGAGGAGAAATCCTTATCCAGCTCCCCCTTGGGGGAATTTCGAGTCGGATGGACCTCACGGTCAGGGATCAGGAGTACCTGGAGGCGATGCTCTTTCTCCTGTGGAGAAAGGGGGCCATTCGGGTTAGGGACCTGGCCAGGGAACTGGGAGTCAAGCCGTCGAGCGTGGTGGACGCCCTGGAGAGACTCGCAGACAAGGGTCTCGTGGCCTACAGAAAGAGGGGAGAGATTTCGCTGACCAACTCGGGCCTTGAGATGGCTCGGGAGATAGCGAAGCGGCACGAGATCCTCAAAAGATTCTTCGTCGAGGTGCTGGGGATAAGTGAGGACGTAGCCGAGAGGGACGCCTGCTATCTTGAGCACGGAATCCACAGAGAGACGCTTGAGAGGGTCCTACTCTTCCTAGAATTCATCTCTAAGTGCCCAAGGGATCAACCGAATTTCCTTCGACACTTTCAGCATTTCGTCGAGACGGGAGAATGCCCAGAGGAGTGCAGCAGGGGCGGGTCGGGTGAGGACCTTTGAGAAAAACCTAAATATAATTTAGGTCAACCTAACAGGGTTATCCATGAGGAGGGGGAGAGGGGAGGGCAAGGGTTATCTCAGGGCCGTCGAGTATCCCGCCGAAACCATCGGCAACGAGGTGGAGCGATTGTCGGGGCAGCCGTTGATACCACTGTCCAACCTACCGCCTGGGGCTCGGGCCGTCGTCATAGAAATCAGGGCTGGCAGGGGGCTGACCAGGCGGCTGATGGAGATGGGGCTCCTGCCCGGAAGCGAGATAACCGTTCTATCCAACTCCGCGGGCCCCCTCCTCGTCTCCGTCCGAGGGGTCACCCTGTCCCTCGGCCGAGGGATTGCCTCGAAGGTCTTCGTTCAGCTCGCGTGAGAGGCGGGGGGTCGCCTTGAGGAGATCGAGCCAAGGCGAGGAGATCGTAGTGGCGCTCGTGGCCAACCCCAACGTGGGGAAGAGCACCCTCTTCAACACTCTGACCGGGGAGACCGCTCACGTGGCCAACTGGCCCGGGGTCACGGTGCGGGTGAACCAGGGGTACGTCGAGCACCACGGCATCCAGCTGAAGATAGTCGACCTCCCGGGAACCTACGGGCTCTCGGCCGGGGCTAAGCAGGTCGCCGAGGCCATAACGGGCGAGTTCATCAT
>JAOZFH010000016.1 GCA_027491415.1 Thermoproteota archaeon | reverse complement strand
GGAAGGAGGGAGTACCCTGCGAAGTGGAAGACCCGCGCCCGCCTCGCCAGGCCCCAGGGCACGTCGGCCCTGGCGACCTCACAGCCCCGGGGGAGGTAGGAGATCATGGTCCTCTTGCCGGATCCGTCCACCAGAGACGCGACCACCCCGGTCGCCCCGCACGAGGTGGAGACCGTCAGCCCGCCAGTGTCCACACCCTCCCGCCTTAGGAAGTCGAGGATCGTCAGCCCCGCGGGGTCCCCCGCCACCTTCCCCACGACAGCAGAGGGCTGGCCAAGCCGGGAGGCGGCGACAGCGAAGTTGACTGACGCTCCTCCCGGAGAGATCAGGGCTTCCCTCGCCCTGACGTCCCCTCCGGGCGGGGGAAGCGAATCCAAATAGAAGATCATGTCCAGCATCGCGTCGCAGCCCGACAGCAGCAGCCTCCGAACGCGCAAACGCGCCGGCATCGCCGGCACACGTTAAGACGGCATCGTCGGGGCCGGCTCGAACCATAAAATCTTGCCGAGACCGAGGATCAATACAATTTACGCGTGATACCCTGAAGGCCCACCAAGGTTGTTCTTAGTTAACGGTGAATACCCTCAAACTACCTGAAACGCTTATATTCCCGGAGGGCTCCGCGCGCTCAGGGGGTGAAAATGATGGGCCTCTCGGCCTACTTGGCCGGAATAATCGAGCAGATAGTCGGCTGGATACCCGGCATCATAAAGGCCGTGGCTATCCTGATAATCGGTTGGGCGGCGGGCAGGGTGTTCGGCAAGGCGGTCTCCTTCGCCCTTGACAAGGTGGGAGTAGACGACGCCCTCAGGCAGACCAGCGTGGGCAAGGCGATAGAGGCGCGGGCGAAGATAAGCCTCGTCTCCGTCTTTGACGTCATAGCTAGGTGGTTCGTCTACCTGCTCGCGCTCACCGCGGCCTCCGAGGTGCTGGGGGTCGAGAGGCTCAGCGCCTTCCTGCAGCAGGTCGTGGCCTACCTACCCGACCTGGCGGCGGGCATAGTGATCATACTCGTCGGATTCGTCGTGGGCGACCTCTTGGGCGACCTGGTGATCGAGACGGCGGAGAAGGGGGGCATCGAGTGGGGAGGCCTGTTCGGCAACCTCTTCAAGGTCATGGTGTACTTCGTAGTGTTCCTAGTGGGCCTCAGGCAGATGAGGATAGACGTGACGCTTCTCGAGGCGCTGGTCAAGTACCTCGCCATCGGAGTGGCCGTGGGCTCCGCGGTTGGCCTGGGAGTCGCGCTGGGCTGGGGACTCAAGGACGTCGTCAAGGAGTACGCGGAGAAGAAGATCCTGCCGAGGCTGGAGAAGTGAAGGTGATCCCCCTCCCTACCCTTTTTCCTCCAAACTTCACGCCGAACAAACCTCCGCACCCGCGTGGAGGTCATCCCTGGCACTCCAAGGGTAACTCTTCCCTCAATGAGCTATTAATCGCCGTGATACCTAAGAATGGATTAAACCCCCCTCATTAGGTTAATGATTTCTTAAGATGTACCATAATATAGCAAAACAATATGAGAAATATTTATATGCGACATTCCCGCCCCCGCATAAGCGGGGCGAAAGCCCCGGGAGGTGGGAGGGATGAGGGTGGGAGGCCCTGTAAGGGGTTGACCGCGCCTCTCCTTTCCACCTCTCTACGACTGCGAGGTCAAGTCACTCCGCGGCGATCTGTTTTTGTTTGGGATCGACCTCTGGGTGGCCGACAAAACCCTTAACGTGACCGGGCGCGATCTCGTGATGACGACCGCAGCGGTGTTCACTCCGACTCTGGCCGCCGCGCCTTCCGAGAGGGGTGTGTAGAGGAACTTGGACGCGCTGGTGATCGGAGGCGGTCCTGGGGGTCTGACCGCGGCTATCTACCTGGTCAGGTTCGGCGCGAGGGTCTTGGTCGTCGAGAGGGAGGCGCTGGGAGGCAGGGTGACCCTCAATCCGCTGGTGGAGAACTATCCCCCCTTCGTCGAGATCCCCGGCGAGGATCTGGCGAGGAGGTTCGCCTACCACGCCGAGTCCGCCGGGGTTGAGTTCCTCTTCCCTGACGAAGTAATCGACCTGAGGGCGGATTCAGGCCGATTCGTCGCGGCTACCAGGTCGGGAAGGACCCTGACCGCGAGGGTGGTGATCGTGGGCACCGGGGCCGAGGAGAGGGAGCTTGGAGTCCCCGGCGAGAGGGAACTCTACGGCCGCGGCGTGAGCTACTGCGCGGTGTGCGACGGCCCGCTGTTCCGTGGGAAGGTGGTTGCGGTGGTGGGTGGCGGAGAGACCGCCGCCATATCCGGAATTCACCTCGCCGGGCTGGCCTCAAAGGTCTACCTGGTCCACCGGAGGAACAGGATGAGGGCCAACGAGGCCCGCGTGAGGAGGCTACTCTCCCTTCCGAACGTCGAGCCCGTGTGGAACACCGTCGTCGAGCGCATAGTCGGGGATGAGAGGGTAGAAGGAGTCCTCCTGAGGGACTTGAAGACGGGAGAGAAGAAAGAGGTCGCCGTCGACGGCGTCTTCATATTCGTGGGGGTCCGGCCCGTCTCAGGGCTGGCCAGGTCCCTCGGCGTGAGGACAGACGAGAGGGGCTTTATCTTGGTCGATGCGAGGCAGAGAACCAGCGTCCCTGGGGTGTATGCCGTCGGCGACGTGGTCGGCTACCCCATGCAGATCAGTAAGGCCGTCGGCGACGGCACCAGGGCGGCCGTGGACGCGTTTGAAGAGGTCTTGGGCGGGCCCTACGGCGGGTCGGAGGAGGTAGACAGGAGGTGGAGGGAGGAGTGGGAGGCTTTCGATCTCCGTCGCCGCTGATCATGCCAGGCGAGCGGCTGAGGCTGCTGAGGGAACTCAGGGAGCGGGGCTTCTACGTGAGGATGCACGCTTACGAATACCTAGTCGGAGACGACCGTGGGTTCCTGTCCATAATCCTCTTGGAGCCTCACAGGGGAGAGGCCACGATTCTCCGACTTCGACGCAAAGCAGTGAATCAGATCGTAGAAGCCGTCACGAGCGTTGATCCAAGCATCCGCATAGTCGTAGAAGACCTTGAGTGAGCTGGGCTTGGGGATTCACGCGCGGGGCCGTAGACTCCTCGCTACCGGCAAGCCGGTAACGGGAGTTTACTGACCGCTCAGCGGCAAACAAGTTGGACTAACCGGCTGCCCCTCCCTGGGCAAAATCCCACCACAACACGCCAGCGGGGACGGTCTTTCACGCGTGGTTGGCGAGTAAGTGGACTCTTCTCGTGACCTCAAGCGCGATTAAGCAACGTCCCTATCCGCCAATTGCCCCGGTATCGATTACCCTTAGTGGGCAAGAGGGTGAGATTGTGGATTAAATTTTTCCAACCTAATCGAGGAAGGGAGCATGTTTATATTGTATTCTTTCGGCAAAAGGTTACCACACCGTAGGCGAAAGGTGGTCCTATGTCCGAGACCCCCCGACGTAACTTCTTGAAGGTGGCCGGAGCGGCCGTCGTGGCCGCCGCCTTGGGCATCATAGGGTATAAGGTGGCCAAAAAGCCGTCCCCAACCCCCACCCCCACCACCCAGCCCCCCTCCACGACCGCGGCGCCGACGACCGCCCCGCCGCCGAAGGAGAAGGTCCTCATCTTCGGGCTGAAGGAGGACATAGTGACCCTCGACCCGGCGATGCACAGGAAGAGGGTCACCGAGAGCGTCATCCAGCAGTACGCCGAGCCGCTGTTCTGGAGGACCAACGACATGAGGGTCATCCCGCACCTGCTGGAGTCCTACGAATTCGTCGACGACCTGACCTGGAGGCTGAAGCTGAGGAAAGGGATCAAGTTCCACGACGGGACCGAGCTGAAGGCGGAGGACGTGAAGTTCACGCTGGAGAGGATCCTAGACCCCAACCAGAACTCCCCCAGGGCCAGCATGATAGACGAGATCGACACCATTACGATAATCGACGACTACACACTGGAGATCAAGACCAAGTACCCGAGCGGCCCGCTGATGGTGGACCTCACGTACCAAGAGATACTGCCCAAGCACGCCGTCGAGGCGCAGGGGGAGGACTTCTTCAAGAACCCGTTCAGCACCGGCCCGTTCAAGTTCGTGGAGTGGGTGCCCGGGGAGAGGATAGTCTTCGAGAAGAACCCCGACTACTGGGGCGGTCCAGCTGAGGTGCCGCCGGTCGGCCCGCCGAAGGTCGACAAGCTGATCTTCAAGGTCATTCCGGACTCCGCCACGCGGATGCAGGCCCTGAAGGCGGGCGAGATCCACATCTCCTATGGGTTCACCGCGGACCAGGCCGAGGAGATGGCGAAGGACCCGAACCTGGTGGTCGAGAAGGTCAGGGCGGCCAGGTCCGTCTTCGTGTTCCTGAACACCCACAAGGCCCCGTTCAACGACAAGAGGGTCAGGCACGCCCTCAACATGGCGGTGGACGTTGACGCCATCATTAAGAACGTGCTGAAGGGCTACGGACGCAGGATAGCCTGCATGTCCTTCCCCGGCGTCCTGGGGCACGACCCGAACCTGGAGCCCTTCCCGTACGACCCCGACAGGGCGAGGCAGTTGCTCGCCGAGGCTGGCTACCCTGACGGCTTTGACGCCGTCATGATGTACGACGAGGAGTGGAGGAAGGACCAGGCCGAGGCCATCGCCTACTACCTCGGGCAGGTGGGAGTCAACGTAACGATCCAGCTCATGGACTGGGGCACCATCAAGAACGAGTACCTCCTCAAGGCCAAGGGTGACATGTACTTCGGCTCCTGGGGATGCGGCGAGCTGGAGCTCTACGGGAACGTGAACTCCACCTTCGCCAGGGAGAAGGACACCTACGCGTTCCAGTACCACAACGACGAGGTCACTAGGCTTATGAAGGAGGCCCTCGCCACGCTCGACCCGGAGCAGAGGGCCCAGAAGTTCATGGAGCTCGAGAGGATCCTGCAGGAGGACGCTCCCGCCATCTGGCTGTGGGAGCAGTTCGACCCGTGGGTCTACAGGAAGGAGGTCACGTTCACCCCCAGGACCGACGAGAGGTACAACCTGGTGGATGCCGACATAAGCGTCTAATCCTTCCCCCCCTCTTTCTTTTTTAGGCGGGAGCGTGTGCGCCAATGTTAGACAGTGATCTCCTCCGGCTGATCGGACGGCGGATCGTCGGCCTCATTCCCGTGATGTTTGGAATTGCGATAATCGTCTTCCTGGTGTTCAGCTTCGTCCCGGGAGACCCCGTCACCATGCTGATAGGTAAGCAGAGCGACGTCAGCGAGGAGTTCATTCAGCAGCTCAGGCACAAGTACGGACTTGACAGGCCCCTCTACGTCAGGTTCTTCTACTTCCTGAGGCAGCTGATTCACGGGGACGTCGGCATATCCTACCAGTTCAACAGGCCAGCCTTGGAAGTGGTTCTCGAGAGGCTTCCGGCCACGGTTGAGCTGGCCTTCTTCGCCCTGGCCGTGGCCATCGTGATAGCCATCCCCGCCGGCATATTCGCCGCCCTGAAGGGAGGGGCGGTGGACAGGGGCATCGTGGGCCTCTCCGTCGTGGGCTTCTCGATGCCCAACTTCTGGATAGCCATGCTGCTCATCCTCGTGTTCGGGACGACCCTCAAGGTCCTCCCCATCTCGGGGAGGCTGGACGTCACCCTGACCGTCGAGAGGGTGACGGGCTTCTACATCCTCGACGGGATACTCGCCGGGGACTGGGAGGTGGTCAGGTCAGCCCTCAGCCACATAATCCTCCCGGCCCTGTCGCTGGGCATCCCGGCGGCGGCCCTGATAGTGAGGCTCCTCAGGAACAACCTGATCAGCGTCCTTGGGGCCGAGTTCATCAGGGCGGCCAGGGCCAGGGGCCTCAGGGAGAGCGCCGTGATTTACAAGCACGCCCTCAGGAACGCCCTCATACCGACCATAAACATCGTCGCCCTCCAGCTCGGCTTCTTCCTAACGGGGTCCTTCTTCGTGGAGACCGTGTTCGCGTGGCCCGGCATGGGCAGGCTGGCAGTAGACGCGATTTACGCAAGGGACTATCCAGTCGTCATAGCCGCCGTGATGATATCGGCCCTCTTCTTCGTTCTCTCCAACCTGCTGGCGGACATCCTGATTCTCGTGACGGACCCGCGCACCAGGGGGGTGAGGTGAGTGAGCAGGACGCTGACGACTCTCAGAGAGGATCTCCTCAGGTTTCTGGGGGGCCCCACCGTCAGTTACATGAAGAGAGACCCCGGCGCGATAGTGGGCGGGACGATATTCCTTGTGTTCTTGATGTCCGCCCTGTTCGCCGGGGTGGTCGCGCCCTACGACCCCTACCAGGCCGACCTGGCGAACTCCCTGCAGCCCCCCGTGGGGTTCGGCGGATCCTGGGAGCACCCGTTGGGGACCGACGCGATCGGGAGGGATCTCCTGAGCAGGCTGATATACGGAGCTCGGATCTCGCTGTCCGTCGCGGCCGTGTCGGTGACCCTGGCCGTCCTCGTTGGGGTCTCGCTGGGGGCCCTGTCCGGGTACTTCGGGGGGCTCATAGACGAGGTCCTGATGAGGATAGTCGACTTCTGGCTGAGTTTCCCGGCGGTGCTCATGGCGATCTCCCTGATGGTCGTCCTGGGACCGGGCTACTGGAACGTGGTCGCCGCCATGACCCTCACATCCTGGGTCCCGTTCGCGAGGGTCGTGAGGGGAGAGTTCCTCACGCTGAAGGAGAGGCCCTTCGTCCTGGCGGCGAAGGCTATAGGGGTGGGGAGCGCCCACATAATATTCCGGGAGGCCCTGCCCAACACCTTCCCGTCGCTGATCGTGCTCTCAACGTTCCAGCTAGCCAGGAACATAATCTACGAGGCCTCGCTCAGCTTCATCGGGATAGGCGTGAAGCCGCCAAACCCGTCGTGGGGCCTCATGCTGGGCACCGGGAGGCAGCACATCCTGGACGCCTGGTGGATCGCCATGTTCCCCGGGCTCGCGATAACCATGGTCGTGCTGGGAATCAACCTGCTGGGTGACTCGCTCAGGGACGCGCTCGATCCTACCATCAAGAAGAAGCTGGGGGTTGTGGAGGTACAATGACGGCGCTTCTCTCGCTCCGGGACGTGACCAAGTACTTCGAGATCAAGAGGGGGGTATTCGAGAGGAGGGTTGTCAAGGCCGTCGACGGCGTCAGCTTCGACGTCGAGGAGGGACAGACCGTCGGGCTCGTCGGCGAGAGCGGGTCCGGAAAGTCCACCTTGGCGCTGACGGTGCTGAGGCTCTACGAACCCACTAGGGGGCAGGCCATATTCGAGGGCGTCAACCTGTTCGAGCTCAAGGGGAGGGAGCTCACGAGGGTCCGCAGGAAGATGGGCATAGTGTTCCAAGACCCCTACCTCTCCCTCAACCCGGTGAAGAGGGTCAGGGACATAGTCGGCCTGCCGCTGAAGGTGCACATGCCCAGCCTGAGCTTCGAGGAGAGGGAGTCAATGATCAGGGAGATGCTGGAGCAGGTCGGGCTCAGGGCGGCTGACGTAGAGAGGTTCCCCCACGAGTTCAGCGGCGGGCAAAGGCAGAGGATAGCCATAGCCAGGGCCCTGATAGTCAAGCCGAAGTTCCTCATACTGGACGAGCCCACATCGGCCCTGGACCTCTCGGTTCAGGCGAAGATCCTCAACCTGCTGCTGGACCTCCAGAGGGAGTTCGGGCTCACCTACCTCTTCATAACCCACGACATGAACGTGATCAAGCACATCTCTGACAGGATCAACGTGATGTACCTCGGGAAGCTGGTGGAGTCCGCCGATACGGAGGAACTCTTCGAGAGACCCCTACACCCCTACACGAGGGCCCTCCTCTCCTCCGTGCCGACGCTCGACCCGAGGCAGCGGGGGAGGAAGAAGATGCTCCTCCGCGGGGACCCCCCAGATCCCGCCAACCCCCCGCCGGGGTGCAGGTTCTCGAGCAGGTGCCCGCTGGCCGACGATCTCTGCAGGAGGGAGGAGCCGCCCCTGGTGCAGGTTGAGCCGGGGCATTGGGTCGCCTGCCACAAGGTCGGGGGGTGATTGGTAGAAGATGCTCCGGATGGTGGCCCTGGCTGGAGATCCCTACGAGATGGGGCTTCAGCTGGGGAAGGAGATAAGGGGGCTGACCCCGTACATCCGAGAACTCTTCGACGCAGTCAGGAGGGAGATAGGAGAGAACCCTTCCCTGGAGAAGCTCGTGGAGGACATGAGAGAGGTAGTGGAGAGGCACTCCCCCGAGTTCGTCCAGATGCTGGAGGGGGTGGCGGAGGGGGCCTGGTTCGCCAGGGACATCCTCTTCGAAACCACCTGCTCTACGTTCCTCCGGCACATGCTCCACTACGGCCTCGAGTGCTCGGTCTGGGCCGTGAAGGCGGAGCACACATCACACGGGGAGCCTATCTTGGCCAAGAACAGGGACAAGAGGGTCAGATACAAGCCGCTGCATCTCTTCGTCTACGCCCGGCCGAAGGGCGGTTTGGCGTACTTCGCCTCCACCAACGCGGGCGACCCGGGCGTGGCGGGGGGCGGCATGAACGAGAGGGGCCTCACGGTGTTCTCCACTTACGTGGCCTCCTCAGACATCGGCGTGGGCCTCCCAGACAACGTCCTGGCCAAGATGATCCTCGAGAGCTGCTCGACGGTGGAGGAGGCCATAGACTTCCTCAAGTCCGTCCCCAGGCTGGGGCAGTTCACCTTCACGCTGGGGGACGCCAAGGGGGACATAGCGGTGGTCGAGGTGGGATACAGGGAGCTGGATGTGGAGATCCCGGAGGAGGGGTACGCCTTCCGCACGAACCACTTCAAGTCGGCCCGGATGAGCGAGAAGTACTACGACCCCTACCACTACACGGCCTACGAGAGGGAGGACACCCTTGCCAGGTGGAGGCACCTGGACGAGAGGGTGAGAGGCGCCCTCGGCACCATAGACCTCAACTTCGTAAAGAGGCTCATGAGGTACCACGACCCCGGCGGGCACTCCATCTGCAGGCACGTCGGCGAGGGGGACGTGCCGGTGGAGACCGTGGCCTCAATGATAGCGCTTCCAAAGAGGTCTAGGATCCTGTTCGCGGAGGGGCCCCCCTGCGAGCACCCCTACTTGACCCTCGACCTCGGAGGTGGTATGCCGTGACGCTCCTCGAGATACGAGACTTGAAGGTGTACTACTACGCCTTCGACGGCGTGGTCAAGGCCGTCGACGGCGTGTCGCTAGAGCTCGAGAGCGGGGAGTTCTTCGGCCTCATCGGGGAGTCGGGGTGCGGGAAGTCCACCCTAGGCAACGCAATCCTCAGGCTCGTGCCCCCGCCCGGTAGGGTGGCGGGCGGGAGCATCTACTTCCAGGGAGAGGACATCCTTCAGCTCCCCGAGGACAGGATGAGGGAGATCAGGGGGGACCGAATCTCGATGATATTCCAGGACCCCACGGCCGCCCTCGACCCCGTCTACACGATAGGGGACCAGATAGTCGAGACCATACTCGCCCACAACCCGGAGGTGAGTAGGAAGGACGCCGAGGCCCGAGCGATAGAGCTGCTTAAGCTCGTGGGCATCCCCGGGGCGGAGGCCAGGGTCCACGAGTACCCGCACCAGTTCAGCGGCGGCATGCGGCAGAGGGCGGTCATCGCGATTGCCCTCGCCAACAACCCAGAGCTGCTGATAGCCGATGAGCCCACGACGAACCTGGACGTCACCATAGAGGCCCAGATCCTCACGCTGCTCGACGAGCTGAGGAGGAAGCTCAACATGTCCATCCTGCTGATCACGCACAACATAGGCATCGTGGCCGAGTACACGGATCGAGTGGGCGTCATGTACGCCGGGAAGCTCGTTGAGGTGGGCAGGACCGTCGACGTGCTCACTGACCCGAAACACCCTTATACCCGGGGGCTGCTGGGCGCGATACCGGGCAGGGGTGGCAGGAAGGGGCGGGTTACCGAGATCCCCGGGACGGTCCCGAACCTGGCGAACCCCCCTCCTGGGTGCAGGTTTCACCCCAGGTGCCCCAGGAGGTTTGACCCCTGCGACCAGGAGGAGCCGGCCCTCGTGCCGCTCCCCGGCGAGGGGAGGATGGTGGCATGTCACCTGTACAGGAGACTCGAAAGCTGAATGAGAACATGCTCGAGATCCTGGCCATCCTCGACGGGATCGAGGGGCCGGCCACGTCGGGCGAGATTCAGCGGGAGCTAAACAGGAGGGGCATCTACCTCAGCCAGAGGACGATCCGCTACTACCTGAAGCTCATGGACGAGCTTGGGCTCACACGGAAGGTCAGGAAGGCCAGGCAGATAACCAGCGAGGGCCGCAGGAGGATGCGGGCCCTCACCGTCTCCACCAGGATGGAGTGGATGCTGGACAGGATGTACCAGAGGATCGCCGAGATGGACTTCGACCTCTCGACCGGCAGCGGATCGGTGATAGCCAACAAGCTGTTCATCAGGAGGGAGGACTTCACCTGGGTCATGCGGCACGTGATCAGCCTCGGGAAGGAGGTCCCGAAGCTCCTCTTCTACCCGAAGTATCAGGTCAGGGAGACCGGCCTGAGGAGGGGAGACCTGCTCGAGATCAAGTACGTCTCCTCAAACACCCTGTACGGCATCCTCCTCCGCAACGGAGTTCCGGTCAGCGTGAAGGGCGTGGGACTACTGGAGCTGAAGGACTACAGGCCCACGACCTTCGCGGAGGTCATGCACTACTCCGGAACCACCATAAGCCCCTCTCAGCTCCTCATATTCGCCGGAATGACGAGGGTCGCCGAGGCTGCCAAGAGGGGGACGGGCACGGTCCTGGCCACCTTCGGTGAGATCCCCTACAACAGCATACCAAAGGCGCAGAAGATCCTGAACAAGATGAGAGAGCTGGGCTTTGAGGGGATAATGGAGATCAGGGAGCCTGGCTTCGCCTACGGCCTCCGAACCGGAAAGCTCAGGGGAGTGGTGATCAGCGTCACCGGGGCCAACTTTGCGGCCATGATCAAGGAGGGCGGATTCGACCTGAGGATGGCCTTCGACACCGCCATGGACGACCTCGGCGCCTTCGACAGGAACGTCATCCCCGTCTAACCGGGGACACCGAGTCCAGCAGGATCTTGAGCGCCTTGTCTGGCTCCTCGCCCGAGAGGAGGCCCATAGCCCAGAAAACGTAGTCCCTGTCCACGTACAGCTCCGGGTTCTTCGGCTTCAGAACGAAGGGGCGGGACTCGTCGTAGACAGCCTCGCCGAGGACCTTCCACGGCCTCTTGCTGTTTACGATCGGTCCTCCGGTTCCGACCACGGTCTCGACCCCGGTGAGGTCCTTACCCGTGAGGACGTAGAACCTGCCCATCGGCGTCGGTATCTCCTCGAGCCTCCCAACGTGTCTCTCCACGGCCAGCTCCACCGCCGACCTTGCCAGCGCCTCGTCCACCAGCCAGTCGAAGTAGGTCCTGGGCAGGTAGCTGGTCTGCCGGCGCAGCATGCGGATGTGCTCCTCAACGGCCTCCGGCCTTATGTCCGTCACGTACTCCCTCATCTTCGACACGATCCTCTCCAAGCCCGCAGCCTCCATCAGCGACTCCGCGCTCACCCTGACGCCCAGGTCTCCCTCCACGGTCCTCTTCACGTAGGGCTCCTCAAGACCCTTCTCGACGACCCCTGGGAGCTTCGACTTGCCCTCGGCCACGCTGTACACGTTGGTCGTGGCTCCGCCGATCTCCACCGCGAGGAGTTCGCCCATCCCGCTAAGCGACTTGGTCCCCTTCGCCAGCAGCTCCGCCGCCCCCAAGGAGGCGGAGGGGGTCGGCATGAGGATGTGGAGCATCTTCGTCACCTTATCGAGCCCCTTGGCCTGAATGATCCTCTTCAGGAAGATCTCCCTGATCTTCTCGTTTGCGGGCCTCACGTTGAGCTTGCCCAGCTCCGGCATGATGTTCTCGGTCCAGTAGACCTCCTTACCCGCCGATGAGAGTATCTCCACCACGTCGTCCCTGGCCTCCTTGTTCCCAGCCACCAAGATGGGACATTTCAGCCCGGAGGCGGCAAGCATCCTGGCGTTGTGGGTTATTGTCCTCTTGTCTCCCCCGTCCGTCCCGCCCGTTAGGAGGACGATGTCAGGTCCCTGGGCCTCTATCGACGCCACCTCGCTCTTGGTGAGTTCGAAGGAGTACACCCCAATGACCTTCGCCCCGGCCGTCAGCGCCGCCCGCCTGCCAGCCTCGGCGCTGTACTTCGGCACGAGCCCTACCACGACCATCTTCAAGCCGCCGGCCGCGCTGCTGCAGGCCAGCTTGTACTCGAACGGGCCATCGGACAGGTCGCTCAGCGAGAGCCCCAGCTTCTCCAGGGCGCCGGCCAGGCCGCGCCTGATGTCCGTGTCCACTGTGCTGGGGGCCTTTGCGGAGGAGACCACCCGCTCCTCCGCCAGGTCCACCACCACGGCCTTTGTGAAGGTGCTGCCGAAGTCTATGAGGAGGGCCCTCAAGGGCTATTCGCCCCTCGCGAATGCCACTATCTCCTCCGCAGACATCCCCTCCAGCCCGAGGTTCTTCGCGCTCCGCCCCTCGGCGTAGAAGTCCCTCTCGAAGACCGCCGACGCTAGGGATATGAGGGACCTGGACACGGGAGTGCTCACGCCGACCTGCTCCCCGACGTCCGCGTATGGGACCAGGCCGGTGGGGACGTCTTCAAGCAGGTACCTGACGGCGAGCGTGGAGGGCGCCTTGATACCCCTATAGGCCTCGTTGTTCTGCAGGGCCTCGTAGACATCCTTGCCCTTCGCTCCGTACTTCTCCTCAAGCCACTCCAGCAGGTTCAGGACGCGGGTGTCGAGCGCCCTCGCCAGGGCCACCCTCTCGGCGTCGACCCTCTCCAGCACCTTCGACACGGAGGGGCTGGCGCCCTCGACGTAGAACTCGAAGTCCCCGCCGCGCTCGATCCAGCCGGCGTTCATGAGCGTTATTGTGGGGTGGAACACGGCCCCTATGTTGGTCAGGCTGGTCTCGAGGACGTCCCTGGCCCCGTCGAACTGCGGGTACAACTGGCGGATAGTGTCCAGCAGCTCCCCGGTGTCGGGAGCTGGGAGGGCGGCAAGCTTGACCTCCTTCTTGACTCCCAGCACCTTCACCCTGGTGGGCGACAGCCCCCTGGCCGCGTAGATCAGGGTCTCGGCCTCCCCGACTATCACGCCCTCGGCCCTCTCACCCAGTATCCTCTTGAACTCGATCGCCCCGAAGGTCCTGCCGGGGTTCAACAGGATCTTCTGACCCGGCTGAAGGTGGGGAGCAACTGACCGGGCGATGTACTTGTGGGCGTGGGCGGGGACGACCACCATGATCAGGTCGGCGCCCCTCACGGCCTCCCCGGCGTCGGTGGTGGCGAGGGCGATGGGGCCGAAGCCCTCCACCGCCCCCTCCAGCTCTATCCCTCCTCTCCTCCTGACCTCCTCGAGGTCCACCTTGAACTCCGGCTCCTTCTCCTTGTAGTTGTAGAGCCTGACCTCGTGCCCCATCAGCCCAAGGTGGGCGGACATGGCCTTTCCACCGTGGCCCGCTCCCATCACGGCTATCTTCATCCAATCGCCTCCCGCAGGTTCACGCTAAGCTCAGATGAGCCTTCCCTTGAAGTAGTCGTCCAAGATCCTCTGGATGCGCTCGCTCTCGGGGAGGGGTCTCTTGGTCTCCGGGTCGACCGCGTAGGCTGCCCCGTTGATGATCCTGGTCTCGATCTCTCCCCTGGCGTAGGGGTTGTTCTTCAGGTGAGGCGCGTCCAGTATCCCAACCTTCAGGGCCCTGGCGAGCGTCTCGGGGTCGGTCCACGGGTCCTCGACATCGGGGTCAGCGATCTTCCTAATGGCGTCCAGCGTGATCTTGGCCTCCCTCACCAGCTCCTCCCTCCTGGCCAGGATCTTCGGGTCCTTGGTCACGTCGGGCAGGCCGTGCAGCGTGTCGCTGATCACCTGGTGCACGATCTTGCCGCTCTCTATGATCTCCTCGGCCGTGGCGGCGTGATCGGGCTCGGTGTACGCCACCATGTGGATTATGTGGGGCTTCAGGTGCATCTGCATCGTAACGGAGTAGGCCATGTGGCCCTTGGCCGCGTCGAGGTCCGGCGGGTAGCTGGACAGGCCGGTCCTGGTCTGTATGAAGATCTTGAAGTTCTCGTCCTCCAGGGGCTTGATTATGTCTATCTTGGCCAGCTGCTTGGCCAGGTCCATCTCGGCCGAGATCCCAGGCGGGAGGTCGAACATCAGCGTGGCGATGTAGTGCTTCACACCCGCCTTCTTGGCGTTGTAGGCTGACAGAAAAGCGTCGGCCACCGCGATGACGTCGGGCGCATCCCTCAGCTCGAAGTGGTGGGGCTCGTTCAGCTCGACGGGGATGTTCCTCTCGCCGTGCCAGGCCATCAGCCTCTGGTGCTCGTCTATGGCCTCGACTAGGTCCAGGGGCCCCCTCCCGTCGAGCCTGCTGAACCAGAAGATCGGGATGGCCGCCCAGGCGTTCTTGATGGTCCTCACCAGGAGGTCGGCCATCTTGAACAGGTCGCTGGTGCCCTGGTAGCACCTCAGAAGCGGGTAGTTGCCGGTCCTGGTGGCCTCGTAGATTTTGATGAGGTCGTCCTCCGACCTTATGGGCACGCCTCCAGCCCCGGCCCTCCCGGGGTCCCACTTCTCCGGGTGGAAGAAGTTCTCCTGGAACTCCTGGTCCGGGGCTATTGAGATCACGTCGATGAGCTTGGACTCGGCCACCTTCCTGGCCGCCTCCACGGTCTCCTCGACGGAGCTCAGCCCCAGGTGCTGCCTGATGATGGGGTAGGGGTACTTCCAGGCGATCCTCTCGACGGTGGTCTGCGGGTAGTGCTCTTCTCCCCTGCCAGCCTCGCCCCCTCCCTTCAGGTAGGACACGACCTCGTCCATGGTCTCCCTGCCGCTGAACACCCTGTCGAAGAACCCGAAGCTCTTGGCCACCTCGGCGACGGGCGGAGTGCCCCCGAACACGTACCTCTTGTCCTCCAGGCCAGCCTCCTTCACCGCGCTTATGAACCGCTCTATCCAGTACCTTCCGGACTCTGGCATCAGCCTGTAGCTTATTCCGACTATGTCGGGGTCTGTCTCCTTTATCGCCGCCACTATCTCCTCGGGGGTGTTTGCCGGCCCCAGAAATATCGTCTCATATCCGACCTGCTCCGCCAGCCTCAGAAACTTGATTATCCCAGCCACGTGGACGTCCTCGCCAAGGGCGGCGGCGAGGATCTTCGGTCGCCTTCCCTCACTCTTCTCGCCGGACGACATGCGACCACCCAGCGGTAAGGTGTTGCCGGGTGGACGATCCTCAGTTCCTTAAAAACACTAGCAAATATACCACATAAATGTTTATCACTTCCCTCCATTTACTCGTTACCGGAAAAGGGTAACATATATCGGGGCCCGCGTGAGAACGCAGGACTTGCCGGCAACAACCGTTGGGTGGTTTTCCGGCAGTGTATGAGCGATTTTAGCGCCCGTAAGGAATGGAGTTCAGATAGTCCCGGCAACTCTGGAGGGTCGAAAAATGGGCAGATGGGGCGACCATCGAGGCGTTTCCCCAAGTTCGGCAAGGACGTCAATCTGGGCCGCGGTACGACGACAATGGTTATGACGAAGGCGCCTGGGAGAGCCCCCCGTGAGGGACCAGGGGTTCGAGGCCGTGATTCAGGTTGCTCGACTCATGCTGGTAGCCGCGAGAACCGCCCCAAAGGCAAAGGGGGTTGACTCGATCGAGGCCACGATCGTCAAGGGGGACGGCCTGCTGAGGCTGGCGGAGAAGATGCGAGAACTCTCTCGGGAGAGGGGCTACTCCTTCTACGAGAGGGACGCCGGGAACGTTGAGGCCTCCGACTGCGTCGTGGTGATCGGCGCAAGGGCTCAGGAGGCGCTGGGCATGGACTGCAGGATGTGCGGATACCCGAGCTGTGCTGAGCGGGTGGAGGCGTGGAGATCCCGAGGTGAGCCGATGAGAGGCCCATTCTGTGAGTTCAAGGTCATGGACCTGGGCATAGCGGTTGGATCGGCCGTCAAACTCGCTTCCCTCCTCAACGTTGACAACAGAGTCATGTACAGCGTGGGAGACGCCGCCATTTCCCTGGGGCTGCTCCCCGGATCGACCGTGGCCCTTGGGATACCGCTTGCGGCAAGGGGTAAGAACCCCTACTTCGACAGGAGGGGGTAACGATCGATATTATGTATTAGTGAAATATTAAGTTATCTGTTTACTTACGCGAGATCCCGACGGAGACGTCCGATGGTAAGGCGAGTCGCCGTGGTCGACTCGGACCTGTGCGTCGGATGTGGGAGCTGCATGCTGGCATGTAACCGTCGATTCGCTGAGGTCGGCTACGGTAAGACGGCCATACACATCCGGAGCGCGGGCGGGGTCGAGAGGGGTTTCGTCGTCATCGTGTGCAGGGCCTGCAAGAACCCACCGTGCGCCAAAGTCTGCCCCGAGGATGCCCTACTTCCCAGAGACGGTGGAGGGGTTCGCCTGATCCCGAACAAGTGCATCGGCTGCGGCTACTGCGTCGAGGCCTGCCCGTTCGGCGCCATCCTCTGGGACGAGGAGGTGGACAAGCCTGTCATCTGCACCTACTGCGGCTACTGCGTCGAGTACTGCCCCTACGGTGTGATCGAGATGAGGGAGGTGAGCTGAGTGGCCGTCAAGCTTCCGGTGAACCTGGCGAGGGTCCTGTACGTGGACCTTACCAGGAAGAGGTCCTGGGTGGAGGATCGGAGGGATCTGATCGAGGAGTACCTCGGGGGCGTTGGCCTGGCGGTAGCCCTCGCCAGGGAGGAGGGAGTGGAGAGGGCCGATCCCCTGGGCCCGGAGAACGGCATAGTGTTCGCGGTGGGCCCGTTCAATGGGGCCTACCCGATGGGGTCCAAGACCGTCGCGGTGTTCAGGAGCCCCCTCACCGGCAACCTCGGAGAGAGCTACGCCGGGGGGAGGAGCAGCCTCGCCATCAAGTTCGCCGGCTACCAAGCGATAGTGATCAGGGGGGCCAGCGAGTCCCCGGTGTACGTCGCAGTTCACGAGGATGAGGTGAAGTTCAGGGACGCAAGTGCCCTGTGGGGCATGTCCAGCAGCGAGACCGTGGGCAGGGTGATCAGGGAGAGGGAGCCGAACCCCGGGTTCAGGACCATAATGAGGATTGGGCTGGCCGGGGAGAGGCTAGTGAGGTTCGCCTGCGTGGTCACGGAGACCTACCGGCACTTCGGGAGGCTCGGCCTCGGCGCGGTATTCGGGGCCAAGAGGCTCAAGGCCCTAGTGGTCTCCGGAAGGCGATCCCTGGAGGTCCCGGACAGGAGGGGGTACAGGGAGGTGTACGACGAGCTCTACGAACTCTCCACCAAGTCCAACCTAATGAGGAAGTATCACGACCTAGGCACGCCGATGAACGTCCTCCCCCTGAACGAGATTGGGGCCCTCCCGACCAAGAACCTCAAGTCGGGCAGGTTCGAGCAGGCTGAGGGCATCTCGGGGGAGCACATGGCCGAGAACTACCTGATCCGCAGGGCTGCCTGCTCCGGCTGCCCCGTTGCCTGCATACACCTGGCGGGGATCAGAGAGCCCTACCCCCACGAGAAGTACTTCTACAAGACCACGGTCGTTTCCTACGACTACGAGCCTACCTACTCGCTCGGGAGCATGCTCGGGGTTGGAGACGCCAAGCGGCTCCTCAGGCTCATCCACGAGGTGGAGAGGGTTGGGCTGGACGCAATGAGCACCGGCGTCGCCCTGGCGTGGGCCACGGAGGCGCTGGAGCGCGGGCTGGTCAGGGAGGGGGACACGATCGTGAAGCTGAGGTGGGGTGACGCCGAGGCCTATAGGAGGGCAATCTCCCTGCTGGTCGAGCAGCCGAACGATTTCTACTCTGCGCTGGCACAGGGTGTGGAGAGGGCGTCTCAGATCTACGGAGGATCCGAGTTCGCCATGGCGTTCGGCGGGAATGAGATGCCCGGGTATCACACCGGCCCGGCCGCCCACATCGGCTTCCTGATAGGCGGGAGGCACAGCCACCTCGACAACGCCGGCTACTCTTACGATCAAAAGAGGGCCGAGCTCCCAGATCCTGAGCAGGTTGTGGACGACCTCATGGCCGAGGAGGCCTGGAGAATGGTCCTCAATAGCCTAGTCGTGTGCCTCTTTGCGAGGGGGATCTACAGGCCAGAGATGGTCTCCAAGGCCCTGGACCCGCTCGGCATAAGGCGCTCCGTAGAGGACCTCCGGGAACTCGGCTGGAGGATCTACCGCGAGAGGATGAGGCTCAAGGTGGACGCGGGCTTTGACCCGTCTAGGCTCAGGATCCCGGACAGGATCTTCGAAACGCCGAGTCCCCACGGCCTGATATCCCCCGACTACGTTCAGAGGGCGCTGGAGCACTACCACCAGAGGCTAAAGGATATCTGCACTCCGTAGCCGGGTGTGGGGTCCCTTTCCCCAAGTCGGCGGGAGTGGCGGACTCGAGCGGTATATCGATTGTTGAAAGATCGTAAATCTCTAGGGTTCAGAATATTTATACATGATAGGCGTTTGGGGTTTCGCTCCCGTCGCCCAGGCGACGGAGGGGAAGTGGAAGCATGGGAGAGACGAGAGTGCTGATTCTGGGAGGCGGGGCCGTGGGGACCATGGTGGCCAACAAGCTGGCCAGGGACCTGAGGACCGACATCGCCAGGGGGAAGGTCAGCGTGACGGTGCTCGACAAGAGCCCCACCGCAGTGAACCAGGCCGGGTTCACGTTCGTCCCCTTCGGGTACTACACCGAGGAGGACCTGACGAGGCCGAGGGCCATGCTCCTGAGCCCTCGGGTTAGAGCCTTCATCGGGCCCGAGGGGGAGGTCGTGAGGGTCGACCTGGCGAACAGGGAGGTCACGGTCAAGAGCGGCAGGAAGTTCACCTACGACTACCTGCTCATCTCCACCGGCTGCGCCCTCGACCCAAGCGCCGTTCCAGGCCTGAAGAACGACTTCAGCTCGTTCTACACCTCCATAGAAGACGCCAAGCGGCTGGGGGAGAAGATAAAGACCATGTCCGGTGGGAAGATCGTCGTGATGACGCCGAAGATGCCCATAGCCTGCCCTGGGGCCCCGGGTAAGTTCACCGTGATTTTGGACGACTACCTCAGGGGCGTGAAGCAGAACAGGGAGGACTTCGACATCACCTTCCTCTGGCCGGTCCCCAACATCGGGCCCCCGGCGTACAACGAGAACATCACGGAGAACTTCAAGGCAAGGGGGATAAGGGACGTGAGGGAGTTCCAGCTCGAGAGGGTGGACGAGGAGAGGAAGGAGGTGGTCTCCAAGGACGGCGAGAGGTACAAGTACGACCTCCTCGTCACGATCCCGCCGCACAGGGGGGTCAAGGCCCTCAAGGACTCCGGCATTACGGACGGGGACGGATGGGTCCCCTCGGACAAGTACACCCTCCAGTACAGGGGTCCGGCGGGGAACTACGACGAGGTCTTCGTGGCCGGAGACGCTGGGCCGAAGGAGATACCGAAGATGGGGGTCACGTCCCACTTCCAAGCGTTCGTGGTGGGGGAGAACATCCTAAGGGACATCAGGGGCGTGGGGGACATGGTCCTCTACAGGGGGCACATGGGGTGCCCGTACGTGGGAGGCGCGCCGACTCCAGCCAGCAGGGGCGCGGCGACCCTGGCGGTCTGGAAGTACGGAGTTCCGCTAGGTCCGTTCAAGCCGGCGAGGCTCGGGTGGAGGGTGTACAGGATGTACTACTACATCTTCTGGGACTCAACGCTGAAGGCCCTGATGTGATTGGGAGGTGTCCGTGATGGGAGAGCGAGAGTCCGAGGCTCTGGCCCTGAGCAAGGAGGACCTGGAGGCCCTGTCAGACCTGCTGAGCGTCTACCGAATGATGGCGGACATGATGACGGATCAGCTGGTCAGCGAGCTCAGCAAGGTAGCGTCCGCGCTGTTCAAGCTACTAGACGGAATCGTCAGCACCGACCTCGTGGACGTGCTGGAGAGGGCCCTGCAGGACCCTCATCTCGACAAGGCCCTTGTGGATCCGCCGAGGGTCGGGCTGGGTGGGCTGATGGCCGCAATGAGGGACGAGGACTTCCAGAGGGGCCTGGGCCTGATGGTCGAGCTGCTTAAGGCGGTGGGAAGGGCGGCGAAGGACGTGTCCTCCTTCACCCGGGAGTAACCCCCCTCACCCTCATTTTTGTGATCCTCCGGCTGGCAGGTGTCCCTCCGGTAAGGTAAATTTTGTCGATCCGATTGAAGACGCTCGATGGAGCCACTGCTGAGGGCGACGGTCTCGATAGGGATACTTGTCTTCACAGGCAAGATGCTAGCTGGCCTGATGAGGTCGCTCAGGCTGCCTTCGATCCTAGGAGACCTGCTGGCTGGCATCGTCCTTAGCCCATACGCCTTAGGCGGCGGTGTGGTCATATTCGGTGAGCCCCTGGTCGTGGTGAACGAGTACGTCAGGGCGTTCGCGGAGATCGGCGTGATAATGCTGCTGTTCGCCGCCGGGATAGAGATGGGGCTTACCAGTCTGAGGAGGACGGGCACCTTCGCCGCGTTGGTCGCCCTCAGCGGCGGCTTAATACCGTACGCTGCGTCCTTCGCGATCTACCGGTTGATGGGCGAGGCCACCGAGTCGGCCTTGATCGCCTCTACCGTGTTCATGGCGACGGGTGTGGCCATCACACTTGAGACATTGAGGGAGGTCGGCCTGATCGGGAGTGAGGTGGGCGAGGTCCTCATCAACTCTGCGGTGATGAATGACATCTTGGTACTCTCGGCTCTCGGGGTTACCCTGGGGGCCGTGGAGAGCGGGGTCCGCCTGAGCCTGAGCTACGTGGTCGTGAGGGGCGCCCTGTTCGTGGGCGCGTGGCTCCTCGTGCTGGCCGCCGCAACGTTCCTCATCCCGCCCATCGTGGACCAGGCGGCCAGGCTGGGCGCGAGGGGGGCGGCTGAGACGGTTGCCGTCTCCCTCTGCTTTATCACGGCCGCTGGGGCTGGGGCGGTCGGGCTCAGCCCTCTTCTCGGCGCCTACTCGGCCGGACTGGCGGTGGGCGAGGCCCGGAGCGAGGAGGATGTGGGCGAGTTCGTGGAAAGCCTCAGGCTTCTCTTTGGATCCCTCTTCTTCACCTACGTCGGCACGCTGGTCGATCCAAGACTGTTCCTCGAGTCGAGTGTCGTCTCGGCCACCCTCCTGCTCTCAACGGTTGCCCTGGTCGTCAAGACACTTGCCTCGGCAGCGCCCGCGGCCCTGAGGTTTCCCGTGAGGCAGGCCCTGTCCATCGGAATGGGGATGGTACCCATGGGCGACCTCGGGCTCGTCGTTGCGAGCATGGCCATGCAGACGGGCGCATTGGGACTCAGGGAGTACGCGGAACTGGTGGGGGTGGCCGCGGTCACGACCTTTCTCGCCCCAGCCCTGTTTACCCGAATGTGCGCGTACGCAAGGGCCGAACCCGGTCCACGAACGTGGCGGTCAGACGGGAGTCGAGGCGGTCCCGCTGGCTGACGGCCTGGCCGAAGATGGGGGAGAAAAGGGGGGAGGGGTCAGAGGAAGAGGGGGGCGAATGTAAGGGCCACTATGGTGATCAGCTTCACGAATATGTGCAGCGACGGTCCGGCGGTGTCCTTTAGCGGGTCTCCCACGGTATCTCCAACCACGGCAGCCTTGTGGGCGTCGGAGCCCTTGCCGCCGTGGAGCCCGGACTCGATGAGCTTCTTCGCGTTGTCCAGCGCCCCGCCCGCGTTGATCATGTACACCGCCAGCAGTCCGCCTACTATGGTCCCCCCGACTATGAAGGCCCCCAGGGGCCTGACGCCGAAGGCCGCTCCCACCAAGATCGGAGCCGCCAGCGTGATCAGGGTCGGCGGGATCATCTCCCTGAGGGCGTGCCTGGTGGATATGTCCACCGCCCTTGCATAGTCCGGCTTCGCCTTGCCCTCGAGGAGTCCAGGTATCTCCCTGAACTGCCTCCTGACCTCGGCGACCATCTCGCTGGCGGTCCTGCCAACGGCCCTTATTGCCATGGCCGAGAAGAGGAAGGCCAGCGTCCCTCCCAGTATCAGGCCGACGAGGATGTAGGGGTCGCCGATGTCAATGGCCACGGCTGACCCTCCGGAGCTTATGGACTGCAGGTAGGCGGCGAAGAGGACGAAAGCCGAGAGGACGGCGCAGGCCATCGCGTACCCCTTGGTGATGGCCTTGGTCGTGTTGCCCACGGCGTCCAGCACATCGAGGCTGGACCTGATCTCGTCGCTCAGGCCGCTCATCTCGGCTATGCCGGCGGCGTTGTCGCTGATGGGGCCGAAGGTGTCGGAGGCCATGATGATGCCGGTGGTGGAGAGGATCCCCACGGTGGCGGCGGCTATTCCGTAGAGGCCCGCCAGGAAGTAGGCCGCGGCCACGACGACGGAGATCACTATCAGGGGCAGGAAGGCGCTCTCGAGGCCGACTGCAAGGCCGGTGATGACGTTTAGCGCCGGGCCGAACCTGCTGGCGTCGGCTATGTCCCTCACAGGCCTGTAGCCGGTCCCCGTGTAGTACTGGACTATGAGGCCCACGAACAGGCTCGCGGCCAGGCCCAGAATGGCGGACTCGAAGAGCCCGGGGTCTCCCAGCATCCTGTCCGCCAGGAAGTAGAAGGCCACCGCGTTCAGCGTCCCGGCGGTCAGCAGGGCGACGTTGATCGTCTTGACCGGGTTGCCGGTCTCCTCCCGGATCAGCAGGATGGCCACTATGGTCGAGAGGACCCCGAGGGACTCGGCCAGGAGCGGGAACAGCACGCCGGCCTCCCCGTACTTGGCCATGAACGCCAGGCCGAGGATCATCATGCCAATTATGTTGTCCGAGAAGGACTCGAACAGGTCGGCGCCACGTCCCGCGCAGTCGCCGACGTTGTCGCCCACCTGATCGGCGATGACCGCCGGGTTCCTGGGGTCGTCCTCCGGGATGCCAACCTCGACCTTGCCCACGAGGTCTGCGCCTATGTCGGCGGCCTTGGTGTATATGCCACCCCCTAGCTGCGCGAAGAGCGCGGCCAGGCTGGCTCCGAGGCCGAACGGCACTATCGCCTCCAGGGCCGCATCCTCTCCGCCCAGGATGGTCTTGAACGCGGCGTAGAGCCCCCCTATGCCCAGCACGCTGAGGCCCACTATGGCGACCCCCATGACGGCCCCGCCCCAGAAGGCTATCCTGAGCGCCTTGCCCGGCGACTTCATGGCCGCGGCCGCGGTCCTGACGTTGGCCCTCGTGGCGGCGTTCATGCCGATGAACGCGGCGGTCAGCGAGAGGCCCGAGCCAATCAGGAAGGAGAGGGCCGAGAGGCTCCCCCTGGTCACCCCCATGACGACCGCGAGGGCCAGGATGAAGTAGGCGATGGTCGTGTACTGTCTCTTCATGTAGGCGTTGGCGCCCTCCTGGATGTAGGAGGCAATCTCCCTCATGCGCTCGGTGCCCGCGTCCTCGCGTGAGACACTGTAGTAAAGGAACTGCACGAATGCTAGGGCGACCACGCCGATTATCACGGGAACCAGCTCTATCATTTTGGGCACCGCCACGCCTTCTTCATCGTCAATTTAACGTTTGTGAGTCAGCCCGACGCAAAGGGAGCCAAGACCTAATCTGACAGATGAACCAGCCTCGTGGAGGGGGAACTAGCGCTTAGCGATGCGATTAAGGGCTACACTAGGCCATTGCGGCCCAATTGGCCTTTTGGTCAAGCTCCCTCCCCAAGATAAGCTGGATGAGCCTCTTAAGTGGAGCTTCTACGTTTTCTCCTTTGAGGGCGGACGTTCCAAAGACCTCCAGCTCATCCAGACCGGTGAGATCTCTCACCTCCTGGGGGGAGAGCGACCCCTCTAGATCTTGCTTGTTGGCAACGAGCACCACGGGGACTTCGGGTAGGATGGCGCGGATCTCGTGGTATACGACCCCCGCCTCACCCACTTGGTCAGGCCTAGAGGAGTCCACCATGAGAATGGCGCCGTGCACACCCCTAGCGAGGGCCTCTCTGACCCACCTGAACCTCTCCTGACCTGGCGTACTAACGAGCTGAATCTCTACGATCACTGGGGACGGTCTCTCCCGGCCAAGCAGCCTGCCGAAAAACCCGGCCTTCCCCCTAACCTCATCGCGCCTCATGATCTCCCCGCTATGCGGGTCTACGGCCACGAACCCGACATCCATTCCGACGGTTCTGCCAGATTTGTCGACCATTAAGACCGCCTTGTCGTCTAGGGCCCGGAGGTACGTGGTTTTACCCGCCTCTGACGGCCCCATTATGACGATCTTCACCTTTTTGCGACTCACATCGGGGGGCTCCTCGGTCGAGTGGTCCTCCTCCGACATTTCTTCATCTTCCCTCCACATTTGACCCGAAGATCAGGCCTCGCGAAAGACTACTTCGCAGTGGGGGTCTCCCATGGCCACGCACTTCACCTCCTCGGCCTCAAGGTCTCCTGAAAAGCCAGCCTCGGAGAGCACGACCTTCAGCACCCCCGCGAGCAGCCACTTCATGGGATAGCAGATTGGGCTCTCGGAGGAGGAGATCCCTGTCACCTCCACGTAGGGCTTAGAAACTCTAACGACGATCCTCAAGGGCTGTTTTCTCATTTCTACCAGTTGAAATTCCCCCCAACCCAAGCCAGGCATTACATGCTCCACCAGCACCCTGACCATCTCCCAGGGATCTTCGACACCCCTCTCAACAAGCATCTCATGCACGTTGGCTCCGCAGGCTACCCCCGCTCTATATGCGGCCTCCCTGAATGCAGCGTCGGCGCCTTGGTGACCGAACAATCTCTCCATTACGGCGCCGAGCATCCCAAGGAGGAGTGCCGGTGCTATAACAACCCTGCTCCCCCCTAGAAAGAGTCCAGCCTCCTCTCGCCTGAGCATGGAGAGCAGGTCATTCTTCCCTTCAGTCTCATGTGATGACAAGGCCTATATCCCTCCCAGAGGCTCACCCGGCGCTGAGGACCTCGCTAATCTCATTGGAGAGCCTGTCAAGCTCTATCAGGATGAGTCCCAGATTGGCATCCTTACCGATCAGCACGCCAATTATGTATTCCCCTGTCCTCCTCACCACCAGACTGCCCCTGTCGGCCTCAACGGTCGATGTTCGCATGTCTCCGAGACCCAACTGTGAGACTATTCTGTCCTGCGCCGACACGATGGCCGCCAGTTGAGCGGAGAGCATCCTTGGGTCGACCTCTGGGCCCACGGCGACGGCTATGGGCAATCCCCTTGGGGATGCCACGGCCGCGCCCGTAACGTCGGGAGCGTTGGACCTCACGAAATCCTGAACGATAGATTCCACCCTCTTGCCCCTACCGGACAGAGGTCTCACACCCCTAGAGAGCGACCTTAGGTACAACTTAGTAAAAAAGTTACCTAACATTCAGGAATAGTGGTGTTAAGCATCTGGTCGGCTCCGAGATCCCCATTGATACCCTCGTCTCTTGGCCTCATTGAGGATCACCTAATTGAGGCGGATTCTCACTTTGGCAGAGGTCGCCTCTGAACCCAGTGCGAGACCTATAGGACTAGAAGCCACCTTCCCGTGCTTCGATTGATACCTCGAGCCGCGTCGACCATCAGCACGAGTAGCCGAGCCACTATAACGAATATGCAGTCGAGGTATACCCCGCTGCCGCAATGGACGAGCCACTTAGGGAGATCGTCAGGATAGGCATCTTGGTCCTATTGGCCAAGCTGCTGGCCGGTACGTTCAGAGCGTTCAAGTTGCCCCCGAACTGGGCGAAATCTTGGGGGTGTGTGATATTCGGCCCATATGCTCTGGGCACTGGAATACGGATTTTCGGAGAGGGCCCCTGGTCTTGGTGAACGAATACGTCAGGGCGTTCGCGGAGATCGGCGTGATAATGCTGCTCTTTGCCGCGGGGACAGAGACGGCACTCACCAGACTGCGAAAGGTCGGACCGCCGTCCCTCTAGATGGCCCTAGGAAGGGCCCTCTCGCTTACCGCGACATACCGCAGCTGCGCGGGCATGGGGAGACCACCCGCCATGTTGAAGTCTCCACGGGGGAAGCCCCAGCCCTCGGCATTGGAATGACCCCGCTCGGAGAGCCCGGTTATGTGACTCAGGCTCTCCCCTCAACCCCTCAGGGTACCTCCCCGGGCAGGCTGAGCCTCACCACGAGAACCGATAGAACGTCGGTGGAGTCCTCGCATAGGTCCGCCGCGTACTCCACCTCATTAATCACGTCGTTGAGCAGGATGGCGAACCTCACCGAGCCGGACTCGGGCAGCCTGCCCTTCGCCTGGTAGTAGAGGAGGTCTATCTCGTGCTCGATGGATTCGACTCGCTCGATTTGAGCCCTGGCGTCTTCGAGCGAGGAGTTGACCGACCTTATGGCGGCGGCCACGGCCCCCGTCTCCTCGGCCAGCCTCCCGACCATGTCGGCGAGGGTCCTCCTGAGATCCTCGGGAACCACCCCCCCGGCCTCCAGGGCCACCCTTATGGCGAGCGCGGTGTTCTTTATCTGATCGATGATGAGATCAGTTCTCCTTGCCAGTCTGGCCAGCATCTCGGCGTCTCTGGCCGGGACCTCTGACCTGGAGAGCCTGGCCAAGATCTGCCTGCGGAGGGAGTCCCCCTCTTCCTCGATGGAGGATATCCTCTCGACCCCCGACTCAACGGCCGAGGAACCGGCTGACTCGAGCGCCTCAACCACCCTGGCGAGTTCCCTCGCGGCGTCTCTCCCCTTGAGAGCCAGGTCGGCGACCGACTCAAGGATCGAGGAGGAGGCGCTCCTCCTGAAGTAGTCCATGTACCGGTCGGCCATCCCTATACCACTCTCCCGGTCTGATTAAACCTCGGCGGCGTGCGGCCCCGTTCACTCTATCGCGAGCGCCCGCGCGAGGCCCTCCCTGGGATAGGGGAAGACCCTGTACCTCCCGATGGAGAGCCTGACCCTGTCCCCCTCTCGAACCCCTGGATCTCCTGGTAGAATCACTCGGACCACCTCTCCGCCCCGCAGCACCACCTCCAGCCTGTACATGCCTCCCAGATAGCTCCTGAGCTTCACCCTCCCCTCGAGGGGTCCACCGTCCAACGTGGCCTCCTCAGGCCTGAACCCGACCACCACGAGGTCTCCCTCCCTGAGGTTGGAGCCCGGGGGCAGGTCCACGGAGGGCCCGGCGTGGAGCTCCACCTGCCCGCGCCTGACGGACCCCACCAAGAAGTTGGCCTCCCCGACGAAGTTCATCACGAACAGGGTCTTGGGTCGCTCGTAGAGCTCCCTGGGAGTTCCGACCTGCTCTATCCTGCCGGCCCTCATCACCGCCACCCTGTCGGAGACGGCCATGGCCTCCTCCTGGTCGTGGGTGACGTGGAGGGCGGTGAGCCCCCTTGACTTCACCAGCTCCCTGAGTCTCGCCCTGAGTTCCGCGGCCGCCTTCGCGTCCAGCGCGGACAGGGGTTCGTCCAGCAGCAGAACCTTGGCTTCCGACGCCAGGGCGCGCGCCAGGGCCACCTCCTGCATCTCGCCCATGCTCATCTCCTCGGGCCTGTCCTCCGGCCTGGCCCTGGCTCGGACGGCCTTGAGGGCCTGTCTCCCAACCTCCCTGGCCCTGGCCACCGGCAGGCCCCTGACGCGCGGCGAGTAGGCGGCGTTACCTAGGGCGGTCATGTGGGGGAACAGGGCTATGTTCTGGAACACCAGGGCGACGCCGCGCTCTTCGGGGGGCAGGTGAAGGATCGACTCCCCGTCGAAGAGGACGTCCCCCTCGTCGGGGGTCTCGATGCCCGCGACGAGTCGGAAGGTGGTGGACTTCCCGCAGCCGCTCGGCCCAATTATCCCTACGTACTCCCCGTCCCCCACCAGCAGGTCGACCCCGTCCACCGCCGTGACCCTGCCGTATCGCTTGACAAGCCCCTCCAGCCTTATCTCAGGCACCCACCAACACCTCCCTGACCTCCGGGAACCTCTCGAACTCGCTAACTTCGAAGAGGAGGACGTGCTCAGGCCTGATGGCTACGGTGACCTCCCTACCCTCGGAGATCCGCGGGACGAGCGTTGAGGGAACGTCGGCCACGAGCTCTACGCCCCCGGCCATCAGCCTGAGCCTGGTGAACCTGCCCAGGAACCTCGCCTCCAGCACGCGTGCCTCGACGGTCCCGGGGCCAGCTCCATCGAGCGAGATCCTCACGAGCCTGGACCTGACGGCCACCACCACCTCCCCGCTTGCTGGACGGGAGGACCTGAGCTCGAGCTCGCCTATCCTGACCCTGGTCCACTCGCCGTCAGGCTCGGCCGTACCCAGGGTCAGCGTGCCCTCACCCACGAAGTAGGCCGTGAAGAGGGTCTTCGGCCTCTCGTACAGGTCCACCGGCGTACCGACCTCCACGAGCTCGCCGGATCTGAGCAGGGCAACCCTGTCCGCCACGCTCAGGGCCTCCTCATAGTCGTGGGTGACGTGGACGGTGGTCATCCCGAGGGCCTTCGCCATCTCCCTGATCTCGTACCTCAGCCTGAGCCTTAGGAGGGCGTCCAGCGCGCGGAGGGGCTCGTCCAGCAGGAGGACGTTTGGGGAGCTCGCCAGGGCCCTGGCGAGGGCGACCCTCTGCTGCATCCCCCCGCTAAGCTCCCTGGGAAGCGCGTCGGCCCTCTCGAGCAGGCCCACCGACTCGAGCATCTGCCTGCCGACCCTCACCACGTCCCCGCGCGGCCAGCCCCTCACCTCCGGGCCGAAGGTCACGTTCTCCCAGGCCGTCATGTGGGGGAAGAGGGCGTAGCCCTGCGGCATGTACCCAACCCCCCTCTCCTCGGGTGGGAGGGCCGTGACGTCCCGGCCGCCTATCAGGACCCTGCCCGAGTCGGGCCTCACCACCCCTGCGACCACGTTGAGGAGCGTCGTCTTCCCGGCCCCGGTTGGGCCGAGCAGGCACAGGTACTCCCCGTCCCCCACGGATAGCGTCACGTCCCTCAGGGCCTGCACCCGCCCGAAGCGCTTGCTCACCGCAACGAGCTCGAGGCCCGCCATCTCACCTCACCCTCGCCGCCTTCCTGAGCGCGTAGATCACAGCGAACGACACTCCACCAAGCAGGAGCGTGGCCAGGCCCGCGAGGTCCATCCTACCGGCCTTCACCAGCCCGACTATGTACACGGGAGCGGTGATGGCCTCTGGGTACACCGCCAGCGTGGCGCCCGTCTCGTTCAAGCTCCTTGCGAACGCCAAGACCGCGCCGGCCGCGACGGAGGGCTTGATGACAGGGAGGACCACCCTCCTGAAGGTCACCGACCCGTCGGCGCCGAGGGTCCTGGCGGCGGCCTCCAGGCCCGGGTCCATCGAGTGGAGGGCGGCTATGAGGTTCCTGGCCACCAGCGAGAACGTGAAGCTGACGTGGGCCAGCCCGACCAGAAGGAGGCCCGGCGCCCCGGGTACGAGGCCGGTCCAGAACAGCCCGAGGCTGAAGCCCAGGGCCGCCGTCGGCACGAGGAGGGGGACGTCGACGAGGCTGTCCAGGAGCCTGGAGGCGGCGTGCGGGAGCTTCCTGGTCACCAGGATGGCCAGGGGGACGGCGAAGATCAGGTCGAGGACCGTCACCCCCGCCGCCACGAGGAAGGACCTGCCCACCGACAGCCAGAAGTCAAGTGGGACGCCCACCAGGGTTGCTGAGGAGGCCACGAAGAAGGAGGGGAGGATGAACGCGATGAGGGCGAAGGTCCCGGAGGTGAGGTCCCTCAAGTCCGGAAACGGCGGCCTGCTGAGCCTGTCCTCCAGCGAGCGGAGCACCCTGCCCTCCGGGAGGCTGAGCCTCATGCCCGCCTCCTTGAAGGCGTAGAGCAGAGCGAGCGAGGATGCCATCATCAGGAAGCTCAGGAATGCGGCCGCCGGGAGCAGGGTCGGGACGAGCGAGGGATCCTGCTTCATGAGGGACTTCCAGTACCCTATGAGGACCGACGCGTTCTTCTGCTCAAGTCCGAGAGTCAGGAGCAGGACCGTGGCGCCTCCCGTCTCGCTCAGGGCCTGCGCGAACGATAGGACCGAGCCGGCGACTATCCCCGCCCTGGCCAGAGGGACCGTGACCGTCCTGGTGGCCGTGAGGGGGACGGCCCCGAGCGTCCTCGCCGCCACCTCGTATGTGTAGTCCACCTCCTCCAGTGCCGAGGAGATGCTCCTCACCATGTACGGAAACGTGATGGCGACCTGGAGCGCGGTGAGGCCGAGCAGCGGATCCGCGAGCTGCGTCAGGGCCATCCAGTAGAGGGCGACCGAGAGGCCCCTCGCCGAGGTCGGAACGGACATAGGGATGTCGAGGAGGGTGTTGACGACCCTCTTGCCGGGGAAGGGCCTCTTGACCAGCGCCCACGCCAGGGGGAGCCCGAAGGCGAGGTCGACCAGCGTCGTCAGGGTCGCGACCTTGTAGGAGAGCAGGACGGCGTACCTGACCTGGGAGGATATCTCGGGCCTCGAGAGAACCTCTCTGACGGCCGACCATCCCGAGATTACGTATCCAAACACGTACGTCGGCGGCAGGAGGACGATGAAGAAGAAGAACGCCAGGGCGGCAGCGTACCACGCCCAGCGGATTGGCGTCAGCCGCGACAGCCTTGAGAGGGCCGAGTCCATCCTGACCGCCACAGTCTCACACGCACAGGTAAAAATGATTCATCTGTGGGGTCCGCGATGCTGGTATTGTATGGAGAACATGTAGAACGGGGCGCCGCATTTTTCAGCTGTCACGTCCAACTCGGCCGGGTGATACGTTGCTGGGAGAGAACCCCATCAAGGTCCCCGCCGGTAAGAAGCTGAGCGGGGGAGAAGTCGCGCAGGCCCTCAGGCTTGCCGTGATCGCTGAGTTGGACGCGATCAACCTCTACGTCCAGCTGGCTTCTGCCTGCGAGGATGACGGGGTGAAGAGGCTGCTCCTGGACGTCGCAAAGGAGGAGAAGACCCACGTTGGAGAGTTCCTGGAGGCCTTGCTGAGGCTCGACCCTGAGCAGGCGAGGGAGCTGGAAGAGGGAAGGAGGGAAGTGGAGGAGATCCTGGGGGAACGGTGAGCTTCGATCCGACTAGGTTCACCCGAGGAGGTCCATGGTCACCTCGGCCACGTCTGACCCGTACTCCGCGACCCTCCTCAGGCTCTCCAGGGTGAGGCCGAGCCTCACCTTCTTGCCCCTCAGCGCGTCCGAGACGATTATCACCTCTAAGATGCGGTCGGCGAGAGGGGATGCCCCCCTCGCCATACTCAGGGCCTCACCCGCCTTGATCATGTCGAGCGACGTCAGCGAGTCGGTCGCGAGCCTCAGGACATCCGCGCCCATTCTGGCCAGCCTTCGCATGTCCTCGAGCCCGCTGAGGGGCTCCTTGAACTTGAGCGCCGACTTGGCGACGTTTGAGGCGTGATCGCCAACCCTCTCCACGGCCTTTGCTGCGAGCCTGTAGCCCAGGGCGTCCGCTGCCCACCTCAGGCCAACGTCTTCGGGGTCCAGCCGGCCAGAGACGACCGCGGAGGCCTGCCTCCCGATCAGGAAGTAGAACTTGTCGACCTCCTCGTCCCGAGCAACTATCTCCTCCGCAAGCTCAGCGTCTCCGCTCAGTAGGGCCTCGGTCGCGTCCGTGACCATGTCCGCGGCCAGTGAACTCATCCTGCTGAAGGCCCTCGGCGCCGGGAAGTCGGAGTACGTCCTCATGCACTGGAACGTGAGGGTCCCCCCCTTCTCGGCGCCCACCTCAACCCCGACGAGCTTCGACCTCGCGGCGGACTTGAGCTCCCTGGCCCAGGCGGACTTCCCACCGAGCTCGACCGTTATTAGGTCCCTGCCCGCAAGGTAGGCCGATATCACTCTCATGATCAGGGACCTGAGGTCGTCGCTCGGCCTCGCCCGGACGACGACCTCCTGGAACTCCTCCCTGGCCCGCCCCAAGGGGATGAGCTTCAGGCTCTGGTCCGGGAGGATCCTTATCTCGACGAGGTCGTCCTTGGTCAGCCCGATGCTCCTGGCCCAGGACTTGGGCAGGGTTACGGAGAGCGACGACCTGCCGAGCATCTGGACCTTCCTTATCTCCTTCTCGGGGGGCATCTCCTCGAGCGTGCAAGTAAAGCAAATACATATACTTACACGTGGGAGTTCGCGGCAAGTGCAAGTACGCGCCGGGGGTCAGACAGGCGCTCCCGCAAGATCGTGCGAGCCCCACCACCCAGCCCCGATCGGACTGCAGGGGATAGAGACCCCACTGAGGCCCCGCGCGCCCGTCCTCGGGGAGCGGAGGGATTACCCCAGGATCTCCTCCACCAGCATGCCGACGAGGTTGAGGCAGGCGTGGGTCACGACAGCGGGGGCGAGCGACCCGCTGACCGCCCTGAAGAGGCTGGCCAGTAGGCCCAAGACGAACGCGCCCGTCATGACTGAGGCGAGGTAGACCCGTGGAGCCTTGGAGAGCGGCGCCACGTGGACGAGCGAGAAGA
>JAOZFH010000011.1 GCA_027491415.1 Thermoproteota archaeon | reverse complement strand
CCGGGACCAGCCCGAGCCTCTTGGCCACTCTCCCGACGTGCACGTCCACCGGCAGGATCGGGTGACCGAGGGCCATGAGTATGACGTCCGCCACCTTGTCCCCTATCCCCGGCAGAGATTTCAGCGTCTCCCGGGCCTCTTCCAAGTCCGCGTCGGCCAGGGAGGCCACCCCGGGTCCCTCAAGCTCCCACTCCGCCAGGGCCTTGACCGCCCTGGCCTTCGACCTGTACATGCCCGACACCCGGATTGCGTCCTCCAGGTCCTCCAAAGGGGCCTCCGCGATCTCCTTGGCTCCGCCGGGAAATCTCTCCATGAGCCTCTTCACGGCCTCCCTCTCCAGCTTGGCGGTCGTCCTGGGCGACACGGTGATGGTCACCGCGACCCAGAAGGGGCTCAGCCCCTCCCTCCTCCACCAAGGGTCCCTCCCCGAGAAGAGCTTTACGATCTTCCTGACGGCCTGTACTGCCCTTGCTTCCTTGCCAAGCCCCTTGCGGCCCGTCATCCCCCGCGTCACTGGGGGTAACGAATTAACGCTTTCTGGCGCCCTAAATGAGGGCGTCCAAGGGGGGCCGGGGTGTGGGTGAAGGTGAAGATAACCATAGCGGCCACGGGAGATGTGCACTCCCCCCGCTACCTGCGTCAGTTCGTGGAGGCCGTCGACAGGCACCGCGGGAGGGCGGACCTCGTGCTCTTGGCGGGGGACATGGTGCTCAAGGGGGATCACGGAGAGTTCGCCAGGGTGCTAGAGTTCGTCGAGAGGCTCGGATCTCCCATAGTGGCCGTCTTTGGAAACGAGGAGTTCGACGAGTCCAAGCCGGCCCTAATTGAGGGGTACGGGGACAGGGTCACGTGGCTGGACGACCAGGCCATCGAGGTTGAGGTCGCGGACACGCGCGTGTGGATCGTGGGGAGCAGGGGGTCCCTGAGACGCCCCACGACCTGGCAGCGGAAGCACGTGCCCGGCATAGAGGAGATCTACAGGAGGAGGGTAGAGCTCATTGACGAACTCTTGGCCAGGGCGGGGGGCAGGCCCTCCATACTCCTAACTCACTACGCCCCCACGTTCAGGACGCTGGTGGGAGAGAACAGGAGAATATGGCCCATGCTGGGAAACCCAGCCCTCGAGAGGGTCATCAAGAGGAGGCGGCCTGCCCTCGTGGTCCACGGACACGCCCACCGCGGGGCCAAGAGGGCCGATGTCTCCGGCATTCCGGTCTACAACGTCTCCCTTCCCGTCTGGTGGGAAATAGTCAGGATAGGGCTGAGTCCGCCCTCAAGCGGCCTGGAGCAGTTCTTCTAACCGAGAAGGAGAGGACGCCTCACCCTCTGATGGCCAACGACACGACCTCACGGGCGAGCCTGCACCATTCTGCGAACTCCTCAGGTTCTATGGTGTTGGCCGCGGGGCAGAGCTCGTCAAGCACGCACTCCCCGCTCCCCGCGTCGACGACCACGGGGTAAGCCCTGCAGCCGGTGGGCCTGACAGGGTAGACCCGGCACCTTCCCTCTTCATCGAGGAACACGCACCTGCCGCCCACGTTCTTCAGCCTCAGCAGGCCGCCCCTGAACTCTGCAAACTCCTCTAGCGCGTACCCAAGACCGACAAGCCTCAGTACGTCGGTCTGAGTCAGCGGCATCTCAGTGTCTAGGCAGCAGAGGCGGCACCCGTGCGGGCAGCGCACCGCCCCACTTTCCGGTCCGAATTTATAACGGCGCCAGCCCGACAACCCGGTCTGCCCATGCCCGACAGGGACGGGAGGCACAGGTTCCTGGCGTTCAACTTCGGATACAGCTCGACGCTCCTGCTTGCGATACTCTCTCTCCTCGCAGAGAACTGGAGTTCGTCTGACTCGGAACTCTCCGACTACATCTTGGACCACCTCTCGGTAGTCTCGGCATCGTTCAGAGCGTTTGGGATGGACGTCCTCGGGGGATGGGAGGCAGACTTCGTCGACGAGTTCAGGAAGAGGCTGGTCGCCGGCGAGGGAGACTGGATGGAGGGCCGCCTGAAGGCGCTCGAGAGGGCCATCAGGACCACCAGGTGGGTGCTCTACCTCGAGATGGACCCCGAGGAGAGGGCACTCTACACTCTTGGGGCTGGCGTCGCCAAGGCCTCCCTCGCCTTCATGACGGGGCTGGCCGAAGAGGCAGACGAGTTCTTGACGGACACCGCCGAGGAGCTCGTAGACTCCGCCAGGAGGGTCAACCTACCTGAGGAGACCCTCAGGGACGTCGAGCAGCTCGCCCACCAACTCACGTCCACCGGGGTGGAGCAGGCCCCGGGTGACCTCACTGGCCTGGCCGCCCGAGTGTTCGGTGAGATCTTTGCTTGGCTGAGTCGAACTCACCAGGAGTGCGGCTGAGCGCGTCATGCTGCGGATGCCTGGGGGATTAGAATGAGCCTGGCGATCCTTTCTCTCTTCGAGGCCGTCCGGACGGTAGAACTCGCAGGTGAGAGAGTCGATAGAGAAGTCCTCAGGAGGGCAATAGAGGCCGCGGCCAAGGTCTACTGGTCAGGCGTCCCACCCGACATCAGGGAGGGAATGAGGGCCAGCTTCGAAGTGCTGGCCAGGGCAATCACGTCGGCGGAGATCACGATGGAGGAAGAAGAGGTAGCTATATTCGCCGCCAGAGAGCTTCTGGAAGCTGAGAGGTCCTTTGGCATCGACATACCCGCCGTAATTGAGGCCATAGACCGGGAACTCAGGTCGGCTGGGCTAGGCGGCTTGGCAGATCTGACGATGATGCTCCTATCGGCGAAGCTGAGGACGTAGGCCCGAAACCTTTTTGTTTCATTTTAGATCGGGCCGGAAGGGCCAAAGATAGAGATCCGCGTCAGGGGTCGGACAGTCGATCTGAATCTTCTGGCCGAGCAGCACGGCGTCGATCTGAATACCCCAGTCAGGGACCGTTCCCTCGAGCCCAACAGATCCACCAGGATCTACAGGCTCGATCAGGATGTCGACGCGGGGTTGTACCTGTTGGACACGCGGGAGGCCAGGGAAATCGCCGCGTGGCCGCACGTGGTCATGGAGGAGCTGGACAGGAGAGCCCTCTCTACCGCCGTCGCCTGCGTGGAGTTCCTTGCACGAATAGGAGTTCTGAGCGGTCCATTAGTTGTATTACACGTGCTCAGGGCCGGACCGGGTTACAGGGTCGTAGAGGCGCTGAGGGGCCGAGAGTTAACCTTCAGGGAGTTGTACGTTCGGCCGGAGTACCTCGCCTCTTCGGAGAGGGATCACACGGGGGAGTCCGTCAGGGAGGTTAGGGTCACCTTCTCCGACTTCTCCCAGGCCCCAGAGGGAGAGAAGATAACGCTGATCAAGCCGGACACCGAGGCGACGGGCAGGACGGGGTTGATATCTCTGGAAACGGCCTTCAGAGAATTGGAGGCGAGATCCTGCACCGTGAGGACGCTCGTCCTTTACGGGTTCATCACGGACGTCGCGGTCAGAAGGATAGCCCGATTTGCGGCGGACAGAGGGGTGGACAGGGTCGTGGCCGTCGGCCTCGTCGACCTCGCCGCCTTGGCCTCCAACGACTACGACATGGTGCTCTACGGGCCAGACCTCCATGCGTGGAGGATCAATAGGGAGCTGGTCAGGCTTGGGGCCACGGTGGGTCTCGAGACCTTCGCCGACATGGTCCGGATCTACGTTCCAGGACTCGACCAGCCCGGGGACTTCTCGGAGAGGCAGTTATCTCTGTTTAACGGGACGGGCTGGACGAGTGGGGACATATTGGGCCACCTTAGATCCACAGAAGGCGCCATTGAGACCCTGCTGACCGTACCCGATCTGGAGGATTGGCAGAGGGAGATAGCAGAAGAGGAGCTCAATAGGGTGAGGGAGCTCGCGGGGAGGCTCTCGGGGCAAACCGTTTAATTGCCGTCAGGTCGGGCCATGAGGGTCCGAGCTGATACTGTCAGACGTTGAGATCAGGGAGGCCCTCAAGTCGGGGGACATCAGGATAGAGCCCTTCGATCCTGACAGCCTGGGACCTTGTTCTGTAGACCTCAGGCTGGACACCCTCTTCAGGGTGTTTGAAGGGGACGGAGAGGTGGATCCCAGGAGGCTGGAGACCGTTGACAGGGGTGCAAGGCTGGTCGACACGGGCGGAGAGCCATTCGCGCTCCAACCGGGGCAGTTCGTACTCGCCAGGACGGTGGAGAGGATCGCGATCTCGAAGGGACTCGCGGCCTTCTTGGAGGGGAGGAGTAGCGTGGCTAGAATGGGCGTGATAGTTCATGCGGCGGGGCTCGTCAATCCCGGAACCGGGATGACAAAACCGGTCCCCGTCGTCCTGGAGATATTCAACGAGAACGTGGTTCCCGTGAGGCTTTATCCGGGCATGAGGATCGTTCAGATAATCTTCCTGAGGCTGGGAAGGCCTGCCTCGGCGGGGTATGATGAGAGACCGTCGTCCAAGTTTGTGAGTCAGGAAGAGCCCAGTCTGCTCTCGAGCAGGGGTGATCGAAGCTGAGGAGGATCGAGGCGGTTGTTCTGGCCTGCCTCTCAGGCCTCGACCTGGCCCTCGCGTTCGGCTACCGGCTCGGGCTCATTGAGATCGGCCCAACGCTTCTGTTCGTCCTCTCCCTGGTGGTGCTGGGGTGGCTCATCGCCAGGGCCTCTGAGGTCGCAGTCGGCGCGCTCGAGAGCTTCTCCGAGGCGGCCGGCGCTCCCCCGTATCTGACGGGAGTCTTGAGCTCACTCGCGTCCAGCCTCCCGGAGATCGCCCTGACCCTGATGGCCGTGATGTCGGGCGACCCAGAGGTCGTGGAGGTGGCGGTGCTCACCGTCATGATGAGCGTG
>JAOZFH010000005.1 GCA_027491415.1 Thermoproteota archaeon | reverse complement strand
TTCAACAGACTCCACGCTGAAGGAGAGGATCCTTAACCTCCTCAAGCGGGATGAGGAGTTCAGGTACGCGGTCGCTGGGCTCATAGGCTACTGCGACGTGCTAGATCGGATGAGGGAGCACGACCGGAAGTTCAACGAGATACTGGAGGAGCTCAGGGCCCACAGGCGCCTGCTGGAGGCGCACTCCAGGAGGTTCGAGAGCATGGAGCGCAGGCTGGAGGAGCACGACCGGAAGTTCAACGAGATACTGGAGCAGATCGCCGAGATCAGGGAGTCATTCGACAGGCTGCAGATGAGGGTGGAGGTCACCATAGGGAGCATGGGCAGGAGGTGGGGTTGGGACTTAGAGAGGATGACCCTCGAGATCTTCAGGGAGGTGCTGGAGAGGGAGGGGATCTCGCCTGGCAGGGTCAGGAAGTTTAGGTATAGAGATGAGGGCGGCATGTACACCGGTAGGCCCGGGGCCGTCGTGGACGTAGATATTCTGGTAGAGGACGACCAACTCTGCGTACTGGAGGTGAAATCTCACGTCGAGCTGGATCACGTAGAGAGGTTGGCCGAGAAGATCCCAGTGGTAGAGAAGATCCTCAACAGAAAGGCAGACCGCGTCTACCTCGTTGCCGTCAATGTCGACGATGACGCGCTGGAGAGGGCCAAAGAGATGGGATTCAGGGTGATTTGCGGGAACGTCGTGAAGCTTGAGAAGTGATTCTCCGATTCGTGTGCCATCTCCCCGGTTCTACGCCAATCCGTGTTTACAGAGAATTGAGCAAGATTGATGGATAGGGGCTCTCAGGGGTCAGCCTTTCTACTTCAGCTCCTTAAACCTGGTCGCGATCCTTTTCAGCCTCTGGAACTCCTCGAGAGGTACAGGCGCGGCGGCGAACTCACCAAGGTCGTCTGACTCTACCTGCCGGGGAAGAGGCCCATGAGGGGTTTGAGGTCAACGAGAGGGCCCACGAGGGGCTGAGGGGGAGGGGGCCGCCACGGCGATCCACAACCTCCTGGAGCTGCGCGGCCTCTTCGCGGCGGCCGGGATGGGGGGCCGGGTCCAGGCCCTCATAAACGGGTACCTGGAGGGGGGCCTCAGCTACGGGGACGCCCTGGCGGCCGCGGAGGATCTGGGCGCCGAGATCCTCGTCACCTGGAGCAAGAGGCACCTCTCCGGGAGGATACCGGCGGACGTGGTGACTCCTGAGGAGTTCCTCGCGGCGGGGCCAGAACGGCGGTAGCCGCGGCGCGGCCCAGGAGGGCGCTTGAGCCTGCGTCGGAGGCCGCCAGGGAGGCCCTGTGACCTCGCCCGCACCTCATTAGCCTAGGGGTCCAGGGAGGCCCGCAGCAGATCCCTCGCCATCTCCCTCAGGTCGTTCAGGCCCTCCACCCAGACCCGGTAGACCTCAGATGGGTCAAGCCTGACGTAGCCGTGAACCAGCACGTTCCTGAACCTGGCTATTGACCGGTACAGGTCGGCCCGCCGCTCGTCGATGAGGCCCGACTCCTCCAGCACGGTTATCGAGTCTGCGTAGCTCTCGGGAAGCCTCCTGCCCTTGGCCGCGGCCACGTGCTGTGCCACATCAAGCAGGCACTCTATCGCAAGCTGGAGGAGTCTCTCGACGGCCATCCTGAGCAGGAGCGACCTCTGGAACTCATCCCGCCTGGCCCTGAGGCTCTCGAGCTCCTCCACGTACCCCCTGAAGAGTGAGAGTCTCGACTCCACGGCCTCCCGGTCAACCTCCAAGCTCCAGCCACCTCCTGGTGTACTCGCCTACGGTCCTCCTCAGGGGCTCCAGATCCGCCCACTCGTCCAGCGTCCGCTGGACGAATCTCAGGTAGGCGCGCCTGTCCCCCACGTACAGCAGCTCACCCCTGAGGGCAGCCATCCTCAGCCTGGGCGGGGCCAGGTTAAGGGTCAGGAGGTCCACGTCCGACCTGACCTCCCTCTGTATCATCGAGTAGAGGTCTCGGAGGCGCGCCTTGCCCGCCCCCGGCCTGAGGAGAACCGCGACATCTAGGTCGCTCCCCCTCCAGGTTCTCCCGAGGGCGGACCCAAACACCAGCAGGGCGACGACGCCCAGCTCCTCGAGCCTACGCTGGGACCTCTTGACCAGCTCCCTCAGCCTCTCCAGGTCTCGCGATGCCATCCGGGACCGGATACCGGCTGCCCCCAATAAAAGGTCGCCGACCTGGGGGTGGTCCCCTCCAACTCTCGCCAGGGAGAGCAGGGGGGCTCAGCTTGGACAGTTGAGACCTACCCGGAGCCGGGCCAATGGGGCCCCGGGTGGTTTCAGGAAGATATGGAGGCCGCCGGGCACACCCACCAGGCGGGGAGAAAGGCGGCCGCCGTTCGCGAGCCCGCGCGAGCAGCTCCTTCGGCCCGAGGCCGCGCGGGTGACTCAGCGTCTCTCTCCCGTCTGCGAAGGTCTGGAAAAGATTCGGGGGGGTGCCCCGGCACCTCGCACCCATGACACTCACCCCACGCCCGCCCCGTTGGGGAGCCGGCGAGCGCGCCGGGGTCTCGAGGTGATCCCACCCGCGGGTTCAGGAGTCTCGGCCGTCACTCGCCCGCCAGCCCGGGAGAAAGGTATTAATAGGTCGCCCCGCTCCCTCCCCGGACGCCCTTGGGGGGCGGTCGATTGAAGGAGGATGAGATCGAGGTCCCCATGCCCCCGGGCAGCAGGGGGGACGGGATGCTTGCCAGGGAGCTGAGGAAGGAGGCCGAGAGGAGGGGAGTCCGCGTCGTCTGGGTGGCCTCCAGCGCCAGGATCAGGCCCTCGGACCCGGGCTTCGACGAGGTCGCGCTCACCTCGGAGTCGGTGGTCAGGCTCGCCTCCCCGGACTGGGGCCGCCTCGAGGACATGGTGAGGTGGCTGTACGGGTCTCGCAAGAGGAGAGAGTGAGGCCTGAGGGGTGAGGGTTGGCTGAGGCTGGGGAAGGGGACGTCTACCTCCTCTCCCTCTTTTTCGGCAAGGAGAACTACGAAGAACTCGTCGCGGAGTTCATGAGTCGCCTGAGGGAGTCCAGACCTCCCTCCCTGAGGGTCGTGCAGACCCTCGGCTACCCGGGCTCGCCCATCCTGTCCAGGCTGACCCTGGACCTGGAGTCCGCGCTGGCGGGTCACCCCACCCTGGAGATCGACCCCGCGCTCGCGCCGGTCGACGTCAAGCTGGCGGTCAGGAGGGCCCACAAGGGGGACGCGATCAGGCTCTGGCTGGCGGGGAAGCTGGCCGAGGCCGGTCCCGGGGGAGTCCTGGCCTACGTGGACGGAGAGGGAATACACCCCAGGCACGTCTGGGACGCCGTCTAGAGGATCTCTCGGCCGAGGGGAGCCGTCCTGGCGATGAGGACCTCCCCGCACTGGGGGATAGGCCCCGATCGAATACTGGCGGAGCTGTTCGAACTCTGGCTGGTCAGCCGGATATTCGGGCTGGGCAGGCTGCTGCCCGACGGGCAGTGCGGCCTTTGGGCCCTCTCCCGAGATGCCGCGGGAGAGCTGACCCTCACGGCGAGCAGGTTCGAGGTGGAGCTGGATCTGCTCAGCGAGGTACTGCGGAGGTCCATCGAGCTGAGGTACGTGCCGGTCGAGGTCTCCCCTCCGGACGGCACGGCGTTCAGACCGCACGACCACGTCAGGAAGCTCCTGTTCCTGGCCAAGAAGTTCAGGCTGTCTCCGGACTCGGTCGAAGACGAGTTCCGGGGGTTCTCGGAGTGGGCGATGGAGAGATCGGGAGACCTGGAGGAGGTTCAGGTGGTGGAGCTGCCGAGCGACTTGGGCCGCGCTCAGGAGGTACGGCGGTGAGGTCGTCGAGGCGACAGCCAGGAGGATAAGGTCGATCCGCGGGTGGGACGAGGTCTACTCGCTCTCCCCACCGATCTTCAGGAGGAGGGTGGACCTCCCGGGACGACCCCTGGAGATACCCGCCGACTGAACTCTCAGGCGAGGTCGAAGCGCGGCCCCAGATCTCTCGTGGGCCGGGGGTCAAGGCAGGCGCCGACGTGGCGAAGCAATCCCGCTAGGTACGCCGTCAATCGGGCGGCCGAACCGGTCGGGGATTTGGAGGCCCTCACGGGACGCCCTCTCGAGAGAACCGTCGCCGGGCCCGCGCTCGAGATCTCCACCTGAGCCCCACCCGGGACCGACCCCAGGCAGAGCCCCGATCCCCATCTCTCCGAGTACTCGCGGGCGGTCCGCCGGTTGAGGACCGAACCCTCGGGCGTGGTCAGGAGGCCCGGGGGGCGGGGTGGGCGTGTCACCTCGGCTCAGCCTCGTCCCCACTCACTCAATCCTCACCCTCAGCTCTGCGCCCCAGGCCCTTATGATGTCCCCGTCCGAGAGCCTGACCGCGCCCACCCCCGCTATCGAGGCGCCGTTCAGCTCCGCGTCGACGCCGACCGCCCTCACGCTCCACGAGCCGTCGGCGGGGCCGGGCCGCCCTCCGAGACGGGCGGGGCGACTTCCGCGGCCGCGCCCATCCTCCTGACGCCGAGGAGGATGACCGCCGACACCGCGGCCGCGCCCATCACGATGAAGGCCAGGGACAGGGCCCGAACCTCCTCCTGACCGGGAGGACGACCTCGTGGGTTCCAGCCCGCTCGAGGCCCGGCGGCCCCCGGAGATCCTGGCGCTGACCGAGCACTCGCCCGAGCCGGTCACCCTCACGGGGACCTCCACCTCGGAGCGGCCGCCCGGGGGGACCGGGACCGCCAGGGTCCGGTAGGAGACCTCGCACGGGCCCGAGGAGCTCAGCTCAACTGTCAGGTTCACGGGGAAGGAGTGGGTGTTCATCAGGAGGACCGTGACGTTGAAGTCGCCGACGGACTCGCCAGGGGCGGAGAGCGAGAGGGAGACCCAGCCGACCCCGGCGATCGAGCCCCGCTCCTCCGCCACCTCCACCCCCCCGAGGGCGGCCGAGAACCTCAGCCAGCATGGCCCCTCCCGGCTCACCCTGACGGAGAAGGGCACTTCCACCGAACCTCCCGCGGACACGTTGACGGGCGCCGAGTCCGGAGAGACGGAGCACCCTCCCGCGCCGGAGGCGGAGGCCGACACGACGAGCCCCGCGACGTCAACGCCAGCCCGGTTGACGACCGTCAGGGTCGCGTTCGCGGTCCCCCCGACGGGGACCTCCCCGGGCAGATCCAAGCTCAGCTCCACGGGGGGCTCCGCGCGGACGACGCGGGAGTCGATGCTGCGGTCCCCGAGCATCAGCATGAGCCTGCACTCAGACCCCGGGGCCCTGCCCTCAACGTCGAACCTGACGCCGTCCGCCGAGACCTCCAAGACGGAGACCCCGCAGCCCTCGCCGACGACCCCGAGGCCCGAGAGATCGACGCCGGGCAGGGGCGACAGCCTGACCTCGCACTCCGAGGGTAGGCCCGAGAGGGCCCGGCAGTCCCACTCGGGGGCCGACTCGAGCACCCCCTCCCATGGGTGCGCCGCGGCCCTCCGGATCATCAGGGATGCCTCCCTGGTCCACCTGCGGCCGCCGAAGCTGAGCGCCACCCTGAGGTCGATCCTTAGCTCGAGGTCCCCGCGCGGGAGGCTCTCCACCACGAGCGCCGTTCCCCCGCCGGGGTCGAGCTCCACCTCGCTCCACCTCCCGGGCAGCAGCGGATCGCCGCCGACGGACGCCCCTGGCGCCACCGGCGGGAGAGAGCCTAGCCGACAGCGTGAGCGACGGCGCCTCACCCCCGGCTCCGGGGGCCGCCCCGAGGGCCCGAGAGATCAGGTCGGCCGCACTCGAGCAACTTCTTCGACCTCAAGGTGGAGGCGGTCCTGAGAAGTCCCTCTGACCGAGCCCGGATCACTCATCCCCTCAGAAACCCTCTACCGTCCTTTCACAGACGAAAGTTAATATTGCCGACCTGACGGGTTTGAATCAGATCAGACATGCCCGAAGAGGAGAAGGGGGAAGGTAAGAGGCTCGAAGTCCCGGAAGAGGCGAGGAAGGCCCTGAAGGGTGTGGCCGCGGCGGCGGCAGTGTTCGCCCTGCTGGAGGCCCTCGCTGAGAGGGAGGACATCTCCGAAATACTGAGGAGGGAGGATCTGAGCACCGCCGAGAAGGCAAAGCTCATCGCGAAGGAACTCCTGCCCGAGAAGTCCCCCTCTGACATCGTAGAGCTGGCCGCGGCTGCGTTGGCCGGCGTCTTCGTGGCCACCAGGGAGAGGGCCGAGAAGGAGGGCAAGGACCCAAGGGAGGCCCTCAAGGAGATAGCCGAGGAAATCAAGAAGGTAAAGGAGTCAGGCGAGTAGTCAGGTTTTCCGGGGCTATGCCCCATCTTTTTTGGTTTTTCTCTGGCAGTCCTCGACGAGCCCGTGAATCAGGTGCGGAATTTACTGCAGCTTATCCAGCAGTTTCTCCAGCCTGTCCTTCGCGGAGTCCATCCTCCGTACGCACTCGGACAGCAGCTTGCTCCTCATCCTCCGATCCTCGGCCAGGGATATGTCGTCGGCCTTGTCCCTGATGAAGATCAGGTCCTGCTCTATGACCTCGAGCTCCTCGATCACGTCCAGCCTGCCGAACGTGGGGCTCTTCTGGGCCTGCTCGAGCTTCTCCACGAGGAGCTGGGCGTCTCTAGCCAGGTTCCTCGCCTGGTAGTCGTCGACGCCGGACAGGATGCTGACCACGTACAGGGAGTCCGACTTTATCCTCTCGGCGACCCTCTTCGCCGAGGCGACGTCCACCTCCCTGGTGAAGACGCTCGCGGCCAGCACCAGGAGGCCGAGCGCCGTGTCGAGGAAGCTGGCGAGCGCCACGTTCAGGGCCTCCCTGGAGGAGACGTTGAACCTCCTGCCCATCCTCTTGGCCAGGAATCCGAAGGCAAGGGCCACGGCCGCCCTGTACGCCAGGAAGAGGGCGACGGCGATCGCGAGCCCGTACCACAGGGCCGGGGTGAACTCGGGCGCCCGCACCTGTGACCCCCCTGGCCCTACTCTCCCTCCGACTCCGACGAGACGAGCCTCTCCAGGAAATCCTTGAGCTCGGTGAAAGCCTTAGGGTGGCTCACGCCGATCATGAGCATGAGCGCCCCTATCACGTAGACCGCGTCGCTGAGGAACCCGCGGTCGAACTCCCCCTTCTCGATCTTCTTCATGAGCCTCCCGAGGGCCTGGGTGATCAGCATGAGCTGCAGGGCGCTTCCCATGCCCCCCATAGAGAGCAGGTCCAGTCCGCCGGACTCCCCCTCCTCCCCCGAAGACTCGCCCTTCCGCTCCTCGCCCTCGGTCAACTCTGATCTCCCCTCAACCGTCACGAGCCGAGGCCACCCCAAGGCTATAAATGTGGACCCGATTCCCGCCCAGCCCGGATGCCTCCCCGGGACGGGGCCAGCCCGCGGTGAGGGGCGAGGCTCTGGGTTTGGCGCTCAATTTTTTCTTCCCCCAGCGGGTGTTCGCCGGGATGGCGGCGCGGGACGCGGAGAGGCTGCGGAGGCTCGTGGAGAGGATCAGGGGGGAGCTCGAGGGGGTCGGCGTGGTCGCGCTGATCCTCTTCGGCTCGGCGCTCGGAAAGGAGTGGAGGGGGAGCGACCTGGACGTCGCGGTCCTCCTGTCGGAGGACGCCGGCGAAGACGCCGTATCCAGGGTGTTCTCCCTGATCCAGAGGGAGGTCAGGTCGGATGTCGACCTCCTCGTGCTGAACGACGCCCCGCCTCGGCTGAGGCTCGCCGCGCTGAGGGGCGAGCCTCTGCTGGTGCTAGATCGGCGCTCCTTTCTTAGGTTCGCCCAGAGGGCCGTCGACGAGTGGGCCGACCTGGAGCCGCTCAGGAGGACCGTCAGGGAGTATACCAGGAGGTGGCTGGGCTTTGGAGGTTGACAGGCAGGCCGTTGAGTCCAGGCTCTCCCTCTTCAGGGGTTACTTGGAGGAGCTCGAGAGGCTCAGGTCGAGGGCCGGGGAGTTCCAGGGCTCTCTCGTCCTCAGGATGGCCGTCGAGAGGCTCCTCCAGCTCGCGATCGAGTGCCTCCTCGACGTGGCCCAGCATGTCGCCGTGGCCAAGGGAGGGCGGCCCCCGGAGAGCTACGCCGACTCCATAACCGTGCTCGAGGAGGCGGGTCTGGTAGATGGGGAGAGGGCCGACCTCTACAGGTCGATCGCCAGGTTCCGCAACGTCCTGGTGCACGGATACGTCAGGCTGAAGCCGGAAGAGGTCTACAGGGCCTGGGTCAGGGGTCTGGATGATCTGAGGGCCATGGCCAGGGATCTGCTCAGGGCCGCAGATGATCCCTGACCCGCCGGGAGATGGGCCCTCGGTCCCTCCGGCCAAAGTCCAGCCTCCCGGCTTGGGGCGTCGGCCCACCCAGGCCTGGGCAATCAGCTCCTGGGGCCGCGCTCCGCCCCCAGGGCAGCCTGTGGGGAACCCTGGGGCGCGGCGCCCTCGGAGCTGACGTCTACCGTGGGCAGCTCTCCATCGGCGTGAAGGGTCCGCCCCCAGCATGGCGGAGGGGCCCGTCGGCCCCGCCCATGAGCACCCAAACCCGGCGACCTCGCTGCCTCACGGACTGGGGGCTTGGGCTCCGCGATGATGGAGAGGCCAAGACCGCTGGGGGACCGCGGTCCCGTTGGCCCGTCGGTTGGCGCGTCGTCGCGGCCCCTCGAGGACTCGTCCGAAGCTCTGACTTCCTAGGCCCCCGGCAGGTGCCAGTGGTCCCCTCACCCCTCCTCTTCGCCCTCCCGCTCAAGGGCCTCCCTGAGCTCTCTCCTCACGTCCCCCCTGAGCCTATAAATGTGGGGCGTCTGGGAGGCGTCCTCCTCGGCCACTCCGGCCCTGACGAAGGTCTTGAGGTTCTTCCTCACGGTGCTCTCGCTCAGGCCGGTGGCCTCGGCCAGCTCCCTCACGGTGAACTCGCTCCCCTTGGCCAT
>JAOZFH010000014.1 GCA_027491415.1 Thermoproteota archaeon | reverse complement strand
GACACCGGCCGAGGCCGAAACCTCGGCCGGCACCTAGCCGGCATCGTTTACGGCTGGGACTACCCGGGTATCTAATCCGGTTTGCTCCCCCAGCTTTCGTCCCTCACCGTCGGACGCGTTCCAGCCGGGCGCCTTCGCCACCGGTGGTCCTCCGGGGATCTACGCATTTTACCGCTCCCCCCGGAATACCCCCGGCCCCTCCAGCTCCCTAGCCCCGCAGTATCCCCGGCAGCCCACCGGTCTTCCGGTGGATTTAACCGAGGACTTGCGGGGCCGGCTACGGACGCTTTAGGCCCAGTATGCGTGGGGACCCCTCGAGGAGCTGGTTTTACCGCGGCGGCTGGCACCAGCCTTGCCCTCCCCTTCCTGTCCCGGGCTGTTTACACCCGGGGACAGCCGCCCTCAGCGGGCGGCACGCGGGCTCACTCCGTCACGCTTTCGCGCATTGCGGAAGTTTCCCGCCTGCTGCGCCCCTTAGGGCCTGGGCCCTTGTCTCAGTGCCCATCTCCGGGCTCCGGCTCCCACCGCCCGCACCCGTCTCAGGCTAGGTGGGCCGTTACCCCACCTACTACCTGATAGGCCACGGTCCCATCCTGGGGCCTCAGCGGGGCTCCCCCCGCCTACTTTCGGGGCCGGGACATTCCAGTACCCGGCCCCTATCCGGGATTAGCCTCAGTTTCCCGAGGTTATCCCGGTCCCCAGGGTAGGTTGACCGTGTATTACTGAGCCGTGCGCCGCCAGGGGCGGAATGGCCCCCAGCCGACTTGCATGGCTTAGTGCGAGCCCGCTAGGGGTCCCCTCCGGCAGGATCAACCGGTCTCTCAGGAGCGGCCGCAAGGCCTCTCCGATCCGCCCTGCCTCTATACGCGGGACACCCGGACTCTCTCGAGCGCGAGGGGTCGGGCGAGGCCCTTTTCCTCGCGCTCACATGGCCACTTATCGTCACTTGTCGCCGCGACCGGAATCGACGGGCCCTCAGCCGGTCAGGGGGTCACCCTTCACCCCTCGGGCCCGCGACCGGGATGTCGCGGCAAGTAGAGGAAAGGGGGGGACGCTATATAAGGTTTTGCGGACCTAGCGCTAGGCCAAGAGAGCCTCCAGAACCGCCTTTGCGGTGTGGAGCCTGTTCTCAGCCTGGTCGAACGCGGCGGACCTTGGCCCATACGCCACGCTCTCGGTTATCTCCTGACCTAGGAACCAGGGTTGGCAGTGCAGCACGATGGCCCGCTCTGAGGTGTGCTTGAGGAGTTCGTCGTTCACCTGGTAGGGCGGGAAGACCTCCATGCGCTCCTCGACATCCTGCACGCCCATGGACACCCAGGTGTCCGTGTATATCACGTCGGCACCGTGGACTGCCCTGACCGGGTCCTCGTAGATCTCGATGGTGGCCCCAGTCTCTGAGGCGATCTCAAGGGCCCTGCTGACCACCGAGCTGTCGGGCCAGTATCCCTTTGGTGCGGCGACCGCGTGGTCGTAGCCCATAAGGGCGGAAGCCAGCATGAGGCTGTGGCTCGTGTTGGCCGCGCCGTCGCCCACGAAGACCACCTTGACCCGCTCGTCCCCAAACCTCTCCACGATGGTCATGACGTCGGCGAGGGCCTGCAGCGGGTGGTAGCGGTCGCTCAGCATGTTGATCACGGGCACGTCGGCCCACTTGGCCAGCTCCTCGAGGGTCTCGTGCTTCTTCACCCTGGCGGCTACGGCGTTGACGTACCTGCTGAGGACGGTGGCGGTGTCCCTGAGGGTCTCTCCCCTGGAGACCTGAAGGGCCTCCACCGGGAGTGTCATGAAGGTGGCCCCGAGGTGCGCGCAGGCCGTTCCCATGGAGACCCTGGTCCTGGTGCTCGGCTTCTCGAATATCCCGGCCACGACCATGCCGTCGAGGGGCTTGCCGGCCACGAGCCCCCTCTTGTGCGCCATGGCCCTGTCGACCAGAGCCCTGAACTCCGCGGGGGTTACGGTGGACAGCGTGAGGAAGTCCCTCCCCCTGAGGGACCTGAGCGCCCAACCCCACCTCAAGCGGGATCACCCGCGCCCTCCGTCGCGCGTAAAATATAACGGGGAGCTGACAGGTGGAGCTTAGCCGCCGCGGCGGGCGGGGATCTTACCTACCCCTACGGCTAGATTGGCTAATGGCCTGAGTCAGCTGGGCCTCTATCTGCCTGAGGGTCGCCTGCACCCTACCGAGCTCCTGTCTCGACTCCTCCAGCATCCTAGTCAGCTCCTCCTTCGCCCCCCTTGGATCCATCTCCGCGTAGACGTTCCCGCCGAGGTTGACCAGGACCTTGTCGGCCAGCGCCCCCGGGACCCTCAGCATGAGGAACGCGCCAACCGGCAAGAGGAACGGGCCGAACTTCTCCCCCTCGTCTACCTTCTCCAGGATGCCCAGCGTCTCAATGGCGCCCTGAAGATCGGCGATCTGCACGGCTAGGCGATTGCTGGCATCCATCAGGGCCTGATACATGGCCTGCAGGGTTTCGACGTCAGCCTGCCTCCCCTGACCTGCCTCGCTCAACCTCGATCCCATGCACCCCGCTCGCCCATAGTTAAAGGCTTGATCACTTGGGCGTCGCGACCTGCCCGGGCCCCCAAGGCCGGGATAATTAGGCTGAGCTAGGGCTCCAGGCCCAGGGCCTCGGCTATCACGTCTATCTCAAGTGGGGTGGTGGGGTAGCCTACCAGTGCGCCGGAGTCGTTGGCCAGCATGCCAGTCCTCACGTACCTGACCCCGTCGTTCACCGTGCCCCTGAGGACCCTAACCCCCAGGACATCCTCTATGACCCTGGCCTCCTCGTCGGTGAGGTCAGGGGAGGCCAGCACCCCCCTGTCTGTTGCAACCGCCAGCGAGCCGACGACGCCCACGCCGCCTATGGTCCCCCTCCTTACCGGGGTGCCGAGCGCCCGAGAGATCTGCTCCAGCTCGGAGTCGCGGAACTCAGGGTGAACAACGGCCCCGTAGCTGTTGGCGAGTATCACATTCCCGAGTGCGGTCAGCCTGACGTCCAAGACGTGCGTCGGGAGATCGGACTCCTCGACGGCCTCAACCTCCGCTGGGTTGACGATCGACGGGAGCAGGACCACCTCGCCATTTCCCGCCATGAAGACTCCGACTAGGCGAGAGCCGTAGAGGCTCACCTCAACGGCCCTTGCGCCCAGAACCTCCTCGAGCTGAGATCTGAACCTCCTGGCGGTTCCTGTGGGGACGAAGGCGGCCCTCCCGACGACCCTGGCAAATATTCCCAGGCCGGGGCTGCCCTCCAGCTTGGCCCTCTCGATGGGCAAGTCGCCCCTCACCTCGCGGGGGCGACCGTGGCCACCTTCTCCTCGCGGTCAACCCTCACGTAGACCCTGATCAGCCTCGGGGGGTTCCCCGCCCCCCGACTCCAGATCATCTCGTTGAGCTCGGGGTCCACCTTCACCTCAAACTCGTCGTCGAGCCTTAGCCTCCTTCGGACCTCCTGCGCTATGACCTTCACCGCCCTGGAGGCTCTCCTCTTTGGGGGGTACTTCTCCCTGATTATCCTCCCGAGCCTGAGCGTGAGGTAACCCTCGTCGGAGTCCCTCGAGAGGGTGTCCCTGAACTCCTCCATTCAACCCACCTCCCGCTCACAGCTGGAGCCTGCTCCTCCTCCAGCTCCTGAGCGGACGCGGTCTGACTCCCCTCATGGTCCGGATGTACACCCAGATCGGAATCCTCCTGTTGGACTTCATCGCGCTGGCGTACCTGAGCTTCGACGCAAGCGGACGATACCTCGCCACTCCACAACACCTCGCGATCACATTACATTATCCTGATCCTGAAATCTGAGCTCGACCTTTTCGCGATCCTGGCCAGGAGGGCCTTGAGCTCGGAGTCGCTCAGCCTCCTGGTCAGCCTGCCGGACGTGTACAGCTGGACGAGGTAGATCTTCACCTCGTCGGCCAGCCCGGGCTTCACCATCTCGAGCCGCTTGAGCCTGGCCCACGCCTCGCTGTCGAGGAGCTGCCGGACTAGGGCGTCTATCCTCTGCTTCTCGAGTAGTCTCCTCTCTTCCTCCTCCTTCTGCTCCTTCTGCCTGGCCAGCATCTCGGCCTGAAGCTGCTCCTGAATCCTCCTCAGCTCCTCATCCTCGGCGCTCACGGGGCCACAACCCTCCCGGGCACCAGCCCCTGCCCCTTGAGGATCTCAGCCGCCTTCCTGTCGAGCAGGGCTACGCCCTTCCTCGTGATCTTCCTGCCCCTCCCGGGCACCTTCTCGACGAGCCCCGCCTCCTCCAACTGCTGGAGTATCAGCCGGATTATGTGCCCGCTGGCCTTCCTGAAGTGCTCCGGCCTGACTCCCCTGTCCTTTCTGCCGCCGTACTTGGTCCTGAGCCTCTCGACGCCCACAGGCCCGTGCAGGTAGACGGTCCTCAGCACCGACGCGGCCCTGATGTACCACCAGTCCTCCTGCTGCGGCGGCCTCTGCTTGTGCGACCCGGTCTTCACCAGGGACGCCCACTCGGGCGGCTTGATCTCCTCGAGCTTCTTGAGTTCCTCGGCGACCCGATCTATCAGCAAGTCTGCCCTCACGTCCCGTGCCGTCGGCAAGCCGATCACCTTTTCCGGCTGGCGGCTTACCTCACTCAGGCCGGCCCTCGGCCGGCATTTTAAACCTTAGCTTCCGCCTCTTCTCCCTCAGATAGGGTCTCCTAGTGATCGCCCCGCACTCCAAGCAGCGGATCACCAGGTGCGGCATCCTCCTGGGCCTGGTCCTGACCGCCGCGTTCACCCCCGGGATGAGGTAGGACTTACACTCCCTGCAGTACCTCCACCTCCACCGCCGCGGGATCCTGACCCTCGCCCTGAGCGATATCCTCCTGGCCAGCTCGCCGTACCTCTTGGCTAGATCTGGCCTCTCGGGTGCGACCGCGTCGGCGAGAGTGAGGAGCCATACGATCCGCTCCCTCGCTATCCTCCTCTCCCTCTGCTTGCTGCGCCTGACGGCCCTCCTCACCGGCCACCCCACCTCCTCACGATGTAGTAGGCCCACGCGACGGCTGAGGCCACGGCCGAGGCGGAGAGGACGCCCTCGTAGAGACTGACCTCTGAATCAAAGAGCCCCCTGATCTCTTCCGAGAAATCACCCACGGGAAAGCAGCCTACGACCGCCACCTCTTCGAGTCCGGGGTCCAAAACCTCTAGTGGATTTGCGAGGCCCCCGCTCGCCGTAAGTCCCATCACGAGGTCGGGATTTATGCTCCCCACCAGCTCCGCGGGGGAGAGGTCTAACTCCCTTATGAGGGGCCTGTCTTGGGGACCAACCCTCCCATCCCGCAGGAGCGCCTCCATCAGGCCCACGAAGCGATTGTAACTCCTGGGGGGCCTGAGTCCCGGCTCAAGCTCGAATATCCTGCCCCCCACCGTGTGGAGGTAGATGCGGAGCCACCCCTCGCGCCAGGGAGGCGAGTCCGTGAGCGCGAGCAGGGACCTGTGGACCACGTCCGGCCTCCCCCTCTTCCCGGATGTGTCTACCCTCCTCACGAGGTCCGGCCCCAGGTACGAGGAGTCCAGGAGCATCTCGCTGGGATCCTTGCCCCTCCGGGCCGCCGCCTTGACGACCCTCCTATCTCGCCGCAGCCTCTTCGGTATGAGTTCGAGGGAGGCCTCGGCCAGCAGTACGGTCAGCACCGCTCCCGAGACCCTCGACAAGCTTTTATATCGATCATGGTGATTCGGGGGAACGGGCGGCCGTAGTCTAGCCTGGTCTAGGATGGGAGCCTGCCAAGCCTCTCGAGGCGCGGAGCGCTCCAGACCCGGGTTCAAATCCCGGCGGCCGCACCATCCACCTCCTCCTGACTCGGCCACGACTCCGACGAGGCCCTCGACCTGGTCCTGCCCAGCCAGATCGCGAAGGCCAGGGTCAGCGCCGTCCCCGAGAGGATCAGGACCATAGAGACCGGCGATGTCCACTCCCTAGATGAGCTCCCGCCGGGCGAACAACCTCCCGGCGTCGCAGGGACGCCGTCGCTCCGAGCCGACCACCCGAAGTCTGCCCCAGGGATTTCGTCGTCTGGGTCAGGCAACACGACCTCGGGCTCGCAGCCCTCCGGGAGGCTCACGTTCGCCCAGGTGGAGTTGATCCAGGACTCTACCCGTCCGCAGGGGTCCACCTCGAACTCGACTGGCATTGACTTCGGGGCGCCGCCGTCACAGCCCTCGAGGGACTGGTACACCTCCATCCAAGACCTCTCGGCTACCCTCCCGACCCTGGCCACCCGATAGGACGGGACGCACCCCCAGTACACCCACTCCTCGAAGAACCAGTCGAGATCCCCGCCCCATGACTCCTCGAACGCCGATACGAGGTCTTCGCCGGTGGCCACGCCGAAGGCGTTCTCCTCCGCGTACACCCTCAGCGCACGGAAGAAGGACTCGTCCCCCAGGATCCCGCGCAGCATCCTCAGGGCCCAGGCGCCCCTCAGGTACACCGCCGCCCTGTACCGCCCGGGGGCGTCGGAGACCTCGCCGACGCTGACCGCGACAGGCAGGGCCGGCTCTCCCGAGTCGATGTAGAACCTGTAGGGGTTCCCCACGAAGTCCCAGAATGCCATCTCTGCATTTTCCGGACCGTAGACCCACTCAAAGTAGAGGATCTGTGAATACTCCGCCAGTGACTCGTCGAGCCACGGCTCCTCCCACTGATCGTTGCCCACGAGGGAGTACCACCACTGATGCGCCGTCTCATGCGCTACGATCATCTCGAGCGTCCGCTCGTCGCCCTCGTAGAACGAGCTGGACACCATGATGAGCTGGGGGTACTCCATCCCGCCGAACCAGCCGTGCACCTCCGCCACCCGGAAGGCGGAGAAGGGGTAGGGCGTGAAGTGCTCACTGAAGACGCGTATCGCGTTGACGGCGTACTCTAGGACTCTCTTCCCTCCCTCGGCGTGCTCGGGCAGGTAGTAGGAGTATACGGTCACCCCTCCTACCCTCTCCCGCGAGACCTCGAAGCGGGGACTCGCGACCAGCGCGAAGTCCCTCACCCCGTGGGCCACCCACATCTGAACGACCCTTCCATCTCCCAGCCGGCTCTCCGAGGTCAGCTCACCCGTGGCCGCAACCACTAGGTCACCTGGAACCACGAGCTCAACGAGAAAGTCGGACGACTTGCTGAAAAAGCACTCCCCGTCGTGGAAGTAAGGGTGATCCACCCAAGACCCGTTCCTCAGCACGGAGAGTATCGGAAACCAGTTTCCCAGGGCGAGCACCCCCTCGCTGCGGCCGAACCTGTCGTCCACCTCCGGGACGTGGACCGTGAACTCGATCTCGATGGTCACCCTCTCCCCATGTGCCACGGGGGGGTCAAGGGAGACCTCTAGGACAGTGTCATCGGGCCCCCCGACGCCAGAGGTCGAGTTCCTTCCCGGTGAGGACACCGACAGCACCTCAATCTGTCCGCCGCTCGACGAGAAGGCGTTGGGATACAGCCTCAGGTGTACCTCGCTCACGGCCTCCCCTTCGCAGTTCTGCCACGTGACCTGCTCCCAGCCGGACACGGCGTCGAGGGATGGGGAGATCTCCACCCTCATCCTGTAGCTCGGGCGGAGGCACCCACCGGCCTGGGGGAACCCTGGCGCTCCCGCGGGGGAGAGGGAGGGGGCGATCAGAATCAGGAGAGAGATCGCGATCAGGTGGTGCGGGGGGTGGGATTCGAACCCACGAACCCCTGAGGGACGGGGTCCTAAACCCCGCGCCTTTGACCTGGCTCGGCCACCCCCGCTCAATGACCGCACCTTCCACCCGGGATATAAAGTGCGCGTCAGGACTCCAGAATCCTGGCCACGGCCGTCGGGACTCCCTGGGGGCTTCTCAGCTCTATGAACCTCCCGCCTCCCATCTTCGCCAGCTCGGCGCAGAGCCGCATGCCGGCGGCGGTCCTTCTCCCGCCCCATCCCCTCACCCCTATCACGTTGAGCCCGCTGAGGCGCCTGGCCACCGACCGGGGATCTCCTCCAACGTTGTAGAGCCCGTCGGTGATCAGGACGTACCTCTTGTCTGGCCTCTTGATAAGGGCGCCCTGCTTCAGGGCCACCTCTAAGGCCCCCCTCATGTTGGTGTAGCCAAGCGGGGCCAAGTCCATTATCTCCTCGATCACCCTCTCAATGGGGGTCTTGTCCCTCACCCCCTTTAAGACGAAGGGCTCCGTGTTGAACGCGACGATCGCGTACTCGTCCGCCCTCATGAGGTGAGCTGCGACGGCCGCGGAGAGCGCCGCGGCCGCGATCTTGCCCCCCGTCATCGAGCCGCTTGCGTCCAATATTATGACAGCCCCGCGGCTCCGCTCCACCCTCCTAACCCCGACGACATCCTCGTAGGTGAGTTCCTTCAGACTCTTTCCGCTGGAGATCAGCCTCTGTATGGTCTCCTCGGCGTCGAAGTCCATGCCCGGCTCGTACCTCGTTAGAACGCGCATTGACCTGCCGGACGCAAGCGAGGCGATCCTCACCCCACTCCTCAGCGCGACCTTGCTGAGGAGGGACCTGAACCTCCTCCTGAGCTCGGGGTTGAGGTGCCACCTTATCTGTCGGTAAAGCCTCATGCCGGCCGCCGGGTTTCTCTCCAAGGACCTGAGAAAGGTTCCCTCCAGCCCACCCTCCGAGATCGCCCTAGCAACGGCCACGCTGCTCAGGGCTGCCAGAGAGATGAGCTCACCCAGAGAGCCCGACGACGCCGCCGAGGCGGCCCTGGCGTACAGGGATTCGTAGTCTAGGTCAATCTCTCGCCACTCGCCCAGCCTGGGCTCAGGCTCGCTGGGGACGCCGGAGGTGCTCGGAGGCGGGCTGAGCGTCATCGGGGCGCCGGTCCGCCCCTCTACTCCCGAAAACCCTCGGCCGCTCCCCGTAACGCCCTGAGAACTAGGTCCCTGATCACAGACTCGACGTCGTCGGTCACGCCGTCGCGGAGTTCAACCCTGGGGCTGAGGACCATGATCGCGGCGGTGATCCAGTCCCCCTCCGTCGGGTCCTCACAGATCTGCCTCACGACCGATGCGAGGTCTATGGCCGATCTGACGGAGGCGCCCCTCCTTATGGAGGGATCGCTCCTGGTCTCCCGAACTATCCTGACGGCCGTGCCGACGATCCTCGGATCCTCGACTCCGCTCCTCAGCCTCACAATCTCCCGCTCCTCTTCCTCTGACTGGTACTCCAGCCTCACGAGGACGAACCTATCCCTGAGCGCCTCCGAGAGCCTGGTCACGCCGATGCTCTCCTCCGGGTTCTGGGTTGCCACTATCAGAAAGCCCTCCCTCGCCCTGAACTCGCCCAGGTGTGGGACCGTGATTATGCCCTCATCCATCACTGGGAGGAGGGCGTTCTGAGCGGACTCCGGGAGCCTGTTCAGCTCGTTGATGAACAGGACTCCCCCGCTCAGCGCGGCCCTGGTCAGGGGACCCTCGACGAAGGCCTCCCGCACGTACCCCCTGCTGAGGACCAGCGGGGGATCCCAGTATCCAATCAGCCTGGCCTCGGTTAGCCTCTCGTCTCCGTCTACCCTAATGAATTCCCTGCCCAGGTGCGAGGCCACCACCTTGGCCAGGAAGGTCTTCCCCACCCCCACGGGCCCCTCGAGGAGTATGTGCTTCCCTGCCCTGGCGGCGGCCAGTATCCTCCGCAGCTCTTCCCTCCGGCCGACCACCTGATAGCGCTGCCTTATCTCCTCGGCCTCTGCCACAAGCCCCTCCTTTGCTCCCAAGTCCAACCTCACCCGCGCCGCCGCGCGCCCTCAGTTCCCTACTGCAGGGGCCGGGTTAATTACGGTTACTCGGGCGCCCCCTCCGCTATCTTGACGCCTGAGCTGGTCCCTATCCTGTTTGCGCCGGCCTCTATCATGGCAACGGCCTGCTCATAGGTCCTTATTCCACCGGCGGCCTTCACCCCGAGCCTGTCGCCCACTAGGTTCCTCAGGAGCCTCACGTCCTCGACCGTTGCGCCTCTCGGCCCAAAACCGGTGGATGTCTTGACGAAGTCTGCGCCAGCCTCCTCCACCAAGGCGCATGCCGCCTCTATCTCCTCTCGTTTCAGCAGCCCCGTCTCCAGTATGACTTTCACGACTCCCCCGGGTACCACCCCCCTGAAGGCCCTGACGACCCCCCTCACGTCCTCGAGGACGATGTCGTCCAGGCCGCTCCTCAGGGCGCCCACGTTGATCACCATGTCCACCTCCGAGGCGCCCTGCCTGCCCACCAGCTCGGCCTCACGCGCCTTGACCTCGGGCAGGGTGGCGCCGAGCGGAAAGCCCACGACGGAGCAGACCTTCAGGCTTGAACCCCTCGCCAGCCTCGCGGCCAGGGGAACGTAGTACGGGTTCACCACCACCGAGTGGAACCCATACTTCAGACCCTCTTCCACGAGCCCGGCCACGTCGGACTCGGTGGCCTGAGGCTTGAGGAGCGTGTGGTCGATCATCTTGACGAGCTCACTCCTCCTTATCATTGAGATCACCCCTCCCGAGCCTGACGTTAAACCAGTAGTCGATGAACCTCCTGACCACGTCGAAGGTCTCGTCCGCGGACAGCCTGGTGGTGTCGAGAACTAGGTTGAATGGGCTCAGGTCCTCCCCGAGCCTGAATCCGTAGAGGGAGAGGTAGATCTTCTTGGTCTCTGCATCCTTCCTGAGAATGGCCACCTTGGCCTCCTCAACGCTCGTCCCATCCCTCTTGGCCACCCTCTCGGCCCTGACTCCGAGGTCAGCCTTGAGGAAGATCGCCACCTTGTCGTCGGCCTCGAGCAGGTAGGCCATGGTCCACGAGTCCAGCACCACGTCCCCCCTCTCCATCGCGAGCCTGATGAGTTCCTCGTCCACCCTCCTGTCGAAGCTCGGGTCCTGCTTCCTGAGCTCCATTGCGCGCTTACCACCCTCCCTCTCCCACCATCCAGGGTCACTGAGAGCCTCTTCACCGCCAATGAGCTTTTTGAGGACGTTTCCACCGGAGACGTAGTCCAGCCCGTAGTGGGCAGCGAGCCTCCTTGCTAGGGTGCTCTTCCCAGTTCCGGTGAAGCCTGTGAGGCATATCTTCAAGGCCCGGGCACCCGGACCTAGGAACGATCCCTCAGTATTAAGCGCAACTCCTCGGGCCCTAAGAGCTTCCACTCGACCTCGTCAGGCCTCCACCTCGGCTTGATAGCACTCTCCTCCACTCCGAGGGGACCGAACTGGGCGTAGGCCAGGAGGGCCGTCCAGGCGATCATGGCCCCGTTATCCCTGAGGTACTCTGGCGGGGGCACCAGCATCCTGGCGCCCCTGGCCTCGCACATGGTCCTGATCTTCTCCTGGAGCCTGGGCGAGGCGGCTACCCCTCCCACGATCAGGACCTCGTCCCGACCCGTTGCCGCGAGGGCCCTCTCGGTCACCTCTGCCAGCATGGAGAAGGCGACCTCCACGAAGCTCCAGGCCACGTCGTCCCTGTCAGCTCCCTCCTTGAGCCTCCTCTCGACCTCCGTGACGATGCCGCTGAACGAGAGGTCCATGCCCTTCACGGTGTAAGGCAGGTCGACCCAGCCTCCCTCCACGCGATCCAGGTGGGGGCCTGCCGGAAAGGGGAAGCCCAGAAGGCGGCCCACCTTCTCCTGAGCGTTGCCCAGGCCTATGTCTAGGGTCTCACCGATGATCCTGAATCCCTTCTCGCGGTGAACCATGATCTGCGTGTTTCCGCCCGAGACGTAGACCACCAGGGGATCTCTAGCCCCGGTAACCAGCCTCCCGATCTCTATGTGGGCTATCGGGTGGTTCACCCCAACTAGTGGGACGCCCAGGCGGAGCGCGAGCGTCCTGGCTGCCACGGCGCCCACTTGGAGCGGCTGGCCCAGGCCGGGCCCCTGGGCGAAGCCGACGAGGTCAACGTCACCCAGCGAGATGTCAGCCTCCCTCAGGGCGGTCTCGATGACGGACCTGGCATTCCTCGCGTGGTGCTCCGCAGCCTCACCCGGCTTGAGCCCGCCTTCGGGGGACTTGAGGACGGACCTGGCGTTGGCCAATATCTCGCCCTCTGAGGTCGCCAGGCCCACGCCGAAGGTGTGAGCGGTGGACTCAATCCCCAGGGCGATCAAGCGCCCCCAACCACCTCCTGGAACTTCTTCAGGATCTCCTCGAAGGGGACGGGCCCCTGCCTCACGAGTTCTGGCCTCCCGGAGGTGAGGTCCACGACCGTAGAGGCCAGTCCCCTGGGGAGGGGGCCAGCATCTATTATAAGGTCGGCATCGGGGAGGGCCATCATAGCCTCTTCCGGCGTGTAGGCGGGGGGCCTTCCGCTGATGTTGGCGCTGGTGGCGGTTATGGCCCTCCCGAACCTCTGAACCAGCTCGATGGCTATGGGGTTGTTTGGGATCCTCACGCCTATCGCCCTGGGGTTCACCTCATCCGGGACCTTCTCGGTCTTCGGCAGAATGAACGTGACGGCCCCGGGCAGGAACTCCCTCATGAAGCTCTCGAGCCTCTCATCAAAGACCGCGTAGCGGGCCATCATCTCGAAGTCGCCTACCGCGATCGTGAGCGGGTTGCTCCTCGGCCTCACCTTGACCCTGTAGACCTTCAGCACGGCCTCCCTGTTCTCCGCGTCGGCTGCCAACCCGTAGGTAGTGTCTGTAGGGTAGATAACGAGGCCGCCCCTCCCCAAGACCTCTACCGCGATCCTGAATCCCTCCTCGCTGCACCCAGATCTCGCTATGATCCTGCGCAACTGCGCCCTCCTGGCTTTTGAGCACTCCATGTTAAATTAATCATCGCCGCAACTCGGAAGCCGAAAGATGGGGTTCGACCTCCCGCCAGATTACGTGGAGTTGGGCAGGTTCGTGGGCTCTCTCCTCGACAGGGTCGTTCGAGAGATCAGGCCAGGGGTCAAGCTCCTGGAGGTCGCAGAGTCGATTGAGTCGGAGATAAGGGAGGTGGGCTACGAGCCTGCCTTTCCCGTCAACCTCTCGATCAACGAGGTTGCAGCGCACTACACCCCGCCGCCAGAGGACGATGCCGTCGTCCCCGAGGGTGCCCTCCTGAAGGTCGACGTGGGCGCCCGACACGGCGGCCTCATCGTAGACGCCGCCAGGACCGTAGACCTCAGCGGGAACTACGGCTCGCTTGTGGAGGCGGCGCGTGCTGCCCTCGAGGCCGCGGGCAGGACGATGGCTCCGGGAGTCCCGGTGAAGGCGGTCAGCAGGGCCATCTACGATGAGATCAGGTCAAGGGGACTTCAGCCGATCGTAAACCTCGCCGGGCACAAGATATCTGAGTACAAGCTGCACGCTGGCGTCGACGTCCCGAACGTCCCCCAGAGGCTCAGCCTCTACAAGTTCAGGGTGGGCGACGTATTCGCCGTGGAGCCGTTCGTGACTACCCCCGAGGGCTCGGGCTTCGTGGTGGAGGCGCGCCCTGGGTACATATTCTCGTATGCCAAGAACGTCCGAACCTCGGACGTCGCCGAGAGGAGGGTCATGGTCGCCGCCAGAGACACTTTCAAGAGGCTGCCGTTCTGCGAGAGGTGGCTTATTCCGATCACGGGCATGAGGGTGGAGTACGCCATCAGGAGGCTCGTGAAGAAGAGGGGGCTGCGGGAGTACCCGCCGCTCGTCGAGTCTAGAGGGGGGCCGGTGGCCCAGTGGGAGGACACGTACGTGGTCACGGAGTCCGGGGCGCTGCCCCTCACAAGGGGGGGATAGCAATGCCCCGACGGGGGTCCCAGGCCGAGAGAGACCTGGTCAGGCTCTTCTGGAGGCAAGGGATCGGCGCGGTCAGGGTGGCCGGGAGCGGCTCGACGGGCCTCCCCTCAGCCGACGTCGTGGCGGGTGGGCCCGGAGGCCTCGCCGTGATAGAGGTGAAGACCACCTCGTCGGACAGGGCCTACGTGCCCATAGGCGAGATAGAGTCCCTCGAGAAGCTGTCTCGAGCCCTCGGAGCATCTGCCTGGGTCGTCGTGAAGTTCAAGAAGCTTAAGAGAGGGGTTTTCTTCGCCCTCCCGCTGGAGGAACTCGAGGTGTCGGGGGCGGGAGCACAGGTGACCCTGGAGTTGGCGGAGAGGAAGGGAATAAGAGCAGAACTCTTGGCCCAGAAGCTGTCAGGCAGAATATCCGAGCTTGAGTGACCTTGGTGGTCAGGGCTTGTACCACTCGAGCTTGTAGCTCAGAATCGAATCCCCTGCGACCACAGATACGACCAGGGACTTCCTCACGCTTGTGGCGATCCTGCCAGCCCTTATCAGCTCTACGGGAGTTATTTTGGACTCCGCTCGTCCCACGAGGCACAGGTAGGGGGCGTGATCTATTCCGGGCCCCCTCTCATACACCATGAAGTCAGATCCGTACTTGGAGGCCGGCTTGGCGACGTAACCCAGGTCTCTCCACCTCTTGAACACCAGATACCTGGCCTCCGCGTCCCTTCTAACCTCTGACAGGATTCTCCTCAGGTCGTCGGCCGACAGGCCCCCGTTAGGAGACTCTACGTCGAGAACCCCCGCCTCGACGAGGTAGAGCGCCTCGAACAGGGACATCTGAAGCGGAAGTCGGTAGGGGGTTTTCGGCCTCGGCTTCTCGACCCCTATGTGGTGCCCCCAGAATCCGCCCGCGTAGAGGGCGTCGGCCTTCTCGGGGTCCCAGACTATCACCCTGTCGTGGGTGAGCCTGCCGGTCACCCTCAGGCCCTCTGGGATCCGGGGGGGCCCTATCGGCTGCGGGAGGAAGCCGGTGGCCTCGTAGTACGTGACGTTCATCTCGTCGTCCACGACGGCCATCACGAGGCTCCTCCTCAGCCTCCCAGCGTACTTGACGTAGTCTAGAAGCTCGGAGTGGGTGATCGGCTCGTCCTCTGAAAGGGGGAGAACAAGGGACTTGGCAACGGATCTCCCTATTCGCCCACCGCGCGGGTAGAGGCGCAGGAAGGGTGTGGCCGGCTCGACCCGGAGCACCCTCCCGTGCTTCCTGAGGTCGCTGTAGACGAGGAACCTCAGGAAGTCCTCGGGATTGGACCTCGCGATGAGCTCGATAAGCTCCGGGGTCTCGACCGGTTTCCCGCGATCCACGACCTTCAGCACTCCCTGACGGGCCAGCTCGGCTGCCTCTATCAGGGTCAGCCGGAGGGCGCCCCCCTCGAGCGAGCCGTACCCCTTCTCCGCCAGCTCCGCCAGCTCAGAGAGCTCTCCGGTGACGACCACCCGCTCGTCCCCGAGCGATCCCTGCAGGGTTCCCAAGGGGATCACCTCCCCGAGAGAACCAGCGAGAGGACCCTCTCCACCGCGTCTAGGTTGAGGTCGGGCTCCCTTCCCTCCCTGACGTGCTGAACGAAGTACGCCAGCTCCTCGGCTAATGGCTCAGACCACCTGGTTCGGAGGATTGAGGACCTGTCTGACCTGTCCAGAATCACAGTCTGCCTCAGATAATCCAGCTCGGCGCTCCCCCTCGACCCGGAGACGCGGACCGCGCGGTAGCTGATGGGGGTGAGCCAGTTCGCCTCTATGACCCCAACCACGCCGCTGGGATACTCCATGATGTACAGCGCCACGTCTTCAGCCTCGTTCCCAAGTACGGAGCGCCGGAAGGCCCAAACACTCTCTGGATCCTCGTTTAACAGGTCGAGTTGAACGTAGGCCTCGTGCACACCCAGGTCCAGCGAGACCCCGATCTGCCACTTCACCTGCCTCTTGGGGGACCTTCCTATCCTCTTCCCGGAGACCACGTACAGGTCCCCAAGCTCCCCCCCTTGGACGAGCTTCTTGAGGAGCCTGTAGCCCGGATTGAACAGCTCTATGAAGCCGGGCACCACCAGTGCCCCGGCCTTGGAGGCCGCGGATCGGAGGGCCTCGAGCTCGCTCAGCGAGGTGGCCACGGGCTTCTCCACGAGAGCGTGCGCCCCGGCCTCCAACACCTCGGTGGCCGCCTCCACAAGCTTCTGGGGGGTGACCACAACGCTCACCGCGTCCAAGTCGGCGCGCTCCACCATCTCCCCGGCGGACCCATACGCCTCTATCCCGTACCCCTCTGCGACGGATCTCGCGAGCTGCAGGTCAATGTCGGAGACCGCGACGAGTTCTACCCCCGCAAGGGTCCGGTATACGCGGGCGTGGGCTCGGCCAAACCAGCCGCATCCAACGACGCCCACCCTCACCTTCCGCATCTCGGCGAGCGTCCCCTCAGGCAATATAAAGTGGCGAAGCCGACTGGGTCCGATGCGAATCGCGCGAAGGTTAGCGGGTTTCCTCAGGCTGCTCCGCCCCAAGAACGCAGTCATGGCCGCGATAGGTCCGATCGTGGGGTGGACGACCGTCCGGGCGGACGTTTCGCGCGACCTGCTCCTGGCGGCGATAGTCCCCCCTCTCGTGCTCATGGCCGGCAATGCGGTGAACGACTACTTTGACGTGGAGATTGACAGGATCAACAAGCCGTGGAGGCCGATACCCAGCGGAGTCGTCAGCAGGGCAGAGGCGATACTGACCTACGCCTCCCTCTCGCTCACGGCTACCGCAATAGCGTTTCTGCAGGGGCTCGCCCTGGGCCTAATGGCGGCGGCCTTCTCGGCTGCGTACCTCCTGTACGCCGCCAGAGTAAAGGCCACGGGCCTACCTGGAAACCTCCTGGTCAGTCTGGGCGTGGCGTGCACCCTGCTCTACGGAGCGCTGGCCGCCGGCGACCTGCCGGTGAAGGTCATCCTCTTCTCTCTGATCGCGTTCACCTCAAACACGGCGAGAGAGCTTGTTAAGGGGGTGGAGGATCTACCCGGAGACAGCGCGCTGGGTCTCAAGACGTTTCCCATAGCGGCCGGGGTAGAGGCAACGCGGCGTGTGATAATAGGCCTAACCCTGACTACGATTGCCCTGACGGCCGCACCCATAGCGATGGGCCTCACCGGCAAGATCTACGCCGTGGGATCCACTGTGGCTGGCGCGATCCTCCTCGAGGCCGCCAGGAGATCAGTCGGAATCGCGCCAGAGAGTGCGGGGGCGGTGAGCGGAATCCTCAAGTCCGCCATGATGCTCGGGCTGGTCTCCATGCTCCTGGACAACCTGGTCGTGCTTTGAGCGATCGCTGCCAGGGTCAGATCAAGTCCAGCAGGGCCTTCCTAGCGATAACCCCAGTCAGAGAGAGGTCTCTCTCCACGACCGGAACGGCCGGAATACCGTGCCCTGAGAGAACCTCGGCGGCCCGCCCCGCGCGATCGGTCGGGCTTAGTGTAGGGGGGCTCTCCATCATCACGTCCTCGATGAGAATCCTTCTCACGGCCGCATCCATCCTCTTGGGGTCGATCTTCTCCCTGATCTCCATGAACGCCTTCGCTAGGATGAAGTCGGTCACGAGCCCGACGACGGTCCCCTGGTCAACCACGGGGAGAACCCTGGCCCCCGTCTCTAGCATCTTCGATCTTGCGTGCACTATGCGGTCGATCGGGAGGGTCCTGGGGTAGTTGACGGTCATGAGCTCGCTCACGGGTGGGTCGGACCTATCTGAGAGTAGTCCCATGAGGTCGGTCTCCGTGAGGGTCCCGAGGAGGTTCCCGTCTCCGTCCACCACGGGGAGGAAGCTTATGTCTCGGTCCTTGAAGAGCGAGATGGCTCTGTCGAGGGTGTCCTTTGGGCTCACCGTTATCGCGGGCTCCGTCATGAGCGAGCTCACGTATACCCTCCGGGAGACGACTCTCTGGAGCCTGGCAGACCCCAGGCCCTCCATGAGATCCCAGGCGGCTATTACGCCCACCACTCTCGACCCAGAGAGGACGGGCAGGTGGGTGATGCCCCTCCTCTCCATTATCTCCAGGGCCACCCCGATCTGCTCGTCCTTGCTCACGGAGATGGGGTCCCGATTCATGAAGTCCTCGACGGGCTTACTCCGCAGGCGACCCAATGACGATCCCCCTGATGATGTCGGTCTTCGTGATAATACCCACGAGGGTCTCCCCGTCTGGAGAGACCGGGAGCCCGCTTATCCTCCATTCCAGCATAACTCTGGCAGCCTTGGAGGCGTCCGCGTCCGGCCTAACAGTCACAACCGGGTTGCTCATCAGCTCCCCAACTGATCCGAGCTTCACCTCTCGGCTGGATCTCCCCACTCCGGTGTCGATGACGATGAACTTCCCAGTCCTCTCGGGGGCGACGAACGCTATGTCCGTCTCGGTGAGTATTCCCCTGATCCGCCCGTCTGGACCGATCACGACCAGCCTGCTTATCCCCCTCTCCTTCATGAGCATGGCGGCCTTCTTCACGCTGTCCGTCTCTCGGACGGTGACGACGTCCCTCGTCATGAGATCCTGCACCTTGAACCTGCCCTTCAGCTCTCTGGCGAAGTACCTGAGCAGGTCGGTCTTCGTTATGATCCCAACGACGCGGTCCCCCTCGACGACGGGCAGGCCGCTTATGCCCTTCTCCAGCATCAGCCTTGCCGCCTCCACTATTGACGAGTGGGGAGATATGGTCACGAGGTCCCTGGTCATGTACCTGCTGACGCTGGCGTTCTCCGGGCTCCTCCACCTCCAGGGAGGACCCCTCTTGGCCCACGCCTTGGCGAGGTCGTCCACGGTCACTATCCCCACGGGCCTCTCGCCGTCGACTACGAGGACCCTCTTGACCTTCCTCCCCAGCATTACGTTCTTCACGGCTCCCAGGGTGTCTTGTGGGGTGACGGCGGCCACCTCGGTGGTCATGTAGTCCCCGACCTTGGCCACCAACTCGACTCACCCCTCAATCAGACGGGGAATGTGCCTTTCCAAGAATTAGCGAGCCTCAGTCTCTCCCTCAGGATGAACACGACGTGGGGGGCCACTCTAACGACGTCCCTGGCCGAGATGACCCCAGCAACTTTACCCGCCTTGTTCACCACTATGAGCCGCCTGACGTTCTTTTCGGACATGATCCGGGCCGCCTCGATCAGATCCTCGTTCTCGTTGATGAGTATCGGGTTCTTCGTCATTATCTCCCTGACCTTCACATCTTCGGGCCTCCTACCGTCCTCCTTGGCCACGAAGCGGGTGATTATGTCCCGCTCCGTGAGGATGCCCACGAGCTTGCCACCCTCCATGACCACGACGGATCCGATGTCGTGCTCCTTCATGAGCCTGGCGGCCTCAGCCACGCTGTCGTCCGGCGCGACCGCGATGACCTTCGGCGTCATGACCTCGCTAACCTTGAGTCCCTCCTCGGAAGCGTCTTCCTCGGGGGGCGGTACCAGCGCCCACCTCAACTCTCAAACCCCCACATCAACTGATCGGGGCCACGATCCGGACCCCGCCAGAGGGCAGTAGCCTCTGGAGATCCTCCACCTCGATCTCTGCGGGCACTCCCCTCTTCCTTGCGGCATCCCTGAGGCTCTCGATTAAAACTGTTGTGGCCCTATCCTTTGGGAGATCGCCGGGCGCGATCTCGTATCCAACCACCAGGTTTCCTCCGGCGCCAGGAGGCCTTGAGATTAGCTCGTATTCCCCCTTTCTCTCCATTAGGCCTATCTCAAGCCTGAGCTCACCTCTCAAGTATCCTCTCTTCCCCACTATGTAGAAGGAACCCTTTGGCAGGAACATGCCGGGAGGCGCGTGCGTGGAGACCTGTTCCCCGCGAACGTAGAACACGTCGGCCTGCGACAGGCCTTCCCTCCAAGCCCGCGAGTATGAGGCCGCGTAGCACGCCGCCTCCCTCAGCGTGGCCTCGTCAACCTCGGCTCCTCCAGTCTTCACTATCACGACCGCGCCTCCAGGCATGTCGACGTGGAAGAACAGGTCTGAAGGCTCCATGTAGCGCCTCACGAGTTCCCTGTTGGTCGACGCGTCTAGCCCGGCCACCACGAGCATTCCGCCGGACGAGGGGAACCACCTGAACCTCTCGTACCAAGCCCTCCTCTTCCGCCTCCTGACTTGGACCTCATACCCCGGTTCCGGTCGGGTGAGCCGACTCTCGAGGTCCTTCAAGATCTCCTCAATCCTGGCGGCCTTCTGCTCCAGCTTCTTTGCCTTTGCGTACAGTCTGGAGGCATTCTCCGCCGCGGACAACCTGAGGTCAAGCTCTGCCTCGCCTGCGGATAGCCTGAGGATGACTACGCCCCTCCCCCTGTCCAGCCTGATCCCCTCGGCGAGCCGACCCTTCCTGGCCTCCAGGAGTACGGACTCGACCTCCGCCAGTTTGGTGAAGATTTCATCCGCCATCGCCCTCAGTCTGGCCGCCTCCTCCTCGTACTTGGTCTTCAGTTCCATCTGCTTCCTCAGGCCCTCTGGGGGGGTGGCGGGCCTCCGCTCCTTCGCGACCTCCTCGACTATCCTCGATGTGAGGTACGCGTCGAGCGCGGCATTCAGCTGGCCACCGAACCTCTCAGCCTCGTATCTCTCCGCCAGAACTCGGAGCGGGAAGGCGGAGAAGTCTACGTAGACGTCTCCCTCCTTGTACAGGGTGGGCTCCGCGGGCCCGCTCAACTTGGCCATCAAGTCCGTGGAGGCACAGGCAATTCGCTTCCAGAGGTCCTCTTGTTCGCCCAACTTTGATCTCAGGTCGGCGCCGGCCGAGAATGCCACTTCCTCGGCGTAGGGGGGGCCGATCCCGATCCGGAAGGTCAGGAACCTCCACAGCTCTGAGTCGCGGTGCGCCGCCATCTCTCTCATCAGGGCGCCCACGTCAACCCCATCAGGGTCCACCGAGTCGCTCGGGGGATACTCGTACCTGACTCCCCTCTTGAGTTCCCTGGCCCTGACCTTTAGGGGCCTGGCCAGCTGAACTATGACCCCCTCCTCGTCGGTGAGCACCAGGTTGCCCCTGCCAAACAGCTCGACGTGCACCCAGCCGGAGTAATCTCCCTCGTACCGCAGGCTGGCCACCCTTTCCAGCTTCAGCTGCTCTACCTCCACTATCCTGGCGCCCTTCAGCCTCTTACGGAGCCCCATCGCGAGGGGGGTGGGGGTCTTGGGCTTGACCCAGTCGTACCCGCTCAGGTAAAGGGCGCCGCCGAGCCACGCTATGAGTTCGCCCCTTCTGGCCCCTCCACCGAGCTTGAATGAGAACAGGGAGTCCGCCATCTGGTAGACCTTCTCCACCCTCAGCGGGAGGAGTTCCTCGAGTTCTCGCAGTACGAACCTGAGCTCTATTCCGGCCATCTTGAGTCTGGCCGACATCTTCGCGCGGGCGCCCCGGGTCTACGTCTTTAAAGCGGAGGCGGGCCGCGGACGTCCCGATAGGCATGACGCTCAAGGACTCCCTGTTCTGGCTCAAGCTCTCACTGGCGTCCCTTACGGGCATCATCTCCGGCTTGATAGGCCTATCAGCTACTGAGGGTCTTACGCTCTTCTTCTTCACTGATATCGCGGCAGGAACGGCCTTCTTGACTTGGAAGAAGGGGGCCGTCTCCGAGGTGGGGGTCTACAAGGCGTACAGGGAGTTCTTCATGACGTCCTTCCTCGCGTACTTCCTCCTATGGACCCTGACGCTCAACCTCACAGCGGGCGGCTTGGCCCTATACCTGGCCGCTCCCGCCGCAGGGGTCCAGGAACTCAGGCCGGTCATCCCATCCGAGAACTTCCCGTACAACGTGCTCTGGATATTGAACACCACCGACGAGACCTACACGGCGCTCATCGGATCCTGCGCCCCTCGGTCGGATATGGCGAGGCTGCGGAACCTGGCGGCCTCTCTGGGAGGGGAGGGACTAACCCTGAGGACGACGGTCACGGTGCTGCAAGGCAGTTCAGTTGGTTTAGGCTGGGTGAACGTTACCTACCAGAACGAGACCGTCGCGTTGGACGTGATAGGCCTCGACAGGCTCACCCTGGGAGTTGGAGAGGAGGCCTCCGCGGACTTAGGTGAGTACCCCCTGGTAGCGGAGTCCCTGAGCGTCGGACTTGGAAGGGTGAACGTCACAATAACCGTTGGGCCGATCCCAGCCGAGACAGCCGACTTCTCCGCTGAAAAGCTCGGAGCCCTGATCTCCCGCGTCTTAGTGGAGGAAAACAGGTACTGCGTGTTCGAACCCGAGACCAGAACCTTCAAGAGGACGCTTAGGATCGGAGACGCGTACGTGGTGGTTAGGGGCTAGCCGAGATCAGTTAAATCGCCGATCCCCCCTCGCAGCTCAGGTGGCCCTATGGGAAACTTCATGTTCCTGGAGCACGGCGCAGATGTGGCCTTCGAGGCCAGGGGAGAGAGCCTTGAAGAGCTGTTCAGGCAGGCTGCCAAGGCCATGTACGCGTCCATGCTCAACTTGGAGAGGGTCTCCCCCAGGGAGTTCAGGACGGTGCGAGTTGATGCCCCGGACCTGGTGATACTCCTGCACGACTGGCTGTCAGAGCTGCTCTTCATAACGGACACGGAAGGGCTTGTCTTCTCCGATTTCGACGTCAAGATCTCTCATGACCGCGACGGGGAGTACCTACTCGAGGCCACCGCGCATGGGGAGCCGGTGGACCCGGAGAGACATGAGGCAGTGACCGAGATCAAGGCGGTCACCTACCACGGCATGGAGGTGTACGAGGAAGGCGGAGAGTGGGTGGCCCGCGTGATCTTGGATGTCTGAGGGGCTATTCCAAAGTTTATTAACCGGGGCGGGGGTCGCGCCGAGAGTTGTACGGGGTTGGGCCCGTATCAAATGAGGGGTGCTACAGATGCCTAGGAGGCACGGTTCACTGGCTTTCCGGCCTAGGAAGCGCGCAGCCACTCAGAAGGCCGTCTTCCGCTCCTACCCAGAGATTGAATCGAGCGGGGTCGTCCTAGCCGGCTTTCCCGGCTACAAAGCCGGCATGACCCACGTCATAATGGTTGAGGATCGACCGGGCAGGCCCACCACCGGTCAGGAGATCGCCGTCCCCTCGACGGTCGTTGAGACCCCTCCCGTGAGGGTGATAGGGGTAAGGCCCTACGTGGGAACGCCCTACGGCCTGAAGCCCCTCACCACCTACCTGAAGTTCGAGATAACCGGAGAGATTCGGAGGTCGATGACCCTTGGCAAGAGGGAGGGGGTCCTGACCAACGAGGACACGGCCGCCAGGAGAATAGAGGAGGGCAGGGAGTCGGTCAGAGAAGTCAGGTTGATCGTCGCCACCCAACCGAAGCTCGCCGCCCTGCCGAAGAAGAAGCCAGAGGTCCTCGAGATACCGCTGAAGGGGTCCACGGTACAGGAGCGGCTGGACAGGGCCATGGAGATGGTCGGCACGGTGGTTAGGATATCTGATGTCTTCAAGGTGGGACAGCTGATCGACGTCACGGCGGTCACCAAGGGGCACGGGTGGCAGGGGGTCGTCAGGAGGTTCGGCGTAGAACTCCTGCGGCACAAGGCTGGCAAGGGCAGGTGGAGGGTGGGCAGCCTCGGCTCTAGGCACCCGCCCTACGTGACGTGGAGGGTGCCTCGCGCCGGCCAGACGGGCTACCACAAGAGGACCGAGTACAACAAGCGCGTCCTGCTGATGGGACTGGCAAAGTACTCCGAGGAGGGCGAGCTCGTAGAGGAGGCGTTTCCAGACCTCAACCCACCCAGCGGCGGCTTCAGGGGTTACGGCAGGGTTAGGAGCGACTACGTTCTGCTCTCGGGGTCCGTGCCGGGGCCCGTCAAGAGGTTCGTCATGATGAGGCACCCGATAAGACCCTACACGAGGGACCTTCGAGAGCCCCGAATAATCTACGTCTCCGGCGTCGGTTACCTAGAGCAGATACTTAAGGCCAGGGCTGAGGAAGAGCAGGAGAGGGCGCAGGAGGCGCAGGCCGTGGCTGGGGGAGGTGAAGGCGGGTGAGCGACATCAAGAGGCCTATCCTCGACCTGGAAGCCCAGGTCGTTGACGAGCTGGAGCTCCCTGAGGTCTTCCTGACTCCGGTTAGGCCCGACGTGATCAGAAGGGCTTACCTATCCAGCCTCACGGCCAGGATACAGCCGCAGGGCAGGGACCCGCTCGCGGGGCTCAGGACGTCGGCCGAGTCGTGGGGCGCAGGTCACGGCGTTGCCAGGGTACCCAGGGTCAAGGGCAGGGGCTACCCAGCCGCATCGAGGGGGGCGAGGGCCAATCAGGCCGTTGGAGGCGTGAGGATACAGGCCCCGAGGGCCGACAAGGTGGTGTGGGAGAGAATCAACAGGAAGGAGCGGAGGCTGGCCATAAGGTCGGCCATCGCTGCGACCGCCTCGCTCGAGTTGGTGTCCGCTCGGCACAGGCTGGGCGAACTCAAGGAAGTTCCAGTGGTAGTGGTAGACGATCTGGCCTCAATCCAGAAGACTAAGGACTTTCATGGGTTCTTGCTGAGGCTAGGTCTCCAAGGGGAACTCGAGAGGCTCAAGAGGAGGTTCAGGAAGATAAGGGCTGGGAGGGGCAAGATGAGGGGCAGGGTCAGGCAGAGGGCCAAGGGACCGCTGGTGGTGTACCACGAGGACGAGGGCATATCGAGGGCGGCCAGGAACGTGCCCGGGGTCGACGTCGTCAGCGTGAGGAACGTGGGGGTCATTCACCTCGCTCCGGGAGGAGTACCGGGCAGGCTGACCATATGGACCGTCGGCGCCATCGAGGCCCTCAGGGAGGAGCAGGTGCCGTTCCTGAGGAGGTGATTGAGAGGTGGAGCTCGACCCCTTCAAGGTGCTCATAAGGCCCGTGGCAACGGAGAAGGCCGTTCAGCTCCTCGACACCCAGAACAAGCTCGTCTTCATAGTCGACAGGAGGGCCAACAGGCTGATGATCAAGAGGGCCGTCGAGGAGGCCTTCGACGTGAAGGTGGCAAAGGTCAACGTCTTGATAACAGCCAAGGGAGAGAAGAAGGCCTACGTCAGGCTCGCCCCCGAGTACAGCGCCAGAGACGTGGCCTCTCAGCTCGGAATACTGTGAGGTGGTGATCGATGGGTAAGAGGATCCTGGTTCAGAGGAAGGGGAGGGGCGGGATACAGTTCAGGTCTCGCGCTCACCTGAAGATAGGCCCAGCCAGGTACCCCCAGGTGGGACTGAAGGAGAAGGTGAAGGGAAGGGTCGTTGAGTTCCTCCACGAGCCCGCCAGGTGGACCCCTCTCGCCAGAGTCGTCTTGGAGACCGGCGAGGAAATAACCTACATCCCACCCGAGGGGGCCTACGTCGGCCAAGAGATCGAGATAGGTCCAGGGGCCGAACCCGTCACCGGCAACGTTCTCCCCCTGGCGGACATACCGGACGGAACGCTGGTCTGCAACGTTGAGATCAGGCCCGGGGACGGCGGGAAGATAGCCAGGAGGAGCGGGACCTACGCGCTGGTGTTCTCTCACGACGGAGACCGCGTGATCCTGAGGCTCCCCTCTGGGAAGGATAAGGTAGTCTCCGCCAAGGCCAGGGCCACCATAGGCGTGGTCGCCGGCGGCGGGAGGACGGAGAAGCCCCTCCTGAAGGCGGGCAACGCGTACTATCGCGAGAGGGTTCACCCCAAGCGCTGGCCAAAGGTCAGGGGCGTCGCCATGAACGCGGCCAGCCACCCGCACGGCGGAGGATCGCACAAGAGACCCGGAAAGCCCACCACGGTACCGAGAACGGCTCCTCCAGGCCAGAAGGTCGGGCACATAGCCGCAAGGAAGACCGGAAGGGCCAAGAAGCGCGCCAAGCTGTAGAGAACCAAACCTTATATGAGGCGGAGTGAGGGGGAATCTGAGGAATGCCCAAGGAATTTACTTACAGGGGGTACACGCTGGAGCAGCTCACTCAGATGACGCTCGATGAGCTGGCGGAGGTCATGCCGGCGAGGATAAGGAGAACCCTCAGGAGGGGACTGTCGCCCGAGAACAAGAAGCTGCTGGAGAAGATCAGGAAGTACAAGGTCGCGGGCGTGAACAAAGTGATAAGGACCCACAGGAGGGACATGCCCGTCCTCCCTGAGATGGTAGGCATGAAGATCGCCGTTCACAACGGGAAGGAGTTTGTGGAGGTTCAGATCACCCCAGAGATGATAGGGCACTACCTCGGCGAGTTCGCCATGACCAACAGGGTAGTCCAGCACGGCCGGCCTGGAAAGGGGGCCACCAGGTCCAGCAAGTACGTGCCCCTCAAGTGAGGGCTTCAGCCCCTCGCCACCACCGGCTTGGCTACCCGGGGGGTAGGCCCTCACCTACTTCACACCTTTTTATCCGGAGTCACGGGTATTTGATGGGCCGGGGTAGCCTAGCCCGGACCAAGGCGCCGGCCTTGAGAGCCGGTGGCCCCTCGGGGGCCGCGTGGGTTCAAATCCCACCCCCGGCGCCACCTCTCCTTCAGCGACCGCGAAGGTCGATGGATGGCGACGGAAGCGACAAGGAGTGAGAGGAGCGATAATCGTGATGCTGGCTCACGCCAGCATCACGATGCTGATCTTGACGTCTTCGGGTATGGAGATACCCATTATCCTCCGGATGAACCTCTCGTCCGGGTTGAGGACGTCTATGATCCTCTTGTGTATCCTCAGTTCAAACCTGTCGTACCTGTTTGTGCCCTCCCCCGACGGGTTCCGGAGTGTCGTGACCCTCAGCCTCTTAGTGGGCAGGGGGATGGGACCCCGAATTCTGACGCCCATCTTCTCGGCGACCTCGCGAAACTCCCTCGCGGTGGACTCCAAGCTGCTCACGTTGGTGCTGACCAGCTCTATCCTCAACCTCTCCACCATACTCTATCCCGTCCCTCGCAGGCCCCTCTTTACTCGCCGCAAATAAAAGGGTGGGGGGAGGATCGACCCCTCACTTCTTCCTCTCGAGGGGCTTGACGTCGAGCACTATGCCGGCGGCTACCGTGATGCCCATGTCCCTGACGGCGAACCTGCCCAGCTGCGGGAAGTCCTGGTACTTCTCGAGGACGAAGGGCTTGATGGGCCTCATCTTGACTATGGCGGCGTCTCCCTTCTTGATGAAGGACGGGTTCTCCTCGATGACTTGGCCGGTCCTGGGATCGAGCTTCTTCACGAGCTCGGTGATCCTCGCGGACACGTGACCGGTGTGGGCGTGGATCACGGGGGTGTAGCCGGCGGCTATGGCGGTGGGGTGCTGGAGCACCACTATCTGGGCGGTGAACTCCTCCACCACGGTGGGCGGGTTGTTCGGGTGGCCGATGACGTCGCCCCTCTTGATCTCCTTCCTCTCGATGCCCTTGAGGTTGATGCCTATGTTATCGCCGGGCTCGGCCTTGGGCAGCTTCTCGTGGTGCATCTCGATGCTCTTGACCTCAGCGGTCTTGTGCAGCGGCTCGATGATCACGGTGTCGCCGGGCTTGATGACGCCCGTCTCGACCCTGCCGACGACCACGGTGCCGACTCCGGTGATGGAGAAGACGTCCTGCACGGGGATCCTCAGCGGCTTGTCGACGGGCTTCGGCGGGGCCTTGAAGGTGTCCATCACCTCGAACAGGGTCGGGCCGTCATACCACGGCATCTTGTCACTCTTCCGATAGACGTTGTCGCCCTCAAGACCGCTGCAGGGGACGAACTGGATCTCATCGGGGTTGTAGCCGACCTTCCTCAGGAGCTCAGAGACCTGCTCCTTCAGCTCCTCGAACCTCTCCTTACTGTAGTTAACGGTCGGGTCGTCCATCTTGGAGATGGCGACGGCCAGCTGGTTCACGCCGAGGGTCTTGATCAGGAAGACGTGCTCGATGGTCTGGGCCTGGACTCCCTCTCCCCTCTTGGCAGAGACCACGAGGACCGCGGCGTCGGCCTGGCTGGCGCCGGTGATCATGTTCTTGACGAAGTCCCTGTGGCCTGGGGCGTCGATGATTGTGATCAGCTTGTGGGGGGTCTCGAGCTTGGTGTGGAACAGGTCGATGGTCATTCCGCGCTCTCTCTCCTCCTTGAGCCTGTCCACGACCCAGGCGAACTTGGCGTCGTGAGCCAGCTCCTCGGGCGGGAGCTCCTTGATTATACCGGCGTCCCAGTACAGCCTGCCTATCAGGGTGGACTTGCCGTGGTCGACGTGTCCCACGAACACGACGTTCACGTGCTCCTTCTCGGGCATCTCTCATCACCCTCTACACACGAATGCCGCACTCACGCGGGTCCTTGGGTTTTTTACGTTCGAGTTTTAAAACTTATTTGAGCGGGGCTGGAGCCGATGTCAACGCCAAAGGCTAGGAGCGGACCCTTATCGGGTCCAAGGCTTGAGGAGTCTGCTCTACAGAAGCTGGGTCTGGCGACGGCCTGGGCATGTCTAGGTCCGGCGGGTTCCATGCTCATCGGGGCACTGGCATGCGGACGTATGGGATGCCCCCTCATACCGGGATACGGCCCCCTGAACCTGGCGGCGCTGATGGTCGCGATTCTCCTCTTCTTCTACGCCGATAGGGCCGTGAAAGCGATAAGGAAGGGCGATCCCAGGCCCTTCAGCAGAGTCCTGATAATTGGGGGGCTGGAGATACCTCTGCTCGGGCTCGCGTCGGCCCTGGCTGCGAGGACCGGCGAGACTCTGCTGACCACGCTCGCCTTCTCGGCGCTGGCCTATAGCATACTGGCCTCCGGCTGGAAGCACCTAACGCTCCTCGCCGAGGGGTCTCTAGAGCCAGAGCAGGAGGGGAGGGGGGAGGCTAGGGAGATCAGGGGCAAGGAGAGAGGCAAGGCGAAGAAGGCCAAGGGGAGGAGCTGATGAGCCTCAGGGGGGCCTGAAGATCCTACCCGATTTGACTCCCAGCGACGCATCCGTTAGATCCATGGACCTCTCCGCAGACAGATCGGTGGCGATGGCCCTTATTGCGTCGATGTTCTCTGGGATCACAATCGCCTCCTGGTGTATCGCCTGGAACAGGTAGAGCCACCGCCCGTTCACGCTCACCGAGTCGGCCCAGACGACGTTCTCGTAGATGTCAGCCCTGGGCCTGCCGAGTTCCCGTCCAATGTCCAGGACGTCTGCGGTTGACCTGAATCCGGAGGCCGCCGACACGAGCACGATTCTCCTCTCCGACGAGAGCATCCCGAGGACATCCTCTCTGCTGGTCTCCCGGCCCAGCTTGACCGCCAGGCTGTGCACGTGGCTGTGCGTCGTTGGAGCCTTGACGGCCATGGTGATCACGTTGAGCCCCGGGACCACGGTCTGCAGGTCGGGTCCGTGGTGAGAAGGGATCCTCGGCGGGTCCGGAACTAGGGCGTCGATGGGGCCCTTCTTGACCTCCTTTGGATCGGCCGCCCTCCTAACGAGCGTCACTATGGCCCTCTCTACACCGAACTCCCTGTCGAGCGCGTAGAGGAGCCTGGCCAAGCCCGTGGTGTTGCAGGAGACCACCCTCACGAACCGCCTCCCCCTGGCCGCATCGTAGTTGACTTGGGCGACGAAGCTTACCTCAGCCACATCCGGCGGCTCGCCCCCCTGGAAGATGGCCTTGACACCAGTGGACTCGTACGTGTCCCGCATACCCCGGCCCTTGCCCCCGGGGGTCGTGTCCACGACGACATCCACCTCACGCAGGAGATCGTCGAGCGTTCCATGAATCGGCAGCCCCCTCTCTCGCCACGCCCGTAGGCCGCCCTCCGAGGGCGCGAAGAACCTTACCCCCCTCAGGCTGACCGCGATCTCCGCCCTGTAGTCTGGCGTGGGCTTGACCACCCCGACCAGCTTCATGTCTGACTGGGACCTGACGGCATCCGCGACCCTCGAGCCTATAGTCCCGTAGCCCACCACGCCCACCCTTATCATACGGACCTCACCTCCTCAGTAACACGTCGACTGCTGGCAGGGGTAGGCCCGAGAGGGCGTAGAGAATGGCGCCCCCCGCCGTGTAAATCCTGCCCTCCTCCAGGCCGGCCAACTTTGCGGCCAAGCTGAGGTGACCTCCGCAGAACACCACCTCCTTCTTTGCCCTCGAGCAGGATCTGACGAAATCCAGGGTCCCCTTCCTAAATCTGGGATCCTCGAACATGCCGAACGGCCCGTTCGCCACCACTATGTCTGAGTCGGCCAATGCGTCGGCGTAGATTCCGGTCGTGCCCGGTCCCACGTCCACGATGACCTTGCCCTCTGGCACGTTGTAAACGGGGGCGTGAGAGATCTCGTCCGTGTCCGGATCCCAGACGACGAAGTCCACTGGGTAGAGTATCTTCTCCTGGAACTCGGTCAGTAGCCTCTTGGCCGCGGGCAAGAGGATCTCCCTCCTCTTGTACGTTGCGGCGGTGCTCGGTATCTTGTTGCCGGCCGCCTCGGCCATCAAGACGCCCAGCAGACCACCCGTGATTACTAGGTCTACCAGCCCGCCCCTGAGAGACGCGTCAAGCACCCTTATCTTGTCCTCGAGCTTCGCTCCCCCAAGAGCGAAGACCCTCCTTCCTTGGACCTTGTGAATCTCCGCCAGCTCTCTGAGCATCGTTACGAGGAGCCTGCCTGCGGCTGAGGGGAGCAAGAGCGGGAAAGCGACCAGAGAGGGCTGAGAGCGGTGCGCCGCCTGGAATGCGTCGTCAACGTATGCGTCGAAGAGCGGGGCCAGCCTCCTTGCCATGTGCGTCCTCACGAGCTTCTCAGGTTCGTCCTCGAGGTTCTCCTCCGAGTGGAACCTGAGGTTCTCCAGCATGAGCAGCTCCCCCGGCCTGAGGCCTCGGATCTTCTCCCTCGCGGCGCTTCCAACGACGGAGTCGGTCCACTGCACATCCATCCCGAGGATCTGACTCAGAATCTTGGCGTGGGCTTCCGTGCTAATGAAGTCTGGGCTCCCAGGCCTCCCCTGGTGGGTGCCGACGACGACCGCGGCTCCGTTATCGAGCAGCTCGCGGAGGGTTGCGGCAGCCTGCTCGATCTTCGTGGCGTCCATGATCACGGGCTCCGGGCCGTCCCCCCTCTCCACCGGGACGTTCATGTCCACCCTGACGAAGACCTTCTTCCCCTCCACGTTCAGGTCCTCGATCTTGGGGAGGGCCTCCACCTTTGCCCCCCATGTGAGGTTGATTCTGGTGGCAGTGAGCCTCAAGGCTCCACCACCGCCCCCTCAAGAGCGTCCTTACAGGCGCAGGACCTCTCTTGGGGTATTCTCTCCACGGCGATCCTGAGCATGGACTTCACGTCCTCTATTCTGCGGGCGAAGACCTCCTTGACCTCGTCGTGGGTGAGCTTGGCCGGGCCGGATACTCCGGCGGCGTAGTTGGTCACCACGGTCACCGTGGCGTAGCAGGCGGCCACCTCCCTCGCCAGAATGGCCTCGGGGCACCCGGTCATCCCAACAACCGTGCCGCCCAGCATCCTGAAGGCCCGTATCTCGGCGGGCGTCTCGAACCTATTGCCCTCGGCGCATACGTACACGCCCCCATCGACCGAATCAAGCCCCAGCTCCCTTCCGGCCTCCAGGAGGGCGCCCCTCAGCTCCGGGCAGTAGGTGTGCGGGGTCATCGACACGTGGACGACGCCGCCGACTACCCTGTCTCCGATGCGGATTCTTGTCTTCCCGTCGTAGAAGGTCGTCGGCCGATTCTTGGTGAAGTCGATGAGGTCGTCGGGTATAAGTATCGTGCCCGGGCCATAGGCGGGATAGAGGGAGCCCACGGCGTTGGTGGCGAGTATCCTGACGACCCCCAGGGTGCGGAGGGCGAGTATGTTCGCCCTGTAGTTGACCATGAAGGGGGGCACCTCGTGCCTCTCACCGTGCCTCGGTATGAACGCGACCTCACTCCCCCCCATCTTGCCGACCGCGACCTTCACCTGACCGAAGGGCGTGTCGACTATCAGCCTCTCAGGGTCCTCTAGAAGCTCGTAAAATCCGCTGCCGCCTATAATGCCAACTTTGGGCATTTTGGACGCTCACCCCGCTCCCTATCTAGCTGGCAATATTTTAAATAGCGGAACGGGTCGCTTTCGACGGATCAGGGGACCGCAGCCGAAGGTCCCGATTCAATAGGAACCTGGGGGGGTGAACGGATTGGCTCTTGCGACCATAGGCGGAAGACCCGTCCTCATACTGAAGGAGGGTACCACCCGGACCAGAGGAGAAGAGGCGAGGAGGATCAATATAATGGCGGCTCGGGCCATCTCTGACGCCATCAAGACCACCCTCGGCCCCAAGGGAATGGACAAGATGATAGTGGACTCGCTGGGCGACATCACCATCAGCAACGATGGCGCCACGATCTTGGAGGAGATGGAGGTCGCGCACCCGGCCGCCAAGATCATGGTCAACCTCGCCAAGGCTCAGGACAAGGAGGTGGGGGACGGCACCACTACCGCGGTCGTCCTGGCTGGGGAGCTATTGGCCGAGGCGGAGAACCTTCTCAACAAGGATATCCACCCGACAATCATCATAGACGGCTATGAGAGAGCCCTGAGGTTCGTCGAGGGCGAACTGGACAAGATCGCCATAGAGGTGGATCCCGACGACTTGGAACTCCTCAAGAAGGTTGCCGAGACCTCTATGAGCAGCAAGCTGGTTAGGGGCGCGAGGAAGAAGCTGGCCGAGGTCGTTGTCGAGGCCGTCAAGGCCGTTGAGGAGGTGCAGGGCGGAAAGAGGGTCGTAGACGTGGACAACGTGAAGATCATGAAGAAGAAGGGAGAGAGCCTCGACGAGACCCAGTTCATCAGGGGGGTCGTGCTCGACAAGGAGGTCGTCCACAGGGACATGCCGAAGCTCATCAGGGACGCCAAGATTGCCCTCCTGAACCTGTCCCTCGAGGTCAAGAAGCCCGAGATCGATGTTGAGATCCAGATATCCAGCCCAGAGGAGTTGAGGGCCTTCATAGACCAAGAGACCCAGATCCTCAGGGAGAAGGTGGAGAAGATCGCCGCTACCGGTGCCAACGTGGTCTTCTGCCAGAAGGGCATCGACGAGGTGGCCCAGCACTTCCTTGCCCAGAAGGGAATAATGGCCGTCCGCAGGGTCAGCGAGAAGGACATGAAGAGGCTCGAGAGAGCCACCGGCGGGAAGATAGTCAACAACCTTGAGGATCTCACCGAGGCCGAGCTGGGCTACGCGGGACTTGTGGAGGAGAGGAAGATCGGTGAGGATCGCATGGTGTTCGTTGAGGACTGCAAGAACCCCAAGGCCGTGACCGTCCTCCTGAGGGCCGGCGCGGACACCATCCTCTACGAGGCCGAGAGGGGCC
>JAOZFH010000032.1 GCA_027491415.1 Thermoproteota archaeon | reverse complement strand
CTGGGCGCTAGAAGGCGAGGTGTCGGGGCCGCTCGACTTGAGCGGCCTCCACCTCCTGTTGACGTCCCCTCTGGAGGAGGTCCAGGCGATCTGGGCCTCCTCTTGGCCCGGCGGTCCCCTGACCCCGGAGTTCTGCGCAACCGTAGGCGCGGTCCTCGGGGCCCTCTCTCACCTCTCTCTGGACCTGTACTTCTGAATGCGATGGTCGAGGGGTCTCGGCGCCTGATGCGGTCCCGTTAAGCTTGGAAGGGCCGCAAAGCCTGTTCAGGCGCAGAGTACATTGGAATGAGACCCCTTGAGGGTGGGAGAGCGACCCCATTCCTCAGTTGCCCGAGGTGAGACCGCTTCCGCCTTTCGGCGGAGTTGCCCTCCCGAGCCTCTTCACAGCCCGAGTATTTAAACTAGAGGGCGCCGTCGCCGCACGCGGAGGGCGGCCCTCGGGGCGGAGGGGACATCGGTCTCGCCCGACGGTTAGACCTGGGGAGAGGGCTCACGGTTCCACGATCCTCTCCTCGGAGTTGCCCAAGGTCCTCAGCACGAAGCTCTCGCCTCTATACTCCACCACCCTCACCTCGCCCCTGGCCAGCAGCTCACGGAGGGTCTCATCGGGGTCGAGCCCACCCCTCTCCAGCACGGCCCTGGCGTACTCGATCCTCATGGGGTGGACCGAGGTTATCGCGAGGAGCGACTCTATCGGGTCTCCCAGGGAGGCGAAGTCGGGCCCCTCGTGCCCCGTGAGGAGCTCAACTCTGTCAGGCCCCAATACGTCGGCGAAGATCTCGTGGGCCGCCGTCAGGGTCTCCTCGCTCGGCGGCCTGACGAAGCGCTCAGCAGGGGGCCTCGTGGGTATGGATACGTACGCCCTTGCTGGATCTAGTGAGGCCAAATACTCTGCAATAGCTTTCAGCTCCTCCAGCGAGTCGTTCACGCCCCTCACCAGCATGGTCTCTGTTATGAGGCGGCCTGAATACTCTCCTGCGAATGCCCTCAGCCCCACTAGCCTCTCAAGGTGGGGGATGTCAGGATGCGGCCGATTGATCAGCTTCCAGACCCTCTCTGAGACGGCATCGACCTTAGCGGACACCAGATCGGCCTCGGAGAGGTCCGACCTGACCTCTGGCAGGTGCATAAGGGAGGCGTTGGTTATCACCGCGACCCTGACGTCCATCCGGGCCTTGATCAGCCTGATGGCCCTCCCGAGGTTCTCGTCGAGGGTGGGCTCGCCGTCAGGGACGAACGTCACGTAGTCCACTCCCCCCTCCAGCGAGTCGAGGGCCCTTGCTACCGATTCTGCGATGAGGACCGGATCGTAGAACTCCCTCCTCCTCGCCTCCAGGTGAGGCGTCTTGCCCAGCTGGCAATACACGCAGGAGTAGGTGCAGTGCTTGGGTGGGATGTTATTGACCCCCAGGGATCTGCCCAACCTCCTGGATGGGACCGGACCGAACGCTAACCTCGACACGCCCCAGCCCCAGGCCAGGGGGATAAATCTATTGCCGAGAATCTTTGGGCACGGAAAAACCTCCCCATGAAAGGAGGCAGCTTGAGATCGCCTGGGTGCCTCATCTTACGCCGCGCCCGCTTGAGTTCGGGGGCGAAGTCTGCGGCTGAGGTGCCCTCACCCCGCAGCACCATTTTAGGAGATCTCTCCCGCCCACGGTCGGAATGCGGCCAGTGGCTACGTACTCGATAGTGGCCCGCGATCCCGAGACTGGCCAGCTGGGGGTGGCCGTCCAGTCCCACTGGTTCTCGGTGGGAAGCGTGGTCCCCTGGGCCGAGGCGGGCGTTGGCGCGGTAGTAACCCAGTCGTTCGCGGAGCCCTCGTACGGCCCACTGGGGCTCGCCCTGATGAGGGCCGGGAAAAGCGCGGACGAGGCACTCAGGGCTCTGCTGGAGGTGGATCCCAAGAGAGAGTACAGGCAGGTGGCGTTCGTAGACTCCTCAGGTCGGGTGGCGGTTCACACCGGGGAGCTGTGCATACCCGAGGCCGGGCACGTCGTCGGAGATGGCTTCAGCGCCCAGGCCAACCTCATGAGCACGTCTGATGTCTGGCCATCCATGGCGGATGCGTACGAGTCTGCGGAGGGAAACCTGGCCCACAGGCTCCTGGCGGCTCTGGAGGCGGCCGAGAAGGCGGGAGGAGACATCAGGGGAATGCAGTCGGCCGCCATCCTCGTAGTGTCGGGCAGGCTGAGCGGGAGGCCGTGGGGTGAGGTGCTCGTCGACCTGAGGGTCGAAGACCATCCGAAGCCTCTGGAAGAGCTCAGGAGGCTCCTCAGGCTTCACGAGGCCTACGCTCACTCCAACAGGGGCGACGAGCTCATGGCTGAGGGGAAGGTCGAGGAGGCCCTTGGCGAGTACGAGAAGGCGGCCGCGCTGGCCCCAGAGATTGTGGAGCTGCCGTTCTGGCGGGCCGTGACCCTTGCCAGCTCTGGGAGGATCAAGGAGTCCCTACCAATATTCGAGAGGGTGTTCAAGGCCGAGGGTAGGTGGGTAGAGGTCCTCAGGAGGCTCCCAAGGGTTGGAATGCTCGAGGAGGATGTGGTGAGAGGGATACTCAAGTCACTGGGCCAGTAGCGGGCAACGTCCGAGCGCCCACCTGGCTTCTCTCAGCTTTGAGACTCCCTCAACATCCTGGCCTTCTCCAGATACCTCCTCTCCTCCTCGGCCACCCACGACCTAGGATCTACCCTCCTCAGTTCGCCGTCGGAGGTCCTGATGACCACCGACGTTATCCCGGCGTTGATTATGGCCCTCCTACACCTCTCGCAGGGCATGGCCTCCGTGAGTTCGCCGGTCCTGGCATCCCTACCAGCGATGTAGAGGGTCCCGCCTACCAAGCTCACCCCGCTCCTGGCCGCATTGATTATGGCGTTCTCCTCGGCATGTACGGCCGGGCAGAAGTCGTATCCGGTCCCCTTGGGCATGTTGGCCAATTCCTTCAGGCAAAATCCAAACTCGTCGCAGTGCTTCATTCCCCTGGCCGGGCCGTTGTAGCCCGTGGAGACTATCGTGTCCCCGACCACGATCACGGCCCCATATTTGCGGAGGAGGCACGTGGACCTCTCTAACACAACCTCGGCTATGCGGAGAAAGTACTCCTCCTTGGAGGGTCTGCCGGACACCGGCCTCCCGACGGGGCGTTGAATTTAACGCTCTCGCGATCCACTGGACCGCCGACCAGATCAACTCGGCCTGTCCTGCGCTGGTGACTCAGATCAGTGGCCGAGGAGCTCGTCCAGCTCTGCCATGAACTTCCTCTCGATCCTCTTCTTGACCACGTACGGGAAGCGGCCCAGAAGGGCAATTCTCTTCCCGTAGGCCAGGACGGCCCGGCCAGCTCCCAGCGAGACGAGGCACCTGGGAGACTGAACTGAGAACCTTATCTTATGGATCCTGGGTGGCAGACCCTTCAGATCCCTCCAGATGTTCTCTGCTATAGTCTCCCCCTGAAACATGGCCTCCTCAGCCATCTTGGCGGCCCACTTCCCACCCACCTCGAGGTGCACGCAGTCCCCGGCCGCATAGGCGCCCTGGGCCCCGATAACCCTCATGTGCTCATCCACGGCCATGAATCGGCCCCTCTTGTACTTCCTCGGCAGGCGCTCGACCGGCTCGGGCGGCACGACACCGGCGGTCCAGGCTGCGGCCTCGAACTCCAACTCCTCTCCACCCTCGAGGATTGCTTTACCCTCCTCCACCCTCTCCACGCCCTTTCCGAGGATGAACCCAACGCCCCTAGACTCCAAGAAGAACTTGGCCAGCTCTCCCGCCCTCGCGTTCCCCATGCAGGGGGCGGCCCTCTCTAGCTTCTCCACTATCGTGACCCTGAAGCCGGCGCCAAGCCTCTCGCTCAGGTCCACGACCTCTCCCGCCACTTCGACACCCGTCAGGCCGGCGCCCACTACCAATACCGTCCCTCCCGAGGCTTTGCTCAGGAGCTGGCGGAATCTCATCGTGTCGTCCACCCTGTAAGTGGTGGTAGCTGAGCTGGGGAGTCCGCCCGGCGGCATCCAAGGCCTTGCCCCTATGCCGACCGCCAGGTAGTCGTAGTCCAGAATCTCACCCGTATCCAGCGTAACCTTCTTCTCCTCCAGCCGGAGCTCTGCCACCCTCGCCCTTATCAGGTCCGCGCCGTGGGACTTTAGGGCAGGAGAGACGTCCCGCCGTATCTCCTCTGGGTTCACCTTGTCGGATACAAGCTCCGGAGCGGATGGCAGGTACTCAAAGGAGCCGGAGGCCGATACGAAGATCACTTCCAGCCTGTCCAGGAGGTCTCTATGTATCAGCCACCTTAGAACGCCCAGGCCGGCGAATCAGGTTCCGAGGACGAGGAGTCTCGGGTTCCCGCTCGACATCCTGCGGCAATCGCTTACCTCACAAAAATCCTTTTGGAGACCCCATAGCCGCTTTCGGGTCATTGAGGTCTGGGCCGAGACCTGATCGCCTCAACCCAGGGGGCCGACGGACATCGGCTTTTATTGGCAATCCAGCGTGGGCATCATCCGGTAGAATTGGAGCTTCTAACGCTTGCCTTGGTCGGTCTGCTGGCTCTTATAGCTCCGCTGATCTCGAAGGTAACCGAGGTACCCTGCGTGGTCCTGGAGATCGCGCTCGGGATCATCTTCGGGCAGTCTGTGCTGGGCCTCGTCAGCGTAGAGGGCCCATGGACCACCTTTCTATTCGACTTCGGGCTGATCTACCTCCTGTTCATGGCGGGACTTGAGGTCGAGGCCAAGTTCCTCCGACAGAACGCGTTCGACTCGATGGTAATAGGCGTGCTATCGACGCTAGTGCCCCTCGCCATGGGATACTCCTTCGGCTGGGCGGTGGGGTTCTCGCCCGAGCTGACCGGCGTCATATTCTCTACGACCTCCGTCGGCGTGGTCCTGCCCGCCGCCAAGGAGATGGAGCACCTCTTTCAGGGGCTAGCCGGACGGTCGGGTGAGGTCCCGTTCCACAAGCTGCTGATAGGGGCGACTGCCGTCTCAGACATGCTCAGCATGTTCATGCTCGCCTTCATGATAGAGAGGAGGGGCGCAAACATCCAGACCCTGGCCCTGATAGCGGCGGCCGGCATCCTGCTCCTCCCGTTCTACCGAGCCCTCCAAGCCTACGGCAGGCTCGCCAGCAGGATGATTGAGCTGGAGAGGAGGTACCACTTCACCACCCGGATGAGCATGGTGCTCATGATAGTGCTCGCCGCGGCGGCGGAGCTCATAGGCGTCCACGCGGTCGTGGGCTCCTTCTTCGCTGGGGTGCTCGTGTCAGTGCTCACGGAGGGCTACGAGAGGCTGGGAGAGAGCCTGATATCCTTCGGCTACTCTCTCTTCCTCCCGGCGTTCTTCCTCTTAGCCGGGGCAAAGGTGAACCTTCCGGAGGTGGCTGCCGCCGGGGAGCTGTGGCTCCTGCCTGCCTTTCTGGCGCTTAGCTACGTCGGAAAGCTCGTTGGGGTGTACGTACCCGCCAGGCTACGCGGGCACGGCAAAGAGGTCTCCCTCACCATGGGGACGCTGATGTGGGCGAAGCTGAGCCTGGTCATCGCGGCCTCGGAGGCGGCGCTGAGGCTCGGCTTGGTGGACGTTAGCGTCTACTCGACGGCGGTCCTCTTCGCCCTCTTCACCGTTCTGCTGGCTCCGCTCGCGGCCAAGATACTGGCGTCCAAGACGGCGGCGGACGTGGCCAGGGCCCAGAGGCTCGGAGAGGTGATCTAATCCCCGCGGCCCCCTCCGTTTCACGTGGGAACCGGCCTCGACCCTGCAGCTACCACTTGAGCGCCCTCTTGAGGACCCAGTAGATCACCAGCGCCAAGAGAGCTATCAGGATGATCCTCACTAGGAGCCAGACTATCCTCCACAAGAGGACCGCGAGAGCCAGGGCCACCAGCAGCAACAGCGCGTCCCTAACGCGCATCCCAAGCATTCAGTCGGGGCGGGCCTATAAGCTTGGCCCGACCTCCCTCCTGAGGAACTCCCTGACGCGAGGCGGGAGGTCGTCCTCGCTGATTCCCTGGAGGTGGGGAGTGAGGTCCACCGAGTTGAAGGTGTTCCAGAAGAGGAGTGGACCCTCGGCCCCCGACCTAGCCCTGGCGAGGAGGGCCGCGAAGGCCTTCGCGGTGTACGTGAGGTCCAGCTCCACGCCGTCGGTCTCGAGCAGGAGCTCCCTAGCCTCGACAGCCTCCGGCGTGGGGGCGCCGTATCCAGGTCCATAGAAGTAGTGGACCACCTCCAAGTCGGAGGGGTAGAACCTCAGGTCGGGCACGGAATCTGACTTGGACCTGAGGAAGTTGATCACCCTGTTGGCCAGGTCCGCCACCTTTCTCGCGTTGCCGATCCTCTCGGGCGTGACCCTGACCCCGATCAGCCTCGAGTTGAGCCCTGCGAGCCTCAGCCCCACCAGCAGGCCGGCCAGCGTCCCACCGGTTCCGAGCGCGAGGTAGATCTCCCTAGGCTCAGGCAGCTCTCCGGACTCCACCTGGCGAGCCAGCTCCAGCCCGGCGTCGACGAAGCCCAGAACCCCCAAGGGCGAGGAGCCGCCGAGCGGCAGCGTGTAGACCCCGCGTCTGGTGAGCTTGATCCACGCCACGGTCAGCGCCCTTTCCAGCGGGTTCCTAGCCAGGTGCACCTCGGCGCCGAACTTCACGTCTAGGAGGAGGTTCCTCCTTACGTGGGGGGTGATCGGCTGTGGGTGGAGGACTAGTATTGACTTGAGACCGAGCCTGTGGGAGTGTACGGTCGTGGCGAGGCAGTGGTTCGACCCAAGGCCGCCGAATGTTAGAACGTACCTCTTCCCCCGTCTCTTCGCGTCGGCGAGGGTGAACTCCAGCTTTCGGACCTTGTTCCCCCCGTAGTGACTTGAAGAGCGGTCGTCTCTCTTAATCCAGACCTCACAGATCCCCTCAGACCTGCACAGGCCCTCAAGCCTGTGCAGTGGGGTGGGAAAGTCGCCCAGGCTCGTCCAAGGGGCCCTCCCCTCTAGCTCGGGGTACTCCTCGAAGAGCCAAGGGCGCGTCCTCATCAGGCCGGCGCCTCCGCGCAGGATATAACCCCCCCCGACCCGCCCGGCCCCGCCTTTTATTTCGCTGAACTCCTCGCAGCGATGCGGAACCTCGGTAGGCTGATCTCCCTCCCGCTTCGGCGCAGGCCGAGCCTCGACGCCAGCAGGGAGAGGGCCAGGAGGCACCTCCGGGAGGTCATTGCCGAGATCAGGATCGTCAATCCTGCGGCCAGCGAGGCGGCCGAGGCGCTGGCGGGCCTTATGGTTGGACTGCTGACGGCGAGCGAGAGGGAGGCGCGTGAGCTGGCCAGGCTACTGGGGGTGGAGAGTAAATGAACGAGACGCTCGCCTACGCCATGATCGGGCTCGTCTCAGCGGCTGCCATGCTGGCCCTAGCCTCGGGCCCCATGCGAGAGGCCGCGGGGAGGATAGACCGGCGGCTGACGGCGTCGAGCGAGTGGACCCTCGGCGGGGCCGTGAGCAACTGCGTGTCGGCCGTCATTGGAGGGGGGGCCTGCAGGACCCGGGTGTTCATTCCGGTGGAACTCGTGGTCGAGGCCAGGGGTGGTCAGGTCATCGTCTGGGACAACGAGAGCCTCTCCGAGTTCACGGTCGAGTTTCCGGTGGAGGTGAGGCTCCTGAGCGGACAGACTTACCCCTGGCACCCTGAGAACGAGGTCTGCGTGGTCAGGGGGTTGGTCTGGGTCGGGGCGGCCTGGGACGAGGGGGCCGTACTGCTGGAGGTGAGGGGGTAGTGAGGAGGGTGCTCAGGGAGTCGCTCGGCATCGCCCTGAACGCCTCCCTCCTGCTGAGCGCCCTGGCCATGGGCGCCCTCCTACGCGGCCTGGGAGAACGGGCCTCAAGCGCCAGGCTCAGGGAGGACATCGCGAGGCTGGGAGAGAGGGCCGAGTCCCTCCGCGTCACCACGGTGGTTAGGTACCCGTGGGGGGGCGAGGTCCAAGTTCCGTCAGGAGCGGGGGGCCTGAGGGAGGGCGGTGGGCGGGTTGTCAGAGGAGGCGGCTGACGCGATCGGGGACCTACTCTGGCTCGCCTTGGTGATCGCCGCGCTCGTCGCGGCTGCGCTGGCCGCTGTGCAGCCGCCGAGCCCACTACCGCTGGAGGTGATACCGTGAGGGTTCTGTGGCTGGCGGTGGGCGCGCTTATGGTGGTCGCGCTGGCCGGCTACTCCCTCCTGGGATACCGCAGCACCGGGTGGGTGGTCGCCTGCAGGGATTCGCAAGCCGGAGGGCTCGTCGACGCGCTGAGCGAGGAGGGGGCGAGGCTTGTCTGGGAGAGCGTGACAGAGGTGGACGGCAGGCTGAACCTCTCCTGCCCGCTGTCGGCGAGGGTGGTGATCCCGCTCCCAGGGGGGCTGAACCACACCGTCGAGGTGGGGAGAGGGTGAGGGACCTCCTCGGGCTCGCCGCGGTGCTGGTGATCGCCCTCTCGGCGCTGGGGGGGCACAGGGCGAGTGAGCTAGACCCCCCCGCGATCGACGCCGGGCTCTCGCAGGCGGTGGCGTGGATGGAGGCCGAGGCCGCCCTTCCTCGGCTCCTGATCTACGTCCGCTGCGCGATCGACAGGTGGATGGTTGAGACCAACGGGAAGAGCCTCGAGGACATCGAACCTCCGCAGATAGATCTGGAGGACTGGGAGGAGATGATCTCCCGGGCGGCGCTCGTGGAGACTGCCTCGGAGCTCAAGGCCTCGGCTGAGGTGGAACTCAGGAGGAACCCCGGCCCAGGCGGGGTGGACGAGGATCTCAATTCCCTCTTCCTCGGCGGAGGCGACGCAGGGATGATAAGGGTCCGAGGCGCGCTCAACGTCTCGACGGTGGTTAGGAGGGGGCTGGCCGAGACGTCGGCGGTCAGGAACTACACCTTCACGGTGGTCCACCCCCTGAGGTACTACTCGGTGATTGAGGCACACCGGGAGGCCGCGGCGGGCATCGGCGAGATAGCCGGCCGCGCGGTATTCTTTGTAGGAGTCGTCAACTCCTCCGCCGAACTCCTCGAGGCCTCCGACGGCGCGATGCGGCAGGTAATCGGTGAGGTGAGGGCGCTAGAGAGAGAGCTGAGGCTCAAGTATTCCAAGCGGGGACTGAGCATCTCGTTCGACGTCGTTCTCAACGGAACAGAACTCGATCTGGATAGGAGGGGCGAGTGGGTCGAGGCGACGCACCGTGCCACCCTCCTAATACGCGTCTGGGTGGAGGACCCCGAGGTACGCTACTGGTGGAAGGAAGAGAGGACCGGGTGGGGGTGCTACTCGGAGGGCGCGATCACGGTCGTCACTCGCGGGCTTCTGCGGAGGGAGGCCACGTGAACCCGTTCGAGAGAGAGCTCGGAGAAATGCTCTGGGGACTCTGGGAGGCTGTGAGAGATGGCCTGCTGAGGGCGTCTGCCCTGGCCCGGGAGGCCGCGCCGCCGATAGCCCTGCTGCTCGTCCTCTCCTGGCTCCTTGAGGACCACTTGGAACTGGCGCGGGAGATCAGGCGGGTGATGCTCTACCTACTGGTTGCGGATATCGCGCTGGCCTCGGCTCCGAGAATATTGGGAGCCCCCTGAACGCCCGCGAGCGGGATACTTTCGTCAGGTGGGCGGGGGAAACCTGCATCGGCCCCAGCTGCGGCGCATGGTGGTCCAGGAGGACGCGTCCAGGTGCCCGGTTGACGGATCGCGCCTCATCGTTGAGGACGGCTGCCTAGTGTGTCCGACGTGTGGGAGGATGTGGGGCAGGATCTCGCGGCTTGAGGGCTGGTGGCTGGGAGTCCCAGCGAAGAGTTCCCGGCTGAGGGTTATCCAAGACCTGGCCGAGGCCCTTGAGGTGCCCGATTCGGTGCGCTCGGCCGCCGAGGGGCTCTTGTGGATCTACCTCTCCAAGACGGGAGGGCGGGCGTCCGCCTCCCTAGCCGCCGCGTGTCTCCTGGCCGCGGGTAGGAGGCTGGGGTATCCCCTTACGATCTCGGAGGTGCTGGAAGCGCTCTCCCTCACCCGGGCCAGGAAGGTCAGGCCAAGCGACGTCTTGAAGGGCATGGAGGCAGTAAAATCGCTTGTAGGCGTCTCTTACAGGGTCTCTCCGGAGTACTACGTCGGGGCGATAATCAGGGGGCTGGTCAGGTCAGGTCTGGACATGGGGTGAATGTAGGAGGTGATCAGGATCAGGGCAATCGCCATGCTGCGCGGGGTCGAGGGGGTGGGTGGGGCCCTGGCGGGGAGGAACCCCCGGCACCTCGCGGCGGTCGCGGTCCTTCTGGCAATGGAACAGGTCGGGTTCCCCACGAGGTTGAGGGGAGGGGCTCGGATTCCCTTCAAGGATCTGCTCCGGAGGCTGGGGCTCGGGAAGAGCCGGTGGAAGGAGACTGCCAGCCTGCTAGAGGAGTGTCGGAATCGCGAAGACCGTCGCGAAGGCCGCCAGGTCGAGCGCGGAGAACCTGCCGCCGCTGAGGTACCCGGCGACGCACGCGGCGGCGAGGGCCACCCAGGGGATCGGCCCGCCCAGGAGGCACGTAGACAGGACGAGCTTCAGGTCTCCGCCTCCCAGGCCTAGCCTGTGCAGGACCAGCGCGGCCGGGACGGACAGGGCAGACCAGACCAGGGCCGGCCTCCACCACCCCAGAGAGCCAGCCACAGCCAGGTTCAAGGTCAGAAAGGCGGCGTTGAGGCTGTTCGGAACCCTCCCGGAGCGGGAGTCTACGCAGGCCGCAATCCACACCTCCGAGATGAGAAGCACCGATGTGGCGAGGCTGAGCGTGGTCAAACCCCCATCGCCTCCAGCAGAGCTATTGACAGCGCCGCCGAGGCGGCAGGCAGGGCCATCCAGGCGGGGCTGTCCCCGGTCTCGGACAGGAGGAGCGCTGAGAACCCCAGCCCAATGGCCACCATGGGACCTAGGGCACCGGTTCCCTGGACGCCATGGCCCAGGGACATCTGAGCCAGCAGATCGGTCACCTTGCCCAAGACTGCCGTCGAGGCGGCTACGGAAGCCGCGAGGGTCCTGCACACCCGCCTGTGCCACCTCAGCACCGACTTCCTCTCCTCCATGAGCTGCCCGATGGCGCGGGACGCCGAGGCGGCGTGGCGCAGGATCATGGCCGCCCCGTCCGGACTCAGGCCGGGGACCAAGGCCCTCACCAGGGGGGCGTCGTCGCCGAAGGCCTCGGCGGCAAGCGAGAGGGAGGTCAGAACGTCTCCCTCGACCTTCGCCCTGGCCGCCGCCCCTTGCAGCTCACTTTGAGAGCGCGCAAGAGACTCAATGGCGGCCAGGGGAGGCATGCCAGCCTCAAGGAGGGAGGCCAGCCAGTCCATCAGGCTCGGGCCCTCCACAGTCGGATCCACCTCCTCACCGACGCCGCCAGGAGGAACAGGGAGATCGCGGCGGCCGCCGGGGCGATGAGGCCGGGCGGCGCGGAGCCCGTGACCACCGAGGCCGCCACCACGGTGATGGCGGAGAAGGCGGCCGTCGTCCGGATCCCCAACCTGAGCGATATCTCCCGAGACTCGGCCTCGATCTCAGACTCAACGTAGCGCCTGAGAATGTCGAGAGAGACCCCCGGGTTTCCTCCCCTGACAAGCGCGGTGACCGTCTCCCTCAGAGGGGCCCAGTCTACAGTTGAGAGCGACCTCTCGAGCGCCGCTTCGATGGGCGTGCCCTCGACGGCCGCCTCAGCCAGGGCGCTCCTGAAGGCCCGCGCGACCTCCTCAGGCGCCACCTCGGCGGCAACCCTCAGGGCGCCGGGCGCGCCGGCTGGCAGGGCGGCGCAGAGCGCGTAGACGGCCCGCAGCCTGTCGCGGGAACTTCTTCCTCCAAACAGGCTGGCGACGCTCAAGCCGGAATCACCCTGCCAACGGCGGCCGCGACCTCGAAGTTCGTCCGCATGCCCCTGAGCGATCGGACGAGGTCAAACCAGGCGCCGCTCGGCTCGGGGTCGACCTCCTCCCAGGCGCCTCCCATCACCGTGCCGACGCGCTCCACCCTCTTGTCTCTCATGAACACGATCAGCGCGCCCTCGAGGGCCTGGGAGAGCCCCCAAGAGGACCACTTCCGCATGAGCCCCCGCCGGTCCGAGGCGTGCGTGGTGGCCAGCACTCTGAAGCCAGAGTCGACGGCGAACTCAAACGCCCTGGCGTGCTCTGAACTCAATATCTCCCCCAAGAAGACGACGTCTGGGTTCCTGTGGAGCAGGGCCATGACCGCCGAGGTTCGGGCCCCGGGAATTGCGTAGGCGTGGTGGAGCATTCCATACTCACCGAGGTCCTCCACCTCCCTGACCTCCTCCACCGTGAGCACCCTGACCCCCCTCCCTAGGGCCACCAGCAGGGCGTTGCATAGCGTCGTCTTGCCCGACCCAGTCGGACCCGCGACCAGGACGGGCGTGCCCCCGGACAGCGCCTCAAGCACGTGCGCGGCCTGAGTCTCCGAGATGGTCCCAAGGGATATGAGCCTTGGGAGTGGGAGGCGAGACATCGCGGACAGGTTCCTTGCGTCAAACCCAGGGGTGGAGGCTGGGGGCACGTCCACCGTGAGCCTCACCCTGCCTCCGGGCAGCTCCAGGTCGACCTTTGCGAGAGGGTTGTGGGGACCGATGGAGCCGTGTGGATGGAGTTCGACGAAGCTCCTTATTCTCTCAAAGTCGGTCTCGTCGAGGATCAGGTTCTCGACGACCAACCTTCCCGCCTCGATGTGATCGATGTACACCCTCGATCCGAGGCTCCCGTAGACCTCAGTCACGTCCGAGCCCATCAAGAGGATCGCGATCGGCCACAGCTTCGTCGATCTAACGGCCGCCTCAAGGGCGAGGTCCGGATCCAACCCTATTCCGGCCGCCAGAGACGACCTGTAGGACACCGTCCTCCAAAGCCCCGCTTCCAGCACGTCGGGCGGGTACCTGCCCCGCAGGAGTTCTGCCGCAGCTGCTGCGGAGGCCGCGGAGTCGCCGCCGCGGACCCAGCTCTTCGGAACCAGCGCGCCTTCTCGCCGACCGTTCTGCACGAGCAGGGCGGGTCCTAAGTCCTCCAGAATTCTCCCATCTGGAACCGGCGGACAGTTAGGCGGCGGAGGAACGGCTGCGATGATCCCCCTGGGCTCCCTCTCCCCGCGGGCCGACCTGGCCCTCAGCTCGTCGTAGGTCCTCGCGGGCCTGGCGGCTAGGAGTCGCGCCCACGCATAGTCGAGCCGAGATACGGCGGCCGCGAACTCGCGAACCCTGCCCTCCCCGAGCAGCAAGGCCCTCCCCCTTCAGGGAACAGTCGAGTTCGCAGTCAAGTTAGCCTGTCCCTCTCCCCAGTGGAAGATGCCGCCCAATCGATCTCTCAGCTCGGTCACAAAGTCGAGGAACTTCTTGTCGGCGAGTTCTGGCAGGTTCCACACCAGGTCCACGACGCCCGCCACAGGATTGACGACCAGGACGAAGAACGCGGCTATCGTGGCGGCTATGAGGAGAGCCTGCTCGACCGTCTGAGTGACCCCCCTCTCATCCTCGAGAAACTCGATCAGATAGCCGGGAAGACGCCGGCGTACCTCCTCCACGGGATCACCGACTGGCGGCCTCGGCGGCTATAAAAGGCGGGGCCGGGACTCCCCGGAGAGAAGGACCTCGGCCGCCCTGAGGAGGTCGTCCGCCGACCCGGAAGACAGCAGGTCCCTCCAAGCCCTGGGCAGGGCGGGTGAGAGCTCGGCCAAGTCGGAGTTGAGGGGCTGAGACAGCCTAGCGGCCAGCTCGTACCTTATGGCGGAGAGGATCAGCTCTCTGGACCTCTCGCGGTGTCCGGCTTCTTTAAGCTCTCTGGCCCGCTCTAAGACTCTGAGGAGTAACTTTCTCCTTCTTCGCCCCCGAATCCACCCGCGGGCCTCCAGCGACGCCTCAATGAGGACGACTAGGCAGGCTGGGGCCGCGGCCGGGGGCGACAGCGCTCCGGCGAGGAGCAGGGAGAGAGCCGCCAGAATCGGCGCAAACATCAGAGACCCCCCTCGGCCATCCTCTCCAGGATGAGGCGCCTCACCTCCGCGATGTCATCCGCCACCGACCGCTGTACCCTAGGTCCAACTGGCGGCGGGGGAATCTCGACTACCTTCCGGAAGAACAGGCGGCGCGGGATGAGCCAAGGGATCGCTCCCGAGAAGGCACCGGCGAGCGCCCCGAGCGCGCCCGACGTCGAAGACACAAGCAGAGCGGCCGCCGATGTCGCGAGGGCGAGACCGGTCCCCCGCATTGTCCTCTCTCCGGACCGAAGGTAGGCCCACGCCGGGATCGCCAAGACAGACGTTCCGGCCGCCAGAGAGTCGAGCCGGACGGCCCACCAGGCGGCGGTGGAGCACCTCGGGGGCAGCGCCAGGGCCGCGGCGGCCCCCATCACTACGGCGTATCCCGTGAACTTGAGCACGGACCTGGCGGACTTGGCGTAACCGTATCGCCAGGCAAGGCACACGCTGGCAAAGTCAGAGAATCCAAACACGGCTGGAGCCAAAAGAGACCCCCTCACCAAGAGGTCGATCAAGGTAGAGCCGCGGGACATTCCGGACAGGCTTGAGGCATAAACCAGGCCCAACACGCCTGCGCTGGAGAAGGAGAGGAGATAGCCAACGAGTCCACCGAGAGCCCCGGTCAGCGCGGCCTCCAGCGGCGAGTTGAAGATCTCACGCGACTCCGGCGGCCCGGCCACCCCCCCAAGGGCCCCGGTGAGCAGGGCGACGGCGACCAAGGAGTAGGCGCCCACGAGGACAACCAGGGTCCTAGACGGACTCGAGGTCATCGAAAAGCATCACCACCCATCCATCGGCTCCAGACCAGACGCGAGGAGAGCGAATCTCCACGCTCCCAGCTCTGCACTTCTCAATTCGGCTAAGTTCACCGAGCCTGACCTCATGTAGGACTCAAGCGCCACCCTGTCGAGCCCGGCCATCTCCAGGGCGGACCTGATTACCGACTTCTTCACCCTCACGACTCGCCCGTCTGGATATCTGACCTCAAACGACCCACCCAGTAGCCTCTTCAACTTCCCCTGAACCTTCGCCGCTATGCCCGACCTCTCCGACCGCCCCTCTGAGGTTGGGGCCTCCTGGGGTGCCTTGCCGGGGGCCCCGCCGGTGCCAGCCTGTCGGTGAGCTTGAGGCGCCTCCGCGGACACCGGGTGAATGGGAGGCAGGCCGCTCGATCTTGTCGGCTGGAGCTCCGGGTGGGGCTCGGACGAGAAGATCTCCCTGAGTTCCGACTCTACGCTCTCAAAGCTGGGCGCAGGCGTCTCAGGAGCTGGGCGGGCCTTTTCTATGCGAATCGCCTCAACTCGCTCCAAGATGGTGTCTAGGCGCTCAGCTAAGACCCTGACTGGTCGCAGCCTGGGGAGCCTGTCCAGTGGGATGGCGTCGTGGGCCATAATCCTCGCCAGCTCGGGGTCGTCCGGCAAGACTATGGGGCGCCTCCCGAAGTAGGTGTCCACCAGGTCTTCCCACCTCATCCCGGTCTCGTCGAAGGGCTCTGACTTGTGAAACCTGTTTAGGATCACCGTCACCGTCGGTGCTCCCCTGTCCTCCAGCGCCCGGCACATCGAAGCCGTGGCGACAACCCTCCTTCTCGAGGGGGTGACCACTGCGACGGCCGCGTCTATCCACTCGGAGAGCGCGTGGGCAAACTCCGTGAGGGAGGGATCCCCGGGAGGGAAGTCAACGAGCGCCAGCTCGATACCCCTCTCCTCCAAGGCCGCCCGGATTCTCCCTAGCGACTCCCTGAGACGCTCCGCGCCGAGCGACCTTACCTCCTCTACCCTCGAATGCGCCCCCGGAATGACCGAGAGGGGTCTCAACCCCGGAGGTGACACCCTTTCTCCCGGAATCGACAGTAGGACACGGGGGGCGATCAAGACGGAGTCGAGGTCTGCCCTGTCGAGCAGGAGATCCACCAAGTCAGGCCCCGACCAGCGACCGAGAAGCATCTTAGTCAGCATGGCCTCCGTCACGTCTGCGTCGACGGCCGCAATCCTCGAGAGCTCCCTTCGAGATCCGTAGGAAAGCGCAAGCGCCAAGAGAAAAGAGATCGTTGTCTTTCCCACGCCCCCCGTTCCGACGACGCCGACCGCCCTCGTGTCGGTCATCGCCAGCCGCTGTCGAGCAGTATATAACCTGGGGCCAGCGTCGCGCCCGTGGTCACTCAGGTCGTCGGAGGCTCTTCAGACGCTCAGACGACGCGGATCCTGCGGTAGGGAATCTTGTTCTGCCAGGAGTACCTTCTCATCCGCTTGCTCCTGCCAAATCCGCAGGCCGCGCAGTACTTCTTTCTCACGTTGTACGAATGCCTCCCGCACCTTCTGCAGCGGATGTGGGTCTTACCACGGGACCTCTTTCCCATGGAGGGAGTCCCCTTCACCATAGCCAGACACCCCCGAGTTCAGCACTCGGCCCGACTGCGCTACTTCCCCCCAGAACCGCCGGGGGTCGAGATGGCCACCACCGTGTCCCCTCGGATGAGTATCCTCTTGCCAAGCCTGGTAGTCTTAAGCTGGACCCCCTCAGAGGTCTGCACGTGGTACATCTCCTCAGCGTTGTCGACTATCAGGTTGAGGTGGTTGTCAAAGGCCCTGAGTATGCCCCGAACCCAAGACCCGTTCTTGAGGGACACCAGCACGTTTCCATTCATGTTCCTGGTGAGGTACTGCATGGCGTTGCTCATGCGCCCGCGCCCAGGTGCTAGTCGCTCTCGGGGAATTAAACTTTGGCGCGATCGCGTAAGCCCTCCGCCCGACATCCTTTAAATAGCGTGGGCCCGGCAAAATGACGTCTCGGGAAGGTGTGGAGCTTTGGGTTTCTTCAGGAAGATCTTCGGCAGGCGGGGAGATGAGGAAGAAGAGTACTATGACGAGTACTACGAGGAGGGAGAGTACGAAGATGTCGAGGGTCTGGAGGACATCCCCCCAGTCCACCCGGCCATGGAAGAAAAGCCCCTGGCGATAAAGCCCGTTGACCTGAGGAGCATGACGGACATTGACCTGATCCTCGGGGAGGTCAGCGACAACAATATAGTGATAGTTCGGTACGACGAGCTGGCCAATAAGAGCAGTCAGGAACTCCGAATAGCGCTGCAGCAGCTGAAGGAGAAGGTCCAGCGGATGGGCGGCGAGGTTGTGCTCATTAAGACGGAAGACTACCCGCCCCTTCTCGTGGTTCCGAGCTTCGTGGCAGTCTGGAGCAGTCCTAAGGAGGAGTGAATCAGGCCAGGGATAGCCTCTCGGACACCCTAGGAGCCAGCACGGCTGCCTGGCCCCTGAAGGTCCTCTCCGCTATCGGGCGGAAGGACGCTATCTTCCTCTCCTCGCCGTGCACTAGGATGAACCTCCTAGGTCTCGGAGAGACGCGACCCATCCAGCTGAGCAGCTGGACCCTGTCGGCGTGCGCAGAGAACCCCTCCACCGAGCAGACGCAGGCTCTCACCTGGGTTCTGGTCGGGGCGCCGTTCCTCGTGACCGTGATCTCCTTGGCCCCCTCCTTCAGGGCTCTTCCCAGGGTGCCTGGGGGCTGATAGCTGACCAGAACCACGGCGTTTCTCTCGTCGTCGGCCAGCATGGATAGGTACTCGACGCTCGGCCCTCCAGCGAGCATACCGGACGGGGCCAAGATTATCGCGGGACCGCCCTCGACGATCGCCTCCCTGTCCTCCCTGCTGCTCACCGGCGTGATGTGCGGCTCCGTGAAGGGGTCGACATCCTCCTTGAAGACCTTTGACTTCATGTAGTCCGACATGTAGTCGGGGTAGGCCGTGTGGATTGCCGTGGCGTCGTAGATCATGCCGTCGATGTACACGGGGATGTCAGGGAGTTCGCCCTTTGAGAAGGCGTCCACCAAGCTCAGCATGACCTCTTGAGCCCTGCCGACCGACAGGGCAGGGATAAGCACCTTGCCGCCCTTGGCGACCGTCTCCTCGATTATGGAGATCAGTTGGCGCTCCGCCTCCTGAAGTGGAGGCATGACGTCCCCCTCTCCGGAGTAGGTGGTCTCCATTATGACGGTCTCGACCCTCGGGAACTTGGTGTGGGCCCTGCTCAGGAGCTTGGTGTCCCTGTACCTGAAGTCACCCGTGTAGAGGATGTTGTGCCTCGCGCTGAGCACGTTGAGGTGGGCCAGTGCAGAGCCCAGTATGTGCCCGGCGTTGTAGAAGGTGAGCTTGATGTCGGGGGATATGTCAACGGTCTCGCCGTAGTCGAGGGCTATCATGTGGTTGATCAGGAGCCTTATCTCCCTCTCACCGAAGTAAGGGAGCTTTCCCGTTCGCATGGAGACGTTGATGTAGTCGTAGAGCAGCAGCGTGATCAGGTCCCGGGTGGGCCTAGTGACGTAGACCGGGCCCCTGTACCCGTACTTGAACAGGAGGGGGAGGGCGCCGGAGTGGTCGAGGTGGGCGTGGGTCACTATGACCGCATCCAGCTCGTCCAGGTCGAGGTCCGGGAGGTCGTACCTCGGGAAGAAGTCCCCGCCCCCCACGCCTATGCCGGCGTCCAGCAACACGGAGCTCTCCCCCGTCCTGACGAGTAGGCTGGACCTGCCGACCTCCCTGGCACCGCCGAGGAACGTGATCGTGAGTCCCCTCCCCAAGGGAACAGGTTCTCTAAAGATCCTCTTGGCGATCCTCCTCAGGTTCTTCTTCCTCTCATGGGCCCCCTCGATGAGCAGGTTGTAGAGGATGTTGAGGAACGTTGACTGCATCGTCGGAGCTCTCATGACGACGGGGCGCCACCCCGTAGCCTTGAGGACCTCGTTTATGCTCGATCCGGCCTTTCCCACGACGTATCCAGTCCTCTTGGCAAGGATGTACACCTCCCCAGTTTCCTCCACGAACTCCATATCGACTATCTCGGCGCGGTCGGGGATGAGTTCCTTGATCTTCCTCTTAGCCTCCTGAGGCGAGAGGATGGGCTTAGCGGACCGAATTATGATCTTCTTCTTCAGCGTCTTGGCTATCTCACCCAGCACGCCCCCGCTGTCGAGGAAGTCGGGCAGGTTCGAGACATAGGCGACGACGAAGGGCCCCTCTAGCTCCACCTTCTCTACCTTGCCCAGCTTTGAGAGCTCCGCGCGAACCCTCCGCTTCAGCTGATCCGCGGGGAGGTACCTCGTATCGTGGCGAGGAACCATGCTGGTGGCCACCCTAACGCGCGGTCTTGAGAAGCTCCTCTATCTCCTTTGGGGAGAGGAAGCGAACCCCCTCTCCGGTTATCACAGCCACATCCATCCCGTCTCCGGTAGCCGAGTCTCTTGAGATCGCCGCCGCCATGGCGGATATCACGAGGTCCTTTGCCTCGTCAACGGGCATCCCCTTGCGGTAGCCCTCCTCAATGACTGAAATGGCAACCGGCGATCCCGAGCCCGTAGCCAGGTACTCTTCTTCGGTCATCGTGCCGAAGAAGTCCACGTTGAACAGGCGCGGCCCGGTTGAATCCACCCCTCCGATTATCATGTGGGCAATGAGGAGGACCGGCCTGAAGGACTTCAGCAGCAGCGCCAGATACCGGGCCTTCGCGAGGGTGGGCATGTCTTGGCCGTGCTCGAGCCTGTAGAGAGAGGAGAAAGTCTTCAGATTGTTCACTAGGAACTGTCCGTCTGCCACCAGCCCAGATATTGTGACAACGCTCCTCTCGTCTATCTGTATCATCTTCTTGGCCTTCTTGCTGGCCACAAAGGTCTCAGCCGACGCCCTCCTGTCGGAGGCTATCACGACTCCCCCTTCTGCCTTGACCCCCACGGTCGTCGTGCCCTTCAGAAGCCTCTCCCTGACCTTCTCAAGCTCGGACTCTCTAAGGGGGATCCTTCCCAAAACTCCGTCTGGTAGCATCTCTGACATCTCCTTCCACGGGGTGTGGAAAAGCGGGCGCCAGTCCCGGCGCTCCTCGATCCCTCTGGGGATCGCGTATTAATAAGGATTGGTGGGGGCCGGCCCGGAAAGGGTTGGAGGGTTGGGAAGGAGGTTAGTCACACTAATCCCTAAGGGTCAGGCCAAGGCTGGCTATCGCTTCCTATTCGCGGGGCCCGCGGAAGCCTGCGGCAGATGCAGGCTCAGGTCCGTGTGCGTTGAGAACCTGACAGAGGGACGAGTCTACGAGGTGATGTCGGCGATCCCCAAGAAGAAGTTCCCCTGCGACCTTCACGGGAGCGAGGTGGTCCCTGTTGAGGTCCACATCCCCCCGATCGAGGTTGCCATCCCCAAGCGCCAGGCAGTGGTCGGGGCTGTTCTCAGATTTAGACCGCCCAGCTGTCCCAGTGAGTGCGAAAACAGGGATCTGTGTGAGCCGCCTGGTCTGAAGGCGGGCGACCGAATCAAGATAGTCGAGGTCCTCCCCAGGGATCTCAGGTGCCCCAAGGGGGAGGACCTGGCTGCGTGTCTCGTCGAGATTCAGGGGGTTTAGGGCTCCCTCGAGGCCGCCTCTGAGCTCGCCTCTACCTCAGCCTCTCCGGCACCCTCCTCCAGCTCTGCGGCCTCGGCCTCTTCCTCTGGGACCTCGTACTCCTCCACAAATCTCACCCGCTTCAAGTCTTTCAGCCACCTCATGACGGCGGACATGACCCTGATCTTTCTGACGAACGCATCCCTCCTCGTGTAGGCCGTCGGCGGGAGCTCCACCTCGGCGACCTCTCCGTCGATCCTGGCGTTCACCTTGCCCAGCGGCACCTCGAAGTACCTGGCCACGAGGGCCCTCAACCTCTCCGCCGGGTCCGTCAGGATGGCCTCGGGTCTCAGCCAGACCCTTATTCTCCTGCCTGCGAGGGGATGGTTGAAGTCTACTCGAACCCTGCCTCCGCTGATCGACCTGACCACCCCCCTCTCGTCGCCGTATCTTATGATGTCTCCGACGGCCACATCCTTGATGCCAGCCTTCTCCAGCCGTGAGATGGGGAAGATCTTCTCCTTGTCGGGATCATACTCCCCGAAGGCATCCTTGGGTTCTAACTCTACCTCGATCTCCTCCCCGACGCTGCGCCCGACCATGGACTCCTCGGCCCTCTTGAATATCCTGCCCTCCCCCACCACTATCAGCATGGGCTCGTACAGGTCATCTGGAGAGTAGATACCGGCCTCTCGGGCCTCCTCCTCAATGGTGGTCATGTAGACCTTTCCGGTCTCGGCGTCCGCGACCTTGACGTTGACCAGGACGAAGTCCCCCTCCTTGATCTCTCCCTCTCGCGCGTTCGACATCTCGGCGTTCACCTCACCCCTTGACAACGCCGATAGGCGTGAGCCTGGCCACCATCCTCGCGATTCCGGCCTTGTGGGTGGCCAGGACGACCTCGTCGACATCCTTGTAGGCGCCGGGAGCTTCCTCGGCGGCCACCGCCAGGGAGGCCGGCTTCACTATGATGCCCCTCTTGGCGAGCATCTCCACGATCTGGCCTCCCCTGTAGGTCCTCTTGGCGCGGGCCCTGCTCATCACCCTGCCGGCGCCATGGGCGGAGGTCCCGAAGGTCTCCCGCATGGCCTGCTCCGTGCCGACCATGACGTAGCTGGCAGTCCCCTGGGACCCCGGTATCAGGACGGGCTGGCCGATGTCTCTGTAGTCCGACGGGATCTCCGGCCTGCCGGGTGGGAAGGCCCTGGTGGCGCCCTTCCTGTGCACGAAGACCTTGACGGTCTTCCCATCCACTACGTGCTCCTCCAGCTTGGCTATGTTGTGGGCCACATCGTAGACCATCCTCATCCCCATGTCCTCGGCCGACCTCCCAAAGACCGCCTCGAAAGACTCCCTGACCCAGTGGACAATCATCTGCCTGTTGGCCCACGCGTAGTTCGCGGCCCCCTTCATGGCGGCGAAGTACCTCTGGGCCAGCTTGGAGTTCGCGTAGGCACAGACCAGCTGCCTGTCGGGGAGCCTGAAGTCCAGGTTCCTGGCCTCCCTGAGCATCAAGCCCAGGTAGTCGTCGGCGACCTGGTGGCCGAATCCCCTGCTCCCGGTGTGTATCATCACTGTTACCTGGCCCGGCTCTTCGATCCCCATGGCCCTCGCGGCCTCGGGGTCGTAGATCTTGTCCACCACCTGGACCTCGAGGAAGTGGTTCCCGCTCCCGAGGGAGCCGAGCTGGGGGGCGCCCCTCTCCTTGGCCCTCCGGCCGATCGCGTTGGGGTCGGCGCCCTCCATCATGCCGCCCTCCTCGGTGTGGGCCAGGTCCTCCTCCCATCCGTACCCGTGCTCCACGGCCCACCTGGCCCCCATCACTATGACCTCGTCCAGCTGGGCGGGGGAGAGCCTCACCTTGCCCCTGCTGCCCAGCCCCGAGGGCACGTTGGAGAACAGCTCGTCTACGAGCCGCTTGAGCCTTGGACGAACGTCGGACTCCCTCAAGTCCGTCCTGAGAAGTCGGACCCCACAGTTGATGTCGAATCCGACGCCTCCCGGGCTTATCACCCCATCGTAGGAGTCGAAGGCCGCGACGCCTCCGATCGGAAAGCCGTAGCCCGAGTGCATGTCCGGCATGGCCAGAGAGTACTTGTAGATGCCGGGCAGGGTGGCGACGTTGGCCAGCTGATCGACCGACATCTTTTCGACTCCTCGGATGAGCTTCTCGGTGGAGATTATCAGACCGGGAACCCTCATTCCAGCCTTGTATCCCTTCGGGAGGAGCCACCTGACCTCATCAACCCTCCGGAGGACGGACAGCATGATCACACCTCGGCGCGAGCCGCCCTATGGGGGGAATAAAAATTCCGGGCGGCGCGTCAACCGGTGCGCGTATTCGCAGGAATCGACCGCGAGATGCTGGAGAGGTACAGGCTTCTCATGGCAGAGTACGGCGTAAGCCTCAGGAAAGAGGCTGGTCAGCATCTCCTGCTCAACCCGGAGGCCCTCGACCTCATGGCGGACTCCGCGGGGATCAGGGGATCCGACGCCGTATTGGAGGTCGGCCCTGGTCCTGGAAATCTCACGGAGAGAATAGTTGAGAAGAGGCCCAAGTCGCTGACGCTTGTTGAGAGGGATAGAAGGTTCGTGAGGCTGTTGGAGGATCGGTTCGGAGGTCTCGAGTGGGTCGAGGTTGTCAGGGACAGCGCGCTCAGGGTGCTGCCCGATGAAGACCACGCAGTAATGGTGTCCAACCCACCTTACGGGATCTCCTCGAGGCTTGTGGTGGGACTCTCGTTGAGCAGATTTGAGAGGGTGGTGCTGACCTTTCAGCAGGAGTTCGGTAGGAGGCTGACCGCCAGTCCTGGAACTCCGGCCTACGGGAGCCTCTCGGTGCTGACTCAGGTCAGGTACGACGTGGCGCAGCTGGCGCTGCTGAGGGCCTCCTGCTTCTACCCCCGCCCCAAGGTTGATACCGTGATGCTCCTCCTCAGGTCGAGGAACCCTCCGGGCCCCGAGCTGAGAGTGCTGAAGGGGGTCCTCCCGCACATCTTCTCGAGGAGGAAGAGGACGCTCCGCGCGGCCTTGAAGGGCTGGCTTCGGGGCGTTTTCGGGCTTGAGGAGCCCCTCCTGTCCGAAGTACTAGCCCAGTGCCCGATATCGACGGACGATAGGGTCTACAAGATCCCCCCAGATGAATACCTCGAGCTGGCCTCCTTCCTGAAGGGTGTCTCGGATGAGGTGGCTGGAGGTCGAGGTGGAGGGACTGCGGATCAGGGTCCCTGAGTCGGTCTATCCGCCGGAGCTGGACACCGCGCTCATGCTCAGGTGTCTACGAAGCGCTCACCCGGCAGGTAAGAGGGTCCTTGATGTCGGCACCGGGTCCGGCGCGCTGGCGGTGGCCGCGGCCCTCTGGGGGGCGTCAGAGGTCGTGGCCACGGACGTTAACCCTATGTGCAAGCTGGCCGTGGAGGTCAACTCCCGGAGGTACGGCATTCAGGTCGAGTTCAGGCTGGGTGATCTCTTTCAGCCGGTCGCGGGGGAGAGGTTCGAGCTGATAACGTTCAACCCCCCGTATCTGGCTGAAGAGCCTCGAGACCTCGCCTCGGCCGCCTGGGCCGGCGGCCCGAGGGGCAGGCGGCTGATAGACCGCTTCGTCGAGGGGGTTGGAGAGCACCTGACGCACGGCGGGACTGCCCTCCTGCTCCAGGCCGAGTCCAACGACCTAGAAGAGACGCTGAACCTCGCCAAGACGCTGGGCCTCTCGGTCACTCCCGTGGGCTCTCAGAAGGTGGCCTTCGACAGGCTGTGGGTGCTGAGAATCAGCCTCCCCTGAGGGCCTCAAGCGCCTCCTTGGCCATCTTGTAGTGCTTCTTGCACAGTGGAATGTGCCTCAGCCCCCTGTTCTTAAGGCGGAGCTTGAGCGCCTGCAGGGCAGGCACAAACGACCTGCCGACGATCTTGGCGGCCGGCTCGTCGCACCCGACGACGGCGCAAGTCTTCCCTTCAACATCGACCTCTCCTTCAGGCAAATCGATCACCCCATAGCCATAGGTGGCGGGCCCGGCGGGACTTGAACCCGCGACCACCGGCTCCGGAGGCCGGCGCTCTGATCCGTGCTGAGCTACGGGCCCCAGCCAAGAGGGGCCGACGGAAAAATTAACGTTGCGTCGAGGGGTCTACGCGGTCTTGAACTCTGTGTACCCGCACTTGCCGCAGGTCCACCTGTTCTCGTGCTCGGCCATGAAGGATCCGCATCTGGGGCACTGCCTCTTCTTCCTGACGAGCTTCCCGTCCTTGATCTCGTAGTAGGTGTGAACCCGGACGTTCGCGTGCTTGACCACCGATCACACCTCCCTCAACTCGCCTGGTCTCCCCCCTCTCCCCCTCCGCCCTCGTTCTTCCTTATGACGTGCTCGGGCTCTATCCGGAGCGCGTAGTCTCGGTCGTCGTAGGCCATGGCGAGGACCCTCGCGCGGCGGGCCCCGTACTCGGTCAGGACCCTGCGAACGAACACGACGCCCAAATCCTTACCGAGAGCCTTGGCCAAGGCCTCTCGGACCTCCCGCCTAGTTGGAGTCCCGCCCTCGAATGACACGATTGCCCTGATCTCCTCCCTGCGTAGGAGCGGGTTGCGACGCCTCTCCTCTATCTTCAGCTCCATGGGAGACCCTCAGCACGGCGAGGCCAGCCGGCCTATTAAAGGGTGGCGTCGGGGAGTCACTCAAGCACCCTCAGCGCGTACATCCCAGACCTGGATATGCCGAGCCTCTTGGCTAGGACGGAGCGAACTGGATCAACGATGGCCACGACCCCTTCCCAGTTGGGAGTAAGATCGGTGGACCCGCACACGGGGCACGCATCTCCGTCTGTGAGGGCTTTATCCCTCCTACATGCCCTAAGACGCGCCACCCTCCTCCGCCTCCCGTGCCTCCACCTTTCCCATGCTCGGCTGCCTGCACGTCAAGGAGACCCTGACTATCGGCTCTCCCCGCGCCGCGGCTGCTGGGCTGGGCCTGCTCACGCCAGTTATCCTGGCCCTGACGACATCACCCCTCCGATAAGTGATCCTAGTCTTTCTTCCCTGCAGGACACCAGCCCTGTGCACGAAGACGTCGTCTCCGAGTTGGGATATGTGGACGAAGCCGTCTATGGGCCCCATGGTGATCACGATCCCGTGCTCAAGGACGGCCTTGACCTCACCCTCCACTATCTCGTGGACCTTGGGCAGGAACGTGAGCACCTCGAACTCGGCGCGGAAGTAAATGGAGGGGCTGGAAATGAGCGCCTTGCCGAGGCTTACGTCGGAGACCCTCAGGACCTCGAGGATGAGGCCCACATCCTCCAGATACCTCCCAACGTACCTGGCCCGGAGGAGTTCCTCGGCGACCTCCCTGGGATCGTCTCCCAGCCTCTTGGGAGGAACCCAGACCATGTCGCTCATCCTAACGACGTAGTACAAACGATCACCCCCGGTGCTCAGGGCCTGAACTTGGCGGGGTCTTCGAGGACCAGCCTCTTGCCTGCCCTGAGGTACACCACCGGCACACCCCGCTCAAGGCACCTGTTCTTTAACGCATTGTCCAAGGTGACCACCACCCTGCTCCCGAACCCGGTGGAGGAGTACTTCACTATCGCCTCGTCCGCTGGCCCCGACGACTCCCTCACCTCGATCTCTAGCGCAGGAAGGGAACTCAAGACGCTCCTGGCGGCGGGATCTCGCCCATCCGCCTTAACCCTCAGCTCCTCGAGGCACGAGGTGAGGGTGACGAGCCTAGCGCCGGGAACCAAGTCTAAGAGGTGGCTCAAGCTCACGGGGACCTTCTTCTCGAAAATCCCCAGCAGAAAAGAGGTATCCAACACCAACTCCCTCTCGGTCAAGGGTGGCCACCCAACTGGGGGTGGTGGGCCCGGCGGGACTTGAACCCGCGACCTCCCGCTTTTCCCCTGGCTTGTGGCGGGAGCCGCCATATAAGGCGGGCGCTCTATCCAGGCTGAGCCACGGGCCCCCGCCCCCGGCCCCCGCTGCCGGGCTGGCTTATATAAAGATAGAGAGTGGCAGGCCTGGGGGGTCAGCTCGGGACTGCCTGCGCGAATGCCCGCGGCGAAGGTGTGGATCAGGGAGATCCTCGAGGGCCGGTTTGAGGACGTGAGCGTCGGAACGGTCAGGTACTTCAGACTCCCAACCGGCGGAAGCGTCGTCTCCGTCAGGGTGATGGGGGTTGTGGTCGACTCATACATGAGCACAGACGCGGGACACGCGAGGGTCGTCTTAGAGGACGGGACGGGATCCATATCGGTTAGGGCCTGGGACCAAGACGTCGAGATGCTCGTGGACCCGGAGACCGGGTCCCCCTACTCGCGGGGAACCGTGCTGGACGTGGTGGGCAGGGTGAGGGAGTGGAAGGGAGAGAGGTACGTCGTCCCCCAGCTTACGGTGAGGGTCGAGGACCCCAACTGGATATTGGTTAGGGCCCTGGAGATCCTCAGAGAGAGGATGAGGATCGCCGCCGCGGCGTCAGCCGGGGATGAGGGGGCGGAAGGCGAACCTTCGGACGTGAGGGAGGCCATTCTGAAGCTCCTCGGAGAGAGGGGGCCCCTGTCTGAGGAACAGATCGTTGCTGGGTTCTCAGGCTCCAAAAGGGGGGCAGTACTCCGTGCCCTGGACCGACTGATGGAGGAAGGGTTAATATACCTTGACGAGAGAGGGAGGTACGTCGTAGCTTAGCGATCGGAGGAGGTAGAACCTTGTCGACTAAGGAGGAGTACCTTGAGATGCTCCGGGCAGCCCGCGAGAGGCTCCCGAAGGGGGTAGTCGTTAGCGGTGAGAGGTTCACCCCGCCCACCCCCGTGGTGATTATTGAAGGGAGGCAGACGCACATCATCAACTTCAAGGAGATATGCGACACCCTCAACAGGGATCCAAAGCTCGTCGCCCGGTATCTGTCCAGAGAGCTTGGAAGCCCCTACATGACGACCGGAGGCGGCAAGCTGATACTGTCCAGGAGGATAGACCCCCAACTGGTCGACGCCAGGGTGAAGAGGTTCATAGAGAGGTACGTGCTCTGCCCCATCTGTGGAAGGCCTGACACGAAGCTCGTCAAGGTGAAGAGGACTCTCGTTCTGAAGTGTCTGGCCTGCGGGGCCGAGACGCCGGTCCCGAAGGTCTGAGGGAATATTTTAGAAGGCGGCGTTTATCTTGCCATCGCGCAGGAGGGGGAAGAGAAAGAGAACCTTCAGGCGGAGGAGGAGGCCCATGTCAAAGAAGTCCTCAAAGCCCGAGAGTTCTCTTGACGCCGAGATGGAGGAGCTTCTACCCGCTGACGAGGACCTTGAGGTCTTCGGTCGAGTCCTGGACCCAGTGGGCAAGGGGCACTTCAGGGTCGAGTGCACCGACGGCGTCGTCAGGATAGCTAGGGTGAGGGGGAAGCTCAGGGGCAAGCGACACTGGATAAGGAGGGGGGACATAGTGCTCGTATCCGTCTGGCCCTTCAAGAGGGACAGGGGGGACATAGTGGTAAGGTACAACCGTCAGCAGGTCGAGTGGCTCATTGAGAAGGGGTACCTCGACAGGTCTTGGGCGATGATGGAGGATGTCCTCTGAGCCCGATGAGGGCTACGAGGAGATCGAGCGCCGGCTCGAGAGAATAATGGAGGAGGAGTACGCCAAGCGGGCGAAGAGATTCAAGGACGAGGAGTACTACAAGGTCAGGCAGTTGGTTTTTGATACAAGAACGATCAGAGCCCTCATAAAACTGTTTAATAAAGGCGTGATAAGAGACATAACCTGGATCGTGAGTGCGGGTAAGGAGGCCGTCGTGATGGCCGGCACGGGACCCGAGGGGGATGTGGCAGTGAAGGTATACAAGATCGCCACCGCCAACTTCAGGAAGTACCTGGACTACATCGTGGGGGACTATCGCTTCGTTCCGGTGAGGGATAGAGATCGCCTGATAAGGCTGTGGGCGAAGAAGGAGTATAGGAACCTCGTCCGGCTCTACGAAGCCGGAGTATCTGTTCCTAAGCCCATAGCAGTCGTGGGAAACGTGCTCGTGATGGAGTTCATAGGAGACGAGGGATTCCCAGCCCCCCTACTGAGGGAGGTGAGGGAACTCCCGGACCCGAGTTCCACCCTCGATGCCATACTGGCAGACGTTAGGAGGACGTACCTAGACGCGGAACTCGTTCACGGAGACCTGAGTGAGTACAACATCATGTACTGGAGGGAGAAGCACTGGGTGATAGACGTCTCCCAGGCCGTTGTCACCCTGCACCCGATGGCCGAGGCTTACCTCAGGAGGGACGTTGAGAGGGTGATCCGCTTCTTCTCGACCAGGTTTGGGGTGAGGGGCCCTGACCCGTGGAGCTTCGTTGATGAGTTGATTAGAGAGGGAGAGGCGAGGTGAGCCCCTGAATGGCCATCGAGATTAGAGTCAAGATCCCGAGGAACAGGGTGGGCGTGCTCATAGGGAAGAGAGGGGCCACCAGGAGGTACCTCGAGAGGGTGACCGGGGCGAAGATAACCGTGGACAGCGGGTCCGGCGAGGTCACGATCACGTTTGAGGAGCCCCCCGAGGACCCCCTCATGCCCCACAAGCTTCAATCCGTTATTCAGGCGATTGGGAGAGGCTTTTCCCCCGAAAGGGCGATGAAGCTCCTGAACGACGAGTATGTGCTGGAGATAGTCGACCTTCGTGATTACGTCGGTCCCAGCAAGAACGCCCTTCAGAGGATCCGGGGGAGGCTCATAGGGGAGGGGGGGAGGGCGCGGACCTACATCGAGAGCCGCACCGGGACCGACATATCAATATACGGCCACACTGCGGCCATAATTGGAAGGTACTACGACATCATCCCCGCCAAGGAGGCGATCGTATCCCTCGCCTCTGGCTCCAGGCACTCCACCGCCTACCGGAGGATGGAGCGAAAGATCGCCGAGATGCGGGAGAGGGAAGTCCTGGAGCAGATGATGATCATGAGGGAGGCGAGGTCCCGTCGGCGGATGAAGGAGAGTGGAGAGGAGGGTGAGGAATGGGAGGAGGGCTGAAGGAACTCGAGCAGATTAGCGCTGCCGACTTCTTCTACAGAAACAGATCACTGGCGGGATTTGACAACCCCGTCAGGGCCACCTACACGACCGTGAGGGAACTCGTGGAGAACGCGCTGGACGCCAGCGAGCTAGCCGGGCGGCCCCCCAAGGTCATGCTCACGATGGAGGAGGTGGCCGAGGGTCGCCTTGAGGGGACGGCCGTCTACATGCTGAGGGTGAGGGACAACGGGGTTGGGCTTGACCCCGAGGACGTTCCGGCAGCCTTCGGGAAGGTCTTCGTCAGCTCCAAGTACAAGCTGATGCAGAGCAGGGGGACGTTCGGGCTTGGAGGAACCATGGCGCTCCTCTACGGACAGATCACGACGAACCGGCCTTTCAAGGTGATAACGGGGAGAGAGGGATCGCCCCTCTACGAGTTCACCATGAAGATCGACATCCAGAAAAACGAGCCGATTGTCCTGGACAGGAGGATATTGGCAGGCGTGACGCGGAGGTCGATGACGACGGTAGAGCTCTATTTCGAGGGGAACTACAGGCGGGCCAGGTCGAAGATCATCGACTACCTCCACCAGACGGCGATCGTCACCCCCTACGCGGACATAATGTTCATCGACCCAGACGGCCTATTCTTCTTCTTCGCCAGGACCACTGACCAGATACCCCCTCCGCCAAAGGAGACGAAGTTTCACCCCAAGGGAATCGACTTTGAGCTGCTGAAGAGGCTCGCCGAGACCACGAACACCCGGAAGCTGGCTGGATTCCTGACCACCCACTTCCAGAGGGTAGGCCCCAAGACGGCGGCGGAGATCTTGGCCAGGGCCGGCCTGTCTCCGGACCTCAGCCCCAAGAGGCTGAGCGATGAGGAGCTGGAGAGGCTGTTCAAGGCGCTCGTCACCTACGACAACTACCTCCCGCCCGACCCAAGCGTCCTGTCTCCGCTGGGTCCCAATCTGTGGGAGGAGGGCATCAAGAAGGAGCTCAGGCCGGAGTTCGTAAAGGCAGTTCAGAGGCCCCCCGCAGTCGTCGAGGGCCACCCAGTCATAGTGGAGACGGCCATCGCCTACGGAGGTGACATAAAGCCCGCCGGGGAGATCCAGCTCTACCGGTTCGCCAACAGGATTCCCCTCCTCTACGACGTCAGCAGCGACGTCTCCTACCTGGTGGCCAGGCGCCTCAACTGGAGCGTCTACGGGCTCAAGTCCTTGGAGGATGAGCCAATCGCCCTCTTCTTCCACGTTGTCTCTACAAAGGTCCCGTTCAAGACCGTTGGGAAGGAGTTCATCGCAAACAAGCCCGAGCTGGCGAGGGAGGTTGAACTCGGCTGGAGGGCCTGCGCGAGGGATCTGAGGATCTACCTCAGCAGAAAGAGGAGGGCCGCATCGGCAGCCAGGAGGGTTGAGCTCCTGTCTAGGTACTACGCGCTGATAGCGGAGGTCCTCGAGGAGTTGACTGGGGAGCGGCCGCCCATTGAGACCGTACTAGCCAAGGTGGCGAGGAAGGCCAAGGTGGAGGTCCCGGTGGAGGTGAGGGAGAGTGGCGACGGAAGCTGAGTCCGTGGAGGAGATCAAGAGGAGGATAATGGAGATAGCTGAGCGGATGATCGAGGACATAGAGCGGGGTGAGTTCCCAAGCATTAGGTATCCGCCGAACTCCAAGGGGAACATCGAGTTCAGGGAGGACGTCGGCTACATCTTCAGGCCCAAGACCTTCAGCGAGATAGAGGGGGACAGGGTAAAGAGCGTCAAGACGCTGGCTGGAGTGCTCTACGGCCTGGCCAAGGCGCTCGACCACCTCGAGAACGGGCTCACCATGACCAAGAGGGATTTCTACTACCTGCACAAGGTCGAGCGACTGAAGGGGACGCTCTTTCCCGAGGATCAGAGGGAGACCGACGCCCGGATCGTCTTGATGGAGCTCATCCTAGGCGCCCCACGGGAGGCCTTCTCCATAACGAGCGACCCCAGAGGCTGGATCTACGGAGACATAGAGCTTGTGGACATGACCGGAAGGACCATAAGGGCAGACAGAGTCGGCGAGATGGGGTACTCGGTCCCCCCGAGGCCCGAGAATATCAAGTTCAAGAGGATTGGCGTTAAGGCGGTCGTAGCCGTCGAGAAGGTCGGTCCCGCCAAGAACATGATCGAGCTGGGCATTCCAGAGGAGTACAACCTCGCCATAGCCATACTAAAGGGGCAGGCCTCTAGGAGCATGCGACGATTCCTCAGGATGCTGTCGGACGAGGGAGTTCCTATAGCCATCCTGACGGACTTCTCCCCCTGGTCCCTCAGGATAGCGGCTACCGTGGTGTACAACAGCATAAGCTCGGCCCACATCCCGTATCTCGCGGCGCCCGAGGCCAGGTTCATAGGAATAATGGCGGAGGACGTTGAGACGGGCTTCTTCAAGGACTACCAGTTCGCGCTGGAGCCCCTGACCCAGGCGGACCTGAAGGCGGCTATGGACAACGTGCACCTGCCGAACCTGCAGCACCCGTTCTGGCAGAGAGAGAACGAGTGGTTCCTGAAGAACAAGAAGAAGGCTGAGCTGGAGATCTTCAAGGCGATGAGCCCGTCTGCGAAGGAACTCAAGGAGCTGTTCGTGAGCTACCTTCGGGAGAAGCTCGAGGACAGGCTCGGGGTGTCCATCTGACCCTGAGCCAACCTTTATTTCCCCCCGACCATTAGCCGCCACCCCGGTGCTCCGGTGGTGTAGCCAGGCCAAGCATAGGGGCCTTTCGAGCCCCAGACCCGGGTTCAAATCCCGGCCGGAGCACCACCCGATCACCTCCTAACGTTTTAATACGGCCAGAATAGGGGAGTAGGTTCGGGCGGGGGTAGCCAAGCCTGGTCCAAGGCGCCCGGTTCAGGACCGGGTGGGCGTAGGCCCGCGTGGGTTCAAATCCCACCCCCCGCACCACGCCTGATCGCCACCTTCTTCCTCCCTCGAGAACAAGGTGATCCCCCGGGGAAGCCCTAGCAAGATGCTACAACTCTGACTCACGGGGGTGGAACTCCGAACACGTGGATCAACAGCCGAATAGATGGTGCCGGGGGTGGGACTTGAACCCACGACCGCCCGGTGTCTAACTTTCCAGCCTTCAGCCGGGCGCTCTCCCGGTCTGAGCTACCCCGGCGCCCCTCAAAGGATAGGGGGAGCCGAATATATGCTTGGCGGCCTCAGTCCTTGATCCGCTCCAGAAGGCCCACAACCAAGAGGATCTGAGACCTGGTCTGCGGGGGCATGTTTATGTCGCTGATGATCTCATTTAGGAGCGATATGGCCTTGCTGGCCCTGACTCCGTAGGAGAGGGACTCATCCCTCAGCGCGTCGATCACGTCGGTGGTGGCCTTCCTTATGTTACGCGGCACCCCCCGATCCTGCGAGATCCGATCTAACATCTGGATGGCATCCGAGACGAACTTCTCATACTCGGCCTTCTTGGCCGAAGACCTCCTAGGCATTGCAACCACCTCCCAAAACCGACTAGGGCTCAATTCAAATTGTTTGACTAATCCCTATTTAAAGTCCCCCCGCGGCCCCCGCCTTGGAGATGGAGAGGGACGAGACCGAGAATAAGTCCGCCAAGCTGGCAGAGGCCCTAAAGCGAGGGTGGAGGATGCTCTCGGAGACTTGCCCTCGATGTGGGTCCCCCCTATTCCAAGCGGGAGACGAGGTCGTGTGCGCGGTTTGTGGGACGAAGTACGTGCTAGTGTCGTCCGAAGAGGAGGCGGCCGAGGCGAGGGCCATGTACTCCCTTATGGCCCTGAGGGACGCGCTAATAGGCCTGCTAGATAGGAGCGTGAGATCTATCGAGGTTGGAGAGGTGGACCACCAGGAAATCTCGAGGGTCAGGGAGATCGTTGAGACGGTCGAGGTTATCGAGCGGATCCTCCGAGAGTACCGCCAGGGGGGGCAACGGCGACGATAATTGGGACGGTGGAACCCGATGCGGATCGCGCCTCCTCGACTATCATGTCCACCAGAGACGTGGGATCGGTCCTGGACAGTCCTCCAAGCATCGAAAGTTCCAGCAAGACTCCATCCTCTACCGTTCTAACAGTGAGGTCGTACCTGTCGTACCTGAGGGTAATGATCCTCCCTCTGTCGGTCCTGTAGTAGTACTTGATAGTTACCCTGAACCTGAACTCTATTGTTGGCTCTTCAGACTGTCTCGCGGCGTATATGGCGCTCAGCGCGGCACCCGAGTCGAACAGAAACTCTCTGTCCGCTGCCAACCTTGCGACGACGAACTCCCGGGTCGCCCTAACCGGCGGAGCATGTCCCGGCCTCACCAGCATCCTGTCGGTGAACCCGTTCAGCCTAGAGAGCGCGACGAGTACGTAGGATAAGAGCTTGACGGGCCCTGTCCGGTCTCGTACCAGCTTGAAGACGTATCTCAATCCGGCTCACCCTCTTCCGCGCCGTAGGGCCTCCTCACGAAACCGTAGATGAAGTCCGCCAGCTTCCGTCCTACCCCCCTCACTTCCATCAGCTGATCCCTGTCCGCATTAAACACAGCTATCAGCGAACCGAACCTCTTCAGAAGCTTTCGCGCGGTCTCGGGACCGACGCCGGGTATGGACGAGAGCGCCCTCTCCATGTCCTCGCTTAGGCTCTTGGCGGGTGCTCTCTTGAGGACCACCCTTCGCCTGCGCTCTAGCTGCTCTCTCCTGGCGATCAGCCTGAGTATTTGGGCCGTGTCCTTGTGGTCTCTCGCCCACAGGACGGGAACGCCCATAAGGGCCATGGATGACACGAGGCCCATGAGGGACTTCGGGCTCACCCCGCGCCTGGAGGGTCTGTATGGGTCTCTACCCTCGATCAGCAGTATGGGGATCTCGTAGACCTCCCTTAGGCGGTGAATCTGCTCAAAGATCCTCCCGTCGACAAGGGAGGCCGCGAGGTCCTCCACGGTCTTCCTCTCCACGGCGACCCTGTCGCTGAGCAAGAAGTCCCCGACCTCCAGCCTCGACACGGAGACCTTCACGTCCGGCATCAGCGCCATCTCCCTCACAACCTCGCTCTGGAGTTCCCTAGTGTCGACAACCACCGTGACATCTCTCTCAGCCGGTCTTTCGGCCTGTGGGGTGGTTGGGGGGCCGGTGAAGGTCGTCAAGTCGGTGGAGGGTCTGGCGGCCATCACCTGCCGCTCCCCCCTCGCCGCCCTCCAGAACGCCCACTCCTCAGCCCCCACCGTGAGCAGGACCACCACCTCCCCGGGCCTCCCCCTGCCGGTCCTGCCCTTTCTCTGCACTTGCCTTATCGCTGAGGGGACTGGGTCGTAGAAGACGACGAGGTCTACCTCGGGTATGTCCAGACCCTCCTCAGCCACATTTGTCGCAACGAGAACGTTGTAGATCCCGGCGGAGAACTCCTCAAGGACTCTGCGCTGATCGGCCTGACTCATCCCCCTCTCTCCGGCCCGTGACGCCTGTCCGTAGAACTTGGCTGGTCTGACGCCCTTCACCTCCGTAAGTTCCTGAAAGACCAGGTTGGCCGTGTCCCTCAGGCTGACGAAGACGATTGCTTTGAAGCTCGGGTCGCGAGAGGCCCGCTCCCTGAGGAGGCGTTTCAGCACGTCGAGCTTCGGGTGGTGAGTTGACCCTCGGAGGAGTTCTGGGAGCTTCTTGACGGAGGGAAGGTCCAAGAGCATCCTGTCCGACTTCCCCCTCCTAGGCGCGGAGGCAAGCCTCTCTAGGTAGGCGAGGGCCTGTCTCGGGCCCTGACTCGAGACGACGTCTATCAAGTGTCTCAATTTTATCGCCAGAGCGACCTTCGCGAGCGCCGCCCTAGAGTCCGGGCTATCCTCTGTGGACAGGCGTGATCTCAGCGTCAGAAGCTCTCGGAGGGGGATCCGGTAATCCGGCCTTCCGGAGAGGAGGCCTTCCGCCGCGAGTTCTCGGACGACTAGCGTCAGATCCGCTCTCAGCAGCTCCAAGGCGGCCCTGAGCCTGTAGGGAAGGCTCACCTTGACGACCCTTGTCTTTAGGGGGGCGACATAAGGGCGGATGTCAGGGCTGTCCCTGGTCTTGATAACCACTTCCCTGATGCCCAGAGACTTGGTGACCTCCCTGAGGCGACCCTCGGGTGAGCCAGGGGTGGCCGTGAGGGCCAAGATCAGGCCGTCGCGCGCCGAGTTTAGGTACGCCTGGGCGATCCTCACGTAGGGGTAGGCTCCGACGGCCCTGTGGGCCTCGTCGAACACCAACAGCGAAAAGCCCCCCAGGTCCAGTGACCCTGAGACGACATCATTCCAGACGGTGTGAGGAGTGGCGAAGAATAGCTTGGCCCCTGAGTGCCAGATCGCCTCGCGCCTGACCGGCGGGACTTCACCGGTTACGAGGCGGAAGGCCCCCTCCTCCAACCTCATGAGCCTTCGAAAGGTGGATAGGTGCTGAGAGGCCAGCGGCTTGGTCGGCGCCAGCACCAGTACGCTCCCCTCGGGTCTCTGTCGCAGCCTCTCGGCCGCCACCAGCGCGGCTATTACCGTCTTGCCGAGACCCGTCGGGAGCGATATCAGAGTGTTCCCCTTCAGTGCCCTCTTGGCGAGTTCGACCTGGTACCTCCTGTACTCGACGGCGTCTGGGTCTATGAAGGGGTTTTCGAGGGGTGCGGACAAGTCCCCCTGACCTCAGCCCTCCTCAGCGAGGAGCTTCTCGTACTCCTCTGGAGAGAGGAGCTGGTCCCACTCCTCATCAAGCTTGGTGGGTTCAAGGATCACTATCCATCCTTGCCCGTAGGGGTCCTCTGAGATAACCTCGAGTTCCCCCGTGATCTCGGTCCCACCTTCCTCTATCACTCCAGCGTCCGAGTTAAGCTCCACCACCCTTCCGCTGACAGGCGCGTAGATGTGTTCTACCGCCTTGTTGCTTTCCACTAGACCCAGCTCGCCACCCCTCTCCACCTCGGTGCCTATTGACTTCACCTCGACGTACGTGAGGTCTCCGAGGGAGTCGATCGCGTGCTTCGTCAAACCCACTCTGACCCGCCCGTCCTCGAGCTTCGCCCACTCGTGGGTCTTAGTATACTTTCGATCCCTCGGCACCTGATCCAAGAGACAACACCCGAGGGAAAGCCGTGGGCCTCCAATTATAGAACGTTTACGCAAGCCCCTCCACATCGACGAGCCCGGCTTCCGTTATTGCAAACAGCGCCTCCCCGGGCGGGAGATGTGAGGAGTCAACTACGCTCAGGATGCGCCTATTCCTGACGGACCGCCTGATCAGCAGCACGGGGTCGGGGGCGTGGCCCAGGACGTATCCCCCCGCCGGGGAGTAGCGCTGAAGCCCCCCCGTCTTCCCAATGACGTGGTTGGTGATCACGCAGACGGCGCCGAGGTCTGCCGCCCTTCCCAGCTCCCCGAGCGCAGCTGCGAGCCTCTGCTGCCTAGCGGCGAGCATGCCAAGACCCGAATACTCCTGCCTGAAGGGCGAGAGAAGGGAGTCCACAACCACGAGGACTGCCCCCGCCCTGACCTCATCGCGTGCGCGGGTTAGCGCGACCAACAGAGCCTCCACCGTCCGAACTTCCGCCACGGATATGCGTTCCAGGGCGGATTCTGGCTCCATGCCCCTCGCCCTCGCCATGGCGGCCACTCTGTCTGGGGAGAACCCCCCCTCGGTGTCCACGTAGACCACCCTCCCACCCAGACCGCCCTCGTCCGTAGGGAGGAGGGCGTTAACGGCGAGGTGAAGGGCGGTCTGCGTCTTGCCAACCCCGGGTTCTCCGTATATTTCAACGAGAGACCCTCTTGGAAGGCCCCCGCCGAGGAGTTCGTCTATGGACTTCACCAAGAATTTGAGGTATTTCTTGGGGGTTCGGGCCACCTCGATCGCGGGCCTCAGGGAGACGGTTGCCTCTGCAGCTTGGCGCACGATCTCCCTAGCGACCTTTGCGTCCACCCCGCAGGACTCAGCCAGGACTCCCGGGGGAACCATTGAGAGCTCCCTTACCGACGAAAAGCAGGCCTGAATCCGCTCTATTATCCAATCCGGATAGCCTCTCGCCTTCAAGAACTCCCGAACCTCGGCCAAGTCATAACCACCTCTTGAGGCCGAGGAGGACCGCGACCGCGTTGGTTGCCACATGGACGAACGGTGTAATAAGGACCGCTGTAAGGAGTACGTCCGAATCGGGCCTCTCCATCGGGTACACCAACATAAGCGCAACCAAGAGGAATCCGAGCTGGTCCAGTCCCGGCGCCTGATCCCCCGGCTTCAGATCCAGCCGCCTCTTGATGAAGGAGCCCAGGGCGTCTCCCAGCATGCTCCCCAACCCCATAAGAAACCCCGCCAGGGGTCTCCCCTGGGCGGCCCCCACGAGGGTGCCCATGAGCACTCCGGAGATGAACCCCCTCAGGGTCTTGTTGCTGCCTAAAAGGGGTTTGCCGTCCCTCCACGTTCTCCCGCCGTCCAGTGGTGGACCTCCACCCAGTACGACGGGTGCCGCGTTGGCGAAGTACGCTGGTAGAACGAACCAGAGTGCTTCCTTCACGAGGGCGGCTACCTGCTCCATTTCGGTCGAGTTGGGAGGAAGGAGCCCTCGATTTAAAGGAGCGTCGGCCCCCCCTCCGTCACTCGAAACTCAACTTCCACGCCCTCAGAGGGGCCCTGCTCGACCACGATCTTTCTTACCCCGCGCTCGCTCCTCACGACGGCTATGGAGGAGGACGTCAGCGCCGTGAGGGCCCGACCCCCCACGGGCAGACCCTCCGTCGTGTCGTCGACCACCGCTATGCACGTAACGGAGTTTCCCTCTCCGTAGGCCCTCATCAGGGCGGCGACGGCTAGCATCTCTCTGTACGCCCTGGAGCGAGCCTTCACATCGTCCGCCGGAGTAGTCGCCGCGATTGAGAGAAAAATCGCCGACAGCTCATCCACTATCAAGTCTGGAGGGGCCCCGCCGAATCTCGCGAGAATCGGGATTATGAGTCTCCGGAGCCGGTTTGGGGGGGCAACCACGGCCTTTATCCTCTCCGCGGCCGAGTCAGCCCCACCTATCGTGGAGTACAGCCTAGATACCCCCTCGCCTGCGGGCGAGGTGTCAAAGTAGATCACCTCTCGGCCATGAGCGGCCATCTCACGCGCGAGCATTGTGGCTACGGTCGTCTTACCGGCCTCCGGTGGGCCGTGTATCAGCGTGAGGCCGGGGGCTAGTTTCAGCAGGTCTAGGAGCACCGGGGGCTGGGTATCTGCCAACTTTTAACGGGAGTTCCGTTGGGGCCTCCTCGTGAGGAGGCTCATCGGGCTCATAGTGAATCCCGTAGCCGGACTGGGCGGACCAGCTGGGTTCAAGGGTACCGACGCGCCGTGGATCGTGAAGACCGCCCTAAGCCGGGGATACAGGCCCACATCTCCGATCAAGGCCGAGAGGGCTGTCAGGATCCTGCTGGCCAGAATCCCGGAGGTTCAGTTCGTTTCACCGCGCGGGGTCATGGGGGAGCAGACCCTGAAGAGGGTCGGGGCCCGCATCGCGAAGGTCCTCGAGGTTCCGAACTCCTGTGAGACTACGCCCGAGGATACTGTGGAGGCCGCCAAGCGGATGTGCGGGTTAGGGGTCGCGTTAATACTGTTCTGCGGGGGCGACGGCACCGCGGCTGACGTGGTCTCTGCGGTGGATCAAAGGGTCCCCATTTTGGGAATACCTGCGGGCGTGAAGATGTTCTCTGGGGTGTTCGCATACTCGCCAGAGGACGCCGGCCTCCTGGCGGCCGAGTACGTGGAGGGGCGCGTCGGCGTCCGCACTGCTGAGATAGTTGACGCCGTCGAGGACCTCTATCGCCAGGGAGAACTCAGACTGGAGCTGAAGGGATTCGCGATCACCCCCGACGACCCCGCTCACATTCAATGCACCAAGGAGCCGACTCGCGGGGGAGACGAGGCCGTCTACGACGGGATAGCTGCCTATCTGGCCGAAAATATGGATCCCAATACCCTCTACATCCTGGGCCCTGGATCCACGGTCTCCAAGGTGGCGGCAAGGTTGGGAATAGAGAAAACCCCTCTGGGCGTGGATGTCGCCCTTGGGAATCGTCTGATCGCGAAGGATGTGGACGCCCGCGAGCTCGAGGTTATAGTGGATCGACACGCGGGCCCGGTCAAGCTAATCCTTACCCCGGTGGGTGGTTCAGGCGTTTTGCTCGGTCGGGGGAACCAGCAGATATCCGAAAGAGTCCTAGAGAGACTGGACAAAACTGATCTAATGGTGATATCCCATCCTGCCAAGCTGGCCAAGCTCAGGGAACTCAGACTCGACGTTAACGAGGAGCTGAGGGCGAGGTTCAGGGGGTATCTAAGGGTAGTGACGGGGTATAGGGAAGAGACCTTAATCAGGGTTTTGTAAAATAATTGGCAAAGAGAGGGGGTCAGGGGTCAATCAAAGGTCATTGCCTGAACTATCTGGAGTACTTCCTGAAGTACCCTCTCCCTGGGCTCTGGCTCCTCACGTACGCCGATTAGCCCCCTGATCGTTGGATCGACGATGGCGGGAACCCTGGGCTTCTGCCTTATGATGATGTTGGGTCCCCTGATCCCGGAGAAGAGCAGGATTACCCTGATCCTGTCGCCGAGCGACGAATCTATATCGGCCCCCCACTTGAACACCGCGTTGGGTGCGAGCTTTGAGGATACTATCTCTGCGGCCTTGTGAACCTCCTCCAAGGTCATGCTCTTCCCTCCTAAGACCACCAGTATCGCCCCTCTGGCCCCGTCCGGCTTGAAGTCAACCAAGGGGTTCTCCATGGCCATTCTGATGGCGGCCTCAACTCTCTCTCCCTTCCTGCCGCTCGCCTCGCCAATGCCGACGGCGGCCAGCCCGCCCGTGCTCATCAGAGCCCTGATGTCCGCGTAGTCCACATTGACGAGGGCCCTCTTGGTTATGATCTCCGTGATCCCCTTCACCATGATGGCGAGGAAGTAGTCCGCGACGGCGAATGCCTCATCAAGCGGCAGGTTCTTGAACCTGAGCAGCTTATCGTTGTAGATTGTGACGATGGTGTCGGAGTACTCCGCGAGTCTCTTGACGCCCTCTACGGCCTTTGCCATCCTGGGCTTGCCTTCGCTTTTGAAGGGAAGGGTCACGACGGCTATCACTATGGCGCCCTTGTCCTTGGCTATCTTCGCCACTACCGGCGCCGCCCCTGTGCCCGTGCCTCCACCCATCCCCGCCGCGATGAAGACGAGATCTGGCCTCTTCCCCAGGGCCTCAGCGATGAGGTGGGCGTCCTTCTCGGCGCAGGCCCTCCCTATCTCTGGGTAGCCACCAGCCCCTAGGCCCCCGGTGATGGATTCGCCGATGAGGACTTTCATGTGGGCGTTGATCTTGTCGAGGTGCTTCTTGTCGGTGTTGATGGCGACGGCCTTGGCGCCGGTTATGCCCACCTTCATGATCGTATTCACCGTGTTGCAGCCCGCGCCGCCGACGCCAACGATCACTATGTTCGCCTCGCCGACCTCCGGCGAGGAGGCCCCGAGGACATCGGCGTAGATGTCGGGAATGTCGTCTTCAGTCTGCTCGGGTTTCATTATCCTCCTTATCACGCTCAGGGGGTCGTCCTCCTCCGGAGAGGAGAGGCTGGGAAGCTCAGACTTGAGTCGAAGGGCGTCCTCTATCATCTTAGCCATCACGCTCCACCTCCCTCTGGAGAGTAGGCGCCAATGAGACGGTGCCTGCTCAGGATGAACTCTCTGAGGGCATCTCTAATTAGCTCGCTCCTCGTTGAGTAGCCAAGCGCGTCCCTAAGGATCTCAAGCTGGTTGAGGAGGCTTATAGGAAGCTTTACTGACACAACGGCGGGGGAAAAGACACCGTCGGATCCGGCTCTCCTGGCCCGGTAACCCTCTGACATACTCATACGCTCCCGCGGGTTAAATGCGCCCGCGGGACAGCCTAGTCTACAAGTCGGCAAATAAAGGTCCGTAGGAGCCGACTCCCGACCTACAGAAAGAGGTTGGAGCGCGCGTGCGGCCGACGTGCGCAACTTCGAGCCAAGGATCTTATAAGGAAACTCCAATTAATTTGAGAACATCAAGCTGCGGAGATTATATCAGCATGGAAACGAAGTAACGCATCTTATTGAAGGATAGGTTAATTGGTTTGGATTAATGGCCGAGTGCGGAGCCTGATAATATCTATCTAAGAAATAACTTCGGGTCGGTACCGGCCCGGTCGTGTGGAGGACCGATGTGAGTGAAACTTTCGCTTGAAAGTTTCATCAAGCCCCTTCGTGAGAGTCTTCGCAGGGCCCTGGGTCGCGGGGTCTGAGGGAGAATCTAATTATCGTATGACCTCGGGCTGCTGCGATCTCCCTTGAGAGGGAAAGACTCTGGAGGGCGGGGGGCTGTTAGGCCGGTAACGGGCCTCATCCCCAATTGGGATGAGGAAACGATCGAGGAGATGTTGGGCGAGATAGGCGTAGGTTCTGTGGAAGAACTATTTCGAGACGTGCCCGAATTGGCGCTGCTCAGAGAGTCGCCCGACATTGGCGAGGGCGGAGACGAGGTCTCCGTCGAGGCGGAGGCGGAGAGGATCCTGGAGAGAAACTTAGGAGCTTGGAACTTGAAGTGCTTCATGGGGGGAGGGTCCTGGGATCACTACGTCCCGGCGCTCGTCGACGAAGCCTCCGGTAAGCAGGAGTTTTACACGGCCTATACTCCCTACCAGCCTGAGATCTCGCAGGGATCTCTTCAAGCCCTGTTTGAGTACCAATCACTCATCTGCGAGCTTACCGGAATGGAAGCCGCCAACTCCTCCCTCTATGACTGGTCCACGGCTCTCGGCGAGGCCGCCCGGATGGCGCTGAGGGTGACGAGGCGCCGCGTTCTGGTCGTCCCGAGGAGCGCCCACCCCGAGAGGCTTGAGGTTCTCAGAACATACGTTGGACCTCACGCCGAGATAAGGGAGATCAATTTCGATCGGAGCCGGGGGACCGTCCCGCTGGATCGGATCGAGGAGGCCGTCGATGGGGACACCGCCATGGTCTATCTAGAGTACCCGAACTTCTTCGGAGTCGCGGAGGAACCCATTGAGGGAGCTGCAGACGCGGTTCACCGAGCCGGGGGTCTTATGGTTGCAGGAGTCGACCCATCGGCTCTGGGCGTGCTCCGCGCGCCGGGGGAGATGGGCGCGGACATCGTCGTGGGCGAGGGACAACCTCTAGGGCTTTACATGAGCTATGGCGGGCCATACCTCGGGATCTTCGCCACCAGAGCAGATCCGAGGCTCATACGCCAGCTCCCCGGGAGGGTCATAGGAATGACGCGGACCGCCGACGGGAGGCGTGGCTACGTCATGACCCTGCAGACGAGGGAGCAGCACATAAGGCAGGAAAGGGCGACCTCCAACATCACGACCAACGAGGCCCTCATGGCCATCAGGGCCGCGGTCTACCTGGCGCTCCTAGGGCCAAGCGGGATGCGAACCCTCGGAGAGAAGATCTTGGCCAACTCTCACTATCTGCAGAGGAGGATCAACGAGATTCCGGGCCTGTCGGCGCCAAGATTCGACTCCTTCCACTTCAAGGAGTTCCTAGTGTCCGCCGAGTCCGTCGACTGGCAGGCGGCGGTCGGGAGACTCGTCGAGAGAGGGATCTTGATAGGCCCCTGGGTGGGCAGGTGGTTCCCGGAGCTCAGAGACAGCGTCCTGATCGCGACTACGGAGAGGCACTCGAAGGCGGACTTAGACGCGCTTGTCGCGGCGCTGGGGGAGGTGAAGTAACATGGAGGATGAGTTCAGGCAGGCCAGGTGGGCTGCGGGCCGAGATATCCTAGAGCCGACCCTGTTCGAGCTATCGCACGGCGACGGTTACTACCGCTTCAGGGTGGAGCCGGAGCTGTTGGAGGAGCTGGGAGTTGGCTCGCCTGAGGAGCTGGTCCCCGAGAACCTGAGGAGGAGGGATCTGCGGCTGCCGTCCCTGGCCGCCCCCGAAGTGGCGAGGCACTTCTCTCGCCTCGCGGAGATGAACTATGGGGTCGATAGCGGGTCCTACTGGCTCGGCTCCTGCACGATGAAGTACAACCCAAAGCTGCACGAGAGGCTGGCCGCCCTCCCACAGGTGACCAGGCTTCACCCCTATCAGCCCGAGGAAACTGTTCAGGGGGCCCTGCAGATAATGTTCGAGTTGGCCGAGATGCTGGCCAAGCTCACGGGACTCCCCCACTACACGCTTCAGCCCGCCGCCGGTGCCCACGGGGAGTTCACGGGGGCGCTGATGATCAGAGCCTACCACCAGGACAGGGGCGAGTCGCAGCGGGACGAGATGCTGATCCCGGTGTCGGCACACGGCTCCAACTTCGCCAGCGCGGCCATGGCGGGATTCAAGGTGGTCAAGATCCCGAGCGACGAGAGGGGCAGGGTGGACATGGCCGCGCTCAGGGAGGCCGTCGGTGAGCGCACCGCCGGGATGATGCTCACAAACCCCAATACGCTCGGACTGTTCGAGACCGAGATTCTGGAGATAGCGGACTTGGTGCATGGGGCCGGCGGCCTGATCTACTACGACGGGGCGAATCTCAACGCCATCCTCGGGAGGGTCCTCCTCTCCGACATGGGCGTGGACGTCGCCCACCTCAACCTGCATAAGACGTTCTCAGCTCCTCACGGTTCGGGGGGTCCCGGCGCCGGGGCTGTGGGAGTCGTTGACGGGCTGAAAGATTTCCTACCGGTCCCGCTGGTGAGGAGAGGGGAGAACGGATACTACCTGGACTACTCGGTGCCAAAGACCATCGGCAGGGTTAGGGCGTTCTACGGGAACTTCGGGGTGGTGGTGAAGGCGTGGGCGTACCTCAAGCGCCTGGGATCGGAGGGAGTGAGGGCAGTATCCGGCGCCGCCGTGTTGAACGCAAACTACGTGCTCAGCAAGGTACGCAGGCTGAGGGGCGTATCGATACAGTACGGAGCAGGGGATCCGTGTAAGCACGAGTTTGTGATAAGCCTGAAGACGCTCAGGAGGGAGACAGGGGTCAGGGCGCTGGACGTTGCCAAGAGGCTGCTCGACCTCGGGGTTCACCCGCCGACGATGTACTTCCCATTGATTGTGGAGGAGGCTCTGATGATAGAGCCGACCGAGTCGGACAGCAAGAGGGAGCTTGACAGGTACGTGGCCGCCCTGGAGAGGGCGCTGCGGGAGGCGTACGAGGATCCGGATATCCTCAAGACGGCGCCTCGCTCCACGGCCGTCGGCAGGCTCGACGAAGTGCTCGCCGCCAGAAAACCCATCCTAAGCTGGCGCATGTACGAGAGGCGGCAAGAACAGGCTTAGGGCCAGCATGGCGGCGCCGAGCGTCAGGATCGATAACACCAGCTGGGGCTCGGTCATCCTTCGGACCCTGAGGAGCAGGCCCACCAGCGAGAGGTGGGGGGGTGGAGCGAGCCTGCCGTCGGGGAGGACCCTCGATCTCCCCTTGGTGGAAGTCCTCCCCCACCGGAAGACCTTCAAGAGGAAGTCTACCGCGTGAGGTGAGAGCATCAGGATGAGAACCCAGTCTAGTCCGGCCAGAAGCGCGTAAATGGCCAGGTACCCGCCCATGAAGAACGTGCCGACGTTGCCGGGAAATGCTCTGGCCGGGTAGACGTTGTACCGGAGGAAGGGAACGAGGGCAGCCAGGAAGACGAGCGACACGGCGACCGTCAGCAGATCTCCGGAGAGCCACGCGTGGATCGCCAGCGCCAGCGCTACCAGGAGGGAGTAGCCCGCCTCTATCCCGTTGAATCCCGCCAGTATGTTGATCGCATTAACGGAGAACGTCCCCAGAAGGGCGGCCCAGACTGGAAACGCCCACGTTGGCATAGATAGCCACAGGATGCGTCTCGGCTGAGGGTGGAGAAGGAGGAATGGGACGGCCCCAAGGATCACCTTTTCAAGATTGGAGAGGCCCACGTGATCATCGTAGATCCCCATGGCCGCGTGGAAGAGTGGTACCGCGAGTACAACGCCCAGTTCGGCACTTCTGGTGAGGAGACTCAGGGCCAGGAGACCAGCGGCCGCTCCCGCCACCGAGGGTAGTGCCCCCGCGCTGACGCAGAAGCGCTTCACGGGCTTGTGGACGTCTCTCGCGGTCCATCCCCTCGACTCAGAGATCGCGATCCACCTGCTCTGCGCGGCGGCCGTCAGCGCCAGCGACAGCAGTGGAGGAAGAGCGCACTCGAGCATCCTCTGGCGACAAGGCCCCCCATTTAATAAACGGAAAGGAGGGGGTCGACCGAATGCTCGGAGTACTCGCGGCCGCGCTGATCTCCGCCGCGGCGGCGGGCGCGGTGACGGACCTGCTCACCAGACGCCTCGAGGTGAGGCTGCGCCAGAAGGGGATGGTCGGAGTGGATTTGCACAAGCCTGGCCACCCCAAGGTGCCAGAGGGGGCCGGGTTCGCCGTCTTCGCTGGGGCAACGGTAGGAGCTGCCCTCCTCTGGGTGCTGACACGCTCGGCCCACTCCGTGGGGTTCGTGGGGGCTGCGGCCGCGGGGGCCCTGATCGGCGCGCTCGACGACCGGGTGGACCTTGGCGGGGTGCTCAAGCCAACCCTGACGCTCGGGGTTGCGGCGCCCCTGATCGCGGCGGGCGCGCTGAACCCAAGGCCCCTTCTCCCGCTCCTGGGCAGGGCGAGGCTCTTCATCGCCATAAACGTACTGGTGCCCGCGTACGCGGCTGTAGTCACGAACGCGGTCAATATGTACGACGCGCTGAACGGGATGATGCCCCTAAGCGTCGCAATCGCCTGCGGCGCCATGGTCGCTATCGGCGCGCTGACCGGTGGGGTCGCGACCGCGCAGCTAGCCCTAGTCCTAGGGGTCGCCCTGCTGGCCTACTACCGGTACAACAGGTACCCAGCACGTGTGTTCTCGGGCAACGTTGGTTCCCTGTCCATAGGGGCCGCCCTCAGCGCCCTCCCGGTGTACGACGGGCTTGAGGCCTTCCTGCTGATTGCGATGCTGCCATTCATGGTCTCGGGGTTCTTCCTGCTAAGCAGCGTGGGAGGACTGAGGGAGAGGCGGCAGATTGTCAGGAGACCCGTCTTGGTCGATTCCCGTGGTTTAATCAGGGCGAATCCGGACCCGGCCGCCCCGATAACCCTCATATCGATACTCACGCTCGACAGGCCCAAGACCGAGCCGGAGGTCGTCAGGGAGGCTCACCTCCTCACGGGCCTGTCCGCGCTCCTGGCGGTGCTGACTCTCCTCGCCCTGACTCCGGGGTGGTGAGCGTCATGGGGGTCGACAGGGGGTTGTTGGTCGGCGTCGCGCTCGTGCTAGAGGGCTGGGCCCTCATGTTGGCAGCTTACCTGATTGGGCGCGTCCTCGTGACGAACTGGTCCGCGGGAAACCCCATCCTTGAGGGGTTAAAGGTGCTGGCCGGGTTGGCGGCGCTAGCCGTTTCCCTGGGGGGCTGGTACCTCTCCGTGAGGGCGGCCGTGATCAGGATCAAGCTGTCCGGCGCTCGACCAAGCGATTGACCTCCTCCCAAAGGACCCTAGCTGGATCCTCGGCAGAGTGAATGTAGTCCCTGGCCCGCCGCTCCCAGGCCGCGCGGTCTTTCGCGAGGTCCAGGAACTTTTGGACGTCTACTGGGTCACTGAGCCTGTAGATCAACCCGAGCCGCTCAAGCTCAAGGCTGACGCAGGGCTCCCTGCCGGGGAAGGCTGACGCCGCGGGAACCCCAAGGAGGGCGGCCTCGCGGGTCATCGTCCCGCCAGCCCCCACGACGGCCGCCGCCCGCGACGCCAGGTCCAGGAAGTCGACCGGCGGCGACACCACCTTGGCGCCCTCCCTCCGCCAGAGAGGTTCGTCCTCCGGTCCCCTTGGGATCACAACGACGTCGTATCTGCGCGAAATCTCCCTGAGGTACTGGGGCGACCTGGTGGCCCCCGTGAGGTAAGAGGCTCCGAAGGGTTCCGGCCGGAAGATCACGTACCCGCCCGGCTCGACCCCAAGGTCCTCCGGTCGAACCGGTTCGAAGGGCCCCCGATCGAAGTGCTGAAGGACGTGCGCGACCTCGAAAACTCCCCGGAACTTCCTCGTCGCTCGCAGTGATCCCCCGCTGGCCAAGATGACTCGATCGGGAAACGACTCAGGGACTACTATCGAGTCGGCCTGCGGAAGAGATAGCCTGCATACGAACGCGCTCTCATCGTTGTCATTTGCGATCACCGACGGGACTCCTAGTCCAAAGGCCACCCTCGCGAGCTCGGGAGATGCCTTCGAGACGGCTGCATCGGGCTCGAACTCGGAGACCAGGTCTGCAAGGGCCAAGATGCGGAGCAGGTGGGACTTCAGCTTTCCGACCCGATCCGCCTCCCTCTCGCCGACCACGAGGATCTCTGTGCGCTGGCCCAGAATGGGAGAGATCAGCCTTTGAACGAGGTCTGGGAGGACCCCGTACCTTCTGGTAGTCACCAATACCTCCTCTAGATCCGACGAGAACAGGGACAGGAACCTCTCAAAGAGCCTGACATGGGGTGAGTTCACTATGTCGACCCAGAGCCTCAACGAGGGACACCCTCGGGAGATGGGTGGTGGGCCCGGCGGGACTTGAACCCGCGACCTCCCGGTTTCCACCACCAGATGGGTTATCAGCCGGGCGCTCTGCCAGGCTGAGCCACGGGCCCTCGACCGCTGGCGACAGGCCCACCCAATATTAAGGTTCCCTCGGGAGGGGGATGTGTGGTGGACCCGGCGGGACTTGAACCCGCGACCTCCGGCTTTCCTGGCGGGGCGTGCAAGGCCGGCGCTCTACCAGGCTGAGCTACGGGCCCACCGACTCGGCGCAACGCCGCGCTCGACGTATCGCTTACCACCATATTTAATATGAGCGGCGGGACCGCGCGGTTTTGAGTAAGTTAGTGAGGTGATTGAGGTGAAGTCGTTAGCTAAAAGGGCCCTATCTCCGCCCACAGGAGCCTCAGAAGGACGCAGGGAGGCGCTGGAGGACCAGTACCTCAGGGAGTTCCTCGAGAGGGTGAGGGCGAAGATAGTCATCGTGGGCGTGGGCGGTGCAGGCAGCAACACGGTCACCAGGCTGAACGCGCTCGGGCTGGAGGGCGTCGTCACCGTGGCGGCCAACACCGACGCCCAGCACCTCTTAGAGAGCGTCGCCGACAGGAAGCTCCTCCTCGGAAGGGAGCTATGTGGTGGAAGCGGGGCTGGGGGGGACCCCAAGATAGGCGAGGAGGCTGCAAAGGAGAGCGAGCCGGAGATCAGGGAGCTGTTGGACGGATCGGACATCGTCTTTCTGATGGCCGGCCTAGGCGGCGGGACCGGCACCGGCGGGCTCCCCGTGATAGCGAGCGTCGCGAAGGAGCTCGGGGCCGTGGTGGTCTCTATGGTCACCCTCCCCTTCGAGGCCGAGGGGAGGAGGAGAAACGAGATCGCCAGAGAGGGGCTCGCAAACGTCCTGAAGAGTTCTGACACCGTCGTGATCGTGAACAACGACCGGATACTGGAGCTGGTCGGCGACCGCCCCCTGCACGAGGCGTTCCTGATAGCGGACGAGATAATGGCCAGGTCGGTCAAGGGCGTCGTTGAGCTGGTGACCAAGCCCGGGCTCATCAACGTAGACTTCGCCGACCTTAGAGCCGTCCTGGAGCGCGGTGGTCCTGCTATACTCGCGTTCGGAGAGAGCGAGGGGGAGGACAGGTCCGTTGAGGCCGTGGAAGACGCGCTCGCAAACCCACTGCTCGAAGCGGACATCTCGGGCGCCAAGGCCGCCGTGGTGAACATAACGTGCGGACCGGACCTGTCCCTGCAGGAGATGAAGAGGGTCGTAGAGACCGTGGTAAGCGCGCTGGACCCGGAGGCAAACGTGATCTGGGGCGCCAGGATAGAGGACGACTTGGAGGGGGTGGTCCAGGTACTCCTCATCGTCACCGGGGTGACCTCGCCCTACATAGAGGAGCTGGAAGGCGTGGTGAGGGAGGCGAAGATAGAGAGGGAGGCCGCGGTGAGTCCCCTGGAGCCCACTAAGCCCACGATAGGGATCAGGAGACCGGCCGCCAGGAGCAAGAAGGATATATTGAGCGACCTGGGGATTGAAGGCGTCTGAGGTGGGCCGCATTGGTGGGCGAGGATACCTTAGAGGCCATCAAGAGGACGCTCAAGGTGGCTAGAAAGCCCACGTGGGACGACCTCTGGACGATCTTCAAGATAACGTTCTTGGGCTTCTTGCTCGTCGGGTTGATCGGCTTCCTCCTGCAGCTGGCCGTCACCCTGATGAGCGGGGGGCAGGTATAGGCTCCGAGGGTGCTTGGGCGATGAGCGAGGGCGCCGGGGGCGGAGGCGAGGAACGAAAAGGGCGGGCTTTCTTCTTCGTCGTGAAGGTGCCCGCTGGGCAAGAGGCCGGGATCATAAAGCTCCTCGCCAAGAAGGCAGAGTACTCCCGGCTGGGAGTGAGATCCATCCTCTTCGTCCCCAGGCTGAGGGGTTACCTGTTCTTAGAGGCAGACAGGGAGTACGAGGTCAGGAAGCTCGTGAGGGGAGTGTCCAGGGCAAAGATGCTCCCCGGCAGTCCCGTTCCGCTCTCCGAGATCGACGCCCTACTCTACAGGGAGCCCGAGAAGATTGAGATAGAGCCGGGGGACATAGTCCAGATAATCAGGGGTAACTTCAAGGGGTTCCGCGCGCTCGTCCTCTCCTCACCCTCGGGGAAGGGGAGAAAGTTGATAACGGCGAGGCTGCTCGACATCGAACGAGACTGGGAGGTCCAACTCCCCGTCGACAGCGTCAAGCTGGTGGAGAAGGGGAAGGAGAAGGGGGAGGAGGCTCCTCCTGGGGAAGAGGAAGCCTGATAGGCTGAGGAGGTGTACCAGATGCCCAAGAAGGTCGTCAAGGTCCTCGTGGAAGGTGGAAAGGCCACGCCTGGGCCGCCGATCGGTCCGGCGCTGGGCGGCCTCGGAGTTGACATAGGCAGGATAGTAGGCGAGATCAATCAGAAGACGAAGGAATACGCGGGGATGAAGGTCCCAGTCGAGATAATCGTCGATCTGGAGACCAGGCAGTACGAGGTGAGGGTCGGCCTCCCCCCGACCTCAATGCTGCTGATTCGAGAGATAGGTGTTGAGAAGGGATCGGGCGAGGCTGGGTCGAAGTCGGTCGGTGACCTGAAGAGGGAGCAGATCGTGAAGGTAGCCGAGATGAAGCTCGAGTCCATGAACACCACAAGCCTGAAGTCGGCGGTGAAGCAGGTACTCGGCACGGCCGTCAGCGTTGGCGTGACCGTGGAGGGAAAGCACCCCAAGGAGGCCATCAAGGATGTCGACGCAGGTCTCTGGGACGACCTCTTGAAGAAGGAGGGATCCTGAATAGGCGCGAGGGTGTTGATCATGGCCGTTACGATCTCCTCGTTGGAAGATCCCCTGAGGGAGGCCGTGAGGAGGGCCATATAGGAGAGCCCCCGGAGGAGGTTCAAGGAGTCCGTCGACCTCACGGTGGTGTTCAGGGGGCTGGATCTAAAGAAGGACCCGTCCCTCAAGATCAACGAGATAGTCGCGCTCCCACACGCGCCGAAGGGGAAGGAGGCCAAGGTGGCGGTCATAGGGACGGGAGAGTTCGCGACCAAGG
>JAOZFH010000031.1 GCA_027491415.1 Thermoproteota archaeon | reverse complement strand
GCGCCCGATCGAACTCCACGATCCGGACATCCTCGACCCAGCCCAGCACGACCCACAGCTCCAGGGCGGCCTCCGCGAGTTCCCTGCCCTCCAGGCCGAACGCCTCCCTCCAGAAACCGTAGCTCCTCCTGCCCCCGTAGTATCCCTCGAGGTAGATCATCCTGCGGCCGTCGTCCCCCCACCTCCTGTAGATCTCGCGGAATATGCCATCTATCCACCCGGTCCTGAAGGTCACCACCCTGTCGACGCCCATGAGCTGGACCGAGTGGTGTCTGTCCACCGCCAAGCCCCCGACGTTCGCCTCCGACACCTGAACGCGCCTCACGCCCTCAAGCTGTCCCAGTTCTCTCAAACACTCCCGAACCCGGTCGACCTCGGCCTCCTCACACTCCACGAAGAAGCACCACCACCCCTCGTCCTCCCAGCCATCAGCGACATGGTGGTGGACGCCCGAGAGGATGTTCACCCCCCTCTCCCCCAAATGGCTGGCGACCCTGGCCATGGCGCCGGGTCGATTATCGAGGAGGACCGATACCTCTAGCACCCTGCGGCTTCCTGCCTTGAACACCCTGGGGAACGCCAGCGGGTGCCTCTCCCCTCTACCTGAAAAGGCGATCACCTCCCGACAGCAGGCGGCAATCGGGCCGCCCACAGGTTATAAAGCAACTCGCGGCCTCGGCGTCAGCGGTGTGAGGCGATCCCCAAGACCCGAATCCTGGCAAATTACAGCAAGGAAAACGGAGATATACCTCTACGGGATGGACGCGACCGGGCGCGGCCAGCGGGGCACGCAGGCGTCGGATCTTTCACCACGATCCTTAAATGGCAAGGCCTTTTGTGTTCAATGGGTTATACAGAAAAATGTCAAATGTGGTAGTATCATTCAACGTTAAGAAGGTCCCACAGGTCATTCGCTCGCAGCTCTCCGCCGCCCCGCTGCGGGGTTTCGGCGGAGGGAGGGGAGGTTCTTCCGAGAGATCGAGGAGCCCCTGAGGAAGTGAGCAGGAGGTCCACTCCCGGGATTCGCGCCCGCGGGAGCTTCAGCCGCCGAGAAGGCTATTATCAATCCCCGCGCGGGGTCAGGCGGGACCCTTGAACTCCCCGCTCGCCCCGCATAGGTCACCCATCCGCCGCCTGGGCGTCCCCCGGGGCGGATCGTCGGCCGCCCCCCCAGCGGGGGAGTCCACCGTGTCCCCTGAGCTCGCCCCGGGTGAGGCCCCTCCCGGCGACCCAACCTCCGCCGCGGCGGCAGACGCGCTGGCGGAACTCGCCAGCCGGTGGAATCGCGGGTCCGCCGGGGGAGGGACGACCGGGGAACGAGGGGGTCCCCGCCCGCGCCGACCCCCGGAAGACCAGATCGCCAGGAAGGGCTACGCGGCCTTCTACACGAGGGAGCCGATAGCGTACCTCCTGGCCTTCCTGGCGATCTTCTCCCCAGGAGACGGCTGGCCTCCGGAGAATCCCGACGGGGGCCTCGGGGTGTGCGACTTCGCCTGCGGCGAGGGGGTGCTCCTAGTGGCGTCCCACGCCGCCCTCGAGACACTCTCGCGGCTGGCTGGCGAGGGGCCGGCGCGGGGTGGGGAGGCGCACCCCAACCGAGGGGGCGGCGGGGGCAGGCCGGGCGGGTGCCTGTGGGGTTTCGACGCCTCCGCGGACGCCCTGCGAGCGGCGAGTGAGTTCCTGACCACACGGAGGAAGGGATCCGACACCCGGGTCGTCCTGCGACACCTCCCGGTGGACGAGTCGGGCTCGCTGGGGTCCCTGGACCTCTGGTGGGGAAGCCCCGAGGGGCGAGATCTCCCCTCCGCCGAGGTTCGCGCTCCCAGGTTCGACCTGGTGATAATGAACCCCCCGTTCTCCCGGACCACCGCCCCGGGGAGGAGGGGATCTAGGCCCAGGATATTCGACTACGCGACCACCCCCCAGGGATTTCGGAGGCTCTGGTCGGAGTACACCCGCCTGGTCAGAGACGTCGAGGCCGCCGCCATGGATAGGGAGGGGGTGAAGCGGATCTACGGGGCCCTCGTCGGGGAGGGTCGCCCCTTCACCAGGGCGAGCGTGGATCCACTCAGGGCGGGGGCGGCGCTCCCCTTCTTCTTCCTGGCCGACAGGTACCTCAGGCCGGGCGGGAGAGTGGCGCTGGTCCTCCCCAGGGCAGCGCTGGAGGGGGCCGCGTACCTACTGATGAGGGCCGCGCTGGTCTCAGGCTACCACGTCGAGTGCGTCGTGGTGCCCAGGGACGGGGAGAGCCTCAGCCAGTCCACTCAGCTCTCCGAGGTGCTGGTGGTGGCGAGGAAGATGGGAGGCGGGGCTGAGGGCGCGCCGCCCCCGCCGACAGCCGTTGTGATCCTCAGGAGGCAGCCCGAGAGCCCCTTGGAGGGCGCCCTGCTCGCGGTCGAGGTCACGAGGCTCGTCGGGGAGGGGTCTCAGGGGATCGCGAGGGCCGGCCGCTCCGAGGCGGAGGTCCGGTTCGTTCGGCGCGGGCTGGTGGAGGAGTTCGTCTGGAACCTGTCGCCCGTCCTAGGCCTGCCCAGCAGGGTGGAGCGTCTCGTCGTGCGCATGACCGGGGGCCGGCTGCCCGGCCTCAGGACGAGGCTAACGAGGCTCGCGGACGCGCCCGGCCTCAGGGTGACCAACCCGAGGAGGTTCAGGGGGCGTGAGTTCTCCTCGAGGTTCGTCCACTCCCCCTCGGGGGGACTGAGGATCGTGGACCGGGCCGGCAGGGAGTCGTTCAGCAGGCTCGAACTCGACCTCAGCCTGGCCCGGCGGATTTCGCCCAGGTCCGCCGACGCCGAGAGGTTCTACAGGGAGAAGGGCGGGCGGCTCCTCGTCCCGGAGGCCGTGAGGTTCGACTCGACGCCGCTCGTAGCGACCTGGAGCCCCGAGCCAATGGCCTCCACGAGGGCGCACATGGTCAGGCTGGATCCCGCGAGGGAGAGGGCGCTGTGCGCCTGGATGAACAGCACCTTCGCCGTCGCCTGGCTCAGGGCACTGTTTACAACGGTGGAGGGGAGGTTCGGCCATGTCTACGGATGGCACCTCCGGACGATGCGGGTGCCGGACCTCACGGAACCGGAGGTCGTTAGGTGCCTCGACTCGGTGTTCCGCAGGCACGCCAGGGCGACCTGGCCCCCCTTGCCGGTGCAGTACCGAGAGGCGATGGAAGGCGGAGAGTCGCCGAGGCTCGACTTCGACCTCGACGTACTCAGCGCCCTGGCCGAGGCGTCGGGAGCTCATCTCGACGAGGACGAGACTAGGACCGAGCTGGCGTCCCTCTACGCTGAGATCCTGGAGCTGCTGTAGTACCCCCACCAACACGCGCGAGCGTCACCTGGCGACCGATCCCCAAAGGGGTGTTCCCTTCCACTCCGTTGGCCGCCGGCAGCACAGGCCCTCAGCGGCCAGCGAGGGACCCCCGCGGGTTCCCGAAATACAGCCGGACTGCCTCCAAGTCTGGAATTCACTCGGGAAATACGAAAGGCTTCTCTTTTATCACAAACTCGCAATACTCGTCCCCAACTGACTGGCACCTGGTCTCAAGCCCAAATAGTGGCTTCTGCACCATCTCAGACATGAACCCAGTGGTTCCACCGAGGAGGAAGTGGCACGATGGTTTCTCAGCAGGCTCGGTGGCCTCGAAGGATCCCCAAACCCTGAGGACCCCTCCCCAGTCTCCAAGTTGAGTTCAACGATCTCTGTTCGCTCCGCCCACCCCAACACTATCCACATCTCCAAGACGGCCTCGGCCAGCTCCCTACCCTCGAGATCGAACGCCGAGCTGATTGTGTGGAAGCTCCTCCTCCCGCCGTAGACGCCCTCCAGGTAGACCATCCTCCTCCCGTCGTCCCCCCAGACTTCGTAGATCTTCCTGAAGACGTTGACCAGCCACTCCACCATGAAGGTCACCGTCCTGTCTACGCCAATGAACTGAAGGCTGTGGTGCCTGTCGAGCGCGAACCTCCCGACGTTTGCCTCGGACACCTGGACATCCATCACTCCCTCAAGCCCGGCGATCAGGCTCTCCAACCCCCCGCCGTGATCGATCCGTTGCATTCAACAAAGAAGCACCACCATCCCCTCTCCCCCTCCTCCGCCTCAGAGCACTCGTGATGCACGCCCGAGAGTATGTTCACGCCCTCCTCCGCCAGCCTCTTGGCTATCTTGGCTATCATGCCCGGAATGTTCTCGACGCGCACGGAGACCTCCAAGATCCGGCGCCCGCGCGAGTCAAAGAGCCGCGGGAAGATCAGAGGATGCCTGCTCGCCGTGGCAACCACCCCCCTCGGGCGTGTCACGTTCAAGCACCCAGTTTAAAATGAATTCTCGCGGCTCGGTTCCTCCGACGGTTTCGCTCAAGGGCGCATAAGGCATCCAGTCGTCCACCGCTCCATTCTACGAGGAGTTCGGTTTGCGGCGACCTCCGGCCGGGCGGACCCTCGTCGGAGCGCCTCGCGCCTCAGATCTCCGAGAGCCCCCGGCGATCTGGCGAGCTTCGAGGGTTCGGCCCCTCCAGATCTGGACTTGACTGGACTTCTGGGGCACCACAACGGATCTCTCTCCGCCGAGGTTCACCCTGCTCAAGCTCGCCCGCACCTCGAGGGCGCGGAAGGGGACGAGTCGCACCCGTTACCGAGGAAGCCGAAGTCCTTCGAGTAGATCGACCTCGAGCCTCCCTATCTTCTCGCGGATCCGATCTGTGTACGCCGTCCATTGAGGCTCCCCATCCCCACGGCTGGGCGGGCTTCGGAGACATCTCCTCTCCTGGAATCCTTCAAGCTGGAATCCATCGGACTACCTCTGAGGAGGCGGGCCCTTCACCCCCTGTACCAGGGATCTCGGGTCCACCCTCTCTAACCCCTCGACGGCGTCGTACACCCGGTCGTAGCTGACTATCCTGTAACCCCCCTCCATGGCCACGGCGGCGTGAAGGCTGTCGAAGAACGTCAGCTCAGGGTACTCGGACCTGAGCCCGGCGGCCCTCGCGTGGTACCGCGGCTCGGGAGGCAGCGGTCGAAGGCCAGCCAGCCCCAGCAGGTTCCCGAGCGCCGAGAAGAAGGTCCCCTCGTCCCTGACCCCCAGCCTTCCGGCCCTGACCAGCAGGTCGAGTTCGACGAGCGCGTAGGGGGACAGGGCGGCCCCGCCGAGCGAGTACAGGGTCTCCTTGGACACCTCCCTCAGGGGGTCCCCCGGCAGTATCGCCGAGAGTATCAAGTCCGCCTCGACGAGTCGCCGCCCCACCTCCTCCTCACCTCCCCCAGGCCCTCCTCCTCGGCGGCCCTTCTGAGCCCCCTCAGCTCGGAGGCCACGCTGCCCGGCCCCCCCGTCACGAGCTTGCGGAGGTCGTCCACTGGATCCCTGACGGGTTCCAGCACGATCTTGCCCCCCTGGACTCTCATGAGGACGGCCCTGCCTATCCCGAGCTCCCTCCTGACCTTGGAGGGTATGAGCACCCGCCCCCTCTTGTCCACCCTCAGCATCTCAACGACTTCTCCCACAGATTGATTTTCCCACTACCCACAAATAAAAGTTCCCACATCACTGAGTGTCCCTTCCATCCAGCCCTTCATCTGACTGACTCCCTCGCCAACTCGCAGACTCACGTGAGTCGAGCATCCTCAAGGGGAATAGAAGGGCTCATGTAGAGAGACTTGAGGTGAGACACCGGAGAGCGCAATTCAATCATAAAATAGACCGAGCAGACTAGCTCGATGTCTCCCTCCTCACTCGAATTGCTAACCCCAAGTGCTCGAGGATCGAGGGCTCTGTGTTGAAGTGCTACGGGAGCGAGGGACATCATTTCATCAAGGTCAAGCACGACGTCCAGAACGACCCGGAGTTCCCGCTAGCCAGGGCCGAGCTCGAGTCTCTGCTGGGAGTGGAGGTCGCCGGGGTCGTCAACCCAGCGGACTCCTTCATCGCAGGCCCACTCAAGCCGCTCTATACCCCCGGACTCCCTGGGCTGCGGGACTGGATGGCCTAGCACGCCCACCCCGGCTGGGTGCAGGGGTTCTACGCCGAGGTGGATGGGCAGAGGGACCTCCCTAACCTGCTGAGAGTCGCGTACTTCCGGGAGCTCTACGTAACTTGCACACCCCGACGAGATCCCCCTCGGAGCGACCCGCACCTCACATCTCCGGGAGCCTCCTGATCCCTCTCACCCCGTCAAAGTCCCGGTCGAAGCTGAAGATCTCCTCCAAGCCCCTCCTCCGCATGACCAGCACGGCCAGGGCGTCGTTGGGGTCCACGCCCAGCTCGCCCGCCAAGTCCACGGCGGCGAGGTAGTCCTCGGCGGAGACCCCCAAAACCTCGACGTTCTCGGCAGAGTAGAGGGCCACCAGGAACTCCACCAGCTCCGACAGGGGCATCCCGTGCTTCAGCACGTTTGCGGCCTCTGAGAGGTGCACGACCGTGGTGACCACGCGCTCGGACCCCTCGCTCACTCTCCTGACGATGTCCTTCGCCCTCTCCTTCGCCGCCCTGGCCCTGGCGTCCAGCTCCCTCCTCGGCTTGTAGAAGGCGTAGACGAAGACGTTGGCGTCCAGGAACCTGACCCGTCCCTCTGATCCTTGGCCCATCTCGGGTCGTGGGTCCAGTTCAGTCACCCCCTGCCGCGAGGCAGCTCCGCCTCGAACTCGGCCCAGTCGACTATGGACTCGACGCCCAGATCCACGGAGTCAAAGAACCTCGTCAGGTCACGCCTCCTCCTCGGTATAAGCTTCAGGTAGCCCCTCCCCTTGATCACGAGCACCTCCCTGGAGTCCCCGAGCTCAGACTCCCGCCAGTCCGGAGGCAGGACGAGCCTGCCCTGCCTGTCCACTCTCCTTACTTCCACTCCATAGATCCCCATATCTATCCACAAAGTTTGGAATGTCGCCACAGATAAGTTTCACGACCCACGGATTCAATCGCCGAGGAGCCTCCCAGGAACGTCGGCCCACCTCAGCGCCTCCCTCGGCCTCGGTGCGTCCGGAGATCGGGCGAGCCTCAGGAGCTCCCCGTCCTCCGTCATATGAGTCGCG
>JAOZFH010000030.1 GCA_027491415.1 Thermoproteota archaeon | reverse complement strand
GGCGAGATGGGCTTTATCGTCGCGGAAACCCAGCGCGGAGCGGCGATGGACACCAGGTCAGCACCGGCCTTCAGGGCGGCCATCGCGGCCATGGCCGGGGCCCCCGTGTATAGTGAGGATCCGCCGACCACTAGAACCCTGCCGAAGTCCCCCTTGTGGGACCAGGGAGGTCTCTTTGGCTTCAGGACTACCTTCACGTCCCCCGGGCCGCAGTAGAGCAGCGACTCCGCCGGCGCGCCGGCTTCGGCGACGATCACCCTCCCGCAGAGGTCGGACCTGAGCCCGGGTTTCCTGGCGTGGAACGTGACCGTCACGGTGGCCTTGACGACTGCGCCCGGGGCCTCACCGGTGAACGGGTTCAGGCCAGAGGGTACGTCCACGGCGACGATGGGTACCCCCTTGGTCCCCAGAGAGTTGACGGCCTCGATTGCCTGGGCAACGATCCCCCTGGGCGCGCCCCTCACGCCAGTGCCCAGCAGGGCGTCAACCACCGCGTCAGGCTCCTCATCGGGGAGATCGGAGAAGCGGCGGATCTCAACGGACACCCCCTTCTTGACGATCTCAAAGTTGTACGAGGCCTCGCTGGCGGTCGGCTCGCCCGTAAGTATCACCGTGACCCTGGCGCCAAGCGCGGCCATCCTCCTGGCCGCCGTTATCCCGTCCCCGCCGTTGTTCCCTCTCCCACAAAAGACGAACACCCTCTTACCCCTCAGCGTGTCGCCCAGGACCCCCTCCACGGCCCTGACCACGGCCCCGGCGGCGTTCTCCATCATGAGCAGGCGGGTCACTCCCAGCCACTCGGCGTTCTCCTCGAGCACGAACATCTCATCCGGGGACTCTATCAGGAGATCTCCCCCAAGTACGGGGAGAGGGATCTCTTCACCTCCTCCCATTCGGCATCACCCAGGAGCCCGTGCTCCCACTGCCAACGCTGGAGCCTGTAGAGGGGCTCGATCAGGGAGGGATCCGACTCGAACTTCTCCCTCACCGGGCGGAACCTCTCGATGAAGTACTCGGCGGCGAAGTTCTTCAGGTCGAGCGGGTGCAGCTCTCCCTTCCGGTAGAGGTCAAAGAGCTGACCCCAGTCGGAGACCTCGACCTCCCCGCCTCCCGCCGCCCTGGCCCTCGGGAGAGTAACCCTGCCTTCCCTAGGGAGGATCACCATCTTGAACATGGCCAGTATGGGGTTGACCAGTTTGCCATCCTCGTCGTACTGCTCGTCTCCGGGGGGAGGGCAGAACGCCGCCCTCATCTTCCTCCTGATGACCTCCGGAGGGTCGTGGACCGCAATGTGAGACTTCGGGATGGAGCTGCTCATCTTCCCGCCGGGCAGGAGGCCCGGCACCAGCGGGTAGTGCGCGGCGACGGGAACCCACTTCTCGTGCCTCAGCTCTATCTTAGACCCGAAGAGCTCCCTCGCTAGGGCGTGTATCCTCCTCTGGTCCGTGCCCCCCATGGCTAGGTCGCAGCCCAGGTAGATTATGTCTAGGGCCTGCATGATCGGGTAGATGTGCTGACCCACGGTGGGGTGCTCCGTCTCCCTGGCGATCATGGACATAGCCCTCCATGCCCTCCTCGCAGTCACCCTCTGGGAGAGCGTGAGCATGTCCAGCTCGTAGTCCGCCGTGAGCTGGTACTCGCTTCCGAGCACGATGTCTATGTCGGGAGACCCGAGGGTGGTGAAGACCTCCCTCCAGTAGGTAAGAGAGACCTCCTTCAAGATCTCCAGGGAACCCTTCCCGTTCAGGAAGCCGTGGAGGTCGGCCATCAGCGCGATGGAGTGGAATCCCAAGCTCGCCAGCTTCGCGAGCTTCTGTACGGTGAAGAGGACTCCCACGTGGATCGGGCCGGAGGGCTCGTATCCGATGTAGGTGGTCGGTCGAGGCTTCTTCGCGATCTCCCTCAGTTCGTCGATGGTCATCACGAACTCCTCAACCGGCTCGGCAACGTCCTCCAGAACCGCCCTAACCCTGTCCTCTTGCAACTCGGCTCCCGCCGACCGGCGCCCAATCAGGTTTTAATCCCAACATCGACGGGCCGCTGAGATGTACTTACCGGCGCTCAGGCTGAGCGACACTCTCCGTGGGGTTAAGGAGGAGTTTAGCCCGCTCGATCCACCTAACGTCCGGATGTACGTGTGCGGGCCGACCGTCTACGACGTGGCGCACATTGGGCACGCGCGGCCCGCCGTGTTCTTCGATGTCGTGAGGAGCTACATGGAGAGGCTCGGGTACAGGGTCTCCCTCGTGACGAACGTAACCGACATAGACGACAAGATCATCAAGAGGGCCAACGAGGAGGGCGTCTCATTCCGAGAGGTGGCGGAGAGGTACGAGAGGGAGTACTTCGAGGCCATGTCGATGCTCGGGGTCTCCCTACCCACCGTGGTCCCCAGGGCAACAGACTACATCGACGATATGATCCGCGTCGTGGAGGGCCTCATCGAGAGGGGGCACGCCTACGCGACGGAGAGGGGTGACGTCTACTTCGATGTCTCTACATTCCCCGAGTACGGGAAGCTCTCGAAGGTAAGGGTCGAGGAACTGGTCGCCGGCGCTAGGGTCGAGCCGGGCGAGGGAAAGAGGTCCCCCGAAGACTTCGCCCTTTGGAAGGCTGCCGCCCCGGGAGAGCCCAGCTGGCCGAGTCCCTGGGGTCCAGGCAGGCCGGGGTGGCACATCGAGTGCAGCGCGATGATCCTCAGGCTCCTGGGACCGCAGATTGACATCCACGGCGGGGGCCAAGACCTGGTTTTCCCGCATCACGAGAACGAGATCGCCCAGATGGAGGCCTATACCGGCAAGTCTCCCTTCGTCAGGTACTGGATGCACGTGGGCCTGGTCACCGTGAAGGGGGAGAAGATGGCGAAGTCCCTGAAGAACTACTTCGCGGTGAAGGTGGCGGCGGAGGAGTTCGGGGCCGAGGCCCTGAGGGCGTTCCTCCTGTCGGCACACTACAGGTCACCCCTCGAGTTCTCTCCGGAGGCCGTCAGGGCTGCGGGGAGCAGGTTGGAGTCTTGGCAGTCGGCCCTAATGAGGGCGGAGGCCTACCTCAGGGAGAGCGGCCCGTCGCACAGCCTGTCCTCTGAGGACCTAGAGCTCAGGGAGAAGATCCTCTCGGCTCGAGCGGCATTCTTCGACGCCATGAGCGACGACTTCGACACGCCCAAGGCCCTCGCGGCCCTTGACGCCATAAGCGCCGCCGCCTCTAAGGTGACCTCGGAGTCCCTGGCACCCAACGTGGCGGCTGAGGCTGTAGCCGCGCTGAGGGACCTCATGGGGGTTCTTGGGTTCGAGGTCGTCCCCGGGGCCGCGTCCGCCGAGCTTGAGAGGGTCGTCAACCTTCTCGTTCAGGTCCGCTCAGAGCTGAGGCGCAGGAAGATCTGGGATCTCGCCGACACGATCAGATCTCGCCTGGGGGAGCTGGGCATCAGGCTGGAGGATCGCGGAGAGGAGACGGTCTGGTGGATCGAGGGATGAACTCCCGGGCCTCAGGGTAGGTCAGTGAGGTCACCTATCCCGGCCGTCACCAGTCATCATCGGCCCATACCTTCTTTGCTTTCACCGCTCTTAAGTTTCTTGAGGACCTCCCTGGCCCTGGCCAGGGTCGCCTGCATGCGGGTGAAGTGCGATCCTGGCCAGTAGATCTTCCCGCAGCTCTCGCAGACGTACACGTGACTGTACCTCTCTCGAACGTGGGCGGGGGCCCCGTCCACCTCGGCCGAGGGAATCCTGATAAGGGGGAAGTTGCAGAGGGGGCACCTGGTCCGCCCTAGGTCGATGGAAAGGTCTATCCCTGTCTCGTGGGCGATCCAGGCTAGCGCCTGCTCGACCTCCCCCGATCTCAGGAGCAATGATCTCAGGCCCGCCCTGACCGCCCTGGCATGGAGATCCTCGTCCCTCGTGATGATGACCCTTCCCGTGGAGCGGGCGCACTCGAGTATCTCGGCGTCGTCCTCGCCGCACTGGGTGTGGTCCAGCACGTCGTACCCCATGACCCTGAGCCACCGGGCGAGGTGGGCAACCATCGCGTCTGCGACGAACTTGGGGTGCACGCGTATCGCCCGCGCGTGGATTGAACCGGTGGCCGGTTTTTGGCCACCGGCCCAGCCGGATTGGACTGGTAGCCCCGCCCGGATTCGAACCGGGGTCGCCGGGTCCAAAGCCCGGCGTGCTTGACCTGGCTACACCACGGGGCTCCGCCCCGCACGGGGGCGTCCGGGTTAAAAACTGTTTCTAAGCCGGGAGCCCTCCTTGACGGCCTCTGAGAGGCTGGAAACCTTCTCCGAGGTTTCTCCAGACTCGATGTACGTGCCCACCACTATGACGTCGGCCCCGGCCGCGGCCCTCTCCCGGGCGAGGTCGGGCGACCTGATCCCGCCCCCCACTATGACCCCCAGGCCCGTGTACCTCCTCACGGCGGTGACCATCTCGACGGGGACCGGCTGGGCTGCCCCGCTCCCCGCCTCGAGGTAGACCCACCTCATCCCCATCAACTCCGCGGCCAAGGAGTAGGCCACAGCGAGTTCCGGCTTGGCCCTAGGTATCTGCCAGGCTCTCCCGACCCAGCCCGCCGCGCTCGAACCGCCGGGCTCCACTATCAGGTAGGCCGTGGGGATGGCCTCGAGCCCTATGGCCTTGATCCCGGGGGCCGCGAGGGCCTGAGCCTCAACTATCCAATAGGTGCTGCTGGAGTTCAGGAGGGACATGAAGAGGAGGGCGTCCGCCTCCGGGGACACGCCGTCCACGTTCCCTGGAAAGAGTATGACCGGGACGGAGACGGACTCCTTGACGGCTCGGACGACAGAGTGAAGCTTGAGACCGGCGCCGACGGACCCGCCGATCAGTATCAGGTCGGCTCCGGCGGCCTCGGCCTCCGCAGCCACGCGACCCGCCTCGTTCGGCTCGACGTTGAAGGGATCGATGAGCACGGCCAACAGAGCCCTCTCCGCGGCGGCCTCGGCCAGCCTCGATTCCACCGGGCCGAGTTTGGGTGCCCTCATGTCAGGCGGGGGGAGGCCGATGTTTAGATAAATCATGCTTCGGATGGGCGCGTTGAAGGCGGGAGCGCGGGCCCTGGGAGTTGACGACTGTCCCTTCGTGAGGGGCCGGGATGAGAGGACCTGGCTCATCGGGGTCCTCATGCGTGGGGGCGTCGTCGAGAAGGTGCTCACGACCGACGTCAAGGTGGACGGGTCCGACGCGACTCAGGCAATCGTCTCGATGCATGAAGAAGTAGGGAAGGAAGCCCGGGTGATATTCACCCACGGCACGGTGGTCGCCGGTTTCAACCCCCTCAACCTCAGGGAGATCTGGGAGAGGACCGGCGCGCCCGTCGTGGCCGTGCTGGAGAGGCCGCCCCGGTGGGACCTCGTCAGGAGGGCCGCGATATCTCACGGTTTGAGCGAGAACCTTCGGGTGCTGGAGGAAAATCCCCCCTACGCGCCGCTCGCCACCCCCCGCGGGGAGATATACTGCGCCAGCGTCGGGCTAGATCGGAGTGAGCTCTGGGAAATTGTCACTAGGTGGCAGATTGAGTCCAAGGTCCCCGAGCCCCTGAGGCTGGCGGACCTCATAGGGAAATCCGTGGTCGGACTCGCGCGGCGAACCTTATAGCGACCGGATCTGAAGCCCTGGCGTCGGGGCATGAGGGTGACCTTCCTGGCCGTGGGGAACATATCCATAGACCTGATACACACCGAGGCGGGGTTCGCGGAGAGAGTGGCGGGGAGCTCGTTCTACGCAGCCCTTGCCGCGTCCAGACTTGGCGTGAGGTCAGGCGTGTTGGCGAAGTGCGGCCCTGAGGTTAAGCCAGAGAGAGACCTAAAGCCCCTCCTAGAGGCGAAGGTTGATCTGTCTGGCCTCATCAGGTCGGGATCGACCTCTTCGTATGAGCTCTTCTACAGGGGAGAGGATAGGACCCTCCGGCTGAGGCGCGTTGGGGAGGCCATAACGCGGGAGGAAGTTGAGAGGCTGGGCGTGTCTTGCGAGGCAGCCCTCCTCTCTCCCATATACCGTGAGATCCCGAAGGAGACGCTCCTCGAGATAAGGAGGAGGTGCAGGCTCCTGGCAGTGGATCCTCAGGGGTACATCCGGAGGAGGATAAAGGGCGGGTGGATCCGCTTCACGCGGTGGAACCCGTCCAGGGGCCTTGAGGGGGCCGCAGACATAATAGTCACGAGCAAGCCGGAGCTCCCCTACCTCGCCAGTGGGAGGGGGGATGAAGGTAAGTTGAAGTCCCTCCTGGACTCTGGCGCTGAGATAGCCTTCATGACGCGGGAGGGTGGGGCGGAGGCGGCCCTGCTCGCGTTCGACGGGAAGGTCTTCAGGATCCCGGTCGTGCCCCCCGAGAGGGTCGTGGACCCAGGCGGAGCCGGGGACGTGTCGGCTGCAGCCTTTGTCTCCGAGTTCCTGAGGACGGGAGATCCCATCTGGTCGGCTATATTTGCCTCTAGCGTGGCCAGCTTCATATATGAGGCGTTTGGGGCCGAGGGCGCTCCTACCCGGCGGATGGCGATCGACAGGCTCCGCGTCTTTTTAATGAGGTCCCACCCCGACCTATACCGCGAGTACAGGACGCGCCTGGAGGAGGGATGAGGCCGCAGGGGTGAGCCCATGTCGAAGTTCTCCCCCAAGATAGAGAAGAAGCGTTGGCTCCCCGAGATGGAGCTGGAAATCCAGGAGATTTGGGAGAAGGAGAAGCTCTACACATTCAACCCCGAATCAGAGAAGCCCAAGTTCTCGATAGACACTCCCCCGCCCTACGCGAGCGGGAAGTGGCACATAGCCGCGGCGATCCACTACTCCCAGATCGACATGATCGCCCGATCCATGAGGATGCGGGGCTACGAGGTCTACTTCCCCATGGGGATCGACAGGAACGGCCTGCCGGTTGAGGTGGAGACCGAGAAGCGGTACGGAATACGCATGAGGGAATACCCCAGGGAGGAGTTCCTGAAGCTCTGCGCCCAGTTCCTGGACGAGAGCGAGATGGACATCGTCAAGATCAGCAAGAGGCTCGGCATCAGCGCCGACTTCGACAACGTGTTCAGGACGGACAGCGAGATGTGGAGAGCGGTCACTCAGGCCACGTTCATAGACGCCTGGAACAAGGGATACGTGTACGAGGATTACAGGCCCAACAACTACTGCCCTAGGTGCCAGACCACCCTCGCCGACGCGGAGGTCGAGTACAAGGATCTGAAGTCCGTCCTCGTCTACCTCAAATTTGAGACCGAGGATGGGAAGACCGTCACGATAGCCACCACGAGGCCCGAACTCCTCCCCGCCTGCGCGGCCGTCATCTACAATCCGAACGACGAGAGATACTGGTGGCTGAGCGGGAAGAAGTTGAAGACCCCGCTCGGCAGGGAGGTCCCGGTCCTGGAGCACCCTGCGGCCGACCCTGAGTTCGGGACCGGGCTGGTCATGGTCTGCTCCTACGGCGACAAGGCCGACGTTCAGCTGTTCAGGGAGCTGCACCTCGAGCCCACCATAATCGTGGATGAGCACGGCAGGCTCAACGAGCGCGCCGGGAAGTACGCCGGTATGACCATTCAGGAGGCGAGGGGGGCCATCATCGAGGACCTCAAGGCCGCGGGGTACGTGGAGAAGGTCGAGACTATAGAGCACAGAACGCCCGTGTGCTGGAGATGCAAGACCCCCATCGAGATAGTGCCCATGAAGGAGTACTACCTGAAGCAGGTGGACTTCCTCGATGAGATCAGGCGGGCGGCGCTTGAGGAGATGAGGTTCTACCCCGACTGGGCCGTCCAGTACCTGCTGGACTGGATAGACTCGGTCGACACCGACTGGCCGGTCTCCAGGAGGAGGTACTACGCCACCGAGATTCCGGTGTGGTACTGCAAGTCCTGTGGGAAGCCGGTGGTCCCGCCCCCCGGGAAGTACTACCAGCCCTGGAAGGAGGACCCGCCGTTCGACAGGTGCCCGCACTGCGGGTCGACCGAGGGATTCGTGGGAGAGGACAGGGTGTTCGACACCTGGATGGACTCCGGGATATCCCCTCTGGTCTACAACGGGTACGGGTGGAACGAGGACCTCTACAGGAAGCTGGGCGGCCCCTGCGACCTGAGGCCCCAGGGCAAGGACATAGTGAGGACCTGGCTCTTCTACACGCTGGTCAGGGTCTACCTCGCCACTGGGAGGCATGCGTTCAAGCACGTCTGGATCGGCGGGATGGGTCTCGACGCGCGCGGGAGGGCCATGCACAAATCGCTGGGAAACATAATCTACCCGTGGCCCATGTTCGAGAAGTACGGCGCCGACGCCGTGAGGTTCTTCGGCGCGGCAGAGGCCCACCACGGCTCCGACTTCAGGATATCCGAGGCCAAGATAGCCGGAGCCTTCAAGTTCCTGCAGAAGCTGTGGAACGTGGCTAGGTTCATTTCCGCGTTCCCGCTGCCCGAGGGCGGGGCCGAGCTCAAGCCCACGGACCTCTGGATCTTGGGGGAGATGAACGACTACCTCAAGAGGGCGCTGGAAGGGTACGAGAAGTTCGACTTCTTCGACCCGGCCAACTCGGCCAGGACGTTTGTCTGGCAAGTCTTCGCCCCGCACTACATCGAGCTGGTGAAGGCTCGAGCCTACGGAGACGAGGGCATTCCGCAGGAGGATATAGACGCCGCCAGGTGGACCCTCCACGCGGTCCTCAGGGCCGTCCTCAGGTGGTTGGCCCCCGTGACGCCGCACATCACCGACTACCTCTGGAGGGAGCTCTACGGCGGATCGGTCCACAGGGAGAGCATGCCAGAGCCCGACGAGAGGTGGGAGACTGAGTACAAGGCGCTGGGCAAGAGGCTCATGGAGTTCAACAGCATGGTCTGGAAGATGAAGAAGGAGTCTGGCCTCAAGCTGAGCGATGAGATCAGCGTAGAGATCCCCGAGGAGCTGAAGCCCTTTGAGGACGACCTCAGGAGGCTCCACAACATAAAGTAGAGTAGTGGCGCCGGGGGTGGGATTTGAACCCACGTGGCCTCCGAGAGGCCACCGGATCTCGAGTCCGGCCCCTTGGCTTCGCCGGGCCGGAGGCCCTCTGGCTAGGGTACCCCGGCACCCAACCGTTTATCACGCCCCGGGTATATAACCGCTCGGTGGAGGCATGGGGAGACTGTTCGGCACTGCGGGCGTCAGGGGAGTATACGGAGTCCAGATCGACGAAGTCTCCGCGTTGAGGTTTGGTAGGGCAGTCGCAAGAGTGATGGAAAGCGAGTCCTTCCTCGTCGGCTGGGATGGGAGGCTCAGCAGCCCGTCCCTGGCTGCGGCTGTCGTCAGCGGGGTGCTGTCCGAGGGAAGGGACGTCAAGCTCCTGGGGCTCGCGCCCCTGCCCGTGACCTGCAGGTCGGCCAAGGCGCAGGGAATCGCGGGAATATACGTCACCGCCAGCCACAACCCTCCTGAATTCAACGGCTTCAAGGCCATATCTCCGAGGGGGGCAGAGGCCACCCGGGAGGAGGAGAGGAAAATTGAGGCCGAGATCGACGGGCTCCCGCGCCCCCGGCTCCCGGAGAGGCGACCCGAGGTCACGCCCTCAGGCTACACGCCCACCGACTACATTAGAGACCTGCTGAAGATCTCTGGTTCCAAGGTCGCCACGAGGGTCGTATTGGACCCAGGAAACGGGTGCGCCTCAGACCTCGCCCCAGAGGTCATATCTAGGATGGGCGCAGAGGTCACGACCGTGAACGACTGGGTCGACGGGAGGTTTCCCGGCAGGCCCTCAGAGCCGACTCGTGAGAACCTAGCTGGACTCGGAGACCTAGTGAGAACGTTAAGAGCCGAGATGGGAATAGCTTGGGACGGTGACGCAGACAGGGTGGCGGTCGTCGACAGCTCAGGGGGGTTCGTCCCGCAGTACGCCGTCTCCTCGCTGGCCGCGCTGGTGCTGCGGGCGAGGAGGGTGATAATCTCCGTGGACATGGGGTGGGGGATCCGAGACCTCGTACGATCCCAGGGCGGAGAGGTCGTGGAGTGGAGACTGGGGGACCTGCACAGCGAGTACTTCAGGAGGGCGTCAGAGGGCTGGGAGGCGGACCTGGTGACGGAGCCTTGGAAGATCATGGTGCCCGAGTGGGGACCCTTCTTCGACGGGATCATGGCCTCAACGCTCGTCCTCAGGGCCGTCGGGGAGTTCGGCTCCTTGAAGGAGGCGTTGGAGGCTGTCCCCAAGTATCATCAGTCTAGGATGAGCTTCCTCTTCGAGGGCGACAGGCAATCGGTCTTCAGGGCCTTGGTCTCGAGGGTGGAAGAGGCCCTTAGTGGGAGGATTGTCGGAGTCAGCAGGCTCGACGGAGTCAAGCTCATACTAGAAGACGGTTGGATCCTCCTGCGGGTGAGCGGGACAGAGCCCAAGATTCGGATTTACGTGGAGTCAGAGAGGGAGGAGGGGCTCACCGAGCTGAGGAAGATCGCTATCTCCGCGCTCAGGGAGCTGGGGGTGGGATGACGACAGACGTGGCCTTGGTGATGGGACTCGCGGGGACCGGTAAGACCACTCTGACTGGCGCCCTTGTCAGGTGGATGAAGAAAAGGGGGCTGAGGGCGAGCGCCGTCAACCTGGATCCTGGGGTCAGGAGGATACCCTATGAGCCAGCGTACGACGTCAGGGAGTTGGTGACAGTCGAAGACGTGATGGAGAGGGAAGGGTTGGGCCCAAACGGCGCCATACTGAGGGCGATCGATATCCTCGCAGAGGATAAGAATCTCGAGAGACTAGTTAGCGGACTCGAATCCGTGGACGCCGACTTCATGGTCGTCGACACCCCAGGGCAGGCAGAGGCATTCGCCCTCAGGGCGTCCGGCAGGAGGATAGTTGACGCGATCTCCGATCGCTTCTCCAGGACGACTGCCATCTTCCTCGGTGAAGTCGAGTCAAACGTTATGGTTGAGGACTTCCTCACGGCGGCCCTCCTCGCGAAGATCATCGAGTTAAAGCTCGATGTGGGGGTCATTCCGGCGCTGAACAAGGCTGACTTGGGGGGTGGCGAGCGGCTGAAGGAGATCTGGACATCTGTGCTTAGGGGCGAGACTAGGGATCTAATCCTCGAGGGCGGTGGTGTCGCGTCAGAAGCCCTCTCAGAGCTTCTTGAGGCCGTAAAAGAGTTCAGGACTGCGCAGCGGGTTGCGCTAATCTCAGCCAGAGAGGAAAGGGGCCTCGATGAACTTTTTGACATGCTGGTGGAGGTGTGGTGCGCTTGCGGAGACATGACGTGAGGGAGGGCAGTGTCCTTAACGGGGGAGAGAGGGAAGAGGCAGTCAGGAGCCTGATTCTGACCCTCGCCGGGAGGGGGTACCACCTCACGCCCGGGGCGCTGAGGCTGATTACGGGCGGAGCCTATAGCGCCCGCGACCTCCTCGCGGCGCTTGAGGTTAAGGGGGACGAATTCCCCCCGGTACTCGACGAGGACTCCATCAAGAGAATTCTGGACGAAGCGGAAGCGACGCATGTGAGTGAATCCCGGGTTAAAGCGACAGGCCGGTCGACGAGGGTCGTCGGAGCGGGTGGGGCCGTCGGCGCGGAGAGATGGGGAATCGAAGAAGGCAGGGGGTCCACCGCCGCACGCTCTGCTCAGGTCGGCGAGTGGGCCAGGGTTGAGCTTGACCCAGTCCTCTCCGTCAGAAGAGGCGTTCCCGAAGAGTTCGTTGAGTACTTTCAAGACAGATTCAGGAGGCTTCTCGGGATAGTCAGAAAGAGGTTTCAGAACAGCCTCTACACGCCATCACAGGTTCGCCTCAGGGCGGGGAGGTTGTCGAGGGCCCACGTTGCTGGGCTGGTCACAGAGAAGCGATCCACGAGGAGGGGCTTTGTCATCGTCCTGGAAGACGAGAGCGATCAGATAAGGGTCTTCATCCCCAGAGAGGAGGGTGATCTCTACAGGGCGGCGGAGTCTGTGATGATGGACCAGCTGATAGTCGTGAGCGGCGAGGTGGACCCCAAGAGGGGGACCCTGCGGACGGACGCAATCCATCACCCGGATGTTCCCAGGGGGTTCACGCCTAACAGGTCAGGGTCCCGTAAGAGGGCCGTCCTCATTTCAGACGTTCACGTCGGGAGCAGCTACTTCCTCGAGGACCTGTGGAGGAGATTCGTCGGCTGGTTGAAGAGTGAGGACGCCAAGGACGTCGAGTACCTCCTGATATGCGGGGACCTCGTGGACGGAGTAGGCATCTACCCGGACCAAGAAGATGAGCTGGAGATTAAAGACATCTATGGGCAGTATGAGGAGGCGGCGCGTCTCCTGTCAATGCTCCCGAGTCACATTCGCATCGTGTACATTCCCGGCAACCACGAACCGGTGAGACAGGCGGAGCCACAGCCCAAAGTTCCCGAGAGGTTCTTGAGGCCTCTGATCGATTCCGTTAACCACTTCTTGGCCGCCGGAAACCCGGCCGTTGTCAATTTGGAGGGGGTTAGGATACTGCTGTATCACGGGAGGAGCCTCAACACGGTGTTCAAGTACGTCCCCGGCCTCCAGCCCCCCACCGGAAGGACGGTCGTCTCTGCGATGAGGCAGCTCCTCAGGGCGCGGCACCTGGCGCCTATGTACGGCGAACATCCGATTGCGCCCGAGTCTAGAGACTGGCTCGTGATTGAGGAGGTCCCAGAGGTCGTCCACATGGGACACGTTCACATATTTGGAGTTGGGGTGTACAGGGGCGTCAGGCTGATAAACTCCGGGACATTCCAGGCCGAGACGCCGTACATAAAGAAGATGGGGATAACGGCGACCCCCGGGATATACCCGATCCTCTCCCTCCACGACCTCAGCGTGAGGCCCCTGGATCTGAGGTCGCCTACACCCGCGTGACCTCGTTCAAGATCTCTTTGAGGCGAAGAGGCGGTAGGGCCGTCCCTCTAACGACTTTCGTGTTCCCCCTCGCGCCTCCGTAGCTCATCTCTATCTCGATGATTCCCTGGGATTCAAGTTCCCTCAGGATGGCGCTCACCCTCCTCATCGTGAGGGGGCTCACGAGGAACCTTCTGGCGTACCTCTCGTACCTCTCGTATATCTTTCCAGTGCCTGGCCTCGGATCTCCGGCCAGGAGGAGGTCCACGGCGGCCTTGAGGACCAGCAGGTGGTGAAACGGGAGGGTTCTAATGGCCACCTGGACCTCACTCTCGTCCACCCGAATCTCGGCCTGCTCCACGTGATCCTCGGTCAACTTCCCGGATCTATCCCTTTCCGCAAGTGTGGCGGCCATACGCAGGAGATCTATGGCCCTTCTGGCGTCGCCGCCTTCCCTCGCCACCTTCGCGGCTATCCTCCTGAGGGCCGCGTCCTCCCAAGAGCCCGGCCTCAGGCCGAGCCTGGCCCTCTGGAGGAGAATGTTGTAGAGCTCATCTGCTGAATACGGTTGGAAGAATATCCTGTCAGGGTTGTACGAACTCAAAACTCTCCTATCGAGCCTGTCCAGGAAATTCAGGGTGTTGGATATCCCCAGCACGGTGACGGAATTCCTCCTCAGGTCCAGATCGTAGTTCATTCTGGTGAGGGAGTAGAGGAGCCGCCCGCCGTCCCTCCTGACCAAGAGATCAACCTCGTCCAACACCAAGAACATCCTCACGTCGGCCTCCAAGAACGCCTTCCTGAAGTTGTCCTCGAGGACGTCGTACGGATAGCCGCTTGGGGGCACCAGGATCCCGAAGGCCCTGTTCAGTTGGTACATGACGCGGTAGGAGGTGTTGGCCTGAGAGCAGTTGATGTAGATGAAGCGGACGGGGGCCCCGCGGAGTTCTTCGCTCTTATGCCTCAGGACGTGTTTGGCCACGGCCGTTTTGCCCGTTCCAGCCATCCCGGTGAAGGCCATGTGGGAGGGGGGCTCGTTAAACAAGAGGGGCTCGAGGTGCTCCTCAAACATGAGGATTTGCTCGTCCCTACCCGGCAAGGTTTCCGGGACGTAGGCGTCCGAGAGAACCCTTCTATCCTGGATTATCCTCACGTTTCTGCCACTAGGAATCGAATTAAGGTGAGAATACCTTGCTGCCAACCGATCCCCCACCTCCAATTTCCGAGTTCGATTTTTCCGACTCTGCTTCGACCTGAAAGATCGGTCTAATTAAGCAAGTTCATATTTGACGAGGGGCGACCTTAGAATGATTCTCATGTTTTTCCTGCGCAGAAACACAACGCAGAGCGGCGCCTCTACCAAAGGGGAGAGAGACCGCGGCTTCCACTCTGACAGCTCTGGATACAACGAGGCCGGAGTGGAAATTTACCCAATTCCAGTCCAATTGGTCGGTTCGATCACCCTCCAATTGTCGCAGTGGAAGGAGAGGGGGGTCTCACAGTCACAAGATTAGAATCGCAAACCAAGGTATCAGAGCCCAAGACGCCAAGAGCAAGTCGACCTTCCTAAACCTGTAGTCTGGGTAGAGAGACCTTCTACCACTGCCGAAGCCCCTCGACTCGACGGACTCGGCGACTGCCTGACTCCTCCTCACCACCAAGACTAGGGCGGGGATCAATATCGGGGCCAGCTTCCTGATCCTCTCGACGGGTCCTCCGACGTCGGACCGATACCCCCTGCTCCTCTGGGCGGCGGCAATCCCCCTGAGATCCTCGATCATCACGGGTACGAATCTGACGGCCACCATACCGGCGAGTGCAACGGGAGGAGGCGCCCCCATCATGGTTAGCAGGTCTGCCACCTCCATCGGATCCGTTATTGCGAAGAACAAGAAGGCCGCCGCTGCCATGGAAAACATTCTCAGCCCCATGCCGACGGAAAACACGAGATCCCTAGTGAACAAGAAGTTCAGGACAACTATAGCCCCTATTGGGACCGCTAAATGCCTGACCGCAGAGAGGGGGCGGAGACCCACCCCTCCCCCAATGGACGTGAGGGTTACCAGGAGTAGGAGGACGACTTGATACGCGGGACTCGATATGACAAGCGGGAGAGAAGAGAAGGATACCATCCACAGGAGTTTAGAGGCCGGATGAGCCAGGCACATCCTGCAGCCGAGGGAACCTTCCTCTCCTCTCAGGACACCCAGCGAGATCAACCGAACCCCCTCCCAGCTAAGACTCCCTCCACAACCTCTCGCGGAGTTAGCCTCGGTCCTATCCCCAGCCTCTCTGAGACCATAGCGCAAACGGGCGGCGCTAGCCCGACCTCCCTCAGCCTACTCCTATCGGCCAAGATCTCCCTCCCGCCGTCCGCAGCGATAGATCCACTCTCCATGAGCACTATCCTGTCGGGCTCTAAGTCGACGACCCACTCTAGATCGTGAGTCACCACGATAACACCCCTCGATTCCTCTCTCATCCTCCTGATCATGGAGCAGATGCCCGCCTTGTTTTTCGCGTCTTGACCGACCGTCGGCTCGTCCAACGCGACGTACGCCGGATCCATCGTGAGCACCGAGGCTATTGACAGCCTCTTCATCTCACCCCCGCTGAGGGACCAAGGAGGTCTACTCAGAAGCTCGGTCAGGCCCATCTCCTCAGCTACCTCCAGGGCCCTCTTTCTGGCGTCCTCTACGCCCATCCCCAAGTTTAGGGGTCCGAAAGTCAACTCCTCTAGTACGGTCTCCGAGAAGAACATCCTCTCGGGGTTCTGAAAGACCAGCCCCACCCTCCTGGCCAGCTCAGAGACCTGAGCCTCCCTGGTGTCCAAGCCATCGACGACGACCCTCCCCCTCATCTCGCCGGCGTAGAAGTGCGGTATTAGGCC
>JAOZFH010000058.1 GCA_027491415.1 Thermoproteota archaeon | reverse complement strand
CGTCTGAGAGGGTCTCCCTCGCCGTACTCCTCCCCCACTCTAGGCTCTTGGGCGGGGAGCCCAGGAGGCGAGCGTGGTGGCTGTAGAAGTCGGTCAGCATCTCAGCCAGCTCCATCACATCCTCTGCCCCGGCGCGCCTCACGGAGATCCTGGATGGATTGCCCTCCCCACGCGACAAGCCCCTCACCTCAAGAGATCTGGAGAGGACCCCCTAATGGAAAAAGAGGAGGAGAGGAGAATCCACACCACCCTGATTCTCCCACACACTGAGGAGGTTACAAGTGCCTCCAGCACCCATGGAGGGGTGGGCTTCATCTCCCCTTCTCTCGAGAGTAGATCACATCGCCGAATCGCCCTCAACCTTTAGCCTTCTCCAAGGTTCTTGAATGGTCCAAGCCTCTCAGAACTCCTTAAATCTCTCCCTCGAAGCTCCGCATATTGGGCAGCGCTCTGGAGCCTCACCCTCAACGGTATACCCGCAGACGGGGCATATGTAGACCTTCCCCACCTCAACATCTCTCCCCTCGAGGACGGCATGCCTGGCCTTGGCGTAGAGAGCGGAGTGGATCTTCTCAGCCTCCAGAGCGTAGTGGGTTGATCTCATGGCTCCCTGCTCGCCCTGAAGTCTGGCCACCTCGTGATACGCCGGGTACATCTCCTGAACCTCGAAGGTCTCGCCGTCTATGGCCTTCTGAAGGTTCTCCCTCGTGTTTCCCACCATGTTCAACTCTGAGAGGTGGTTCTTGGCGTGGACGAACTCCGCGTAGGCTATAGCCCTAAACAACCTTGCAACGTTTGGAAGCCCCTCCTCCTCAGCCCTCTCGGCAAAAATGAGGTACCTCATGTGGGCCTGACTCTCGCCGGCGAAGGCGGACAGCAGGAACTGCTTAGTCATCTCGCGCATGTCTACAGCCTCCCCGAATGAGGGGTCGATAGCACCACTAATTAGTTTATTTCTCACTCTTATTTGGTCAGATTTTCTAACTCTGTTATCTGGAGCCCGCGGTCTAGTAGCAGGCCATCTTTCCCCCACGCGAGTCCCTAGCAGCCATGACCCGGGTCCGTGAATGTGCGGAAACGGGTTCGTTGGCCTTGAAGAAATACCTCACAACTCTTCCCCCTTAGGGAACCCTATCCTCAAGATGGCTCTCACCGACCCCCTCGCAGGCTCAGAAAAGGCCCTGTGAGCCCAGCTGGACTAGCCGACTTTTAGTACAGCGAGTCTCGGCTCGCCTCGCGTGTCGGGTGAGGAGGGTAGGTGCGCGCTGTCTCGAGCAAGCGGCGCCGAAACCGATTGCGAAGATAGTCGGGAGATGCGACTTAGCGAATGGGTTGCGGACGGACACATGACGCGTGAGAGGGATCCCCAAAATCAAGTAAAAAGGGGGGTGAGGCGGGCTCAACCCGACTCCAACTTCCTCTTCAACTCCTCGTACGTCTCCTCACTTATCTCTCCAGCCCTGTACCTCTCCTCGAGCTTCCTCAGCTTCTCCTCGACCTCAGCCCGCCGAGCGGGGGCTGCGGCGACGCCCTCCTTGGGCGCCCTTCTCGATCTGAGGGCAAGCAGCGCGCCTACCGCTATCAAGGCCGCGACTAGTCCAAGAGCTGGGATCAGGACGCCCCTCGGCAGCTGAACCCCGCCCTCCTCGGCCCCAGGGGCGGCCTCCTCCCCAACCTCCTCCTCAACTTCGGGGGTGAGCGGGGCAGGGTCTCGCCCGTCGGGCACTCCGTCCCCATCCGAGTCCGGGTTGTTGGGGTCTGTTCCGAGGGCCTCCTCCTGCGCGTCGCTCAGCCCGTCCCCGTCCGAGTCTGCGACACCAGTCACGGGGGGCGGGACTGGCTCCGTCCGGTTCCACACCACCGTGACCATCGTGGTGGCCGGGAACGACTCCAGCTCACCGTCGCTGACAACCAGGTCGACCAGCCAGGATCCGACGGGCAGCGTCACCGTGGGCGTGGGGCCGTTGACCGCGTTGCCCTCGAGGAACGGGCCCGTCCATGTGTAGGTCAGCGACCTGCCCCTCGGCGAGTAGGAGTTCGTGCCGTCCAGCTGAACCCTGCCGTAGCCGTCGGCGTCCGCCTGAACAATGTACTCGCTCTGCACCACCGCCACGGGGCGCTCCTCGGTGGCCTGGGCGGGCTCCTGCGACTCCGGGATCCCGTCGCCCTCCTCGTCCCTCCCGACCAGGAGGTCGCCGTTGAGCAGGTCGTCCCAGGGTATCCCCAGCAAGGCCGAGGCGTCGGACGGCAGGGTCACGTGGTCCCACCTGCGCGTGGTCCAGCTCCCCTGGCTCCACTCCGAGGCCTCAACGTCTATCACCTTCCCGACGAGCCCCTGGAGCAGGATCCACTCCAGTGCCGGGCCGGGCGCGTACTCCGACGCCTCCCCGAGGTCCCTGACCCATATCCTGGCGACCCTGATCACGCCCTCTTCGGGGTCCTCCGACACGAACTCCGCCACTGCCTCCGGTATCCGCCCATCCAGTGCCAAGACGTCCATCACCTTGTTGGCCACCACAAACCTCGCCTTGGAGCCCAGGGTCCCGCGGAGCCTCACCACGGAGCCCATCTGGTCGTCCAGGTTCACCCACCCGAGGGTGGCCTCACCCCTCGGCCCCACGGCGACGTCGTAGTATACTATAGCATCCCCGGTCTGTATGAACAGGTACGAGCTTGTCGACCTGCCCTCGGGCACCACTGGGTAGACTCCGAGGGGCCTAGCGTTGGGATCGGCGACGAAGGTGCCGTCCGGGTTGAGCATAGTTCTGCCGGCGGTGTCGCTCACCTGCTCTATCGTCCCCCCGCTGGAGATGATCAGCTCAATGGCCGTCCCCGGGTGCGCGATGGCCTCTCTAAGTAGGTCCAGTACGTCCTCAATGTTTTCCAGGGGCCTGTCGAGGAGCGTGCCCGTGGGGGTGGCGTAGATCACGCCGGTGCTCCACACCTCTCCACCAACCATGTCAAAGGAGTACCCGGTCCTCGTGTCCACCTCTATGTACCTATCCCGCTGGGAGTCGGAGTCGGGGTCGAACGGGAGGTTGGAGTCGTACACCCATATCCTGTACCTGTGGTCGTCGACCTGCTCTATGTCGTATGCCGTGACGGCGTGCCCCTCCCAGAGGCGTGGGTTCATGGAGATGATGAGCATGCCCTCCTCCTCCCCT
>JAOZFH010000039.1 GCA_027491415.1 Thermoproteota archaeon | reverse complement strand
GTCCTCGGGGCCGTAGTCATAGGGATCATAGCTGGCGGCCTGGTCGCCGTCGCCATCGCTCTGTCCCACAGCGAGCCCGAGGTCCAGGTCAACCAGACGGAGGAGAGCGAGCCCTCACTCGGCAGGTCACTGAGAGAGGCGCTTCTCAGAGCCGGTCTGGACAAGCGCGACGCAGTGGCAGGCGTCAGCGCGATGCTCGCCCTATCCCTCCTGCTCATGGTGACCCTCGGGAAGGCCGCCATCAGCGTTATGGAGGAGGCGGAGTACGAGCTCCTGCTCGCCCAGCCACTGGACATGGGCACCTACGTCCTGGGGAGAGAGCTGGCGGAGTTCGCGCGAGCGTCGCTCACGGGCCTTCCCTACCTGGGCCTCGCGCCCTTCGTGTACAGGCTCAACGGGGGGAACATGTTGAAGGCAGCGCTCTTCCCGTTGGCCTTGCTGACGATTATAGCCTTCCTGTCCGCCCTCTCTACACTGATCAGCGTCGTTAAGATAGTAGCGAGGGACAGAGAGCGACTGCTGCGTCTTGCCGTACTCGCCTACTTCTCCGCCGGGGCGGTTCACTCCCTCCTCTCCTGGGGGATCTCCTCAACTCTCTCGCTGCCCTTCAGACCTCTGGCCGAGGCTCTGGTCTACTGCGCGACGATCTCCGAGGGTATGAACCAGGTGCTCGCGAGCTGGGGCATGAGCATCGCGATCATCCTCGGACTGGAGGCTATCGTGATCAAGCTGGCCGACTGGGCCTCCCCAGAGTACGTTAGACCGGTCTCAGAGCTGGTCAGGGAGTCCTGGGCCAAGGCGGCCCAGAGAGGGGTCTCCCTCTACTCCCCGGACCCTGGGGCCGCCCTCTTCAGGTACGCCTTCAGCCTCGACGTGTTGAGCCTGAGGCACCTCAGGAATCTGGTGGCCGTTGCTGTCGCGTCGGGGGTCGCCGGATTCATCCTGCTGCGAGTTGGGCCCAAGTTCGGCTTGGAGCCGAGCGCCGCCTCCTTCGGAGTCTCGTTCACGGCGCCCCTCATAGTCGGCGAGATGGCCATGTTCATCGTGGGGACTGTCATGGCCAGGGACCTGGCGGCAATGTGGGTCTTCAGGGTCTACGCTCTCGAGCTGAGGCCCCTAGCATCCGGCCTGATCCTGAAGTACGCCACATACCTCTCAGAGGCCTTCCTGGCGATAGGGATATTCGACGCCGTCCTGCTGGGACAGCCTCTGGCCCTGCTCCTCCCGGCCGCGGTCCTACCCATAACGATGTTCACGGTGCTGCTACTGCTCGTGTCCACGTGCTACCTCGCGTCCAAGAGGAGGATCGTGAGGCAGATGCCGACCGGCCTCTACATGTTTGAAGACGTCGCTCTGCTCGTGATCTCGGTCTTGGTAATGCCAGCCTACATGCTGGCCACTCTGCTATTCACAGAGATCCTTCTGCCTCGCCTAACTCTCCAGACGACCCTGTTCGCGCTCGCTGCATCCGCGTCGCTCTCTTGGGCCGTCTACGAGGCCTCGAGGAGGGTCTTAGCCGAGACGATGAGGGTATGGGATCTCGCCTCATAAGAGAGGCTGGAAGGTTACGCCCTCCAAAGAAGGACCACATAGACGCGAGCAGGCTGGCCACGCTTCAAGGCGTCAGCACGGGCCGCGCACGATATTTTCCTTCACGATCTCTCTCATCATCATTCTTATACTTAGATAATTCGTCAAGAAAAGCCAGGTCCGATCAACCCTGTGATATCTCCACAGATTAGCCCTCTTTTCTTTTCATAGCGACTGGCGCATTTTAGTGAGTCCTGCAGAGCGCGTGAAAGGGAAAGTTTGGAGTCCGCGTTCTAGAAGAACCTCGGGGAAGTCTTGGGTCTCTACGGTAAGACGAGTAAGCCAACGAAGATCGCGAAGGTAGTCATTCAAGAGGCAGCTTAACCTGCCCCCAGGGATTTTCGCATGAGACAACTGTTCGACGGGGACCTCTCGCCTTCAGCCCCTGACGCCACATGGAAAAACGCCATATTGTTTCGCGAGTGAGAGGCTGGATGTCCGAACTCTACGATGTCGAGGAGTTCTGGAAGTTCGACGTGAGGGTCGGCCTGGTCAGGTCTGCGGAGAGGGTCCCCAAGTCTAGGAAGCTGATCAGGCTGGAGGTGGACTTCGGGAGAGAGTCCAGGACCGTCGTGGCGGGGGTGGGGGATCAGTACGGCCCGGAGGACTTCGTGGGCAAGAAGATGATCTTCGTCCTCAACCTCAAGCCCAAGAGGCTCATGGGCGTCGAGAGCAGGGGCATGCTGGTGGTGGCGGAGGAGGAGTCCGGGAGGGTCCACCTGATAGAGGTCGGAGAGGGGGTGCCGATAGGGGCGAGGGTTTGGTAGCTCGCCGAGTTCCACCGGAGGGCGAGGCGGCATGCTGATAATAGCTCACAGGGGGATAGGGGAGCCCCGCAACACCATCACCGCCTTCGAGAGGGCGGTGGAACACGGGTTCGGCGTCGAGTTCGACGTGTGGGTGACCGGGGATGGGAGGCTCGTGGTGCTCCACGACCCGGAGTTCACGTCTGGTGGGGGGACTTACCGCGTTAAGGACGTGAGCCTCCGGGAGTTCCGCGCCCTTCACCCCCTCGGCGAGCTGATTCCCACCGTGGAGGAGATACTCGACGTGTCCGCGAGCAGGGGTGCCACGCTCAACGCGGACGTGAAGGATCCGGAGGCCGCCCCGCGGCTGGTGGAGCTGGCGTCGGGGTTCGGGGCGCTTGACAGGATCATATTCTCCAGCACGGATCCGAAGGTCCTCCTCATGATCAGGCGCCTAAGCGGAGATGCCAGGCTGGCCTTCTCCATAGTCAGGGAGAGGGACATAGCCGCCTTCCCTTGGCTGAAGGCGAGGCTCAGCCTGTACTCTCTCCACGTCCCGCTGGACGGCGTGGATCGCGTGAGCATGCCGATCTTCAAGCTGCTGGTCAGGTGGGCCAGGTTGATCGGGCTGAAGATAGGCTTCTGGAGCTACGAGGCGGATGAGCTGTCTTACCTCCCCAGGCTGATGGGCTACTTCGACTACGTCATCGCCGACGACCCGGTCAGGGTGAGAAAGCTCTTGGGATTGGGGTGAGGGTTCATAGGGCGACGATCCCAGCCGACGGGAGCGGCGGCCGGTCGGGTCCCCGGAGGCTCGCGGCTAGACGACCCGAGGCCCGCGTGAAGTCCGGAGAAAGTGGGGTCGGGGAACTGGGGCGTCGTGGAGGGTGATACACCACTCGGCCCGGTGGGAGGGCCGCCTCAGCTCCCGTAGTCTCTGAGGTGGACCACCTCTACGTCCGAGGCGGCGTCGAAGACCGCGTCGTCGGCGGTGATCAGCGGATACCCCGACGAGATGGCGGCGGCCACGTACACCCCAGATCTCAGGGAGAGACCTGCGGAGACGCTCCGGTCGAGCGCCAACCTGAGGTGGGGCATGTCGGGGGAGAACAGGCTCACTAGGTGCAGGAGGTTCTCGAGCCTCTCGGCAGCCTCAGCCGTCTTGATCTCGCCGAGCATGGCGGCGGAGGCCAGGTACTCACCCACATCGTAGACCAGCAGCGTCGGGGAGATTGGCTCCACCGCCCCCGACGCTATGTCCCCGAGCAGTCGCGCCGCGCCCACGGCAAAGCGGGGCTCTGGCGGCAGGACGAGGCGGAAGGCCGCGGAGGAATCCAGCACGACCGGGGTGTAGGAATCTCCGCCCGTAGGCCTGGGCAGCTCTCGACTGAGGCCTATCGACTCGGCCAGGCGAGAGGCTGCCCGCCACCTCTTGCTCAACCTGTGCGCCCTGCCCAGGATCAGCTCCGTCACGTCCGGAGCTATGCCCCGGCGGAGGTCCCCCGCTCCCCGCGCTCGGCGGTCGGTCTCGGGCGCCAACGTCACCCCCCAACCCCCCGACTCGGAGACCTTATTTCGCTGGCCCCATGCCCCGGCCGCCGACGCCCGTGGAGGCCTCCGCCGGACCACGCGCCTCCGGGCGCAGACGAAATATTCACCCGCCCACCGGTCGCACCGGTGGAGATCAAGGTCGTGGACCCGGGGAGGGGGATGGGGGTCTCCCTCGAAGTCGACCCCGACGCCACGGTGCGCGCGGTCAAGGACGAGGCCTGCGCCGCCCTGAGCCTGAGGCCTGAGGGGTACGTCCTGACCAGGGGAGAGGCCGCGCTCCCGGAGGCCTTCACGCTGGCGGAGGTCGGTGTGGGGAGTGGAGAGGTGCTGGTCCTGCTCCCGAGGGGGGTCTGGGAGGTCCTGTCGAGGGTCCGCTGACGGCCGGCGCCCCTGGCGCTCTCCTCACCAGGGCCCATCGGGGCTCGCGAGGTGACCCCAAGTCCCTAGGGAGACGCCAGGGCGAGGGTGACTATTCCGCCGAGTGTGAAGGACCTGTCCTCGGGCATGCACTTCAGGAGCTCCTCGAGTCCCTGCCAGGAGACCTCGTAGTAGTCTGAGAACTCGTGGGTCCCGGGCTCCAGCGGTCCGACCCAGTCGACCAGCGACTCTATGTGTTCTTCGAAGTAGGCCCCGATTAGCTTGCTGCTCTCGCCGGAGGTGGTGACCGCGCGGCCGTGAGAGACGCAGGTCGTCACGGAACTCCCGGGAATCTCGATGGAGGCCGGCACGGGATTCGTCGAGTTGGGAAGGCTGTTGACGTCAATCTCGACTATCCTCCCACGTTCGTCGAGCATCACGTAGACCAGGACGTCCCAGGACCCGTCCCCGCTGTACTCGTACGCGATGGTCGAGTTGCACTGCGTCTCCGGCGACGTCATTATCCCCTTGTTCGTGGCCGTCACGTAGATCCTCCGGAGCTCCAGCGTCCCCACCCCCTGGTACGTCCTCCCGGCCACCCTGGTCAGGTTGACCCTGAGCACGAGCACCTCCTCCCTGAGCACCTCGCCTGATACGGCGGTGGTCACCTCGCCCGCCGTCGTCGTGGAGGATCCGGAGCCGATCACCTTGAGCCGGAGGTCTATCTCGAGCCACAGCGTCCCAGGTGCCGATCCCGCCTCCCCAGACGCCTCGGCTCCAGGCCCCTCCGTAGTCCCACCGGCCTCCCAGCCTGCCTGCCCACCGACGCCTCCGGGAGTCGCGTGACCGGGCTCAGGGTAAAGAAGTGGGACCTTCAGCTGGCCGGACCCCCAGTCAAGAACGAGGAAGTACTTCCCCGACGACAGCTCGCCCCTGGGCGGGAGGACGGTCTCGACGGTGACCTCCTTGGCCTCCCCCCCTCTCAGGCTGAACGCACTTGGATTGACGCTTCCGTCGACTCCCTCAACCCACGCCCGCACGTGAAGCTCGTCGGAGCCCAGGTTGGAGACCCGCGCGCGACCCCCAGCCCTCTTGCCTGGCTTGGGGGTCATGGGAATGGCGGGAGGGTCGACGCTGATCGGTGTAACTCCCTCTAGCTCTGAAGGCGTGGGAGTCGGCGAGGGCCCCCCTCCCTCTCCCCGCGTCAGGTAGAGTGCGGCGCAGCCCGCCAGCGCCAGGGCAACCGCCGCCAGCACCACGCCCGACTTCAAGGCGAATCCGCGCTTTGGGGCCGAAACACCATATTTATCTTAAGAGAACGGCCCGTATGGACGAATCGTCTACCTTCCAGCGGCTGGATGGTCGCCTGTGGGGATACCGCCTGCGTCGGCCGAACTGCGGGTTCTCTTGGCCTTAAAAGCCTGTAAGATGAGGCTAAGAGGATTCTAAGGAGGCGATTCCTCGGGGGACGGTCTTGAGGCCCCCTCACACTTTAACCCCACTCGAGCAGCTCCGCGGCGCCCCTCAGACCGGCTGCTCCGGCTGGGCTCGAAAAGTTGGTCTCACGCGGTAGATTGATTCTCGACTCGGAAGGCTCCCGCACGTTCGGAGAGGAAGTCGGCCACCGTGATCCTGATCCCTCTCTTCACGCCCACCCCCTTTTTCTCCCCTCTGCCCACGGCTCTGATGGACTTCAGCTCGTCTGCGCTCCTCCAAACGGCCTTTCTGAAGAAGGTAGATTTACCCCCTCTCAGGATGTCCGCCAGACGGTGTACGGCCACTCCGGCCTGCCTCAACCTCTGATCCGCAACCGGAGACGTCTCGTCCCTCACGACAACCGAGTAGCTCCAGCCCAGAACTGCCGCGTGAGCGGACTCAAGCCACATCTTGAACAGAGATAGGACCACCTTTGCCCTCTCCAGCTGGGCCAGGGCCCTTGACCAGTTTCTGAGGGAGGACTTGAACTCCACGGCCGTCAGGTAGGTCTTGGAGCATGGCGCCGCCGCAACCAGGTCCACCTCTCCCAAGACGGTACCGTCCGACAGGGCTGCCACGCTCCAGTACGTCCTCATTCCCGAGAGGACCTTGGCCATGACCCCCCTCAACGGAACCTCGTGCAGGATCGGCCTGTATCTGGAGGCGAGGCAAGTTCTTCCCAGTTCGGTGTGCCGGACGTAGTGTACCTTCACGGGGGCTGACAGGATGGGTGGTGGAGAATAACCGTATCTCCGGGAATTTTCACCCGCGCCTCATCGGACGAAAAATTGCACGCGTCCTGGCGCGCGGGAGAGACCGTAGAGGCAGCGTATTGCTCGGGATCCCAGCGCGCGGTCTCCGAGCCTTTCGGGGGCTGGATCCCGCTCCTGAATTGGAGGGTCGGTGGCAGGCCTCAGCCGCCGACGCTGGACGCCTCCGATGCGACTTCTGAGGCCATCTTGACGTACCAGGCGAAGGTGGCCGCGACGGAGACGGTCTCGGGGACGGCAACTCCCCACTTAAAGGGCCCAAGCCAGAAGGCAAGCCAGGCCAGGACACCCACGGCCCCCATGAAGGCGGGGAGCGCGGACCTCGCTTCACAGGAGTGAACCAAGGCGGCGGCGAGCAGGGACAGGAAGAGGAGGACCGACACCAGGAAGTGCACTGCCCCGTAGACCTCGTCGAAGACCGCCACCAGCTGCAGGAGGTACGCCGAGACCACCAGGGACCAGCCGGTCAGCGGGAACGTCCTCCTGACGAGCGCCAGAGCGTAGCAGGCCATCAGGAAGCCGGCGGTCTGGAGGCCGAGGTTGAAGGCCACGGCGGCCGGGCTCTTCGTTGCATGGCCCAGATCGCTGAGGGCGTTTCTCCTGAAGCTGAACCCCGGATAGGTGTTGATCGAGAGGGCTATGAGCGTGAACGCGACGACGAACGGGAGGATCCCCAGCGCGAGGTTGAAGTTGTGGGACCTCATGCGTGGCACCCTCCGAACCTCCCTCCCAGGGGGAATTTATGGCCGCCGCTTACCCACCCCGCCCACCGACCGACTCCCGACGAACCTCCCGTCGTCCCTAGCGTCACGCAGCCTCTCCGACTTACCCTCGAGCCAACCGACCGAGTCGACCCTCCTCACGTCAAACTCAGGAACGTAGGGCTTCAGGTCCAGCAGGGGAGTCCCGTCAACCACGTCGAGGTCGCGAACCCTGAGGAACCTGCCCTCGACCGAGACAAGCCTCACCACCGACAGCCCGAGGGGGTTCGGCCTGGAGGGGGCCCTGGTGGCGAACACACCCCTCAGCCGGTCGTCCATGAAGGGCCTGACCAGGAGCCTCGGCGGCCCGGCCAGGTGGAAGTGGTAGATCAGGATCACATGGGAGAAGCCCTCCAGGTCTTTCAGGCCGTCCTCGTACTCGGGGAAGACCTCAACCGTGCCCTCCACCCCCTCGGCCGCCGCCGGCTGTATGGGGGTGCCTCGAGGTGAGCGGAAGGGGGACCTGATCACCCCTATAGGCCTGTACGTGATCCTCCGGGGTAGGGCGTCCACCCGGCCGACACCGGGGGTCGCCTCGGTCGGAACCTAATATTCCCTGAGGGGGGCCTCGCTCCCCCTCTGGGCCATCGGGGCCTCGCGGTCGGAAGACTCAGGGGCCGTGTCTCGCCCGCGCGAGGGGGCGCAGCGACGTCCCGGCGGTACGCCTGAACGAGCCAGCGGGGGGGAGGGGTCGAGCTTCCACCCTCCCCCGGGTGGCCGCCGAACCCGTCTCTAGCGACACCGGCTCGCCTGGACGTGGGTCAACCTAGTCCCCGGCGTGTCTGGAGGGCCACCAACCCGTCCTGGTCCTCACGATATCCTTCTCCCTAGCGTATTGAGATACGGATCTCTTCAGGCGATCCGCCAGCCCCTCGGTGTCGACTAGGGGGACCCCCTCCAGGACGGCGTCCATGACGACCGGGTTCCCCTCAAACTCCTCCAGCCGCTCGAAGGAGTACAGGTGGATCTCGGGAGAAGGGACGCCCGAACTCCTGGCCTCCCTCGCCAGCCACACTAGGTCCTCTAGGGTCGGCCTGTCGAGGGCCACAAGGATGTCGGTGTCGCTGGACGCGTAATCCTCCCCCCTGACCCTGCTGCCGAAGACTATCACGAGCGCCCTGCCGTACCTGGAGGCTACCCTCTCAGCGAAGCTCTCCAGCCTCCTTCTCAAGCTCTCTCTCAACAAATTTGAGCACCTCCCTGGCCGTCTCGACGCACCTCCTCGCCACCTCCTCGTTGAAGGTCACCGCGGACTCGGGGTACCTAGAGGGCGTGTAGAACGACGTGAGGGTGAGTAGGAACTCGTGGCTGAAGCCGAGGGGCTCGGCCAGGGCGATGAGGTCGTGGGTGTACGGCCTCGAGCCGAACCTGCTTATGTGGAGGCCCTTCAGGGCCAGCTCAGCGGCCTGGTGGGAGTCAAAGCAGGCTATCTCGTAGTCGCCAGCCTCTAGGTTCCTCTGAGCGGATCTCAGGAACTTCTTTGCCCTCTCCAACCAATCGACTGG
>JAOZFH010000029.1 GCA_027491415.1 Thermoproteota archaeon | reverse complement strand
CACGAGAAGCAGATTGGCCGCTCCTTGCGGCAGGGTTGAAAGACTTGCTCGTATCGGGTTCCTCAAACTCGGCGGTCGGGAAGCAGATTGGCCGCTCCTTGCGGCAGGGTTGAAAGGGGACGAAGTCTGGCCTTACTCGGGGCCTGACGGTCACGAGAAGCAGATTGGCCGCTCCTTGCGGCAGGGTTGAAAGTTCTCCTCTCTGCCTCCCACGCAACGAAGTCGGCCACGAGAAGCAGATTGGCCGCTCCTTGCGGCAGGGTTGAAAGTTTTTCGGGGATTCCCAGCTTTTCGTGGAGCATTCAATGAAGCAGATTGGCCGCTCCTTGCGGCAGGGTTGAAAGTCCTCCGCTATGGCTCTGGCCAGGAGCCTCGCCTTCACCGAAGCAGATTGGCCGCTCCTTGCGGCAGGGTTGAAAGCTCACGACTCACCACCTCCCGCGAATCCACCTTCGGGCGAAGCAGATTGGCCGCTCCTTGCGGCAGGGTTGAAAGTACGCGGAGCGGATGGCTTGGGATGGGCTTGAGCCCGGGAAGCAGATTGGCCGCTCCTTGCGGCAGGGTTGAAAGAATCGGAGTCGGCGAGATCGGCCACGACCGCCTTGTAAGAAGCAGATTGGCCGCTCCTTGCGGCAGGGTTGAAAGTGGCTGACCGTTGGCGGCAGGCGCCAGGGCCACGCGCTGAGAAGCAGATTGGCCGCTCCTTGCGGCAGGGTTGAAAGTTATCGTTGCATTATACGGGATCACGTAGGTTCCCGGCCGAAGCAGATTGGCCGCTCCTTGCGGCAGGGTTGAAAGCTGCGCAAACCATCAATGTCGCGGTGGAGTATTAGCAAGAAGCAGATTGGCCGCTCCTTGCGGCAGGGTTGAAAGTCCAGGTTCAGCCTCTCAAGGGTCTCCCTATCCTCCAGGGAAGCAGATTGGCCGCTCCTTGCGGCAGGGTTGAAAGTGCGAGCTTTTCTTGAGGCTTGAAGACAGATGCCCTACCGCCGACCGCCTTCGTCGCAGCGCCAATCGTCTGTCTGGCGGTGTGCTGAGAAATCGACCTCCTGCTCCGCCAGCTTGGCTAGCCTTCAATTAGCCTGAGTTTAAGCCTTGGCTTAACTTTGGCTACTCGTGACAACCTCCAACATTCGCTTGGCAGACACACTAGCCACCAAAGGTCGACCGCTCCGACGGATCTCCCGGCTCTCCAGAGCCTGATCTGCAGCCGGATGGCCAGCTCATAGCCCTCCCTAGTTGAAAGGATTACCCTCAGTCCCCCTAGCGCGAGGCCTGGAGGGTACTCCACCACATTGTGGGAGATCCCGCCCTCATTGAGTATTGCGGGTCGCTGGACCGGGTCTTCTACAGAGGCGCACCACGAGTGCGGTGACCGACTGGGGACTGCCAGACGATGTACGAGCGTATCCCCAAAGTAGTGCAGCCAGCTCGTCACTCCCCGGGAGTCTGTCTGACGTATCCCCAAATCTGAACGGGCCCCTTCATCAGAAGGACTGAGTCCAACGTCACGGCGGCAATTGAGACCAATCCGAGAGCGGATACGGCGATCGCGAGGCGTGAGGGGGCGGCAGCCTTAGCCAGACCCAAGATCGATGAATAAAGCAGCGGCACGCCCGTGAGGGCGAAGGACAGCGAGACCAGCGGGATGAGAGCGCACTTCCTGCCCTCTCGAGCAAGCCACTCGGCCCAGGCCAGGAGGCACAAGGGGAGGTAGTAGGCAATGAGCCAGTAGAATCCCTTGTACGCCGCGGGACCAGAGATGAGTGTCAATAAAAGCAGGGCCCCCGTGAGGAGCGGGTGTATCAGGCTCCAACCACTCAGCCTCCTCCTCAGGGCGACGATGAGCTGGTAGAAGAGCAAGATTGCGAGTATAATCGATGGCGGGCTCAGCCCTCTGTAGATCTGAGGGATCAGCAGCAAACTTTGGTTGGGGGCACGGTCGAGGCCTATGAGAACTCCACTAAGAAGAGGTTCAAGCGCCCCAGACCTGATTCTCCTCAAATCTACCACCTCGCCAACCTCGCGTGAGTTCCTCTGGCGAGGCTTATGGAGGATCTTATCACGAGGAGCTGGGCCGCGAGCGACCAGAGCGACTCCTCAACTAGGAGAAGCGTTGGAGATTCCTCGGCAACTTCCCATATCACGAAGACGTTCAGTAACGCAGAGACTAGGGGGATGAGAGCTGCCGGGTAAGGCCTAATGCCGAGAGAGGCCGCCCTCTCGCCCAGGGCGATCAGCGCCAGAGCGAGGTAGTAGCAGGTGACCCAGCCTCCGACTCCCCAATCTGAGGGCCCCCGCCGTATGAGCGTCAAGAGCAGGTAGAAAAGCAGGGCAGACGCCGAGAATGGTAAGTGAAGGGACAGAGACCTCTCCTTCCAGGTCACCGAGACCTGGACAGCGACTGCGGCAGCCAGCAGCCAGATCGGCAGCGGCGTCGTCGTTCTGAAGGACACGTCGTAAAGGAGGGGATAGAGGACGGATAGCGCAACGAACTCGGGATCCAAGAAGACGAGCAGAAACCGATTTTCGCCGGCAGTCCGCTCATTCATTGTGGGCCCCTCGAGACTACCAGTGTGAACAATGACATCGGTAGCTCCAACCGCCGCAGCAGTAGTCACATGATCCTAGGTTTATGGCGCAGTACACACACTCTCCGCATGGACCTAGCAGACAAAGATACCAAGGAACCGGAGAAAGTAGGCAGGCTATGCAGCTAGCGCAGTCAAGTGCGCAGAAGGCTTGACCTGCACCGCAGTTAATTAGACAGGACCGGTCCCACCCTCCGGAGCAGTACCTGCCGCACACCCCGTAGTACCCCGGTGGGCAGTAGGGGTCGCAGTCCTCGTCCCTTGTACAGGATATGTAGTCCAGTCTCGATCCCTCGGTAGGACCTCCAAACCTCGCGGCGGAGGCCCGCGCGGGCGGATATCCAGAGTCCCGCAGGACCCACGCTAAACCTGGGAGGAGGACCAGTCTGCCCCCATCGATGTACGCCAGGTGAACGAGACTGCCTTCCTTCAGCTTCCAGAGCAGCACCTCTCCGCTCCCCACAATGGAGCCCCCCTCGCCCCTCTCCAGGGTCACGCCCACTATCGCGATGGGAGACTCTGGGCTCCCTCCCTCCGCAAAGATGCGTGCAGCCTCCGGAGTTCCGTAAGCCGCCACCACAAGCCTTACCTCTCCGGACGGGGACTCGAACCTAATCACAGATGCGTTGATCAGCGCCGGAAGCCCTATGGCCCGAGTGAGCTCCACGAGGCCGGAGTAGAGGTCGGCACCAACCAGCCTTGGGAGGGCGGCCGGCGCGACGGCTGACGACCCAACGTACCTCAGGCCCACGACGCCCTGGATGGGCGTCACGCAGCACTCCTCACATGTCGGGGCTGGCGCCGCCGACGCTATGTTGGGCGCAGCCGCCAAAAACATCAAGAAGGCCAAAATCGCGAGATTCAACAAATTCTTTGTCATCTATCCCCCCCTAAATGCAGATGAAATTCCAATCTACACGATGTAGTAGGTGATAATATATAAAATTCGCGCGTTGGAGGGGGACCTCCAACCCTAGTCCAGGTCATGGGAAGATCCTCCGACCATGACCTCCGCGCCGTCGTCGTGGATCTCGTCGATCTCGAACAGTTAGGCTGGAGTCCTCCTCTAGCCCCTCTTAACCTATAAGTGATCGATGCACGCGGAGTCTTGCTCTGGCATGGCACGCATTCAGCCGATTTTATCTGGTCTGAAGAGACGGGAGAAGGGGTATGGGCAGCGACCAGAGGGATTCTGCCCGAGACCTGCTGTTCCTCGCGCGCGTCAGGGTTCAGGACATCGGCTTCCGGATGCTCCTGCATCCAAGGAGGCGAGGCTTACGGAGGCCCTGACCCTCAGGTACAGCGCCCTCTTCGGAGTGCTGGCGGGGGCCCCTAGATGCGGTGAGGGAGCGCCTGGCGAGGGCGAGCGAGCTGGAGCTCGAGGCGGGGCCCGAGGCTGAGGAGGGGGGGTGCGACGGTTGCTCGCCCTAGCTGAGCCGCCGACGGTTGAGGCGGAGGCCGTCTTCTCCCTAAGGAGGAGCAGGGTCAGGAGCTTGAACCAATATTCTCGGCCTACAGGGGCATGGTCCAGGATCTCCTGGACTACGCCGTGGACAGCAGGGTGACAAGCTTCTACAGGCTGAAGGCTGGGAAGTACCGCGAGCTTCGAGATAAACACCCCGGTCTCCCGTCTCACTACGTTTACACGGCCTGCCAGGCTGCGACCAGCGTCTACAGGTCCTTCAGGAGGCTGAAGAGGCGAGGGCGCGTCAAGAGGAGTAGGCCTGAGTTCAGGGGCTCCTCCGTGATGCTCGACGACATCCTCTTCAGGCTCGACCTGGGCAGGTGGGAGGTCTGGCTGGCCACGCCCAAGGGGAGGCTCAGGTTCAGGCTCCTCCACGGCAGATACCACGAGAGGTTCAGGCTGGCCAGGCCTGGGTGGTCCGCATGGGCGATGGATACTACCTCAAGGTGGTCTTCCGCTTTGACGTAGGGTTGAGAGAACCAGATGGTCACGTTGTGGGCGTTGACATCAACGAGAACAAACGTCACCGTGGCCTGGGACGGTGGGGCGGAGGCGGGTGAGGACGGGGGAGCGCTCGATAAGGACAGCTTACTTCCTGAAGCGCAGGCGCATACAGTCCGCCCTAAGGGTTGGGAAGGCGAGGGGGAGGCTCCTTGCCAAATATCGCGGGCGGGAGCGCAACCGCGTGACCGACCTCCACCACAAGCTGGCCCTCCAGATAGTCAAGAGGGCCTTAGAGGTCGGAGCTTCCGCTGTGGCCCTCGAAAACCTGAGGGGCATGAGGCGCAGGATACGCTACTCCAGGGAGATGAACGGCCGCTTGCACAGGTGGAACTTCCGCAGGTTCCAGAAGATACTCGAATACAAGGCAAAGCTGCACGGCCTGAGCGTCGTCTAAGTGAACCCGAGGGGGGCACGTCCAGGCGGTGCCCGAAGTGTGGAGCTGAACTATCTCCGAATGGGCACCGCAGGCTCAAGTGCCCCAGATGTGGATTCGAGGTCGACCGAGACGTCGTGGGAGCCCTCAACGTTATGAGGAAAGCAAGCGAGATGTGGGGAGACTCCGTTCCCCCCGAAGGCCCCCGGGTGATGCCGCCGGCGGACGGGGGAAGGCCCTCGCATCGTTTGAGCGCGTTCGGCTCGAATGTGCGCGAGGGCCAGAACGGAGCGCATAGAGGCAGAGGACTGGATCATGAGGATCGTCGACGCGAGCTCGAGGCTCGTCGCGGAGGGCACCGGGCGATTCTACGGCTACAGGACGCGGTACTACGAGGGCGCGGCGCTCAAGTACAAGGTGTACGGGTTACCCTTCTTCATAGGCTACGAGGACCCGGCGGGAACGTGGACCTACGCGGTCGTCCCGTGGTTCCTCGGCGAGTTCGTCGTGACTCCCCCTAAGCCGGAGGCGGACGTCAGGATATGGCTCGAGGAGAACAACACTCCGGTCGTGCACGTAGACACCATCCACAAGGGGAGGAGCGCGGACCGGGCCTCCTCGCTGGAGATATACAGGGAGATAAGCCATGTGGAGAGCGAGCTGACCTACGCGAGCGACACCTGGGCCGGGAGCGGGGGCTCGGGGTGGCAGCCCCCCGGAGGCGGGGGCCTGAGGGTCGCAACGTCGGTCAGCGGGACCTACGTGGGATACACCGGCGTCACGGCAACGAGCTCGGAGCTGGAGGGATGGAGCTCCTACAAAGAGGATAGAGACAAGGTTTACGCGCGCGCCGGTGACTGAGGCGACCCACCGCCCCGCTCCTCCCTGTCAGTTACTGCCGGGGGTGGGCCTGGGGCGACCAACGCGTTACGGGGGAGGCGTAACGCGTTACGGGGAGGGCGTACTCAGGGCCCTGCTCGAGGGCCGAGGCCCGGGCCGGGCGGATCGTTAACTGATGCAGGTTAACAGTCTGCCGGCGGGTGAGCGTCTCCCGAACCGTCAGCCAATCGACCCGCTGGAGGACAGCAGGCGCCTAAGCACCGGGTCCCTGACCGCGTAGAGGTCCCCCCTCCTCTCCAACATGTACGCCTCCTGGAGGGAGTCCAGGACCGAGTCGACGGTCTTCGGGTTGACCGGCCTCCCCACCGCGACCTCCATCCTCTGGGAGATCTCCGTCCAAGTCGACGGAATAGCGGCGGCCCTGAGGGCCGCCAGGTAGAGCTCCCTGCTCCTCTTCCACCTGAGAAAGTGCTCCAGCTCGAGCCTTACCACCTTTGCCGCCTCCTCGAACGTCCTCTCAAGGGCCTCCCCGTGGGGGAGGCCCTCCACACCCCTGGCGTTCCCGTACAGAGTGAGCCACCCGGGATAGCCGTCGAGGGCCGAGACGGCCTCCTCCAGCTCGGCCTCAGATACCCGAACCCCGAGCTCCGCGAAGCCCTCCCTCAGGAACCTCAGGGACGCGCCCCCCGGGAAGGGCCTCAGCACGACCCTCGCCGGGGGCCTGCCGTAGAGGGGGGAGGAGGGCCCCGGCTCCAGGAGCGTCCTGATGAGGCCGAACACTGAGCCCGTGAACACGAACCTGACGTTGGGGTAGGTGTTGTGCACGTTGCCGAGGACCTCCAGCAGCCTCCTAGACATGGCGGCCACCTCCTGGACCTCGTCCATGGCCACGACCGTCGGCTCCCCCGTCGAGCCTATTGCGGCCAGCAGGTCGGCCAGGCCCCGAGTGGCCCTGCCCCCGACCCTCAGGGAGACCCCGCCCGGGCCGAGGCTAACCTCCTCGAGCGAGGATAGGGCCGACCTTATCCTGTCTACCGTCCCCAGAGACTCTCTGACCGCTCGACTGAGGGCCTCCAGGAGCTTCTGGCCGCTCCTGGCCCCCCAGAGGCTCACGTACACCGTCCTGAACCCCTCGCTCCTGAGCTCGCTCAGGGCCGCCTTAACCAGGCTGGTCTTGCCCACCATCCTGGGGCCGA
>JAOZFH010000052.1 GCA_027491415.1 Thermoproteota archaeon | reverse complement strand
CCTCACGATCAACTTGAGCCTGGGCTCGGCCAGGTAGGACCCGACGCCGACACACTCCAAGCCATCCGCCACGGGCCTGGCCGTGGGCCGAAAGGTCACCGCGAACCCCAGGCTCGCCGTCGGCTCTCCGATGGGCGTTCCGTCCGCCCAGTTCACGCCCCTGCCCTCGCAACTCAGCCCGGAGGAGCGTGTGTTGACAAGGGCCGCCCCGTGCCCGTAGTGCGGGAGGCCGCCGTCGACGTGGGCAGGGGCCCCGCCGACCAGCGCGACGAGCCCGGCCGATCCGGGCCTCTTCGGGAGGAGCCATACGTACTCGTCCCTGACCTCGTCTACGGTGAACTCCTCCGAGGGCTCGGGAGGGTCGTCCAGCCAGGTCAGGGCGGGGGAGAGGTCGATGGGGGCCCAGCCCGACGCCCTGTAGGGCATGCCGAGCTTGAGCTCGAAGTGGGCGTGGGCGTCGGACCAGGGGCAGAGGTAGCAGGACCTCACCACCCTCCCCATGGGCTCGAGCCTGGTCAGCCTCTCGCCCGGCGACACGGAAGGCTCGACGTGCATGACCTTCAGAACCAGCCCGCCGGGCAGGTCTATCAGGATCACCGGCTCCTCCCTCCGGCACCCAGGACCGCGGGGCCTCGGCCTGGGGCCGCGGAACCTCCTCACCTCCCTCACCACGCCCTCCTCGGCCGGCATCAGCGCTTCCCCGTCAAAGTAGACGTCCAAGGCGCCGCACCCGGCGTGGGCAGGGTAGGGACTGTTGAATACGCTGAAACTGACCCCCTCGGACACCCACAGCTCGACCCCGGCGTACCTGGCGACGACGGGCACCTCGACCCGGGGGGCGGGGACCGTTATTTCATTCACCGGGGCCGGGGGCCCCCGATGACCCTTCAGCTGTACAACCTCACGGACACGGCACTGAACGACCTCGCCCGCGCGGCGTGCTGGATCGAGGCCGGCGGTGAGAGATCGAGGCTCCTGATCCTTCCCGTCTTGCTGGGGGAGGTCGACGTCCTCCTGATCAGGGCCTCGGTGAGAGGAGGCGTCGCCGGGGGATACCTCGGGCTGAGGGTGTCTGAGCCGGGCGGCGCGACACTGGAGTCGTGGACCTCGACCTCGGCCGAGTTGCTCGACCACGGCGAGGGCTGGGTCGGCCCGCCGGCCGTGATCGCGTGTGGGGCGCCTGAACTCGCCGTCGAGCTGGAGCTGGAGGGAGAGGCCGTCCAGGTCAGGCCCAGGGAGACCCTCGGACCGGTGGGGGAGCCCCCGATAGGCGTGGACCTCCTTGACGCGCTGGAGGGTGAGATGGGCTGGCGAGAAGGCGAGGTCGGGCGGTGGAGGGTGAGGGCGAAGAGGATAACCGACTGCGACCCGGGCGCCTGGCTCGTTAGGCTCGCCCCTCCCGTGGGAATCTCTCCCGTCGTCAGGCTGGGGCTCTACCCGGCGATGGAACTCGACGTGACCCCAGACGGATACTCGACGGCCCTGCTGGTTGTCCTACCTGGGGGCAGGCCCGTGCTCGACGTGGAGGGGTTGGGGCCGGTGGACCTCGGGGGCCTGTCCTGAAGAGGCCTCACAGCCACCCCGGAACGGGGAAGGGGAAGTCCTCCACGACCTCGGTCTCGAGCCTCGGCATGTCGTTGAAGTCGGTGTGGAAGTTGTACGCCCCGGCGTTCAGGAAGACCACCTTGTCACCCGGCCTCAGCTCCCTGTCGAGGTAGACGGAGTAGCGGAAGATGTCGAGGGAGTCCGGCGACCTCCCCTTGAGGAGGTACCTGTGGCCCGAGCGGTCACCCCTCTCGCCCAGCACGGGCAGCCTGGTGTTTAGAAGGTAGGTGTCCATGTAGGCGTTGAAGATGGAGCAGTCCAGCACGGCCGTGCCGGAGTAGACGTTCAGGACCGTGGCCTCCAGCGCCACCGCGGGGGCAGCTATGAACCTCCCCGGCTCGGCCATCAGCCTCACCCCCCTGGCGCTGAGGAAGTCCCTGAGCTCCCCCACCTTGGCGAGGACTAGCTCCACGTTCGGCCTGGAGTTGGCGTACCTCACCGGTATCCCGCCGCCTATGTTCACAGCGTCCAGCTCTCCCATGGCGCGGTCGTCAAGCGCGTCGGAGAGGTCCTCGACGAGGCTCCACTCCCCCACGTTCTGGGTCTTCCTGTGGAAGTGGACCCCAAGAGACTCGACGTGCGGGTTCTCGCGCAGCTCTGGTATCAGATCGCTCACCCTCCTCCAGTCGATACCGTAGACGAAGTGCTTCCCCGTGTAGACTGTGTGCTCCCTCATCTTCATCCTGACGAGCAGGTTGACCGAGCGGTCGAGCCTGCTCAGTTCGCCAAGGAGCGCCCGGAGCTCGGGCTCGTTGTCCACCAGGAGCCACCCCACGCCCGAGTCGAGGAGCCACCTGACCTCCTCCTCGGACTCCCCCTGCAGGTAGTAGATCGCCCTGCTTAGCTCCCGAACCCTCCTCGCCGAGCCCATCGAACTCAGGCCCACCATCGCGTCGGTCTCCCTGAGGACCTCCCAGACCGCCGGGTTGGTCTTGTAGCTGTAGGCCACGACGTCCACGTACCTCTTCACGGTCTCGTACTGCCTCAGCGCCACCCTCCTGCTCAGGATGAACCTGGCCATTCTCCCGACCCTCTCCCTCCCCCACCGGACTACGCCTCTATCAGCCCCTCCTCCCTCAGGACCTCGAGGGCGTACGCCGCCACCAGCGGGAAGAGGATCGTCGCGTCGCCTATCACGGTGACGGAGTCGGAGTCGTCCTTGATCTTTCCCCAGCTCTTGGCCTCCGACGTTGTGGCGCCGCTCATGCTCCCCGAGAACTGGGTCGAGGTGGTGATGTAGACCGCGTAGTCCGCGCCGCCGCTCAGGAGGGTCATGAGGATCGCGTGGTGCTTCGACACCCCCCCGCCCAGGGCTATGACGCCCTTCCTGTCCTCCTGGCTCAGGTATAGGATCATCCTACCGAAGTCCCCCACCACGTCCACGTCGAAGTCCGGGTGCCTCTCCCTAGCCATGAAGAGGTGAAACCCGAAGGAGCCGTCGGTTATGGCGGGGCAGAACACCGGGACGTCCCTCCTGGCCGCCTGGTAGAGGAAGGAGTTCTCGTCCTCCAGCCTCAGGCCTATCTCCCGGAGGAGTTCCGACACGGTGAGCCTCTTCTTCTCCCGGTAGATCTCCTCGAGGAGCCGGGTGGCGAACGCCTCGAACCTGGCGTAGCTGTCGTTGCTGATCAGCAGGTTGCCGACCCTGTTCATGCCCCTCTCGTGGAGCTCCACGTCGTCGGCCTGGAACCGGTGAATGTAGAACCTCTCTCCCAGGGCCTTCATCACGTCCTCCTCTATCGCCCCCACCGTGGTTATCACCACGTCAACCAGGCCCACCCCGATCAGCTGGGCGAAGAGGCCCCTCAGCCCCGAGGTCCCCATGTTGGACGTGAAGGTGAGGATGACCTTCGCCCCCTCCCTCTTCATCCTCACGACTATCTGGGCGGCCTTGTAGAGCTCCGTGCTCTGAAAGCCCGTGGCGGCGAACCCCTCCACCAGCTCCTTGACCGTCATTCCGGGCCTCCAGACGAGGTCCCTAACGTACTCCATACGGCTCGGTGAATCACCCGGGCGCCCATTATAACTCCGCGGACACCTCAGGCCGACCCGGTCCCTCGCTCGGTCCTGAACTCCTCGTAGATCTCTTTTGCCTTCACCCGCTTAAGCCTCTCCACCAGCTCCGGCTTGAGACCGGAAGCCTCCTTGAGGCTCCTGCGCTCGGCCTCTAGGTAGCTTTCGGTTATAATCGACAGGGTCCAGAAGATGGCCTTCATAGCTGAGACTACTGCCTCACACATCCTGGCCTCGCCGAGCACCCTCGCGACCTCCCGCGCGAAGGCTCCCGCGTTCAGCGTCATCAGTCTGTGGCCCACTCCGACTCTGAGGTGCGCCGCGCCGACTATGAACACGCGCTTGGCGTGCTCGCCGTCGAAGTCCCCCGAGAGCGTCAGGCGAACCACGGATCTGAAGAGCGCTATAGCCCTCTCTGCAGACAGCCCGGACTCCTTGACCACCGAGACGGCCTCCTGATCTGATAGCAGGGAATTCAAGACTCCCTGAATGATCTCGTCCTCGTGAGACACTATCAGTGGCCTTATCTGCCTTATCACCCTGATGTCTTGGGGGCCCAAGTCCAGATAACTCCTGGCCCTCTCAGCCTCGCGAGAGAAGTCCATCTCGGAAGGCAGGAGGTAGGTTAGAGTAAGATAAACGTTTGTCTTGGTCTGAC
>JAOZFH010000060.1 GCA_027491415.1 Thermoproteota archaeon | reverse complement strand
TCGGCCGGAGGTGGGCTCTCTCGGTCCTCCCAGGGTGGGCCGTCTCGGCGGCCACGGCCGCGTCCCTCCCGTGGCTCTTCACAGACGTCAGAAAGGGGATCGCGTTTCTCAGGGACCTGCTCAACTCCGCCGGGGAGGGCCCACTCGGAGCGCCGCCCCGCGGGCCGCTCCCCCCAAAGCCGCCGCCCTCCCCGCCCGGACTCGTGGGCCCTGGAAGTGAGTACCTGATCGCCTACCTGGCCTTGGGGATCCTGCTGGCCGCGCTCGCGTGCAGGAAGCTCGACGGCAACCTGTGGGGGGCGTCAGGGAGGGCGGTTGCAGTCGCCGCGGCCCTCGCGGTCGGCGCCTGGACGCTGATGCCCAGCCTGCTCGGGCTCAGGGAGTGGGCGTGGAGGTTCCTTCTGGTGTCCTGCGTTCCAATCTCCGTGATCGTGGGAGTTGCTGTGGGAGCGCTAGTGAGAGGCGCCCTCAGACCGCTCCTGGCCGCGGCGCTCCTGCTCCCGCTCGCCCTACAGGTCCCCGGCTCCATCGACGCCGTCCACCCGAGGATAGACCCAGTCACCTACGCGGACCTGATCGCCCTGAGCCAGGTCGTCCCGCCTGGGTCCGATGTCAGGGTGTTCTGCAGGGGGCTCGGACCCTACTGGGTCGAGTACCTGCTATCTACGACGCCGATAGGAGCGCCGGGGACACAGGAGGGACGTGCCGAGGTATTCGTCATCTGCGAGGGCTCTCCGGCTCCACAGGTCCCGGGGAGGCCAATATTTCGCGGCCAGAGGATTGTCGCGATCGAGGTACCCCCGCCGCCTCGGAGCTGACTCCCTTTCTGCGCCCGAGGTCGGCGTTTTATTCTAGGCGGGCTCGCTGAGTCTGAGGGGGGCCTCGTTGTCCGGGAAGGGGTGGCTCAGGTATCCCTTCGCCGCTCTGGTCGGGCTCGACGAGCTGAAACTGGCCCTCCTGGCCGTCGTCGTCAACCCGAAGATCGGGGGGCTCCTCATCAGGGGCCCCAAGGGCAGCGGGAAGAGTACGGCCGTCCGCGCGCTGGAGGATCTCCTCCCGGAGGTCGAGGTCGTGGAGGGGTGCAGGTTCGGGTGCGACCCGCGCTCGCCCAACCTCTGCTGGGAGTGCAGGGAGCGGATGGAGCGGGGGGAGAGCCCCCTCCCCACCCGTAGGAAGAGGATGAGAATCGTCACCCTCCCCCTGAGCGCCACGGAGGACAGGGTGGTCGGTAGCCTGGACGTGGAGGCCACGCTAAGGGAGGGGAGGGTCAGGTTCAGGCCCGGCGTGCTGGCTGAGGCCAACAGGAACATCCTCTACGTGGACGAGATCAACCTGCTCCCCGACTTCCTGGTGGACGACCTGCTCGACGTTGCCGCCTCGGGGATAAACGTGGTAGAGAGGGAGGGAGTCTCGGTCGAGCACCCATCCGAGTTCATCCTGATAGGCTCCATGAACCCTGAGGAGGGTGAGATGAGGCCCCAGCTCCTGGACAGGCTGGCCCTCTCGGTGACTGTGGCTGGAAGCTACTCGCCGGAGGAGAGGGCGGAGATCGTCAGGAGGAACGCGGAGTTCAGGGCCGATCCCGTCGGGTTCTACGAGAGGTACAGGGAGGAGCAGGAGAGGATCAGGGAGAGGATCAGGAGGGCGAGGGAGATCCTGCCGGAGGTGAGGGTTCCGGAGGAGGTGATAAGGGGAATAGCCCTGCTCTGCCACAGGCTGAGGGTGGACGGTGTGAGGCCGGACATAGCGATCTACGAGACCTCCCGGGCCCTGGCCGCCATCGACGGGAGGCGAGAGGTCGACTGGGAGCACATCAGGCTGGCGGCGAAGCTGGCGCTTTCTCACAGGACCAGGGCCGGCGGAACACTGGAGCCCGCGACCGAGGTCGAGATCGAGGAGGCGCTCTCCGAGGCAACAAGGGCCGAGGTGAGGGCGGGCAAGGTGAGGGGCTCCAAGCCCAGGAGAGAGGGGGAGCTGGAGCGTAAGAGGGAGGGGAGGGGGATCAGGCTCCCCGCGGTGCCGGTGTCGGTGCCCTTCTTCCTGGCGCTTCTGGCCGCCCTCAGCCTGGCCTTCGCCTCCCTCTTTCCCGGGGCAAGCCTCGCGCAGAGGCTGATTCTGCTGGGTTGGTCGGCCCTGGCGCTGGCGATCTACCGCTACCTGCTGTCCAGGACGAGGTTCGAGCTCGCTAAGCCAGGTGTGGTCAGCGCGCTCCTGAGGCCGTTTCTCGGTCCTGTGGTGACGGGGTTCGGTCCGGAGGAGAGCGTTGAAGTGGCACCCACGATGGGGAGGATCGCCCTCCCCATACTGGAGGTGGAGGAAGTCGGCAGATCCGCTAGGGGTGGGAGGACGAAGACGGACCCCGAGGTCAAGAGGGGCAGGGTAAGGGGGTGGAGGATCCCGAGGGGGAGGCCCGCGTCGATTCACGTGACGGCCAGCATAGTGTCGGCCGTCTCAGCGGGCGCGGCGCCGGTGGAGGAGGTACTGAGGGTGAGGATAAGGCCGGAGGATGTCAGGGAGAAGCTCTACGAGAGGAACGTTCCCCTGACGGCGATCATAGTCCTGGACCTCAGCGACTCCATGACGCTGGTCAGGATCGAGTTTGCCAGGGCGCTGTCCCGGCTGTACAGGGAGCTCAGCTCCAGGAGGGACCGGATAGGGGTCGTGGCCCTCAGGGACATGGACGCCTTCGTGGTGCACCCGCCGACCACCAACGTCGCGAAGGTTGCGAGGCTCCTGGGAAAGCTCAGCGTCTCCGGGCTCACGCCCCTCGCGTCCGGCCTGATGCTCGCGCTGGCCCTCGCCCGGGCGGAGAGGCTGAGGGACCCGGACTCCGATCCCCTCGTGATAATCCTGACGGACGGCTACCCAAACGTGCCCCTGCCGGTCAACCCCCTCACCGGTAGGAGGGGGAGGAGGGAGCACGCGGTCAGCAACGTCCAGAGGCATCAGGCGATCGAGGACGTCGCGGCCGCGGCCCAGCTGATGGCCAGAGAGGGGCTGAAGGTCGCCGTGATAAACCCCGACCCCGTGGCGTCGGCCCACAGGATAACGCCTCAAGGCGCTGGTCTGCTGTACAGGCTCAGCCTATCCGAGGACGGCTGGTTCGACGCCGAGCGATTTGTCAAACTGGCTTCTAGGAGATACGATCCGTTTGCGGTGGGCTCCGCCGTCTCCGCTCTCATAGCCCACCTGACTACTGGAGAGTATTACACCGCGTCCTCGCCGGAGGAGGTAGCGTCAACCCTGGAAAGCATGCTAGGAGAGAGTTGACGATTGGGGTCCTCCCGCAGCAATCGCGCCTCTCGCGCTCCGCCCCCGACCGCCGCTGCCTGTGAAGTCCTCAGTCCCTACTCCTCAGCCTGAACACACACCTGTCTCCGCCGTGGGCGATGGTCTGCACCTCCTCTGCAGACCACCTGCCCCCCGCCAGGCTTCTCGCCACGGATTCCAGGAAACTCGCCGTTATCCTACAGAAGAGGGGGTGTCTGGCCGCCCAAGGCATGAAGTGGCACTCCGACACCTCGGCTACGATC
>JAOZFH010000028.1 GCA_027491415.1 Thermoproteota archaeon | reverse complement strand
GGTGACCGCGGGTATAGTACTCGAGCTGCTCGTGGGCAGTAGAATCGTTCCGCTAGACCTCACGGATCCCGAGAACAGGATCTACTTCCAGCAGACCCAGAGAGTCGCAGCACTCGCGTTCATCTTCGTAGAGAACGCGGCTTACGTCATGGGTGGGAGGTACGGAGCCGTCCCGGCCGAGGTCCCCTGGAACCTGGCCGCCGTTGTAATTGGTCAGCTGGCCTTGGGCAGCTTCATCCTGATGATGCTAGACGACCTGGTGAGCAAGTGGGGCATCGGGAGCGGTATAAGCCTCTTCATCCTTGCGGGGGTTGCCCAGAGGGTGATCTGGGGCGCCTTCTCTCCGATCAAGTACCAAGACAGGGTGGTGGGCGCCATTCCCGCGCTCATAGAGGAGGGCATCGACGCCTTCTACAGGGGAGGCGCCTTGCCGGACATGGCCGGGCTCATAGCCACGATCATAGTGTTCCTAGTCGTCGTCTGGGCTTATGAGGTCCGGGTGGAGGTTCCAATAGCCTTCTCCAAGGTCGGCGGTCAGAGGATGAGGTACCCACTGAGGCTGCTCTACGTCAGCAACATACCCATCATCTTCACCCAGGCCTTGTTTGGAGACGTCAGGATTGTGTCCTCAATCCTCTGGAACAAGTTCTCCACGTCGAGCAATGAAATCGTGCGGACTCTGGTCTCACTCTTGGGAGAGTACCAAGTCAACCCGGTCAGCGGGCAGACCATCCCGGTCGGCGGACTGATGTACTACATGACGCCACCGAATGGACCCGGCGCCGTGGCGGCCTATCCGGGTAAGGCCCTGGCCTACCTGGGGCTGTACATTCTGCTGTCGGTCGTGTTCGCAAAGGTGTGGGTGATTACCTCGGGCATGGACGCCGAGAGCGTGGCCCGCCAGTTCGTCGCCCAGGGGATGGTGGTCCCGGGGAGGAGGTCGAGTCCTAGGGTGCTCGCCGAGACGATAAAGGGGTACATCGAAGCCGTCACCCTGCTAGGAGGCGCCTTGGTCGGCGCCCTAGCGGCACTGGCCGACTTCAGCGGCGCCATAGGGACGGGCAGCGGTATACTCCTGGCGGTCACGATAACGGCGTCCTTCTATGAGGTCATCGCCAAGGAGAGGGCCCTAGAGCTTTACCCGAGGCTCGCCAGGTTCTTGGGAGCGTGAGGTGAGAGGGGGGATGTTCGAGAGCCTCGTGGACAAGCTCGCCTTCCCCCCCTACTCAATCCTCTTTATCGTAGGGGTCTCCTTCGTCATCTCGGTCATCACGACGCTGGTGAGCAAGAAGACCATTGATTACGACAAGATGAGGTACTACCGCAAGGTCGTGTCAGAGTACACGAAACTGCAGCGAGAATACGCGCTCTCTGGGGGTGACAAGAGGTTGGCCAAGAAGCTGGAGAAAATGAAGCCCGCGTACTCGGAGGCTCAGGCAGAGATGACGAAGATGAGCATGAAGCCCATGGTGTACACCACCGTACCGCTCTTCGCGATATTCTGGGTGCTCAGGGGGTTCTACTATGAAATCCCCATCGTGAAGCTTCCCTTCGGAATTCCGATGATAGATCTGCTGCGGAGGGGGAGCTCTTTCGCCCCCGACGTGATCGGGTACGTCGGCCTCTACTTCCTGTCAAGCTTCATGTTCTCCATGATACTCCAGCGGCTCCTCGGAATATCGCTCGACTAGGAGCAGAGGGACGGACCCGCCGACGGCTTGGGGGCGCGGTCTCTACACTACCTCTAAGAGGGGGCCTTCGAAAGCCTATGCTAGGGGGTGGATCGGCGGAAGCGATGCGCGGGGGACGCCGATGCAAGAGGGGCCGCGTCTCCCGAAAACCAATCCTTAAATATCCCCACAGGACAACCCTTAGGATCCCGGCGGAGGGCTGAGGAATGCCTGAGGATCCATTCGGGCCCAGAAGAGGCTCAAAGAAGAGAAGAGTCGCCGTGAGAACTCCAGGAGGGAGGACCGTCTACCACTACAGGCACAAGATCCACGGGAGGGCTAGGTGCGCCCGCTGCGGGAGGCCCCTGACCGGGACCCGGACGGGGCCTAGATCTGTGATGGCGAAGCTGGCCAAGAGCGAGAAGAGGCCCAACAGACCGTACGGCGGATACCTATGCTCCAAGTGCCTGAGAGAACTCATGGTGACTCGCGCGATAAGCCTCGGCTGGGCCAAGCTATCCCCCGCCGGGGGTCTCGCCTGAGGCCCGCGCCGATGGGGCGAGATCTGAAGCCTCGCGAGAGGTGACGGGTTATGGGAGTTATCGAGGTTGGCAGGCTCTGTGTGAAGGTGGCCGGCCGTGAGGCGGGTAGGAAGTGCGTCGTCGTCCGGATCTTAGACAAGAACTTCGTGGAGATCACGGGACCGAAAGAGCTGACGGGCGTGCGGCGCAGGAGGGCGAACGTCAAGCACCTCGTCCCGCTGCCCGTCAAGATCGACATCTCCGAGGGGGCTGACGACAGAGAGGTGCTCGAGGCCCTCAAGGCCACCGCCATCTACGAGGAGCTGGTGAAGGAGGCGCAGGCTCGGGGAGGAGGGGGCTCTTGATCTGCCCCCCCGGGGAGCCGGGGCCCGGGCGACTCCTCGTCAAGGAGGAGGCGGAGCCCGGACCCTACGGCTATCGACCCCGGGAGAGGCCCATCGACATGTACCTGTACTACGGAGCCATCAACCTTGACAAGCCGTCCGGGCCGACGTCACACGAGGTCACTAAGTGGGTGAGGACCATCCTGGGGTTCCCGGGCCGGGTGGGTCACTGCGGGACCCTAGAGGCCGGTTGAGGCCGGGGAGACCCCAAGGTCACTGGCGTGCTTCCCATCCTGCTTGGGAAGGCCACCAGGCTCAGCAGAGTCGTCACCAGGGCTGGGAAGGAGTACGTCGGTGTGCTCTACCTGCACGGCGAGGTGGGGGACGAGGAACTCCGTAGGGCGCTGGAGATGTTCACGGGACCGATCTATCAGAGACCCCCCGTCAAGGCGGCCGTCGCGAGGGACCTCAGGGTGAGGAGGGTCTGCGAACTCGAGCTCTTAGAGCGGGAGGGAAGGTACGTCCTCCTCAGGGCGGTCGTCGAGGCTGGCACCTACATCAGGAGGCTCTTCTACGACATAGGAGAGGTCCTGGGCGTTGGGGGTAGCATGCGAGAGCTCCGGAGGGTCAGATCCGGGCCCATGCACGAGAGGGACTCGGTCACCCTCCAAGAGCTCGAGGAGGCGTCGAGGGCTTGGCTAGAGGGGGACGAGGGACCTCTCAGAAGGGTGATCCGGCCCATCGAGGAGGTTTTGAACTACGTTCCGAGGATCGTGGTCAAGGATACGGCCGTGGCGGCCATAGCCCACGGCGACGCCGTCAAGGTGCCCGGAGTCGCCGCCGTCAGCGAGGGCCTGAGGAGGGGGAGGTTGGCCCTCGCCGTCACCCTTAAGGGTGAGATCATAGCTCTTGTGCGGCCCCTGATGGAGTCCTCAGAGATCCTGGAGGCCGACAGGGGGATCGCGGCCGAACTCGAGAGGGTGGTCATGCCGAGGGATCTCTACCCGCCCACTTGGAGGGGACGCAAATCGTTATAACCGAGGTTAAAGAGATGCGCGGGGTGCCGGGGTGCCCTAGCCCGGTAGGGGGCGGGCCTGGAGAGCCCGTGGCCCATTGGGCCGCGTGGGTTCGAATCCCACCCCCGGCGCCACTTCCCTCGTGGGCCGGTGGTCTAGAGGCCATGACGCCGCCCTTACGAGGCGGAGGTCGTGGGTTCGAGTCCCACCCGGCCCACCACAGCTGCTTTAGGTGCGCTAGCAAATGCCGCGCAGGGTCCTAGAGGAGGGCGGCTTCTACGACAGGGATCCCAGGGACTACGGTCTCAGGGTGGCCGTTATCTACCCGGGACCCTACGAGGCCGCCGTGAACTCGCTCGGTCACCAGATCGTCTACTACCTAGCTAACTCCGTGCCCGGGGTGCTGGCCGAGAGGTTCACGTTGGACTCGGTGGGCTCGGTGGAGAGCGGGTTGAATTTAAGGGAGTTCAACGTGATCATAGCATCTCTGCACTTCGAGGGGCAGGTTCACACGCTCCTGTCCATGCTGAGGGAGGCGGGAATTCCACTCCGCCGCGAGGGGAGAGACACGCCGGTGGTGGTGGGCGGCCCCGTGACAGCCAACCCGCTGCCCCTAGAGGGCTTTGCGGACGCCGTGGCTGTGGGAGACGGGGAGGGAACCGTCCAGGAGATCCTCCGGATCTTGCTCGAGGGCGGTGGGGTGGAGGACCTGGGCTCCGTGGAGGGAGTCTACACTCCCGGCGGACGCGCCAGGTTCAGGCGATCTCCCCTCACCTACCTGCCCGAGGGGCAGATCAGGGCCAGGCTCCCCAACGGCAAACAGAACCCCTTTCTACTCGAACTCTCCAGGGGGTGCTCTCACGGCTGCAGGTTCTGCCTCCTCGGGTGGACCCAGAGGCCGCGGAGGGATAGGCCCCTCGGCCAATTGATGAGTCAAGTAGAGCTGGCTAAGGAGCTCGGGTTTCGGAAGGTCTACATAATAGGAAGCGACGTCCTCGGACACCCCAAGGCGCTCGACATCCTCCAGAGGGTGATTGATGAAGGGCTCAAGCTCTCGCTGCCCTCTCTCAGGGCCGACATGGTAACCGCGGAGATGGCCGAGGTTCTGAGGGCCTCGGGCTTGAGAAAGGTGTCCCTCGCTCCGGAGACGGGAAGCCCCAGGCTCGCGGCCGCCATCAACAAGCGGTCCGTTCTGGAGGAGATCCTAGAGGCCTCCGAGCTGCTGAAGGCGGCTGGGATTCGGGAGCTCAAACTCTACCTGATGGTCGGCCTCCCAGGGGAGGCGAAGGAGGATCTGAGCGCCACGGCAGAGCTGGCCCGACTCGTTAAGTCCGCCGGCGTGAGGGTCGAGCTATCTGTGAGTCAGTTTGTGCCGAAGCCCCACACTCCTCTTCAGCTGGCACCCATGGCGCGGCCAGACGCCTACCGGAGCGGGGTCAGGTACCTCAGGGCGAGGGCCGGGGTCAGGGTTAAGGCCGTCCACCCGGGCCGGGCCGCCCTTCAGGGTCTCGTCTCCCTCGCCCCCCGGGGGTCTAGCGCGGCCGTACTGGAGGCTGCGGAGGGACCTTACAGGCTATCGAACTACTTCCGCGCGTTCGCCAGGTGGGGGCTCAATCCAGAGCGCATCTTGTACGGCTCGAGGGACGCGCCGTGGAGAGATGCTGTGGACACAGGCGTAAGAGACGAGGCTCTCCAAGCCGAGTCGGAGAGGGCCGAGGCTGGCGTCACCACCCCAAGCTGCGACGAGCAATGCTGGGGGTGTGGAGTGTGCCCCCTGAGTCCTCACCCTTAATATGAAAGGCTGCCAGCCCCGCTGGGTTGGAGACCATGCCCACCTACGTCTACATAGTCTTCTACAAGCTCAAGGAGATGTCGGACGACGAGGAGGAGAGGGCCAGGCGCGAGTGGGAGGAGATGATGGCAGATTGGCCCCCTGAGGTGAGGCTGCTGGGCGTGTACGACCACGCCTGGGGGACCTCGTACAACGGCTTCCTGATGCTAGAGTGCGACAGCATGGACGCCTACGTCAGGTTCTGGAGGTGGTTCCGCGACAAGGTCAGGTGGTACGTCGTGGAGACCCGAACAGTGATCGCGACGAAGAGATGATCGCGTCCACATCTGGGACCCCCTGAGCCAATGAGAGTAGGATCGCTTGGCCTGCCCAAGCCGCCGCAAACTTGGATAACCTACCAGCCATCTTGCGCAGCTGACTCAAATCCACCTTGAAGCGCACCCCCTCGCACTCCGTTCTCAGGAGAAGGAGCCCGCCAGCCGGTGCGGGTCGGACGATCCTTCGGCCGCGCACGGAAAGCTCCAGCGCAAAGCCGACGATTCGCCTGATCATCTCCCAGCAGAACCTCTCCCCTCGGAAGATCAGAGCCCTAGAGAGTGGAAAGAGGTCCGGCAGGCCAATATCCGGGAAGGGGGCGTCGCCCTGCCTGCAGAAGGCGCCCCCTCCCATCGATCTTGCCTCCCCAAGGGCCCGGACCAGTGAGCCTTTTGACGGGGCTAGCAGGCTAGGCGAGGAGTACAAGTACACCTTCTCCAGGCACCTCAGGTCGCCTGGTCCGCTCAGGCTGGCCAGAGCCCAGGCAGACAAGTCTTCGGGAAGCCGATCGTTCAGCCTGCCGAGGATCGGGTCGCCGGCCGCCCTGAAGACGACCACGTTGTCGAGCGCCGACGCTCCCCTGTCGGTCCTGCTGGTGACCCTTATTCCACCACGCGGGTCTAGGTACCCCAAGTCGAGAAGTGCGCCCTCGAGCTCACTCTGCACCGTCCTCAGACCCGGCTGTTTCGTGAAACCGAAGAACCCCGAGCCTAGGTAGGCTATCCGAAGCGCGACCCAGCCGGTCACCCTGACCCGCCGTCCCGTGGGGAGCATGGATAATATTGCCGCGGGCATGGATCGCGGCGACCCCGTCTTGAGCCCCGAGTCCGCGCTGAGGGAACTCGTGGAGAGGATGAAGGAGGAGCTGAGACCAACCCCCTCGGAGAGGGAGCGGGTCAGGGGGGCCATAAGGGAGTCAGTCGCGAGGTTAAGGTCCGTCCTGCGGGATCTGGGCATCCCCGCGGAGCCGGTTCCTGTTGGCTCGGCCGTCAGGGATACCTGGCTCCCGGGCAAAGCGGACATCGACGTGTTCCTCCTCTTTCCACTGGACTACCCCTACGAGAGGCTGGGGCCGGCGGCGCTGGCCGCGGCGGAGAGGGCGTTCGGGGAGTACCGCCTCCGGTATGCCAGTCACCCCTACGCCGTGGTGACCTTCAGGGGGTTCGAGATCGACGTAGTTCCTGCGTACGCCATCTCTAGCTACGAGGAGATCAGGTCCCCCGTGGACAGAACCGTTCTCCACAACAGGTTCCTCCAGAGGAAGCTCAACGATCAGCTACGGGACGAGATAAGGGTTCTTAAGGCGTTTATGAGGGGCATAGAGGCGTACGGAGCGGAGCTGGCCATCTCGGGGTTCAGCGGATATCTGACGGAACTCCTGATACTAGAGTACGGCTCTTTCACTAGCCTGGTGGATGAGGCGGCCGGCTGGGGTTCGCGGGTCGTGCTGGCCTTGGAGGGGGGCGTGCCTGAATGGGTCAGGGAGTCCACGGACCCTCTGATAGTGATAGACCCGGTGGACCCAAGGAGGAACGTGGCCTCCGCCGTAAGCGAGACGCAGTTCAATAGGTTCAAGGCAGCGTGCAGGGCCCTCTTGAGGAGTCCGAGTAGAGAGTTCTTCGTGGAGAAGGGCCTGCCTCCGGTCGGCCTAGAGGATGTGAGGGGCGAGCTGAATCGGAGGGGCACTCACCTCCTCCTGATCCTCTTCGACGGGCTTAGGGAAGCGCCGGACACCCTCTGGTCGCAGGCCATATCGGGGGCTCGGAGGCTCATGAGGTCCCTCGACGAGTGCGGATTCCTGCCTATCCAAGCAAAGGGGTGGACAGACGAGGAGGGGAGGGTGGCCCTGATAGCCGAGGTTGAGAGGACGGAGCTCTCGAGGATCGTCCGCAGGGTTGGGCCAGAGGTGGGTGGTCCGGGCGAGGGGGACTTCCTGGAGAAGCACCTGGGGGCGAGGGACACCCTCGGTGGTCCCTTCATCGAGGGATCTAGGTGGGTGGCTTACAAGCTCAGGAGGCCCGGCGACATCCGGGAGTTCACCAAGGAATTTCTGGGAGAGAGGGGACCCCTCCCGAAGATCCTCAGGGCCTCGGCCAGGCGCGCCCGAGTGCTGACCGAGGCCGACCCGGAGTTCCCGGCGTGGGGGGACCTGCTCCCCGTCATCTGGGAGATGCTCCTCAGGCGCAGGGACTTCTTCGCCCGCTACCTAGCCTCTCCTGAAGGCTGAGAGCCCGGGATAGACCGCGACCGACCCCAGGTCCTCCTCGATCTCCAAGAGCCTGTTGTACTTGGCCACTCGCTCTCCCCGCGCTGGGGCGCCCGTCTTGATCTGGTCAGCGTTTATCGCGACCGCAAGGTCGGCTATGGCCGAGTCGGTCGTCTCCCCCGATCTGTGGCTCACGATCACCGAGTAGCCGTTCCTCTGAGCCAGTCTAGCCGCCTCCATCGCCTCCGTGAGGGTTCCGACCTGGTTTATCTTCCAAAGCAGAGAGTTAGCCGCCCCTCTCGAGATCCCCATCTTGAGGCGGCTCACGTTGGTGGTGAAGTAGTCGTCCCCGACTATCTGGACACGGTCCCCCAGCTCCCTCGTCATCCTAGCCAAGGTCTCGAAGTCCTCCTCGTAGAACGGATCCTCCACGCTTATGATGGGGTACTCCTCGAGCAGCCTCTCGTAGTAGTCCAGCAGGGCCTCAGTCGACAGCTCTCTGCCGTCTATGGAGTACGTGCCGTCCCTGTAGAAGCTGCTGGCGGCGGCGTCCAGTGCCAAGAAGACCTTCCCGTCGTGGCCCGCCGCCTCTATGGCCGACATGAGGGCGTCAAGGGCCTCTCTGGTCTCCTTAATGGGTGGAGCGTATCCTCCCTCGTCTCCCAAGTTCTTCGCGCCCTTCCCGTACCGATCAACTAGGATTCGCCCCAGCTCCATGTACACCTCGACGGCCGCGTAGAGGGCCTCGCGGAAGGAGTCGAACGCCGCGGGGACTATCATGAACTCTTGGATAGCGAGGTCGTTACCCGCGTGGAGTCCGCCGTTCAGGACGTTCAGCAGGGGAACTGGTAGCACGTGGGCGTTGGAACCTCCAACATACCTGTAAAGGGGCATCCTCAGGCCAACGGCCGCGGCCTTGGCGACCGCCACGGAAACGGAGAGTATCGCGTTCGCTCCGAACCTCGACTTGTCAGGGGTGCCGTCGGCCTCCACCATTGCCAAGTCTATCTCCCGCTGCATCCTCACGTCCCTGCCTATCACCACGGCCGCAAGCGGCCCCTCGACGTTGGCAACGGCCCTGAGGACCCCCTTTCCTCCCAACCTCTTCCCGCCGTCTCTCAGCTCGACGGCCTCGTGAACACCCTTTGAGGCTCCTGAAGGGACGGAGAACGAGCCAACAAAGCCTCCAGAGGTCCTAACCCAGGTCTTAACGGTCGGATTGCCCCTGGAGTCGAGGACCTCCATGGACCTCACATCCTCGATGAGGAACTCTTTCATCGCGACACACCCCCTGACCAGGCGGGCCGCCGGCCCGCTCCGGCCGGATCTCAGGTTCTGGCTGCAATGCCTTATAGCTCTTCTCAAACTCCACCGGAAGACGTTCCTCAGCCTTGAACGCGACCTCCTGATTACCCCCCTGATTTTCCGGCGGGGAGGGTAACGGTGGGGGTCCCTCTCTCGGATTGAACGTACCGCTGGTTTTATTTCTGGGCCACCCAGGCCAATCGGCGAGCGGCCATGAGCGGGAAGGAGAGTGAGAAGAAGGAGGAAAAGATTGAGGTCCCCGAGGAGGAGAGGGCCCTCGCATCTCGCATGCTCGAGCGCCTGATCTCCACCCCCACGGTCACGGGGATGGAGCAAGCCGCCGAGGAAGTTGTCAGGGGGCTTCTCGGGCCCTACGTGGACGAGCTCCGCGTCACGGGGTGGGCCAACTACGTCGGCACGATAAACCCGGAGGGGAAGAGGTCCGTCATGCTGGTGGCCCACATCGACCAGATAGGCTTCATCATCAGGGCAATCGACGACAAGGGGTACCTGAAGTTCTCCCCCGTCGGAGGCTGGGATCCGAAGGTCCCCTACGGCTGGAGGGTCAAGGTCCTTACCAAGAAGGGGGCCATCAAGGGAGTCATCGGAACGATCCCGCCTCACCTCATGAAGAAGGAGCAGAGAGAAAAGCCGCCGGAGTTTGAGAACCTCGCCATAGACATCGGTGCGGAGAGCAAGGAACAGGCGGAGGAGATGGGGGTGAGGATCGGGGACTACGTGGTCCTCGACGCGCCCTACGACGAGCTGACCAGGTACAGGGTCGTCGGGAGCGGGTTCGACGACAAGTCAGGCGTGGCGACGATCTTCATGGCCGCAAAGAGGCTGTGGGAGAGGAGGGAAGAGCTGAGGGATGTGAGGGTCCACGTGGTGGCCACGGTCCAGGAGGAGATAGGGCTCAGGGGCGCCTACATGATGGGGTACGAGCTGAGGCCCGACGTGGCCCTCGTGGTCGACGTCACCTTCGCGACCTCGCCCGGCCTGCCGCCCGAGAAGGTCAGGGCCGAGCTGGGCAAGGGCCCGGTGATCTCCATAGGACCCATCTACCACCCGGAGGTGGTCGAGAGGCTCCTGAAGGTCGCGGAGGAGAGGGAGATACCCCACCAGAGGGAGGCCGACCCCAGGGGAATGGGGACGGACACCTGGGCCATACAGATAGCCCGGGGCGGCGTGAAGACGGCCCTCTCGTCCATCCCCAACAGGTACATGCACAGCGGCGTCGAGGTCGTGGACCTGAGGGACCTGGTGCTGAACAGCAGGCTCCTGGCGGAGTACGTACTGGACTGGGCCAAGAAGGGGTCCTGAGGACTGCCTCAGCAGGTGACGTGGAAGAGGGCCGCCACCCTCCTCCCCTCTTCCACCAGCCTGTTGTACTCCTTCAGGGCTTCTCCCGTCTTTTTTGCGATCAGCCTCGCCCCCAGCTCCCTGGCCGCCTCCTCGACGCCGACCAGTGGGAGCGCCCCGAACTGTCCGGTACCCACCACGATCACCTCAGGCCTGTAGTCCCTGAAGTAGACGAAGACCTCATCACCCGTCAACGGCGTGTGGCCAAACCTCGACCTGAGAGACTTAGAGAGCTCCTTCCTCCTGGGGCGCACCTCGTCCGTCAGGACGACATCGTGCCTGTACCGCTTACCGTCGATCACTATATGACCGAAGCCCGTTGATTCCACCAACATGCGAGCAACACTACTTGCTATTGAATCCCGCCACCTATAATCTTCAGGGCGGGGAGTGAGAGCTCGAAGGCGGCGACGGGCGTCTTGATCTTGTTTAGCTCGAGCACCTCCGGGTTGACCTCGCCTACCACCCCCGCAACCCTCCCGGAAACGAGTATCTCAGCGGTCCTGCCCGGCAGGAGCGTCGGGTACCTGGCTGGCCTGACCTCGAACTCGACCGCTAGGTTCCTCAGGAGCGCATAGAGGTCGGCCTGTATGTCCTCGAATCCCACCTCGCTGTCCGCTATGGCGGCGCAGACCCTCCTCTCGTCCCTCGCTCCCGTCTCGGCGGACTCGTCGGGTATCACCACGTCGCCCACCTCGAACACCTTCTGCGGGAGGGGCGCGCCCGTGTTCCTGGCGAGAAACGCGATCACGCCCGGCAGGAGCGAGTCCCTGAGAACTGAGTAGGAGGCCGTCACGGGATTCGCCACCTCGACCACCGGGGATTCCGGCCTGAGGACCCTCTCGAACAGCACCTCCCTGCTGGTCATCACATAGTTCAGTATCTCCTGGTAGCCCAGCCCGATCATCAGCGTCCGCACGAGGGAGGAGGCCTTCTCGATCGGGTGTCTGCGGCCAAATGTGGATACCCAGGCAGGGAGTTCTGGCTCAAGCCTGTCATAGCCCACGGCCTGCGCGACCTCCTCTACCACATCGACCGGGTGGAGGAAGTCGAACCTGTAGGGGGGGATCAGCACCCTCACCGAGTCCCCCTGAACCTTGGCCCCCAGTCTGACCTTCCTCAGCAGGTCAGCGATCTCCTCCGGAGTCAGGTTGAGGCCCATCAAGGAGTTCACGTACTTCACCTCCACCGTCAGCTCCGACGTGGAGAGGTCGGGCGTGATCAGCTCCCCTGGCTCTCCCGGATACCCAACCACTACGGTCCCTGTCCTGCCCCCCCTCTCGGCCAGCGCCGTGGTGATCAGCACGAGGGCTTGGGAGATGGCCCTCAGATCGGGGCCCGTCACATCGATGAACAGGTTCCGCGTGGACTCGGTCACCCTCGTCAGCTCCCCGTTCAGGATGGGCGGAACCGAGAGAACGTCGCCCTTCGAGTCGCGGAGCACGGGGACCACCGAGCCGTCGCCAACCAGGTGAGCGTACTCCCTGCCCTTCTCGGTCCGGCTGAGCACCTCCCTCGCCGTCATCTCCTCCGCCTCTCCGAGGGGAACGAACCTCACTCGGTCCGAGGGCTCTGCAGCGTAGGAGATGGGGGGCACGATCACGTCAGCGTTGTGGATCCCCATCGACATCTTTCGCCTGTCACGCCCCAGCGTCTGGTGGAGCTTCTCCTGAGCCCTCATAAGCGCCACCAGGGCATCCTCGTCGAGCTCCACACCCTCCACGACGGCGCCGACCACGTACGGCCTTACCCGCTCGACCGAGGGGTCCACGCGGACCTCCCAGCCGGATTCGAAGATGTCGTACCTTGGGAGCCCCGCCTCCTTGCCCATGATGCCCTTCAGCGCCCTCGCAATCCCCTCCACGGTCACGAGGTCAAGCCTGTCGGCCGTCACCTCCAGTTCGAGCTCCCCCTCCTCCTCGCCCTCGAAGTCCACCTTCACCCGCGCCAGGAGGTCCCCGAGGGACTCCATCGGGATGAGTTCTCCCACGAGCCTGCACAGGTCCGAGTAACTGACCGATATCACGGGCATGCTACCACCTCGCCGGGAACTCCCTGAGGAACTGGAGATCCTGGCTGTGCAGGTCCCTGATGTCCTCTATGCCGAGCCTCACCATCGCCAGCCTACCTATCCCGATCCCCCAGGCCAGAGCCTGGACTCTTGGGTACTCGTAGCCCAGCGGGATGAGGACCTCCGGCCTGAACAGGCCCGACCCCGCGATCTCTATCCACCCCAGTTCGGGGTGCTTGACGTAGGCCTCGACGCTCGGCTCCGTGAACGGGAAGTAGGCTGGCTTGAAGGCCACCTCGTCAAACCCCAGCTTGTTGGCGAACTCCCTCAGGTACCCGAGGAGGTGCCTCACGGTCAGCCCCTCGGCCAGAACCACACCCTCGCACTGGTGGAACTCCATGGAGTGGGTCCTGTCGAGGGCCTCAGGTCGGAAGACCCTGTCGATGACGAATATCTTCAGCGGCAGCTCCTTCCTGCTTGCCAGCGTCCTAGCGGAGGCTGAGGTCGTCTGAGATCTGAGCATCAGCCTCATGGCCGTGTCGAAGCTCCACCGATACCTCCAGCCCGTGGAGCCGGTCCTCCACCCATCCTCGTGGGTCCTCCTGACCCTCTCGACCAAGGACTCGTCTGGGGTCCTCGGGGCGCGTGAGGGATACGCCAGCGCGTAGGAGTCGTGGACCTCCCTGGCGGGGTGATCTTGAGCCTGGAACAGGACGTCGAAGTTCCAGAACTCCATCTCCACGATGGGGCTCTTCACCTCCTCGAAGCCCATCCCTATCAGGATCTCTCTGACCTCCTCCAGGAACTGGACGTACGGATGGGACTTGCCTGGGTACACGATAGGGGGCGGGAGCGTCACGTCGTAGGACTTGAGCCTGACGTTCCTCCAGGCGCCGGTCTCGATCAGCTCCCTGGTGAGCTTCGCCGCCTCTATCGCCACGGGCACCTCGCCGCGGGCCACGCGGAGGCCGTCCTCCGTCAGGCTGATCGTGAACTGCGCCTGCTCCTCCTCCCTCACGAGCCCCCTAGACCTCAGCCTCTTGATCGCATCCTCCGGCACGTGCTCCCCGGCGGCCGCGGCCCTCAGCGCCCTGGTCAGAGGAACCTCTTCCGGAGCTTTAGTCAGCCCGACGACGGTCTCACCGTCCACCTTCTGGAAGGAGATCCAGCCCGCCCTCCTGGCCTCGCCAAGGGCCGCGTCCAACTCCGCCTTGTCGGCGAAGAGGCCGGACTCCCTCACGACCCTGAGTGGAGCCGAGCCGCCTGACGATCTGAGCAAACTCAGGAGGCGCTCCTCCGGTAAACCATGATCCAAGGCCTCCCGACCTCTCTCGGTGAGCCTGAGAACCTTCTTCACGCGCCTCTCGACGCGGACAAGGCCCTTGTCCGAGAGCAGAGAGGCAAGAGCCAGGGCCGCGCTTCGGTCCATGGGCAGCCGGTCGACGTCCGACTCGCTCCCCAGGTCGGCCAGGAGCCTGAGCAGCCTGAGCTCTCCCTCTGTTAGCGGGACTTCGCTAACCAAGGACATCACCCCTGAGGACAGGCGTTCGCGATGCGGGAGGGGACGAGGGCGTTCCGCCCGCGATAGGAAAAGGACCGAACTCGGTCGGGTGAAGCGGGCCGATCAGGGCCGGGTAAATTGGCAGGACATCCCCTCCTCCCCCAGCTCGGCGAGGTCTACCCCGGACCTAATTAAGCCTTTGGGACGCGCCCTGCCAGCCTGCTCAGCCTCTTGAGCACCTTTCTCCTCTCGCCCTCGGGGAGGTCCGAACCCCTGACCAGCTCGGTCAGGAATTCTATGGCACGGTCCATCCTCATTACGTCCACCGGGAAGGGTACGCCGTCCTTCCCGCCGAACGCGAACGAGTACCTGATCGGGTCTTTCCTGCTCGGCTCGACCCCCTCGATAAGCTCTGCCAGAAGCGCAAGGGCCCTGATAGTAGCCGGTCCCACGCCGCGGACCTCGACGAGTTCCTCGTACGTGGAGACGGACCTCTCGTAGGCCCTCCTAAGGGCGGACCAATCGACTCTCCTCGGCATGACGAGGACGGGAACCCCCCTCTCCTCTCCCAAGTACCTCGAGAGGGGTCCGACCGCGGCCTCCCTCAGCATCCTGGAGAGTCTCTCCGGGCCCTCCATCACCAAGTCCACGGAGGCCTTCCTAGCCTCCTCGCTCTCCCTGGCGGTCATGTCGAGCACGGCCGGCTCTCTCCTCTCGCCGGCGATGCCCGAGTGCGGCTCCACGACGAAGCTGGAGACCATCTCACCGAGCCAGTGGTACCTCCTGGCCAGCCTCCTCTCCGGGTTCATCCCCTGCTGGATGACCGCCCACGACCCCTCCTCCGAGACCACGAGGGCGTGGTGGTAGATCCGGTAACCGTCCTGCAGGACGGCGTTGTCCACCTTCGCCGACATCCTGCTGGCCCTCTTCAGGCTCTGAGCAGACGAGTCCGGGAGGTCAAGCCTCTCCGCCACCCTTCGAACCTCCTCGGGGACCCTCATGGAGGCCCTCCCCTTCCCGCCCAGCACCAGAACCCCGAGCTCACGCTCCTCAAGCGCCTCCCTGAGGGCGGCGGTCGCGACGGTGGTCACGCCGGAGGAGTGCCAGTCGTAGCCCAGAGCGCACCCGAATGCCTGAAACCACACCGGATCTGAGAGCCTCCTCAGGAGTTCGAGCCTGCCGTACTCGCGCACGATCGCCTCTGAGACCAATCCAGCCAGCTTCTTCATCCTCGTGAAGAGCCAGCGAGGAGCCCTCCCAACGTGGAGTGGGAGTACCGCCTCTCCCGTCCTCCTCAAGCTACGCGATCAGACCCTCTGAGGAGCCTTAACCCCTTCGGTCAGGGGGCGGGCCTCAAGACGTACACGTTGTCCCTGTCCCTGAGCACGACGGCCCTGACCTCCGATCCCGTAGGGTAGGCCTCCGCGTTGACCAGAGTCACCGCCCTCCCCCTCGCGACGCCGAGGGCCTCTCCCCTCCTCCAGCCGGGCCCGACGACCCTCACGGCCACCTTCTCGCCTACCCTCATGGTCTTCGGCAGGCCCCTGGAGGGCCTGATGTTGAAGTCCTCACGCGTCAGCACCAGCCTCACACCGTACTCCTCCTCCCACCTCCTCAGGGCGGCGTAGAACCTTGACCAGGGCATGGGCCTTACGCCCCTCGGCCGCCTGCCGTGCCTGTGGGCCTCGTACTTCTGTATCCCCAGCGGGGGCCATCTCTTCCCGGCACCGATGTCCAGGGCGAACTCTATGATCTCTGGAATGTCCTCGTCGTTGAGACCGGGCACCCACACTGGAGCTATCAGCAGGTCCACCTCGCTCTCGGCGAGCCTCCTGGCGAACTCCTTCACCCTCTCCACATCGTATGCGGGGGTGCCCGAGAGTGCTCGGGCCTTCTCCGGGTTCAGGCTGTCTATGCTTAGATTGACCCTGTCGAGGCCTGATTCCTCGAGCCTCGGAACGTCTTCCGGACCCAGGAGGGCCCCGTGGGTCTGGACCGAGACCACCGAGACCTGGGGGTGCTCCTTGAGCCTCCGGAACAGCTCCGTGACCTTCGGGTAGACGAACGGATCGCCAACGGTGTCCACGTGGGCCTCCAGGTCGCTCACGCCCTTGTAGACGGCCACCTCGTCAAACCACTGGAGCAGGTAATCCATGTCCACGAGATACTCCGCCAGTCTGGTCCTGCTGCGGGGCCCGGCGTCGGTGGAGCAAAAGACGCACGAGAGGACGCAGGCGCTGGAGGGCCTCACCTGGATCAGGGTCGTCCCCCTGTCTATCAGGCCGAAGGCCACTGTCCCGATCAGAGGGACCGCCGCGTCCTGCGGAATCCTGACCAGCGCCCGGGGCACCTGGTCGGAGGGCGGCGAGGGGAATATATCGGCTTCCCGGCGCGGCACACCCGATGGTCGGCACCCTCCGGATACTGGCGGCGGTGGACATACACGGGAGGCCACAGGCGATACTCTCGGCCCTGGCCGAGGAGAGTCCCGACCTCGTCCTGCTGTCCGGCGACCTGACGAATGCCGGGGACCTTCAGGACATCGAGGAGGTCCTCCAGTACTTCGAGGGGTTCCCCACCCTGTTCGTGCCGGGAAACATGGATCCCCCCGAGCTCCTCAGCGTGGAGAGAATTGGCTCGTCGGAGAACGTCCATGGAAAGGCCGTGAGCGTTCACGGGATCTCGATCGGGGGCGTCGGTGGGGCGAACCCAGGACCCTTCTCCACGCCGATAGAGCTGGGCGAGGATCGGATCTGGGGCCTGCTCCGGGGCCTGGGGAGGGTGGACATCCTGCTGTCCCACGCGCCGCCCCACGGCACGACCCTCGACATCCCACGCGCCGGCGGCCACGCGGGGTCCAAGTCAGTCCGAAGGTACATAGAGGAGTTCCAGCCCCTCCTGTGCGTCTGCGGGCACATACACGAGTCTGCGGGCATGGAGAGGCTGGGGAGGACGCTTGCGGTGAACCCCGGACCGGCGAGTAGGGGGATGTACTGCTCGATCAGGCTGAGGGAGGGCGAGATCGCAGAGGTCAAGGTGTCGAGGGCTGGGAGACCCGGGTTCACCTTCTGAGCGGGTGACTAGGGAATGAGTCGCGCCGTCCTTGTAGACATGTGGGGGACCATAATAGAGCCCGCGAGGCCCCGCAGGGACTTCAGGGTGGCTCGTGTCAGGGGCCTCCTGCTGGCCTCGGGCGTGGAGCCCACGTCTGAGGTCCTGGAGAGGGCGGTCGCCGAGTACGAGCGGCACTGGGACGCGCTTTGGGTAGAGCGAACAACGAGGCTGGTGGAGATCCCGGCCGAGGAGGACATCCGCGCATTCCTCAGGACCGTCGGGGTCGACTCCGAGGTCACCGAGGCCCACCTGAGGGCCTACTCGGCGCCGTACCTGGAGTTCACGAGAATCAGGAGGGGAGTCGAGCGGGCCCTCAGGGGGCTGAGCGGAAGATACAGGCTGGCCGTGGTCTCGAACGTGACCTACGGGCCGATGGTGGTCGAGAAGCTCAGGATGCACGGGCTCCTAGACTACTTCGACGAGGTGGTTACCTCCTACGATGTGGGCCTCAGGAAGCCGCACCCTGAGATATTCGGCCGCGCCCTGGAGTCCCTAGGCGCAGAGCCCTCTGAGGCCGTCATGGTCGGAGACGAGCTGGTCGACGACGTGATCGGGGCCAGGTCCGCGGGGGTGAGGGCCATACTGCTTGGGCCCCCAGGCTCGGATCACGGGGCCGCCGACGCGGTGATCCGAGAGTTCGGGGAGGTTCCCAGAGCCGTCCAGTCGGTGCTAGGCTAGCCGCGCGTGGCTCGAGGGCCGCGAGGGTCACAGGAAGGCGGCCAGGATCGACAAAGTGAGGGCGGATCCGAGGGTCGACAGGACTATGGCCGACGCGACCGTTTCCACGTCCAGCCCGAACTTGTCGGCCACCACGAAGTTGGTGACGGCCAGCGGGGCGGCCGACAGGAGCAGGGTGCATCCCAGCTGAACTCCGCCCAAACCGAGGGCCCTCGCAGTCGCGTATGCGATGGCAGGGAGCGCGAGGAGTTTGTAGGCCGAGACTACCACCGGTCTGGAGAGCTCCTCTCCGATGCCCCGCGCCTGGAGGAAGGCCCCTAGGGCGAACAGGGCGGTGGGCGAGGCCGATCGACCCAGCGCCTGCAGGGGGTAGAGGACCAGCTCCGGCAAGCGCACGTTGAGCGTCGAGAGCGCTAGCCCCACGGCGGCCGCCCAGAACAGCGGAACTCTGGCCACCCTCACCGCGGCGTCCCGCGCGTTCGCCTCCCCCGACGATGCTACCTGGGCCAGCGAGAGGCCTACCGAGAGCATGACGGCCAGGTGTGTGGAGGCTATCCCGGCGGCCAGGAACAGGCCCTCCTCTCCGAAGGCCCTCTCGGCCAGCGGGAATCCCATGTACACGACGTTTCCGAAGCTTCCAGAGAAGACCAGCGTGGCGGCCAGGGAGCTGTCTAGCCTGAGGGCCTTCGCGGCCAGTAGGGCCAGGACCATCGAGACCACAAGGTAGACCGCGTTCACGGCTATCATAGCCCCCAGACCTGAGAGGGGTCTAGTCGCCAGGCTAGCGAGCATGAGGGCCGGAAACGCCACGTAGTAGGCGTAGTCGTTCAGGGCAGAGACCCACGCGTCTCCGGCGAGTCCGATCCTGGAGAGTACCCAGCCGACGGCTATGAGGGAGAACACCGGCACTACCAGCTCAATTGGGCTCATGGGAGGGCTCCGGATCCGCTAGCCCGGCACAGTTTTATTTTGAGGGGACTCCGGGTGGGAATTTAGAGACGGCCAGACTGGGGCCTGCCTCGCACATGGCTGCCAGCCCGAGCATCCGGCGGCTCGGGGGCCTGGATGACACGACTTCAGTCCGTAGCGCCTCTTTTTATATTAACAAACTGAATAATTGCTCAATGTCAACCATAACGGTGCCGGACGAGCTGAGGAGGCGCGTCAAGAGGCTCGCCTCCCTTCTGGACATACCGCAGCACAAAGTCTTGGAGATGCTCCTAGACCTCTTTGAGCGGGACCTGATTGAAGAGCACGCCCCCGAGGTGAGCCCTGAGATCAGAGGGGAGCTGGAGAGGGCCAGGAACCTTGTAGAGTCTGAAGACCCAGCCTGGGCGGAGAGGTCGCGTAGGCTTGAGCAGGCCGCGGCCAGCGGGCTGACCCCGGCCCTCTTCAGGGGGAGGTGGGGGGTTGAGCTCGAGAGTAATGCTTGACAGCACCGCCTTCAGGGAGAGGTCCTTCCTAGCGTGGCTCAGGTTGAACTCTGAGCGAATCAGCGTCTACGTCAGCCCCGTGGTCTACGCTGAGACGGCCCTCTGGTACATCTACTCGGGGCTGAGCGCCGAGGATCTGGAGGAGGATCTCAAGGCGCTGAGGGCCGAGGTCCCGTCGATATCGAGGGAGGCAGCCAGGATGGCGGCGGAGGCGGCCTACGACAACAGGAGGAGGCTGCCCTTCAGGCACCACGCCAGGGACTACATCGTCGGGGCGCAGGCCGTCCTCCTCAAGGCTGACATAATCACGCACAACAGGAGGCACTTTGGTTGGGTAAAGGGAGTTAGAGTGTTGACACCCTGGGAGTTTGTAGACATTTTCGTGAGCTGAGAGCCGCTGTTTGAAGTGACGCGCGTCGTGGGAGGTTCTGTCAGGTCAGGAGGGCGGTGTTCCAGTTCACAGAGGAGGTCGTGAACAGGAGTCCAGAGCCCTACGCTGGCGGCCCCTGAGCGTTCGCACCTCAGGACCAAATACGGGCGTTTTGGGAGGAGTCAGGGACCCTTCCCACATGACGGTCTGAGGCCACTCTCTGGTTAAGCTACCCTTGGAATCAAGTGTAGATTTGCGAGAGAGCGGTGTTGATCCAGCTCCCGGCCGCTCGAGCGCAAGAAGGATGCCTCTTGCACTTTGAGAGGTTGGTAATGTGAATCTGGAAGTGTTGGACTTCCAGACCCGAAGCTCACACCCTTCTGAGAACTGCGATCACTCTTCCCCTCTCCGGTGGCGAGTTCACCTCGTCCTCGGGATCAAAGGACAGGTACCACGCGACCGGTTCCAGCCCAAACCTCCCTGGCAACTCTGACAGATCGGCTGGGGACATCCTCCGAGACGGCGACTCGTCGAGGAGTTCGAACGACTTCCCTCGCTCTCTGACGACCAGCCTAAGCCTGTCCAGCACGCGCCCTCTTGGGAGCAGGTTCACGACCTCCCTCTCTGCCCTCACAGTGATCCCGTCTCTCTCCTCTTCCCACTCCTCTCGGTCTCCGGGCGACGGGTTCAGGGCCGCGTCTATCACGTAGACTCCCCCTGTTCTCAGCGCCTTGGAAACGCAAGAGTAGTGCAACTCTAGCTTCTCGTCTGTGAGCAATGCGGATACCTGTTGATGGCCGAGTATGCCGCGTCGAATCCTGATATGTGGAAGTCGGTCATATCTGCTCTGAGAACCTCAACTGGTACCCCAAGGCGCCGGGCCTTCCTCGCGCAGAATTTCGCCATCTCGGGGCTTATATCGAGTCCAACGCAGTAGAAACCCCTCTTGGCCAGCTCGATTAATATCCCCCTAGTGCCGCATCCCAGCTCCAACACTCTCCGCACGCTTCCTGCGTGTCTCTTGAATACCTCACAGTAAAAGTCGGCTTCTCGAGTCGGATCCCACCCGAAGGCTATGTCATAGTAGAGCGGGTGACTGTACACTCCACTCAAGCTCTGCGGTAGTTCTTTAGATACTCGCGCCACCCCCGTGGTACCTCGAACGTCGATCTGACCAAAGTCTAAAGAGAACTAGGAGAAGAGCTGACATAGCCAAGGATACGACTGGCCTCTCTAGGGAGGAATGTGGGAGACCCGGCTGAACCTCAACTTCTAGGGAGTACGCCTCGTCGCGATCAGAGGAACTTTTCAGGGCAATGACGTAGCCTCCTCTCCTTTCAGGGGAAAAACTCAAGATAGTCGGGCCAGCCACAGAGCATGATTTAAGTTCATTACCATTTAAATCGAGGACTGCGAGTGTTCCCGTCAGCGTGGACTCTGCAAATAGTCTGATTCGCACCTGCCTCTCGACGGGGAGGTATATCAGCGAGTACTCCACGCCGTTAGGCCACACCCTAAAGCTTCCCCGCTCCATCGGGTAAAAAGGCTGAATTGACGACGCCAAGAGCGCTATAAGCCACGCCGCAGACGCTACCGCCCAAATCGTGATAGCTCTACGCGCGAGAGGCTCCACACTAGGTCACCTCGAGCACTCTGGAGAAGTAGCTGTAGGCTGCTACAATCATAGGGCTCGCTAGGGCCATAGAGAGCGCTAAGGACCGATAGGTCATCTGCTCAAATAGGAGAGCGGCTGGAGAATCTGGCTTGACTGTCATAGCCGCGGCAGCTAACGCGGCTCCGGATCCCAGCAGGGAGATGGTAGGATTTGATGCGGCTAACAGGAGGGAGATAGTCCGAATCGCGTGATCTAGGAGCATTGTTGAGACTAGTGTCACGATGGAGTTCCTTGAGACCACAGCCACTAGGGTCGCTATGGCCGTGGGAACTGCTAAGGAGGCCAAAAACCCAGCGAAGAACAGGGGAAAGTTCCTCAGGATAAAGACGATGGAGGAAGGCGCGTAAGATGGGCAGGACGCCAGCAGCGAGAAGAGCATTGAGATCAAGTGAGCCAGCACCAAAAGTGCTGACATGGCTAAGAACTTCACCCCAAATAGACATCCCCTGCTCAAGGGCAGGGAGAGCGAGTATCTGAGGTACCCTCCCTCACACTCTCGGGCGAAGACTATGGCGGCAGCGGATGAAACTAGCGTTGCATTGAGGATTCCCCAGGTCAGCGATCCGTACAGGGCGGCACACGCGCAAGCCCGGACTAGCGACGACTCGAAGATCTCCCTCAGGAAGACCTGTGAAGATAGTCCAATGCGTATCCCTCCTGTCATGGCATGCCAACAAGATGCAAGAGTTAGTATCGCGACGTAAGCCTCAAGTATCGGAAACCTGAGGAGACCTCTCAATTCCCACATCAGCTGACTGAGAGAGCCCTTCATGATTTATCCCCCCTTCACTACTACTTCAAAAAGCTCATCCAACGACAATTCTCTCAGCTCAACCCCCGCTGGGACTTCTCCTCTCTCGGCCCGTGCGCATAGCCAAGACAGAAGTTCCACAATCTCGCTTGAGATCACTCCGTACCTCCCGGGCCTCGAGACTGCAAGCCTAGCTGAGAAACCAACTTCAAGCTCCTGGCGGGCAGATTCGCTTACCAAAAGCACCCACCTGCCCAAGCTCTCCTTCAACTCGTCGAACCTACCGCTGAGTATTAGTCGCCCCTCTCTAAGGAAGAGAATTTCTGTAATAATGGGCTCTAACCCGCTCAGTGCGTGAGTCGATATTATGAAGTTAACCCCCGAACTCCTGTGAAGCCTGGAAATCAGTCTCAAGACACGTGAGCGACCAATTGGATCGAGATTAGAGGTTGGTTCATCCATCAAAACAAGTTCGGGGTCTCCGATGAGCGCGAGAGCTATCTCGAGCCTCTGCTTCATTCCGGCCGAGTACTCTCCCGTCTTCCTACCTATGTATTCTGAGCATCCGGTCAGTTCAGCGACCCTCTTGACCTCTCCTACTACGTCAGAGACTCCCTTCATCTTGGCGGCCCTCTCCAACAGCGACCTTCCAGTAGCCCAAAGCGGGAAGGAAGGGTTCTCGTGAACGATTCCAACTCTCCGCATTAGCGAGACCCTCTCTCCTTCGTGCGTGGGGTCTAACCCCAGTACCCTGACCTCTCCACGATTCGGCCTCAATAGGCCAGCCAGGATTCTGAGGAGCGTCGTCTTGCCTGCGCCGTTCGGCCCAATTAGGCTGTGAATCCCGCGATCGAGCGCAAAACTCACGGACTTCAAGGCCCTTGTGCGGCCGAAGGACTTCGTCAGGTTGCTTGCAACTACTAACCTGTCAGCCAATCCTCATCGACCGCCCAGCCGCTAAGAGAAGGCATATAGCCGCGATCACCGCGATGGCAGCCAAGGCGGCCTGGCGGAGTAGCCAGGGGTCAAGGTAAGTGCTCGTTCTCTCCACCTGTGGTTGGGATACAACCTCGATCGCTCTTATCCCGAAAGTCCTTTGCTGCCCCTCTCCTCCTAGGTTAACGCACAGCAGGAGCACCACGCCAGCTTTCTGAGTTAGGAAGTCGTCCGCGTAAGCGGCTGGCGCGCCCAAGAAGGCTCCTGTCCCCTCATCATACACGGCGTCTAGGGAGGATATGTATGCCCCAGCTACTGGATGCTCGAAGCCTATCTCCGCTGTGGCTTGAATCACTCGCGACGCTACGAGGCCAGGCACATCGATGGGCTCGGGAAGAGTCTCCCTGCTCACGTTCCACTCCAAGGTCTCATTTCCAAGCCACCTCACTATGGCGACCTCACGAATTGAACCGCTAAATGGAACTCTGGCCGGATTTATCCAAAGGAGAAACCTTCCCCACGGCTCTCCCGCAGAATCGACTAGCATATTGGTTGCAGGGTCCAGCAGCACCTCCTCTTCATGAAAGATCGAGAAGTTTCCCTCCATCATCACGGTATTTCCGCGTGCCGAGAGGTATTTGAGGGAGCTAATCTTTACCCTCTTGACAAACGAGAGATCCCCGCTCCTGGCCCTCTCGCTGAACTCCCTTCCCTTGTACTCCATTCTAGTTGCATTGACGCTCAGCCAGACCCTCAGCCTCGCAAACCGACCCTCGTATCCGAGCAGCTCCCAGCCGTAAGTGCCAAGGACAGATCCACCGAAGGCCGTGCTGACAACGCCCCCGTCATCCAACACTAGCTGGCAGAACGACCCTGCTCCCCCAAATGCTACCTTGATCTCCTGTATCGGGAGGGGCTCTTGAGCGAGCGCATGTGAGGCTGCGAACCCACTTACGATCACCGCTAAGAGAAAAGGAAGAGGGGGGGCAAAGGGTCTCTTCTTGTTCTTAAGATCCATGTCCAGCCCCCTCGCGTCAAGGAGAACCTATTTCTGCGTACGCGCACGCACCGTTATACCTCACGCTTCCATCAGGCAAGACTGCGTTCGTGCATATTAGCGTGAATCCCCCGTATGGAGAATCCCCTGTCTGATAGATTCCTCTTTGAGCTGTCACCCAGCTAACTACACTACCATAATCATAGTCGTGGAACCAATTCGAGTAAGTGTTCGTGCGTGGATTGTAGCTAGCCGACACATAGGCCCACGCCCAAGTGAAGTATCCGACATCGGTGTTCTCGTCCGACACGGGTATAGATAGTGGCTGAAACGACGAGGGTACCGCTAATAGCAGCGATACCGAAGTTATGAGAACGGACAGGATGATGCATTTACAGACTTCGCGGATACTCTTTCGCCGCATCTCGGAGTCTTAGGCAGAGTTTGTAGTATATAAGGCTTTTTTCGAGAATTTTCTAGTCTTTATATAGTCTGATTAAATTTCAAATAGCCCAAGATGCTCCGGCCCCGTTCCGATTATTTTGTTCTTACGCACCCAATCCAGGTTCACTCTCTTTTTATGCCCAGTAGCCAAGACGCGCGAGTGTTCTGACCCCTGGAACTCGTCGAAGCCCTCCTGGGGCCTTCAGAATCCAGCCCGCCTGGCGATTGAACTCCGACGCCGCGGAGGGAGACTTTACCTTGGGGTGGGCCCAACTCGAACTATGACGTCCGCCTAAGGGAACCACCTACACCTTCTTGAGAACGGCGATCACCCTCCCCCTCGCCGGTGGAGCGCCCACCTCAGCCTCGGGATCAAAAGACAGGTACCACGCAACCGGCTCTAGTCCGAACCTCCTTGGCAACTCTGACAGGTCTCCCAAGGATAGCCTGCGGGACGGCGACTCGTCCACGAGCTCGAACACCCTCTCACGCTCGTTCACGACGAGCTTCAGCCTGTCCAGCACCTGCCTCTCGGTGACGACGTCTAAGACCTCCCACACGGCCCTCACCGACAGTCCGTCCCTCTCCTCCTCCCACTCCTCCCGGTCCCCGGGCGAGGGATTCAGCGACGCGTCAACCACGTACACCCCTCCCCTCCTCAGGGCTCTCGAGACGGAGAGATAGTGGGACATCAGCGCTTCGTCGGTGAGCAGAGCGGAGATCGTGTTGACGGCCGAGAAGGCGGCATCGATTCCGGTGAGGCTGAACTCGGTCATATCAGCCCTCACCACGTCAGCCGGCGCCCCCGACTGGCGGATCCTCCCCGCGGCGAATCTCGCCATCTCAGGGTTGATGTCGAGGCCCACGGAGTAGGGACCCCCCCTAGCGACTTCAGTCAAGAGGCGTCCGGTGCCGCACCCAAGCTCCAGCACCGTCCTAACGCCCCCCGCGTGTCTCTCAAAGACCTCCAGATAAAACTCGACCTCTAGCGTCGGATCCCAGCCAAAGGCGACGTCGTAGTAGAGGGGGTGACTGTACACCTCGCTGTGACCGCGCACGGGACTCCCGGGGGGTGGGGGCCCTCTCTCCTTTTTATGATCGGCTCGCTCGGGGCGTCGAGGGCGGTCTCTTGGCCGACAGGTGGAAGGTGCTCATCGCGGCCTTCCTCAGGGACCTGAGCTGGAGCATGACCTTCCTCTACGTGGCGTTTGAGACCTACGAGAGGGGCTCGGTCCTGGAGTACGCGCTCATCAGGGGGGTCCCCGCCCTCGCCTACTTCCTCGGGACGAGGATATATGGGTCGCTGAGCGATCAGATGGGGGCCAGGAAGCCGCTGATGCTCGCGGCCGCGGCGCTGAACCCCCTCTTCCCCCTAGCGATCGCGCTGACCGGACCGTCCTCCTGGCTGCCGATAGTGGTGGCCTGGTACTTCTTCCTCTCGGAGGAGCCCGTGATCATAGCGTTCCTAGCCGACAGGAGCCCGGGAGGCGCGGCCGCCGGCGACTACTTCATGGCCATGGAGGTGGGCTTCACGGTCGGAGTTCTGATCGGGGGCCTCCTGACCGAGTGGCTGGGCCTCAGGAGAACCCTCCTGATGGCCTCTGCCCTGTCAAGCCTGGCCGTCGCGGCCCTGGCTACCGTGCGCGAGGAAGGCAGGCTTGAGAGGCCGGATTTCCTCCGGGCCGTCAGGTCTGCGCTGGGCCTCAGGTGGCCCGGGGACACGGGGAGGATCGTGCCCTCTCTCCTGCTCGCGAGTTCCGCCATCTCAACGTTCTACGTCGCCTTCTCCCTCAAGGTGTTCGAGGCCTCCAGCAGGTCGGATGCGGTCATGGGGCTTCTGGTGTCTGCGGCCGGCCTAACAGGCGCGATCATGGGCCCCATCTACGGGAGGATCGTGGACAGGATCGGCGGCATTAGGGCCTTCACGGCCTCATGCCTCCTATACGCGCTCTACTTCGTCGTCGGATCCCTGGTCAGCGACTTCAAGGTCCTGGCCGCCCTAATGGTGATCCCGCTCTTCGCCCTCCACTACTCGGCCAGGAACGCGCTGGCGATCTCTCTCGCCCCGGATGAGAAGGCGGCGGCCAGCTCCGTGACATCGGCGATGGGGTCCATATCCGAGGCGCTCGGAAACGGGTTAGGGGGCGTCATAACGGGGTTCTGGGGGATGAACGCGGCCATGTGGATCGCCGCCGCGCTCATCGCGGCGGCCGCACCCATTCTTGAGGTGGCCCGCCCCCAGCGAATCCAGCAGACGCGAATCCAACTCAATCTAATCTATAAAAGCTGTTCTATAAAAGCTGTAGTTTCAGTAGATTCTATAGGTGCCTACCACCATTAAGTCAGCGATAAGACCAAGAGGGAGCTTCCGAAGTTTGCATCCGAGCTACAGGTAAGGCCCGGCAGGAGGGTCAGCTTTGACGAAGCCATGATAACCTTGCTCGAGGAGAGGAGGCGCGTTAAGATGGCGAGAGGGAGGCTGAGGTCCATGAAGGGGATCCTGAGAGGGAGGGAGGAGGCTGTGGAGACCCTGATATCGGAGCTGAGGGATCACGAGGGGGAGAGACTTGAGCGCCTGCGGAGATCTGCCCAAGAGACTCTCAGTTGACAGCGTGCTCCTGGCGTACCTACTGGGGGAGGACCTGGCTGACCTGGTGGAGGAGGCGTTCTGTCCTCCCGCGGGGAGGTCTACGTCCCCAGGGTAGTCCTGTCAGAGACCTTCTATGTGGTGTGCAGGATCCGCGGGAGGGCCGTCACCGGTGACCTGGTGAAGTCCCTCAGAGAGGGCGGGGTTGTGGAGGTGGTCGAAGACGGCTCGCTGGACGAGAGGGCGGAGGACATCAGGTGAGAGAGGTCCATCTCCCCAGCTGACTGTTACGTCATAGCTCTGGCCGAACTCGTTCAAGGGGCGGGCGGCCGTGTTCGCCAAGCGGGAGAGAGAACTCGAGAAGGAGATGAAGATAGAGCCGTTCGACGTGGATGTGATCTTCTTAGACGAACGCCTCAGGCAGTAGTCCGGAAGGGGGCTCCTCTTTTAGGACCCGGCGTCAAGCAGCAGGGGGTGTGAAGAAGGGTTACTCCGCTGATCCCATGGAGATGGAGATGAGGTCTGTTGGCCTGCTGACCCCCCAACGGCCTCCTCGAGGTGCGCTATCAAAGCTCCAGTCGCGCTTCAAATTCCTCAAATAGTCGGCAGTTCAAACCCTAGAGATCTGGGTGGAGACGCGGTTCCCCCACAACGCGCGCTCGGGCGATCTGGGGAGGAAACTGAGGGTACAGCTGCCGACCCCCAGTCACTCGCCGCCGATCCCGCGCTCGCGCTCGAGGCCGCCGAACATCAGGTAAAACGCGGTAACGTAGATTGCGTAGATGCCGGAGGTAGCGTACAGCGGCGCATCCAAGGAGAGGGTGTCCATGACAAACCCGCCGATCTGCTGGGCCACGGAGTTGGGCAGGTTCCAAGAGAGCTGAGAGATCGAGGCCACAGTCCCCCTCTCCGCCTCTGGGGTCAGCTCCATCACCAAGGCGCTGATCAGGGGGTTGGCCATGTTCATGAGGACCGACCTCGGGATGTAGAGGGCGGAAGCCGCGGCGAAGCTCGGTGCGAGGGGTATCAGGGCCAAGAGGGGGATCGAAGCGGCCTGAAGCGCCGCGGCGCCCCTCACGGTGCCCAGCCTGGCCGACACCTCAGCGGCCAAGAGAAAGGCGGGAGCTGCGGCCACGTTTGTCACGGCGAACAGCGTCCCTATCGGGCCGGACTCGATTCCGAACTTCACGCTGAAGTAGTACCCCAAGAGGGGGATCGAGAGACCCGCTCCAAAGCCTATTAGGGAATAGGTGACCACCACCGCCGAGATCAGCCTCTTTGAGGACATCCCCAACTTCATCAGGCCCCCTGAACCCCGCGCCCGTGGGCGGAACCTCTCCGAGACTAGGATGATCGGGAGGATAGAGGAGGCCTCTATGGCCACCACGAGCCACATGAACCACCTGTAGGCCTCGAAGTACCCCAGTCCCAGGGATCGCACGAGGAGCTCGGGAATCCAACCCATCAGGTTTCCGACGGAGGTGGCCGCGCTGCTGACGAAGGCCGAGACGCTGAACCCGAGGTCCATTCCCGCGTCTTCGACACTCTCTGCAAACAGGGCGCTCCAGGCCGGTCCCCCCAGCCACCACCCCACCCCGCCGACGGCCGCCGAGAGTATTAGCGCCCCCTCGGACACCGAGAGCGCCACCACGGCGCCCGACAGGGCCGCAGCCGCGAAGCTGACGGCCGCGATCCACTTCCTCCTGAACCTGTCCGCCAGGAGGCCAGCGGGGAGCTTCAGGAGGGTGGCCACGACGGTGCCGATCAGGGCGTAGGTGCCTATCCAAGTGCCCCCGTAGCCCGCGGACTTGAGGTAGAGCTGCCAAACCGAGAAGTAGGCCCCCTGAGTGAGACCAGAAACTGCGGTGGCCGTGAGCAGGAGCTTGGCGTTTCTTCCAAACTTTCCCACGCTTGACAGCGCCCTTCCGAGGCCGGGCCTCACCGGACGGCGCGCGGCGGATCTGGTATTTACTTATGACCGCGAACTTGGTAAGAAAGACGCCCGCGGGTGGAAACTTCGTCGAGGCGGAGGCGGCCCGACGCAGGCGCCAGCGACGTTCACCCCCATGCCCATCCCGTCCCGTGCTAGTTCTCGTCGAAGCTCCTCCACTGGGGGAGGGATCGGCCGACTATCCTCGCAGGGGTCGCGTCGGCGGAGCCTCGGCTCCGCCAGCGGTGGGGTTTATGGTCTCTAGGGTGAGGGGCGCAGCGGTGTGGATTCATGGGCGAGCTGGTCATCGGATACGTTCAGACCCGGCCCAAGTTCGGCGAGGTGGAGGAGAACGTTAAGAGAGCCCTCGATCTGGCCTCGAAGGTCGAGGCCGACCTGCTAGTCCTCCCGGAACTCTTCAACACCGGCTACCTGTTCGAGTCGAGGGAGGAGGCCCTGAAGCTTTCCGAGCCGGTCGAAGGGCCCACCGTGAAGGCCCTGGCGAGGTTCGCCGCCGAGACCTCCACTGCCCTGATAGCCGGGTTCGCAGAACTCGACTCGGGCGTCCCGTACAACTCTGCTGTGGTCGTGGACGAGACGGGCGACGTCAGGGGGGTCTACAGGAAGGTCCACCTATTCAACGAGGAGAAGGTCTGGTTCGACCCCGGGAACCTGGGGTTCCGGGTCTTCGAGGTGGCCGGCGCCAGGGTTGGTGTCATGATCTGCTTCGACTGGTTCTTCCCCGAGTCCACCCGCGTCCTGGCGCTCAGCGGGGCGCAGATCATAGCGCACCCTGCGAACCTGGTCCTCCCCTACGCCCAGACCGCCATGCTCGCCAGGTCCATAGAGAACAGGGTGTTCACCGTCACCGCCAACCGCGTGGGCGAGGACCTGAGGCCCAGCGGGAAGCGCATCGGATTCACCGGTCAGAGCCAGGTGACCTCGCCAAAGATGGAGGTCTTGGTCAGGGGGCCGAGGGATAGGGAGCACGTCGCGGTCGTGACCGTGGACCCCAGCGAGGCCGACAACAAGAGGATAACCGAGAGGAACGACCTGTTCCAGGACAGGAGGCCGGAGTTCTACGGGAAGCTGGTGGAGGGTCGGTGAGCGCTCGCCGGCCGCGGACCCATGGGAACGGTTCACGTCAGGGTCTGGTGCCCGGCGCCCGGGGAGACGAGGTCGCACACGTCGATCAGCCGGTCTAGTACGTCTCCGAGGTAGTCGGCCGACCTCGCGGCTGGGCCCTCATATCCGGCGAGTTCTCTCTCCAACGACCGGGCAGAGGACTGCGCCTCCACAGCGGAGGAGACGTCCCTCTCGAGGAGGGCCTGGAGGCATCTCCTCACCAGGTCGGCCGCCGATCCGGAGACCCTCGCCAGCTCGGGCTCAGGCGCGCCGAAGACTCGATAGGACCTCGCGAGCAGGACCAGGCTGTCGGCGGCCGACTCGAGGAGGAGGGCGGCGACCCTGTAGTCTATCAGCTCCGCCGGAGATAAGCCCGACTTCGAGGCCAGCGAGGGATCCATGGCCGACTTCCTAACGAGTCTGACAAGCAGGAAGTAGAGCCTGTCCACCTCGTCGTCCCTCTCGGCCACGAGTTCTGCCAGATCTGCGCCTCCAGACTCCATCGCTCGGGAGAGGTCCCTGAGCATCCCGGCAACCAAGTCCCCCAGCCTGGTCATCAGCTCCCTCGGGTTGAGGAGGCTCGGGTCCAGGACGCACCTGAGGGATATCTTGGACGCCTCCTCTCCTAGGACCTCTAGGCCGGGGAGCGCCGAGGCCGCCCTCTTGATGACCGACCTGTCTTCAGAGGGTATGAACCCCTCTGAGACCACGTCTATGACGTCGTACCCGTCCAGATATGCGGCGAACAGCTTCCTAACGGTCCCTCGAACGTCTCCGGGGGAGTGGGAAATCGTCGTCACGGCCTCCCTCGGCTCAGCCGGCACGACCGTTAGGGCCCCCGTTGGGGACTCCTCGATGACTACGAGGCTCCCCTTGCCGAGCCCCTGTCTCTTCGCCCAACCCTTCGGCAGCGTGATTGAGAGGGACCCTCCCCCCACCTCCTGGAGCCTCCTGACAGGCACGATCCCACCCCGAATCTATATACCTCTATAGAAGAAATACTCGTCATTAAATAGGTTAAAATTTCTGACGCTTCCTGGCGCGGAAGGTGGGGGGCGTGGGAAGGGGGAGGTTCGGCACCTTCGAGGCCGTCGTAACCGGGATAGGCGCCGCCCTATACGCTGGGGTGGGTTACCTCACGTGGCTCGGCGTCCTCGGGCTCAACTTCATGGGGGTCAGGTTCTGGCCCGCCGTGGTGATACCTTCGACCCTCGCGACCCTGTTCGGGCCCTGGGTGGGCGGGGCCTCGGCAGCCATAGGCATCTTCCTGTCGGACATGGCATCCCACGGGATGGCGCTCCTCAGCCTGACGGTCGGAGTGCCAGCCAACTTCCTCGGCTTCTACATCATAGGCGCGCTCACCGACAGAGAGTCGAGCGTGAAGAGGCTCTTGCTGGCCAACACCCTCGGCCTCGCGGTGGGGTCCATCTGGATAGGGTTGGGCCTCACCATCTGGAGCCGGTTCTTCCTCCTACCGTTCCACTCCGAGATGACTCCCCTCAGCCTAGCGGCGGGGGCGAGCGTGGCCGCCTGGACCTTCGTCACCGAGGCCCCCTTCCTGTACCTGGTGGTTCCTCCCCTGATCAGGGCGGTTGGGAGGGCGGTGGGGAAGAGGGCAAGGGCCGATGCGCAGGACTTGGCACGGACCTCGGCGGGGTGAGGTGAACGACTTGCTCATAGCGGGCCTCGACGTGGGTGGGACGGCCACCAAGGCCGTCCTGGTCACCGAGAGTGAGATCAAGGGCTTCGCCGATGTCTCCGCCTCGGACTCGGTCTCATCGGCAATGGGGGCGCTGGGCAAGCTGATCCTCGAGTCAGGTGTAGGGGTGGACGAGCTGGCCAGCATTGCCCTCACCGGCGGAGGCGCAAACAGACTCCCCAACAGGCTGCTCGGGGTCAGGGCCGAGAAGATCGATGAGATAGAGGCGATCGGCGTGGGTGGATGCTACCTCTCCGGGAGGGACAGGGCCGCGGTAGTGAGCATAGGAACGGGAACCGCGGTCGTGGGCGCCTGGGGAGAGGGAGCGTGCATGCGCGTCGAGCACCTCGGCGGAACCGCCGTGGGAGGCGGCACTCTGGCCGGACTTGGGAGGCTCATCCTAGGAAAGAGCAGCGTCGACAGCGTGCTGGAGATGGCGAGGGAGGGGGACCTCACCCGCGTAGACCTAACCGTAGGCGACATAGTCGGCAGGGGGGTTGGAATGCTCCCACCCGACGCCACGGCGTCCAACTTCGGTAAGGTCGGGGACTGGACTAGGCCTGTTGACGTGGCCGCCGGGATCGTTAACCTCGTCGGACAGGTCGTCGGGACGGTGGCGGTCCTCGCGGCCAGGGCCGCCGAGCTGGAGGACAGCATCGTGCTCGTCGGTAGACTTGCCGAGGAGGAGCTGGTCGCAAAGACTGTGATCCACACCGTGGAGCTGTTTGGGGGGCGCGCGGTAGTCCCTGAGAACGCAACCTACGCCACGGCGATAGGGGCTGCGAGGAGGTTGCTAGCCCGCGTGACGTTCCCATCGGGCCGTGGGTAGCCGCCAGATTTTTGCGAAAGAGGGGTGCGGGAGGGGGCGGGTTGGAGTTCAGAGAATACCCCCCGACCCCCATAGTCGGCGTCGGGGGAGTTCTGCTCAGGGAAGAGAAGGTCCTGCTGGTGAGGAGAAAGAGGGAGCCGGGAGCCGGCCTGTGGTCCATACCGGGCGGGCACGTGAGGCTAGGGGAGACCCTGAAGGAGGCCTGCGTGAGGGAGATGCTGGAGGAGACCGGTCTGGAGGTCGAGCCCGTCAGGCCGATCTACGCCTTCGACTACATAGAGAGGGACGGCGAGAGGAACGTGAAGTACCACTACGTCGTAGTGGACTTCCTGTGCAGGCAGGTTGGGGGATCTCTCAAACCCGGTGGCGACGCGAAGGAGGTCAGGTGGGTCCCCCTGGATCAGGCGCTCAAGCTCAGGCTGACGTCTTCGACCAGGGAGCTCTTGAGGGAACTCAAGAGGCCGTTCTCGGTCGTCGTTAGAAATAGGGACGTGGAGCGAGTACTCTTTGGTGTCCCCAAGGGGCACAAGCACGCTAGGACGCTGTTTATCCTACGGGACGGTTCCAAGATAGTGTTCCAGGAGGCCACGATGGAGAACGTGGCGAGGGCATTGGTGAGCGTGGAGATGCACCCAATTAGGAGGGCAATCGCCCTGAGGCGGGTGGAACTCCCAAGAGACGTTAGAAAGCCGGACTACGACTCCAACCAACTCTTAGAGGAGGAGCTGGACGAAGATGAAATAGTGGCAGAGATAACTAGGGAGCTCGGATTGGACATCGCGGGAGAGGGGGACGAGGAGGAGTAGCTCCGGCCGGCCACGTGAGAAGCCGAGCCGTTCACTCGTGTCAGCGATCGGTGAGTGGCTCAGCCCGTTGAACTGGAAATCCGTTTGCTTCTAGGGTATTAAGGGCGTCAGCGGGTCTGGCAGTCGAAATCAGGACCTCTTCAACCTCTCCGACCGGTGTTCGCATGGGCTCGACCAGTCTGAGCTTGATGGCGGGCCCGCCCCTCATAACGAGGGTTAGGGTCCTGCCAAGAGGCCTCGCGGCGAGCAGAGATACCCTAAGCGCGCTAACCCTCACAACGCAGGCTGCCTCGACGACGTCAGCCGGTATTCTGAGATCTCCCCCTGCGTACGACACCTTGACAATCCCACGAGAGATCCTGAGCGTCATGACCCCGTACCTGTTCAGCAGAAATAGTACGCTCGCCTGGAGGAAGAAGTAGAAGAAGAGCATGGGGATCAGCGCGTCCCTCACGCCCAGAGAGACGGCGGCGTACGCTGCCGTCAGCAAAAGCGCGATCGGGGGCCCGTTGAGAGCCAGTGCAATCCATCGGCTGACAGAGATCCTCTCGGCATGCTCGCGGGACTCGTCAGGAGGGGACAGAGGGCTCTCACCTCTCCAAATACCGCTGCATCCACTTAAAGTGGATGCAGGCCCCCTCGACTCAGGCTCCGGGCTCGGTATCTAGGATCGGCAGGATGGCGAACACCTTCGCGTCTCCAACCATGTTGTCGATCCTGCAGTACTCGTTGGGATGGTGGGCGGTCTCGTCGGTGGTCATCCATGCGGCAGCCTGGAGCCCCGCAGCCCAGAATGCCGCCGCGCAGGTGCCCCCGCCTATCCCCATGGGCTTGGCCTCGACGCCCCTGGCCAGCCTTATGGCCTCTCTCAACCTCCTCACGACCTCGGAGTCTGGATCGGTTGGTGGAGCCGCATCCATCCTGACGACCGCCTCCACATCTATCTGAGCGCCGTAGGCCGACTCGAAGGCCTTAGCCACGCTCTTAGCCAGCCTGATCACCTCGCCCAAGTCGTACCTCGGGAGCACGCGGCAGTCGAAGTAGAAAACGTCCCTGCCCGGTATCGTGTTAACGCTCTCGACGCTGGGCTCCCTCTTGGTGGGCTCGAATGTCGAGGAGGGCGGATCGAATAGGGGGTCGAACTCTCCGAAGACCGCGTGGAGGACCCTGTCCAGCTGAAGGGCGAGCTCCATCCCTATCCTGTGGGCGTTGAGCCCGCGATTCGGCGTGCTCGCGTGGGTCTGCCTCCCCTTGACGGTCACCCTGAGCCAGAGTATCCCCTTCTCGGCCACCTCGATCATGGTCCCGTCAGAGTTGCCAGCGTCGGGTACGACCACCAGGTCGTCCTCGCCGAACAGGCCCTGGGAGATCAGGTGTTCGATCCCGTACTTGTTCCCCGTCTCCTCGTCCGACACGATCGCAAGACCTAGCGCGAGGTTGGGCTCTATCCCCTCGTCTATTATCGCTTTAGCGGCGAACAGGGAGGAGACGATCCCCTGTCCATCGTCCTCCGTCCCCCTGCCGTAGACCTTGCCGTCCCTCACGACCGGCTCGAACGGATCCGTGTCCCACTGGGAGAGGTCTCCCGGGGGAACCACGTCCATGTGGCTCACGATCCAGAGGGTCTTGTCGGCTTTTCCCGGGATCTTGGCGATCAAGTTCGGCCTGATCCCAGAGGGGACCCTGTCGTCCCGAGCGTCGAATCTCTCTATCTCGGGGATTCCTATGTCCCTGAGGATACTCTCGATGTATTTTGCCTTCTCTAGCTCCCCTTCCCCGCCGTTCTCCGGTCCAATCGCCTCTATAGAGGAGATCTCAATCAAGGCCTCTACCATAGAGTCGCGGAGGGACTCAACCCTGTCGAGCAGGTGAGCGATCACGCTCACATCCCCGGGGGCGTTCCCAATTAATCAGGCGCCCCGGTTGAGGAGGTCACTTCAACCCCCTCTCGGAGGCGGCCAGGTCGAGGTGAGATGTCCAAGCGTCGTAGAGCACCCGCGGGATCTTCCGGCCGACGACCTCTTCGTCCACCACCTTCCAATATCGCCCACACTCGTCGCAGAAGTACAGCCTGAACCTGTTGTCTCCCCCGACTGTGTAGAACCCCAGCCTATCCTGATCCTCGTTCCCACAGAATGGGCACTTTATCCTCTGGAAAGGCCACTCCGCGCCGCAGACCGTGCAGTGTAGGTGGAGCTTCTTGCCCTCGCCCCTCAGGAAACCGACCCTTGTGTGGCTCCCGCATACCGGGCACCTGCCCTCATACCACCCCTTCAGGTCAATGTCTCCTATCGCCAGCTTGGATATCGCTCTCAAGAGCGGCTGAACAGCCCACAGGGCGATGGCCTCGATCAGCACAGGATCAACACCCAGTTCACCGGCGAGCTTCTCCAGCTCCTCCTTGCGGCCTGACAGGAGAGAGGAGACTAGCACCTCTGGGTCCAGGTTTCTGTCGCCCTTCCCTCCGAACAGCGCAGCCTCTATTCTCCCGAGATCCTCCGCCAGGTCCTCACGGTGACTTAGGGTGACCCTGAGGACTGAGCTGATCGACTCCAGTAGGAGGTCCTCGGGTATATCTGGAACGCCGACGAGCTCGAGGAGGGGCTTCCTCTCCTCTGCAACTCTCTTTGCCGCCTCCCTGAGGCTCTGGAAGTGATCTGATAGTGCCTCCTTGAACCTCTCCTCCAGAGAGGACTGCTCGAGGATCAGATCCAACAAAAATCGGAGGGAGGAGCGGCTCTCGGGCCGCTCCAGAGACATCAGATCTACTGCCTGCCTCAGCTCCTCCTGGAAGTTCTCTGCGCTCAACGTTCCAACCGCCCGCCTCGCTCACTTCTCGGCCTTAAGCTTCTCGTACCACTTCGGGTGATGCTCCTTGACGAACTCCTCTGGCAGGGTCCCCGTCCTGAACATCGCGTCCAGCATGGGCCTGTGCTCCGGTATCATGGTCGCCAAGTAGACGTGCACGGCCAGCCCTATGACCGCGAGGAAGAAGCCTATGTCGTGGAGCGTGTGCGCCAGCTCCCACGTCGCCGGGCTGAAGGAGTCCTTGAACCACAGCACCAACCCGGTAGCGTACATCCAGATCACGCCGACGGCTGCCGCCCACGTCCAGAGCTTCTGGCCGACATTGTACTTGCCGAAGTTGGGCCTCTTCTTCCTGACGTAGTAGTCAACAAGCTCTCCGATCCCGCTGCGCAGGCAGCTGAGGCTCCAGCACTCAGGCCAGATCTCCCACTCCCTTATCCTGAAGAGCTGCAGGACGCCGTAGGGCACTATGACCGTGGCGAGTCCCAGCGCGGAGAGCCTGTGGAACCACCTGGCTATCTGAAGTCCCATGGAGTAGGCGCTGTAGGCGTTGCCGAAGAGGTTGGACAGCGGATAGCCCAGCGCCGTCGCGATCCAGCCGAACCAGTCACTGTTGATCAGCGGCAGTCCGGTCAGCAGGAAGGCGGCCGTGAAGTGAATCAGGTGCTTGTGCACCCATATCTGGGCCTCGGTGAATGCCCTGACGAGCTTCTCCGCCATATCACTCACCTCCCTTCTTCACCTCCTCCATCCGCTTAGAGCGCCAAAGCGCCAGGTGTCCCAGCAGCCCTATCACGGTGAGGCCGGTCAGCGTCCAGCCGATGGGCTTCACCACGCTCTTCGTGAAGGAGACTATTGTCTTCCTCGGGTCCTTTGACAGGTGGTCGCCGAAGTAGCTAGGGTCGGTCAGCTTGCCGGACCACCTCTTGGTGGCGTAGACGTAGTGAGTCCTGCCGACGTAGTCGTTGACGGAGTCTCCGTAGACCTCGTACCCGGCTGCCCTGTACTTGGAGACGAGTTCTTCGTAGTCTCCGAACACCAGGGCATCCGTCGGGCAGGCAGAGACGCACGCGGGCTCGAGTCCGTTCTGGAGCCTGTCGATGCACATGGTGCACTTGTACACCTTGTTGGTGATCGGATCGTACCTCGGGACGTCGTACGGGCAGGCCTCGACGCAGTACCTGCACCCGATGCACTTGTCCTGCCTGATCACTACGGCGCCCTCGGGGTGCACCTCTATGGCGCCGGCCGGGCAGGCCTCGGCGCACGGGGCGTTGCTGCAGTGCATGCACTGCCTCTTGAAGAAGAGCCAGTCGAAGCTGTCACCCTCGCCGACCTCCTTGTACTTCAGTATCATCCAGGCGTTGGGCAGGAGGTCCGGCGGGTTGGTGAGAGTCGGACTGAAGTCGGTGACCTCGGGCCGGGTGTTGTTCCACACGTGGCACGCGACCTGGCAGGCCCGGCAGCCTATGCAGCTGTCGGGGGTGAACAGAATGGCCTTTTCTCCAGCCGCCATCTAGATCACCTCCCAAGCTGCACCTCGGGCGTGTTCTGCTCGCCCGGCTCGTAGTCGTACTTGTCCGGAGAAGCCTTCTTGATGTACACGAGGAAGGTCTTGGTCTCCTGCATGGTCGTCACGGTGTCCATGTAGATCCCTGAGACCGTGTTCACGACTCCGTACGTCCTGTGGGCGCCGGCCCATCCCCAGTGCCAGGGCATGTTGACGACGAAGTACTCCTTCTCCTGGGGGCCTATCTTGAGCTTGGGCACCCTGTTAGTGACCATGGCCCTCAGGTAGATCCTGTTCCTGTTGTTGCCCACCTCCACGATGTCCCCGGGCTTGATGCCAAGCCTGTCGGCCAGCGGCTTCGGGATCTCCACGAACGGCTCAGGCACGAGCTCTGCCAGCAGCTTGAGGTTCCTGGTGAGCTGGCCGGTATGGAAGTGCTCGACCATCCTGTTGGTCGTGGCCACGACCACCTCGGCGCCCTCAGGGGCCCTCATCTCCTCGGGGGTCAGGTTGACGGTGTCCGCCAGGTCCCTGAAGTCCTCCTTGGGCGGGCTGATCAGATTGAAGTTCTCCGCCCTCCTCCAGGCCATCGCCGGGTACTTGTAGGCGAGCTCCTTGCAGATCGTCTCCGCGGGCTCGTAGTGAATCGGGTACCTCATGTCCCAGGCCCAGATCTCGCTTGGGTTGCTCGGGCTCGGGTAGGCGTACCACTCGCCGTACTTGCCCTTCAGCTCGATGATCGCCTCCTTGAGGCCCTTGCTCTGCGCCAGCTGGGCTAGCTCCTGGCTAAAGGCGTCCTTGACCTGCCTCCACTCGTAGTAGCCTACGTACTTAACGACCCTGCCGTCGCCGAGGTCCTTGGTGCCCTTGAAGAACGGCTTCTTGTAGCTGGCCTTGCCGGTGAAGACGACCTCCGGGTCGTAGTAGAAGCTCTCGGCGATCGGGTACCTGACTCCCATCTCCTCGAGGCCCACTATCCTGTAGTCTCCGTTCTCGTCAAAGATCACGAACTTCCCAACGACCTCCTCGTCGTAGAGGAGCCTCCACGGGTCGACGGCCCCGGTGAAGACGTCGGTCTTCCCGCTCCAGGCCCTCTTGTAGAACTTGCCGATGACGAAGTTGTGGCCCGGGATGAAGGCAGGCCTCCAATCGCCGGTCTTAGAGTCCCTTATCTCGCCCGTCTCTCCGGTGATGGTGACTGTCTGGCCGTCGAGCTCGGGCCCGACCGCATATCTCCCGGCCGGGAACCTGTAGGTCACAGTCCTCTCGAGGGTCTTGGACAGGGTCCAGAGGTTGTACAGGATCCTGACGTTCTTGGGCCAGGACCAGCCCCAGTCCTTGTGCATGAGGTAGGTCCGGTCGAGGATGCCGTCTATCTGGTCCTCAGACCTGAGGATCGGTATCCTCCTCTTGGCGAGGATCTTGTGCCTGACCCAGTCGTACATGCCGTTGTAGAGGTCGACCGCGATGTCGATCTCCCGGTAGACCAGCTCGGGGTCAGCTTCGGCGTAGTCTGGGTCGGGGTACCTCCCGGAGGCGTAGTCCATGAAGACCCTCACGCGCCTCTCGTAGAGCTTGACGAACTCACCCTTCTTCGGGTTCTTGATCAGCACGTTCTCCCTGCTCTTGCCGTAGACCTCGCTGGGCAGTCTGACGATGCCGTTCTTCCTGAAATACTCCCACAGCTTGAGCATTATCCAAAGGTCGGGCTTCGCGTCGCCCGGCGGCGGGACGACGCGGTCCTGCCACTGGAGCCACCTGTTGCTGTTGGTTATGCTGCCGTACTTCTCGTACTGCACGGCGCCCGGCAGGAGGACGTCGGCGAACGTGGCGGTCTCAGTCTCCCAGAGATCCACCACGACGAGCAGCTTCAGGGAGGCCAGGGCCATGTACTCGGTCAGGGTGTCCGCGTTACTGACGGCGGGGTTCTCGGCCATGATTATGGCGGCCTTGATCACGTCGTCGAACAGGGCGCCCTGCCACCACGTGTTCTCGGTGTAGCCGGCGCCGAACGGGATGTCGCTTATCACGGTGCCGTTCTGCGGGTCGCTCTCTGGGTCGGTGCCGACGAAGATGCCCCAGGTCAGCTCGAACTTCCTCCAGTTGTGGAACCACCAGCTCCAGAGCACCTTGGTGGAGTTGACCTTGCCCTTCTCGTTGGGGCCGAACGCTGAGCCAGCCCACTCGGGGATCTCCCAGTTCCAGGCGTCCGGGAACCCCTGGTTCTTCCAGTCCTGGTAGACCCTGATCTGCAGGGTGCTAGATGGCTGCTTGATGTAGCCCGGCAGGATGTGAGAAAGTATGCACATGTCCGTGGTCCCCTGCACGTTGCTGTGACCCCTGTAGGGGTTCAGGCCCCCGCCCGGGAAGCCCATGTTGCCCAAGGTGAGCTGCACCAGGGTGCTCAGCCTGGTTATCTGGGTCCCTATGTGGTGCTGGGTCATCCCCATGGCCCACTGGATAGACGCGAACTTCTTGAAACCCGTCGTCACTCCCGAGTTCTCCACAAAGGTCTGGGCTATCAGCCTAAGCTTCTCCACCGGTATTCCGGTGATCCGAGATACCTCCTCGGCCGTGTACTCCTTGGCGATCTCCTTGAACTCGTTGATCTCGTCGAGGTCGACGTTGAACCTCTGGGCGTACTCCTTGAAGGTGTCGAGCTGATCCACAGGCGGGTTCCGCTCCCAGAACGCGTAGTGCAGGATGTAGAGCAGGAACGCCAAGTCGCTTCCCGGCCTGAAGAACGCGAAAATGTCCGCCTGGCTTGCCGTCCTGTTATACCTTGGGTCGACCACTATCAGCTTGAGCGTGCCCTTCTCCTTGCCTCTCAGGGTATGCCTCATGCTCACCGGGTGAGCCTCGGCTGGGTTGCCGCCGAAGATCAGGTACGCGGAGATGAACTGGGTGTCTATGAATGTCTGGGTCTGGGCGCCGAAGCCGACGGTACCCGCCAGGCCAGCGACGGTGGTGGAGTGGCACCTCCTGGCGTCGTGGTCAATGTTGTGAGATCCCATGAGCGCGGCCATCTTCTTGATGATGTAGGCCTCCTCGTTGGTCAGCTTAGCCCCGGCCTCGATCATGACTGGGAACTTCTTGCCGAAGTAGTAGTAGCCGTCGGACTGCCTGGGGTCCCAGCCGACCTCGTCCAGTATCTCCTTGATGCGTCTGGAGATGTATTCAAAGGCATCCTCCCAGGTCACGGGCTTCCAGATCGGCTTGTACTTCTCCAGGACTGCCCTGAGTTCCTCCTGGCTCCTGACCTTCTTGATCTCCTCTAGAGGCGGCTTCGGGTTCACCCTGATCATAGGCGTCCTGAGCCTGCGCGGGTTGTGGTCTCCGAACAGCTCTATGGAGGCCTGTCCCTTCGGACAGAGCTTGCCCTCATTTATCGGGTTGTCTGGATCGCCTTCGACGTGTATGACCCTGTCTCCCACCCTATAGAAGATTATGCCGCAGCCCACGGCACAGTAGGCGCAGACCCCTCTGACCTCGCGGGCCGCCTCTATGTCTTTGTGGCCTACCTCGCCGAGCCCATACCTCTTCGGCTGGTCTAGGGCCAGTACCTTCCGCGCAGAATCGCTGAGAAGTAGAGGCACCGTGCCGAGGCCTACTAGCTTCAGAAAGTCCCTCCTACGGATCGCGTGTTCCTCCAAACGGATTCACCCCCCCGTCGGCAGGGTGTGGGGCCTGCAATCGTATCAAAGCTAATAAATCGTCGATATTCCTGTTCAGGATAACGCTGATAATTTCAGCTTTGTGGAAATAGCAATTGTCATTTCAATCTTTACTGTAAATAATTATTGTTTTGGATTAGCTTCTGAATCTAAACAATAGAAATAACGTGTGACATATCACATTTGAATAATTATCTCAAATATTCAGCTCCGATAAATGTAAAGAAAATTTATGCAAAGAGATGGGGTAACAGGGTGCTTAGATGGCCACGCCGGTACCGGAGGCGGGGCTCATCGCGTGGTTGGGCCGCGGCATCTCGGTCTCGGCAACGGCCGTCGGCAGCACAGGTCTGCTCTGCCAGAAACGGGAGGAGAGAGATCTGGAGTTGGTGGATCATTTAATTGCGGGACGGTCGACCCCCAAGATGGGTGGTGTCCATCCAATGAGCTCTGGAGAGAACTTCGTTGAGGAGGTGCCCGAGGATTACTTCGCTCTGGAGGAGATGCTCTACCCAGAGACCTCCAAGTGCAGAAAGAAGGGGGCCAAGAAGAGAGATAAGTTCGATGTCAGGCAGGAGGGATGAGAGACAGCCTCTCCGGCGCGCTGTAGACATTGAACCTGGGCCCCCTTGCGAAGCCTATGAGAGTCAGGTTGGATCTCCTGGCCACCTCAACGGCCGCCAAAGTCGGCGCCGACTTTGACACCAGCACCCTGACCCCGGACCTGAGGGCCTTCAGCGTCATCTCCAGGGTGAGTCGACCCGACACCGCAAGGACTATGTCCTTGGTGGATGTGTGAGTCATTACGGCCCTTCCAATGACCTTGTCCACCGCATTGTGCCTCCCAACGTCCTCGTATACGAATAGAGGCTCTCCGAAAGAGTCGAAGGCGCCGGCCACGTGCGTGGCGCCAGTTCTCCTGTGAAGCTCGGTCCCCCTCATTATGGTCTGAGAGACCCTCTCTACCGCGTCAGGGGATATGGTCGGGCCCTCGGAAGGATCCAGGGGCCTGATTCCCTCTGGGAGGGCCACGGAGGCCACTCCGCCGCCGCACGAGGTGGTCAGCGTTAGGGTCCTCCTGGCAGGGGGTCGAGCCTCGGCCTGGATCTCCACCCTAGTACCACGGGCCCCCCAGGCCCTCACGCCCTCTGGGGTCGAGAGGCCCTCGGAGACTACGTATCCGACTCCCAACTCGCTGAGGTCGCTCGGAAGAGCCTGCAGCCTCACGAGGAACTCACCGTTGAGGTAGATCTCGACGGTGGCTTCTTCTACGACGACGTCCTCGACCTCAGAGAGCTCGCCCCCAGACCAGCAGAGTATCCCGACGCTTCCAGTGCAGCACAACGGTGGCACGGGCGAGCCACTCCAGTCAGGAAAAATAAGGGGATCGATCACCCTCTCAGCAGATACGAGGGACCGGAACGCCCGAGGGCGGTTCTAGTATCCTGAGGCCGCCCGCCACGGTCTTGATCAGCACCAGACCGCCGTACCTCTCGGAAGCCCGCGCTTCACCTATTATCTGGGCGTCCCGCTCTCCGCGCCCCCGGATGAACTCCAGAATCTCGTCTGCCGACCCTGGATCGACCGCAAGCAGGGCTCTTCCCTCGCACGCAAGCGACAGCGGATCGACACCCAAGAGCTCTGTGTAGGCTCGGACCTCCTCCCTCACCGGGATCCGTGACTCATCCACAACCAATACCAGCCCCGTCTTAGAGGCCCACTCGTTCAAGGACTGAGAGATGCCCCCCCTGGTTGGATCCTGGGCGGCCCGAATGCGATCACCGTACTCCCGCAGGAGGGGAAGCATCAGGCTGGTGAGCGGCTTTGAGTCGCTGGAGAGCCCCTGAGACTCCACGTCGACCCCCCGCTGTGCGGCCAGTATCGCCGCGCCGTGCTCGCCGACGCTTCCTGTGATGATTAGCTTGTCTCCCGGCTTAATCCGGGAGTCGACGATCAGCCTCTCGGCCACGCCCACGCCGGCCGTGGTTATGACGATGCCATCGACGTTCCCTCGAGGCATAACCTTGAAGTCACCTCCGATCAGCTTCACGCCCTCATCCCTGAGGGTGGATACCAGCGAGCTTACGATCCTCCTGAGGTCGTCCATGGGGAAGCCCTCCTCCACGACCATCGCATCGAGCATCGCGACCGGCTTGGCCCCCATCATCAGCAGGTCGTTGATCGTTCCGGCCGCCGCAAGTTCCCCTATGTTCCCACCCGGGAAGAAAGGGGGCTTGACCGTGTAGGAGTCCGCCGTGAAGACCAGGTGTCTCCCGTCCGGCAGCGGGATGGACGCCCCGTCGTCCAGCTCGTCCGTGCCAACTCCTCCTTCGACTCTCTTCATGTCCTCCTCTAGCATGGAGACTATCAGCTCTCGGATCAGGCTGAAGGTCTCTCTGCCGCCGGATCCGTGGGCAAGGCGAACGGCTTCATCTCGCACTTCCCAATTCCTCCCCGGACGATATGGCCTCTATGAGTTCCCTCCACACTCTGATGGTCTCTTCCGCTTCCTTGGGACTGAGCTTTGAGATTATCATCCCGGCGTGCACGATGACGTGGTCTCCCGGCGAAACCCTCTCAAGGGTAGCGTCGACCTCCCTCCTGACGCCCCCGAAGTCGACCACGGCCATCCTCCCCTTAACCTCCACCACGATCCCCGGTATTCCAAGGCACATCGCGATCACCTCCCGGCAGGGTTCAGGGTCTCCACGGACTCGACGAGTCCCGATATTGCAGACCTCACCTCCTCAGATAGGGATCGGTAGAAATTCCCGGACAAGATAGCCTCTTCTATTGAGGGATCGATTGGCAGCCTCGCCAAGACCGGAACGGCGAACTCCCTCGACAGCCTCTCTGCCGCCCCCTCTCCGAAGGGCCTAATGAGTTTACCTCCGCACCTGAAGTAGGATAGATTCTCAACTATGCCCAAGACATCGACCCTCTCGTCCCTCAGGAGCTTGAGGAGCCTCCTCACCACAGACTCCGCCAGGAGGGAAGGAGTGGTAACCACGAGCACGCCTGCACCCTCCAGTCCCCGGAGTGCGCGGAGCAGCCACGTGATCTCCTCTCCCGTGCCTGGGGGGACGTCGATCAGGAGGTATTCGAGATGGCCCCAGTCAGTCAGGGCGGCCAGGGTCGATATCAGGCTCATCTTCTCCCCGCCGGCGCTTGGCAGAGGCTCCTCTCCTATCATGAAGCCTACGGACATCAGTTCTATGTTCCCCGACCTGAGGGGACGCAGGCCCCCTTTCCAAGCGGTGATCTCGCCCCTCGCGCCCAAGATCTTGGGCACCGTGGGACCGTGCACATCTAGATCCAACACCCCAACCCTCCTGCCCCTCTCGGCCAGGGCGGCTGCCATAGAGGCCGTGATGAAGCTCTTGCCCACGCCCCCCTTCCCAGCAGATATTGCAATCACCTTATCGGCTCTGGAGAGCCTGGCCCTAGCTTCGTGGAGCATGGGGTCCACATCGGCGCCGCTCACTCCGAGATCACCACCCTAGAGACCCTCAAGTTCTTGCCGGACACCAGCTCGAAGTCTCGGCTCCCGCAGGAGGGGCACTTGAGAAGAGCCCTCGCGAGATCGGGCAAGAAGTGGAGGGGGCTCTCTCTATCCCCGCTGGGCTCTTCTAAGATTCCCAGCTCGTGGGACAGCATCTTGTGCGCCTCATCAAAGTCCCAGGTGTGACCACACGAGTTGCACCTGAACAGCGCCGGCTCCTCGCGGATGACGAGCCGGGCTCCCTCGAGCGGCGTCCCCCTGGAGAGTTCCTCAAAGGCCGTTCGAAATATGTCGCGGTTGAGTTCCATGACCTCGCCGAAAGTCAGCTCCACCTCTCGGAAAGAGCTCACTCCCTCCTTCCGCGCAAAGCTCAGCAGGGAGTTCACGACGGCCTCGGCGAGTGACCACTCGTGCATCCTCAGCCCTCCCTAGCTAGTCAAATTATATTTGGCAGGTCGCGCGGGCATACGGCGGTCAGCGCCCTCATGAGGTCCTGTTCCCGAACGTTTAGCTCCCCATAGCCTTCAGACACTAGGAGATCGTTTAACAAGTCCAGCAGCCTCAGGCAGCCCCTTAAGACGGCGTCGCTCAGGCCCACCCCCACGTCCACCTCTGCGGCCACGACCCCGGCGACGTAGGATCTAGGCGGCAGGGCGCCGAGGGCCGACGCGGCGGCCAGGAGAATCTCGGGGGTGACTCCGTGACTGCCCACCTCCACGAGCATTCTCACGGCCTCCTCTGGACTCACCGCGCCCGGGTTTACCACCAGTATCCTGGCCTCTCCCGGCTGGCCGTGGTCCCGGGAGAGGGCGTCGATGAGCACAAGGATCTCGGCGTCTTCCATGGGGTCTATGAGCGATAGCCCCCCAAGGCCCCCGTCGACGGCGCGGACCCATTCGGGGAGGGGGAGGGTGGAGAGGGCCTCGGCGAAGCAGGAACCGAGGCCGTCGTCTCTGAGTAGCCTGTTGCCTATCCCTAGAATGAGAACCCCATCTCTCTCAGGAGATTCCTCAGCTCCCTCACGAGGGACTTCAGGCAAGTCTCATCGGCCTCCCAGCCGCCTTCCACATCGGGATCGCCCTGGCTATCTGCGCTGATGTAACACTCGAGGACCCAGACCTCTGACCTGCCGGTCAGGAGGGCCGCCGCGTAGGCGACCCCGTCAACATCAACCTCACCTGAAAGGATGGAACCCAGTCTCTCAGACGCCTTCACGCGATCCTCGGGAATGGGTATCGACCTCAGGTATCTGCTCACGCGCCCGGGCTCTGCGGCCTCAGGGCGCGCCTCTCTGAACCCCACCACCACGACCTCGTCGGGCCCGTACTCGGCCGCCTCCTGAACGGCCGCTAGTGGGTAGCTGCTGGCGTCGAACGTCTTTACTCCAAGGGGGAGTGGGCTCAGCTCCTCTCTGAGCCTGTCGGGCAGGGTCGGGTCCCTCCGTATGCCCGGCCAGACGAGTAGCAGGGCCACCTTCTTACCGCCCATCGAGATTCTCCTCCTCGGTCCTGAGCTGATCGCGCTCTTCAGCGCATCACTAAGATCCTCGCCGCCTCCTAGGGCCCGAGTCACCTCGGCCCTCATCGCCTCCGTGTCCTCAGGCTGGGCGTCGCTGAGGTCGTAGATCAAGATCTTGTCAAGACCAAGGTTTTGTATGGTCTCTCTCCACACGGATCGCTTCAGCTCATTCACGCTCCTCGCAAGCGCGCCCAGGATCCGAGCGAACTCCTTGAGGTCTCCCACCAGGGTCGCACCTCGGTGTTACTATTTACCCGTTATAGTATTAACACAAATCTTTACTATAGTTACTGCCCGTGGGCCCGGCTCCGGCCAGGATTATAGCGCTCCGTTTTTATTATTTTAGATCTGTCAATGATTTCACTTCTATACACTTAAGGTGATCCCAAATGGCCGAGGGAGAGCAGATGCCGGAGAGGGCGCCCGTTACAATCAGCAGGAGGGACTTCCTCAAGGTATCCGCCGCGGCGTCACTCCTCCTGGCCGATCTAAGCAAGCTGCAGAAGGCAGCGGCCCAGGCCCTGCAGTCCGGCTCGGTGAACCTGATCTGGTTTGAGGCCCAAGACTGCGCCGGCAACACCATCTCGATGATAGAGGGGAACGCCCCCGACCTGATACAGGTCTTGGTGGGAGAGAACCCGGCCATAGGACCCGGGAAAGTAAGGGTGGTTTTCCACGAGACCATAATGCCGGAGTGGGGAGAGGCCGCCATCGAGTACCTCCACAAGGCAGAGAACGGTGAGCTAGACCCGTACGTGCTGGTGCTCGAGGGCTCCTTCCCAACAGAGGAAGCGGCCGCCAAGACGGGAGGCTGGTGGTTCGTCCTCGGTGAGGAGAATGGCAGGCCCATCACCGGAAACGAGTGGTTCAGGAGGCTGCTGAAGAGGGCCGCGGCGGTGGTCGCCATCGGGAACTGCGCATGCTACGGTGGGATCGTAGCCAGCAGGGTGCTGGAGGATGGGTACACGGCCGACGGCGAGAGCCCAACGGGCGCGTTTGGATTCTTCGACGATCCGGTGAGGGGGATAGCCGGCGCTATCAGGAGGTGGGAGGAAGCCAGGCCGTTCCTCAACTTCATAGAGGGCCGGGGAACCGTTCAGGTGTCCCCCACCTCGGACTGCAGGCCCGCCATTGCCATACCCGGCTGCCCGGCCAACGGTAACGCCATCCTCCGGACCCTGGGCCACCTGATCCTTGCCGTCGACGGTATCCTGCCCCTTCCCAAGCTGGACAGGTACTGGCGCCCAGAGTACATCTTCGGAAGAACCACCCACGAGCAGTGCCCGAGGGCTGGGTTCTACGCGGCAGGAGACCACAGGGAGGAGCCGGGAGAGAACAACTTCAAGTGCCTGTTTGACGTCGGCTGTAAGGGCCCCGTGAGCAACTGTCCGTGGAACCGGGTCGGGTGGATCGACGGCGTCGGCGGACCCACGAGGACCGGCGGAGTGTGCATAGGCTGCACCATGCCAGGATTCCCGGACGCCTTCGAGCCCTTCTACAAGCCGCTGCCCGCCCCCGAGATACCGCGCCTCACCACCCTCGCCGGGATAGCCGGCGCGGCCGCGGTACTCGGCGCCGCGGCGGGTTACCTCACGACCAAGCCAGCCAGGGAGGCGGAGGAGGGGGAAGAGTGAGACCGGAGGTGAGGTTGGATGGGAGAGAAGACCGTCTTCATCGATCCCATAACCAGGATTGAGGGGCACCTGGGCCTGAACGCGGTTGTCGACACGACCACGAGGACCGTAAAAGAGGCTTGGGCCTTTTCGGCGATGTTCAGGGGCTTCGAGATATTCCTCAGGGGGAGAGAGCCTCCCGACGCGCCGCACCTGACCAGCAGGATATGCGGGGTGTGCGCGGCCAGCCACGCGAACGCATCCGTCAGGGCTTGCGACATGGCTCTTGGGGCTGTTCCAACTCCGTTCGGCGTGGTCATCAGGAACCTGGCCTGGGTGGTCACTGACCACATCTACGACCACCCGACGCACCTCAACATCCTAGCTGGGCCGGACTACAGCGGCGCGGTAGTCTCCAAGCTCACCCCAAGCGTCTACGACGAGGCGAAGCAGACCAAGGCCGAGCACTCTGACATTCACGGGTTCTCGACGGTAGGTGACCTGATGGACGGGCTCAACCCCCTCGAGGGGAAGATATACATAACGGCCCTTAAGATGCAGAGGCTGGCCAGACAGGCTGGTGTCCTCCTGTACGGCACCCATCCGCACCCCAGGACGCTGATACCTGGAGGAATAGGCGCGACTGTCACCCCTGACACCCTCATCCAATACTCCTACAGGCTAACCAAGCTCACGGCCTGGGTCAAGATGGTAGTCGCCGTGTGGGAGGACATAGCCAACTTCTACAACTCAATAGGCTACGAGAGACAGGGCATGACCTACGAGAGACCCAACCTCATGTCAGTCGGCATCTTTGAGGATCCGGAGACCTACTCCTCCCTGGGTGAGAGCTACGAGGAGATCTATTCCAACATAGACGACGCCGGCAGGGCGAGGTTCATCAAGCCCGGCCTGATCCTCGACGGGGAGCTGGTCAGCGACAGACTCACGGACATGAATGTGAGCACCGTCGAGCTCGTCGACAGGGGATTCTACAAGGACTGGGACACCACCTTTGTCGACAAGGATCCAGCCGGCACCCCACTCGTCTGGGGGAACGGAGACCTCCTGAAGTATCACCCGTGGAACAAGACGACGATCCCGAACCCTGTAGCCCAAGACTGGGCCTCGAAGTACACGTGGACCGGAACGGTCAGGATCGTCTGGAAGGACGGCAAGGTCCACCCGATTGAAGTGGGGCCCATTGCCAGGATGTGGGCTATGGCGCTCCACAGCGGCGGGAGCGTGAAGATCGAGCTGCCGCAGACCAACGGAGTGCTCGAGCTCCCGTCAGGCACATGGGACGCCATGGAGTTCGAGTGGAAGATACCCTCTGTTGGGGCGTCCACCACCATAGAGAGGATGAGGGCCAGGGCCTACAACGTGGCGCTGGACGCGATGGCAGCCTGGCACTACCTGCTCGCCGCGCTTGATATGGTGAAGTCCGGCAACCTCGACACCTCGAGGCCGTGGAAGAAGCCGTCCTGGGCCATCGGATTCGGCTTCGACGAGGCCCCGAGAGGGAGCGTGAGACACTGGATCGTCGTGAAGGACTACAAGATCAAGAACTACCAGGTCCACGCCCCGACCACCGCGAACCTGAGCCCGAAGGGCAGGTGGGGGCACACCGGTCCGTTCGAGCAGTCGGTCATCGGTACCGAGATCACGGAGGAGGTGCCCGAGGATCAGTGGACCGGACTTGACATGGTCAGGGCCATAAGGAGCTTCGACCCGTGCATAGCCTGCTCCGTGCACATCTTCATCGGCAACAGGAAGATAGAGAGGCTCGTGAGCCCCCTTTGCACCGCGTGAGGGGGTCTACAGATGACGGTCTACGAGTTCGCCGTGTATGAGATGCTCCCCGCAGCGGTCCTGGGGTTCGCGGCGGGCATGGTCTACAGGATCGCCCGATACCTGTCTGTATACAAGAGGACGGTGAGGCCCAGGCGCAGGGCCAGGTCAATAGGTCACTCCCTGGTGCACCTGGTCAAGACCTTCGCCTATCCCATCTACTTCTCCATAAAGGAAGAGAGGATCATGTTTGCGTCGGGGCTCCTGGGGCTTCACATACTGGGAGTCATCCCCCTCCTGTTCCTCTTCAGCCACCACGTGACTTGGTGGGCCTACTACTTCCCGCCATACGCCGCCCTCAAGAGGCTGGCCATTCCTCCCAGCGCAACCTCCGCCGCGCTGACCGTCACGGCCCCAGTAACGCCGGTGAGCGGGATGTCGGGCATATTCGTGAACACGATCTGGGGCCCCCTAACGGTCGTGCTGAACGGAGACGTGCTCGCCATCATAGCCATAGTGGCCACGGTCTTCAAGGTCGTGGAGAAGATACCCAAGAAGGTCGTGGGCAAGGTCAGCTACGTGCGCATCGGCGACTTCGTCGCGCTGCTGCTCCTTCTCTTCATCTTGGTCACCGGGTTCATGGCCACCCAGCACCTCCCGAGTGGTGAGATAGGCGTCTACAAGACAGTCCTGGGGCTTCACATACTGGGAGCGGAGGTGCTCCTGATCCTGCTGCCGTTCACCAAGTTCTTCCACTTCGTGTTCGGCTACTGGTACGGGAAGCTGCACGAGTGGTACGACCTCGTCTGGACGAGGGGTGTCTGAGATGGAGGCAGTGGTACCTGCAGTGAAGAAGGCCCTGAAGAGGGTCGATCCAGTCCAGCTGCACTTCCTAGAGAACTGCGTGGCCTGCGCAGCCTGCGAGTCCGTCTGTCCATACACGCCGATCAGCAAGCTGTACAGCCCGGTCAACAAGGCAGAAGAGCTGAGATTCATGTATAGGAAGGTCATGACCGTGAGCGGGCGCCTCCTAGGTCCGCTGGTCCACGCAAAGATACCCAAGACGGAGGAAGAGCTTGAGTGGATCAGAGAGGTCGCTTACAGGTGCACCAACTGCTGGCACTGCTACACGGTGTGCCCCTTCGGCATCAATAGCGGGAGCATGATCTCGGTCCTCAGGACCTTCGTCGACTCCATCGGGATGACCCCGACGATCCTCAAGGCCTTCGAGCAGTTCGAGGCGTCCGGCCGGTTCATGGAGAACGAGGGCCTGGCGAGGGTCTGGCAGCAGATCCTTGACAAGGCCAGCGAGGCTGTGGGCGGCGACCTGCCGCTCGACAAGAAGGGCGCCCAAGTACTCTACATGCCGTGGCTCGCGGAGGCCATGTTCGTCCCGGACTCCGTGGTAAACACGATCCGGATCCTGAGCAAGATTGGAGTCGACTGGACGATGCCGTCAAAGCCCCTGGCCATAAGACCGGCCGTGGGGTCGGTGACAGGTAACTTGGAACAGAAGAAGACCGTCCTATCGGCAATCGACTCTTACCTCAAGGAATTTGGGGCTAAGACCGTGCTCCTATCCGACGGAGGCTTCCCGTACACTGACCTCAGGTTCGAGCTGCCGGGCGTGGTCGGCAGGGTCCCAGAGTACAGGGTCCTGCACCTCGCGGAGTTTCTAGTCGAGCTGCTGAGGCAGGGGAAGGTGAAGTTCAAGTCGGGCAGCGACAAGGTCACATGGCATGATCCCTGCAAGCTGGCCCGCGCCAGTGGGGTCATACCAGAGCCCAGGATCCTCCTGAGAGAAGCCACGACGGAGTTCAGGGAACTCCCACACCACGGAGCAGAGTCCTACTGCTGCGGGGGAGGGAGCGGCATGGGGTGCATGACCAGGGAGCTGCACGAGGCCATGGGTCAGCTGACCGGCATGAAGTTCGAGCTCTCGGAGCGGGAGAGTAACTTCATCGCGAAGGCCGAAGAGGCCTACCTCAAGTCGATAGAGAGGAAGATGCGCGACGTCAAACAGAGCGAGGCAGAGATCGTGGTCACGGCGTGCCCTGTGTGCGTGGAGACCATCCAGAGGGGGGCATCCCTCTACGGTCCAGAAGTCGAGGTGCTCCACCTCGCCACCTATTTGGTCGAGAGAATCGAGCCGGCGTGAGTTCGCCGGCCCGGCCCCCTTCCTTTTTTGTCTGATCGCGAGGGCCTTCTTCCCAACCGGTACAGGGTGACAGCGGATGGGGCAAGACTCCTCTAGAGCCCCCCTGAGGGAATTCAGGGATAGGGACCTGGCGCTGAAGGCTTCCTCGGCCATAAGGAAGGCAGCAGCCGGCCTGCAAGGTCCAGTCAAGATAATGGACTTCTGTGGAACGCACGAGTGGACGATAACGCACTACGGCCTAAGGTCTCTGATGCCGGACAACGTAGAACTCGTCGCTGGGCCCGGGTGCCCAGTTTGCGTGACCCCCGGGTACTACGTCGAGGCTGCCGTCAGGCTGGCGATGGACGGAATAAGGATCTTCACGTACGGGGACTCCTACAGGCTCCAGGGTCCTCCGGAGACGGACCTCCCTAAGAGCCTGGAGGAGGCCAGGTCGCGGGGCGGCAGGGTGGAGGTCGTCTACAGCGTACTTGACGCGGTCAGAATGGCACGCGAGGACGGCGAGGAGTCGGTGTTCCTGGCGGTGGGATTCGAGACCACCGCGCCGGCGACCCTGGCGCCGATAAGGGCCGGAGACGCGCCGGACAACCTGAGGTTCATCAACGTACACCGCCTGACTCCTCCGATAACGAGGTACGTGCTCGAGACACACCCCGAAGCCCCGATAAGGGGCATAATAGCCCCTGGGCACGTGTCTGCCATCACGGGGGCGAAGGCCTGGGCGTTCATACCGGAGGAGTACGGGATTCCGACCGTGGTCGCGGGCTTTGAGCCCATAGACGTCCTTCTGGCGATCCTCGAGATCCTGAGGCAGGTCAGGGAAGGTAAGGCCAGGCTGGTCAACGAGTACTCGAGGGTGGTGAGCTGGGATGGGAACTTAGAGGCGCAGAGGCTCATGGGGGAGACGTGTGACGTGGTGGACGCCGGCTGGAGGGGGATAGGATTCGTCCCAGCCAGTGGATTGGCGTTCAAGGGCGAGTTTCGGAGGTACGACGCGCTCGAGGCCTACGGGATACCGGAACTCACGCCGGAGGCGTGGGAGAGGGACCTCCCCCCGGGCTGCAGGTGCGCCGAGGTCACCCTCGGCATGGCGAGGCCCACAGACTGCCCCATGTTCCTCAGGGCGTGCACCCCGGAGAGCCCCTACGGCCCGTGCATGGTGTCCTCTGAGGGGACCTGCGCCATATGGGCGAAGTTCGGCGGAGGGGGGCTTGCGGAAGAAGTTGGGAGGGAACTCGGGGTCATCTGACTGATCCCGGCGATCCAGGTTTGCGGGCCTAGTCCACCGCCCAGCGTCGGCGGGGGGAACAGGACCCTGACCACTCCAACGGCCGTGGGGAACCACTCCAACAGATTCTAGCGCACCGCCATCGAGGAGACCTCTTAAGGCTGACCCGAGGAACGAATGCGTCCCTCCACCTACAGATAGACCCCGTCGGCGAACTCGGCCGCCAAGTCTGAACTCTGCGTGGCCACGAACACGATCTTCCTCCGCCTAGCGTCTAGGAGGATCCCTCTAGATCCAGCGAGCCCGTGGGTCCGTCCAAGAGGATTATCTTAGGATAGTGCGCCAGTAGTCGGGCGAGGGCGACCCTGGGCGTCTGGCCGCTGCTCAGGCGGTGCGGAGGCCTCCTCGCGAGGTACGAGAATATCGGCGCCCGTGGCTGCGACCTCCACCAACCCAGGGCGAATTGCCAGGCGGCCATGATGGGGACCGTGACCAAGAGGGACATCCTCCGCGCGGCCAAGGTATATGCCAATCCACCCCCGAAGAAGGCCGCCAATCCCCCTCCCCCAAGAGCTTCAGGGCCGCCCTGTAGATCCAGTACCCCGCGAAGGCATTGACGACCGCCATGTCGAGGGCCCCCAGGGGCGTTTATGCAGCCGTCGCCCACGAGGAGGCACCGAACGACGAGGTTCAGGAACGTGGCGAGGCATCCGCCGAACGGGCAGAGGATGATGGCCGCGAGGGCTCCTCCCACGAGGTGCGCGCTGGTGCCCCTGGGATCGGCCAGTTCAGCATCTGGGCCGCGAAGATGGCGGCGGCCATCACCGACAAGGATGACACACCCCCGTCAGAGAAGCACCTCCTGTAGCTAAACGCTATCACGGCCAGGGATATGGCGTAAAAAGGCGAGAGAGGTTATGGGATCCGGGAAGCCGTTGGGTATGGGCATCTCCCCGCCCGGGGCAGTCTATTGCCAATGGGTGTTACTGATTCCACTTAACGGTGTTACCCACGGTGGGGCGCCATTTTTTACCCCCCGACCGAGGATGAGGCGGTGCGCCCAAGACCCCGCAAGGCCGCTGTCCTGAGGATCTCAGGCATAGTTCAGGGAGTTGGATTCAGGCCGTTCGTTCACAGAGCGGCGAGGAAGGCGGGAGTGGCCGGATACGTCAGGAACATGGGCGGCAGCGAGGTGGAGATAAGGGTCGAGGGAGACGAGGGGCAGATAGCAGAGTTCCTGAGATTCCTGCTGCTGGAGAAGCCTCCTCCAGCCAGGATAGAGGAGCTCGCCATGGTCGAGGATCAGCCAACGGGCCTGAGGGAGTTCAAGATTCTCCCGAGTAGGAGGGGGGCCAAGCTGTACTCTATGATCTCCCCGGACCTGGCGGTGTGCGAGGACTGCCTGAGAGAGGTCTACGACCCGCGGGACAGGCACTACCGATACCCCTTCAACAGCTGCGCCTGGTGCGGCCCCAGGTTCTCCATGATCGAGGCCGTCCCCTACGACAGGCCAAACACATCCATGAGGGACTTCCCGCTATGCGACGACTGCCGGAGGGAGTACGAGGATCCCGATAACGTGAGGAGGTTCCACGCCCAGGGCATATCCTGCCCCAGGTGCGGGCCTAGGCTCTGGATGGAGGACTCCAGCGGTCAGAGGCTTGAGGTGGAGGACCCGATCTCAGAGGCGGCCAGGCTGGTCGATGAGGGCGCGGTGGTGGCGATAAAGGGGGTCGGCGGGTACCACATCGCCTGCCTGGCCACGGACGACGGGGTCGTGGCCCGACTGAGGGAGAGAAAGAGGAGGCCCCAGAAGCCCTTCGCTCTCATGGCCCTCGACCTAGACGCGGCGAGGGAGCACGTGGAGGTCGACCCTCAGGCGGAGGCCCTCCTGACCAGTCCGGAGAGGCCAATCGTCCTGCTGCCGAGGAGGCCCGGCTCGCCCATATCGGACCTAGTCGCGCCCGGGCTGGACACGGTCGGGGTCATGCTGCCCTACACGCCCCTGCACCACATGCTGCTGAGGAAGACCAGGGACAGGATCCTCATCATGACCAGCGGCAACGAGCACGGCAAGCCCATGTGCACCGACGAGGAGTGCGCCAGGCGAAGGCTGTCCGGGTTCGTGGACTACTTCCTCCACCACAACAGGCGGATCGTGAACAGGGTGGACGACAGCGTCGTCAGGTTCACCGCCGGCAGGGTGACCATGCTCAGGCGCGGCAGGGGATACGCCCCCGCCTGGATAAGGCTCCCCGCCGAGCTGGAGAGACCCGTCGTGGCGTTCGGCGCGGAGCTTCAGAGTGCCGGGGCCGTGGCCTTCCGGGACAAGGTCGTGCTCACCCAGTTCATAGGGGACACCGACGAGCTCGAGAACCTGGACTACCTCGACAGGGCCCTAAGGTTCTTCTGCGGCGCCTACGGCATAGATCCGGCCGAGGCCACGCTCGTGGCCGACGCCCACCCTGGATACGCGAGCCGGAGGCTCGCGGAGAGGTGGGCACGGCGCGCCGGGGTGGAGCTGGCGACGGTCCAGCACCACCACGCCCACATCCTCTCCGTCATGGCCGAGCAGAGGGTGCCAGTAGGGGAGAGGGTCGTCGGCGTGGCGGTTGACGGCCTCGGCTACGGGCTGGACGGGACCCTCTGGGGAGGGGAGGTCCTCGTCGCCGGGTACAGGGGCTTCGAGAGAGTGGGGCACCTCGCGCCCCAGCCGATGCCCGGCGGCGATCTCGCGACCAGGTGGCCCGTCAGGATGCTGATCGGCGTGCTCTCCACGTTCATGTCGGACTCTGAGGTGATCGAGACGCTGTCACGACACGGGCTGACCGAGAGGCTGCCGAGGGGCGAGGTCGAGGCCAGGGTGGCCCTGTCGCAGGCCAGAGATCCGGGAACGCCGAGGATATCCAGCGCCGGGCGGATCTTGGACGCCGTATCGGCGCTTCTCGGGGTCTGCTTCGAGAGGACCTACGAGGGAGAGCCGGCGATGAAGCTGGAGGCCCGCGCGAGGGGCGGGAAACTGGTCGAGGGCGTCGAGGCCCCGGTTAGCCGGGGCGGCGTCGCGGTGGTGGACACCTCGCGCCTGGTCGAGTCCGTGATGGAGCGCTTGGGCGACGCCGACGCCGGGGACCTCGCCTACACCGCGACGTACCTGCTGGGGCGCGCGCTCGGTGAGGTTGCGGGGGAGGCCGCGGCGCGACTGGACGCCCACTTCGTGGCGGTCTCGGGGGGCGCCGCCGTGAACACCCTGCTCGTCAGGGGGGTGGAGGACGCCCTGGCCGAGCGGGACCTAGAGGTGAGGCTGAACTCGAGGGTTCCGGCCGGCGACGGGGGAATTGCCCTGGGCCAGGCTGCATTCCCCCTCGCTCTGGGGCTGCGGGAGGGTTGAGCTCAGCCCGGGCCTGAAGGGTCAGGCGCCCAAGAACCTCTTGGCGTTACCGGCCACGAGATCCTCGACCTCGTCCACCGGGATGCCGAGGCTGGCGAGGTGGTGCGCCACCTTCATCACGGCCAGAGGGTCCGAGTCCTCCCTGCCCGCGTCGCTGTTCACCACCATGAGGAGCCTGCGGTCGCGGGCGGACCTCAGGGCCTCGGCGACTTGCTTCTCCGTCAGCTTGCCCGGCTGAACTGTGAGCCCCAGGTAATATTCCCTGGGGACCTCCCGGAGCAGATCCAGCGTCAGGTGGTCGATGAGGACCCTCTCCGGCTGGAGCCTGGATTCCCGGAGGATCCTCAGCGCCAGCCGGAGGGCCTCGGCCTTCCCCACCCTGGGGGTGTGGACTATCACGGGCCTGTCCAGCCTCTCGGCCACGTCCAGCTGCCTCGCGAAGACCTCCCTCTCGAGGTTAGAGCCCGTCTCCAGCCCAACCTCGCCCAGCACGTCGGCGCTGGGCAGGTACTCCTCCACGTAGGCCAGGGCGTCAGACCGGCCCGTCCGGGGGATGTTCCTGGGGTGGATCCCGACGCCTATCACGGGCCTGATGCCCACCCTCTCGAAGCGGTCCCTCTCCTCCTCGACGAGCCACTCGAACAGGTCCCTCAGGGTCGAGGCCGAGGAGGGCCTCACCGGGATGTAGGCCAGGCAGGCCGCAGCCCGGTAGCTGGCCTCCCTGAGCATCACGAGGGTGGAGTAGTTGCTGAACTGGTGGTGGGAGTGGGGATCCACTATCCTGATCCCCGCCAGCCCGCTCATCGCTTCGACCGAGGGCGAGGGGGTACTTATGCCTTCTCCCCCCTCCGGCGGCGGTCATGCCTCTTCCAGGCCACCCGGCCGCTTGGAGGAGTACCTCTCCAGGACCTCGTGGAAGCGGTCCCTCACGGGCTTGTAGGCCTTCTCGAAGAACTCCCTCTGGCTCAGCAGGACCTCGCGCGGAAAGGTGGACAGGTAGTTCAGCGCGGCCCTCCAGGCCTCCTCGTAGGGGACCGCCCGGGCTATCTTGGAGGCGATCTGCCTGTCGTAGTCCTCCGGCCTCTGGACCTGGTCCCCTATCTCGAAGTAGCCGTCCTCGGAGAGGTAGGCCACCTCGTCCCCCAGGGCCTCGAACCTGGGTCTCTCGGCCTCCTCCGCCTCCAGCAGGGTCCTCTGCCTGGGCGACGTCGGCCTGGACCTCCGCACCCTGCCGCCGGTCCTCTTCGCCCAGGCGTAGAATATCGCCCTGTTCAGGCCGAAGGACTTGGCCCTCTCCAGGTCCCCCCTGAGGAGGTAGTACCTGGCCGCCTGGAGGAGCCCCATGACCTGGAACCTGCCGATCTTCCTGGCCCTCGTCCCGGTCGATGGGGCGCTCGGCCTCCTGGCCGGGGTCCTGGCGAGCGGGGCGCCCACCCTGGTCCTGACCTCGCCAGAGGCCTTTGCGGTGAAGTACCCTCCCACCACCCCCCGCGCGCGCCTGGCCCGCGCGTCGGCCTCGCCCACCACGTGCTCCCGCCAGCCTGGGTTGTGCCTGAACCCGTCGGGCCTCAGCCAGTCAAGGTCGAAGTCGTCGATCTCGTCGGGCCTGAAGCAGACCGCGACGACGTCGAGCTCCCTGTGGAGCGAGAGCGGGACCGTGAAGACCCTCTTCATGTCCATGTCGTTCTCCACGGCCAGAACCCGTCGACCCCGAGGCGCCTCGCTGGCCAGCTCGGCCACGCGGTCCTCTATCCTCCTGATCACGTACTCCACCACCGCGTAGGCCAGGTCGAGCGGGTGGTGCTCCGACCTCAGCTCCGGCGAGAAAGCCCCCTCGTGGAGGTGGACGTGGCAGCCCCTGCCGGACCACTTGAGGTAGACCGACTTCACGACGCCGGCCCGCTCGAGCTCCTCGACTATCAGCCTGGCGGCCTCGAGGGTCTGCTTCCAGCCCTCGAGCTCGTTGTCTATGTCCCAGACTGCCGTGGTCGCCGAGACGTTTTCGGGCTTGTCCACATCAAACCGGGAGGCCAGCCGAGAGTAGAGGTTGGCCGTAGCGTAGACGGCCCTGGGCCTGGCGAAGGCGAACCTCCTTATGACGGCCGGGACGTCATCGGGAGAGCCTATGGCGAGGGGCTCATCGCCCCTGTACCTGAAGAACGTCCTCCTGCCGCCCCTGGCTCCGCCCTCGACCGCCACCCACCTGGAACGCGCGTAATCAGCGATCTCCGTCGAGACATCCTCGCGGGAGTAGTGGGTCAGGGGATCGGCCGCCAACCCTGCCGCCCTAAACTAACGGCCGTGACCTCTGGAAAAAGGTTCTGTGCTTTATATCTAGAGGGCGGGCCTGGGTCGGAGTTGCCTTATTGAGGATCAATCTCAGCGAGGTTGTCTACGTGCGCTCCGAGGGGTTCTCCAAGGGAGCGAAGCTCTTCGGCTTGAGAGCTCCATGCTCCAAGGCTAAGGTCTCGAAGAGGGTCTGGAGCGACGGCGATCCTCGCCGCGCCGGCGGGGTTGTTGGCGGATGAGTCGACTCGGCTCGTGAGGAGGGAGAGGAAGGTCTTTCTGGGCCTGAGCAGGAGGCAAGATTACTCCGTCGAGTACAGAGGACCCACGCAGCTCACCGGCCTGGAGGGGGTCGTTCACGCGTTGGTGGGGTCCGGTCCGACTTGGGTCGACGACCTGGTTGAGTCCCTCGTCGGCGCCAAGTCTAAAGACCCGGCCGGCATGGTCTTGAGGATAGTCGAGGGGTCGCTGGAGTCGAGGGGCCTCGGGGGGAGGAATGGGCTGTTCACCAAGACCCTCCACGCGAACTGCGTCGGAATAGAGGAGGGCCTCGGATCCTCAGACGTGAGGCTCGTGAGCGAAGCCCCGGGTATAGACGAGGCCGTCGCCTCCGCCATTGAGGCCATGAGGGAGGAGCCAGACGCAGATTGAGCCCTCTAGGGCCGAAAGCATATTTGCAAGCCGCGAGGCAGGCTCGCGATGACCTGGGACGAGGCCGTCTCCCTGGCGCTATCACCCATCACCTTCTCCGCGATCGTGGTGGCGGCGCTCTCTCTTAGACTCGAACTCCCACCTACAGAGGTCGCCGCAGCTTTCGCATTCCTAGTGCTGGGTCCGGTCGTTCCGGTCCTCGCCTTGGCCCGCTCGGGGGTGGCCGACATATTCGTCAGCGACCGCGCGACGAGGACGCCCCTTCTGATCCTCGCGGTCGCGAGCTACGCGGCGGGATTCCTCTACTTCCAACATCTTGGTGTGAGGGAGGTCGAGTTCGCCTTCCTGGCCTACGCCCTCGTGACTTCGGGGATGACCCTCGTAAACGAGCTTCACACGAAGGGGAGCATACACGTCGCGGGCGTCGTGGGGCCGGGGCTCACCCTTCTCCTGCTGGGTGACTGGGTCGGCGCGGCGGTGCTCGCGGCGGCCCCAGCGGTCGGGTGGGTCAGGCTGAGGATGGGCGCCCACAGCCCCTCTCAGGTGCTGATAGGCGCGCTGGCGGCGCTGGTCCTCACCCCGGCAGCGTATGCAGCGCTCTGGCTCGCCTGAGCCGGGCCGCCGCGGCGCAGCAGATGCCGTCTCCCGCTGACTCCCTTAGGAGCTGATGAGGCGCTGAATTACTTCCTCCGCTCTCTGCGCCTCCCTACCGAAGATCCCGTCCACGGCCACGACCCTTCTGGCGCCGTCGCGCTCGGCCATGGCGTAGTAGTTTGGGAGGAAGATCATTCTGGGCCCGGTCGCCTCGACTCCCAGGAGCATCTCTAGCCTCAGGGCCGCCTCGCCCACGGACATCTTGGGCTCCAAGAGTCTCTCCTTGGGCCTGCCCCTCTTCACCCCCACCCTAAGGAGGGAGACCGACCCGTCCACCTTCGGGGGGCTGAACCCCAGGGACACCCTCTCGACCTCCGAGTCGTCCACGAGCTTTCTGCCAGCCAGCGTTCTGACGGTCGCGTCCACGGTATCGAAGTCGAGCCCCAACGAGGCCGCCAGATCCTCAATGAGGGCCGGACCAGCCCTGAGCCCAGAGAGGACCGTCAGCTCAGTGTCCGTCAGGTCCTCGGGCAGGACGAGCCTCTGGACCTCCCTCTCCCTGAAGATCAGGAGATCACCGGTCAGGGCGTCAACCGCCGCGAAACCCTCGACCCCTCCCTCGAGCGACCTTACCGTGAACTCGTAGACCGGGAGGTAAATCAGCGCCACCCTCGAAGCCAGCTTCTCCTTCTTGCCCACCAAGGGCCTCTTGAGGAGGCCCTGGATTCTCTCCACGGCCCTCGTGAGCTTGAGCCTCGGGAGTAGGTGGTAGATCCTCAACTCGTGAGGGTATACCCCCGCCCTCGGCAGATCCCTGGTGAGCTCCTCCACCTTTGGGCCGTCCCAGAGCAGGACCCTCCTTCCTGCGACCTCCATAGCCTCGGGCGTGAACCAAGACGTGGTGGCGAGCACGCCCTTGTCTAGCTCCAAGTCGTCCAGGATCTGGATAAACTCATAGACCTCGTCGGCACCAACCGGCTCCCTCTTGTCGAGGCACATGACCGCAATCCGGGAGGTGTGGAGGGGCGCCCTGTACTCTGCGTAGGCGTGGATCGTGTGTGCGCGTCCTGACCTGCCCTCCATGGTCACGTCGGTGCGGACGCGGTAGCCCCTAGACTTGAGGAGCCTGATTATTCTGTCCTTAAGTGGGGCTCGCCCGTCAGAGGGCAATTCGTGACTCTCTAAGCGGAATATGATAAAAGGGAGATCCGACCATCGCCGGTTCGGCTATGGCCCGGGTGGAGTTGTCTCTTCAAGATGCTTCAGGGGGTAGAAGATACTCGTGAGGGGCCTAAAGTCTTCCTCTGTAGCGCAACTCGGAATATTGGAAAATGAGGGAATTCCGCGTGGGCCTGATGCCCGTCGGGACCTCCGGGGGCCGGGACATGATGGCGTGAAATCGGCCTTTCACGACACCCCTCAAGGCAGCTCCAGCACCCGCTCGGCGCCCAGTTCCCTAGCGAAGGACCGGACCACCCGGGGAGGGTGCACCCTGCCGACCATGAGCAGGATGAGCGAGTCGACTTCACGCAGGACCTTGACCAGATTCCTCGCCAGTTCTATGGTGTCGTCCACGCCGTTGAGGGTGCAGAGGTCCGTCAGGCTGTCTAGGAGGACTGTGACGCCCCTCGGCCACGACTCGACGGCCGCGGACACGACCCCCAGTATCTGGGGAGGGGAGGGGGAGAGCTCGAACTCCCACTCCCCCACGGCCCTCGGGTGGGGGGTCCCAGAGACCAGGTAGGCCAAGGCTATGCCCCCCTCGTCTTCCTCGGCCCTCTCCCCCCTGACTCTCCTGAACTCCCTGGCAATCGGGCTGCCCCTCCTGGTGAGAACCAAGACCTGCGACCTCCTGAGCCGCCCGAGCGCCAGTCCTCGAACGGCTATTTCGTAGCGCCTCGTTACATCAACGAGCGCCAGAATTCTGGTCGCCCCGCCTGGGGCCCGGGCGGACATCTCAGAGCCGTCCGAGAACCCGTATTAACGAATCGGTTCGATGCCCAAATCTCGCGGTTCGGATTTGGTCACGCCGCCGGGGCTGAGCCCGTCCTTCGAGGGGCCTCCTCTTTACTTCCCCCCTCCCCGTTCAGTCCACATGGAGGGAACTGAGCCCTCTACGACGTATCAGCGCGATCGGGGGTAGCCCTTTCCGCCTGGGACCCGGGATGGGCGTACTGAATGGGACGGGGCTGGACTGGCCAGTGCGACGTAGCGTCTTATACCTCTCCCTGGGGACTCGGGGTGTGCCCAAGGTCAGGAGGGTGTGGGGGATCACGCTCACTGTCTCCGACCTCGACCGCGCCGTTGACTTCTACGGGCGGCTGCTCGGGCTCCAACTCAAGTACCGGTTCGCTGACTACATCGGATTCGACTGCTGCGGAGTGGAGGTTGGCGTGAAGTCCTGGGGAGGGGTGGGCCGCCCGAGGGCCGGGGAGCCTCAGCTGGAATTCCTAGTGGACGATGTCGACTCCCTCTACAGGGAGCTGGCCGAGGCGGGAGTTAAGGTCGTTCAGAGCCCCAAGAACGTCAGGTGGGGGGCCAGAGTGGCCGTCGTAGAGGATCCGGGCGGGAATAGGGTGGCCCTGATTCAGTTGGACTGGAGGGAGTACCTGAGGGCCAGCTCGCGCTCGAGGCCATGAATGAGTCCAGATAGAAGCTGGGCTGGAGGCCCTCCGAGCGCCAGTCCTCGAACGGCTATTTCGTAGCGCCTCGTCGCGCGGTCGCCCACAGCAGGTTCGGGTCCCCGCCGGGAGGTCGGCTCCTGGCCGGAATCTCCGATCGGATCTCGGCAATGGGGTGAGGGAATCTCCTCCCGGGAAATTGGTCATCGGAAGCTGAGGCTCTGCTCGCCCGAGCGGCTCAGGCGCGACTCATTCATTTATATTCTCTCTCTTTAATGTTACCTCCGATGGAGAGGTTCTCGTCTTGACCATATCCCCCGGAAAGCTGATTGCCATTTTCCTGATAGTTGCGGCATCGACCCTCGCCCTCAGTGTCGGGTCGAGTCGGGCCGCTTCGGGTCGCCTCTGGCTCCCTCCTGGTGGGTCGGGCTGGGCGGAGATTTTGGTAACTGGAACCGAAGATCTCGTCGGAGAGGTTATCCTGACCGTAGAGGCCCCGAGGTTCATCTCCTGCGGTCTCAGCCCCGAGGCCGTGTGGCTGACCCCGGGGGCCAGCGCCAGCGCGAACCTCACCGTCTCCGCGGCGGGTGACGCTCCGGTCGGGGAGTATGAGGTGGTCGTCCTGGCCTGCGCGGGGGAGACGTGCTCGCGGGCAGCCGTGCCTGTCGATATCGGGGAGCTGAACGTGACCCTATCCCAAGTGGGTCCCCAACCGAGGGTCGGAGAGGCCACAACGCTCAGAGCGTCGGTCGAGCCCGTGGGACCTCCCCCCGAGTTCGCCAGCCTCCTCGTCAGCTCTCCCTGCGCCGACGTGACCCCCGACACGGTGACGGGGGTCCCTCCCTTCAACGTCGAGCTGTCTGCCACGGCAGACCTGGCTGGAGAGTGCGTAATTGAGGTCTCGGCCGCGGCTGGAGGCGCGGCCTGGTTCGCAGAGCTCGCCGTTGAGTTCCTGCCCCTGGAAACGTTCAAACTCGTCGATGTGAGCCTCCCACCCTCGCTCCCGCTTGGAGACGACCTGGCCGTGAGGGGGTCGGTGACTCCCGCCCCGGGCGAGCCAGCCGACTTGGAAGTGACGCTGAGGGGGCCGAGGGGGAGCGCGAGGGTATCGGTTCACGAGGGGGCAGTCGACCCCGCGGGACTCATGGAGTTCACGGAGTCCTTGGAGACGCCGGGCGAGTGGGTAATTGAGATATCGCTGCTCGACCCGAGGACCAGCGAGCGAATCGAGCTGGGGAGATACTCAGTCGACGTGGAGGGCCCGCTCCCAGACCTGACGGTGGCCCTGAACGCGACCCCGCTCGAGGTCTCGCGGGGGGGTGAGGTGCTGATCTCCCTGAGGGTCCTTGAGTCTTCTGGGCTCCTCGACGGCGCCGTGAGGGTGAGCGTGAGCGACGGCGTCTCGCGCGCCCCGATATTCTCAGACGACCTGATGGTTGAGGGGGGCTCCTCCGGAGAGGTGACGCTCACGTACAGGCCCGCCGTTGAGGGGGTCCTCACGATCTCGGCCACGGTCGACCCAGACGACGAGGTGAGTGAGTCAAACGAGTACAACAACCGGGCATCCCTGGAGCTGAGGGTCTCCAGCCCAGTCCCTCCAGCCGGAGGCGCGACGCAGTCGACCCCCGAGCCCGAGGTCGGCGGGGGCTGGAAGGATGCCAGGCATCTGACCATAGCCGGAATCGCGGCCCTGGGCGCGGCCGTCGCGGTGGCGACGGCGAGGCGCAGGCTCCGCCCAGTTCCTCCCATTCCCGCCGCGCCTGCCGACCCCTGCGAGGGGATAGACGGCGTTAGGAGGGACCTTGAGAGGGTGGAGGAGCGCCTGAGGGAGGCCTCACACCGCGTCCCCGAGGGGCTCAGGGGGGTATCCAGCACGGACGAGGTGGAGGGTAGGCTCCGCGGGGAGGTGGACGCCCAGAGGAGGTCGATCGATGAGCAGATCCGGAGGCTTCGGGAGGAGATAGGCTCGCTGGAGGCCGAGCGGAGGGAGCTGGAGGGGAGCGCGGAGAGGGCAAGGGAGAGGCTGGAGGCTATTGACAGGAGGCTCCGCCGGCTTGAGCCACTCCGCAGGCAGAGGGACCTGGCCGCTCAGGGCGTTGAGGAGGCCGAGGAGAGGCTTGAGGAGGGTCTGAGAGACCTCAGAGAGAGCGTGAGAAGGTTCTCCGAGCGCCTACGCAGGGGGTACAGGCACCGGGGCATGGAGCGGTCCGTCAACAGGGCAGAGGAGAGGCTCCGCAGGGCAGAGGAGAGGCTCGCGGAGAACCCGAGGAGCGGATCTAGGGTGAGGGCCGTGGAGAGGGCCAGGGAGAGGCTTGCAAGGGCGAGAGAGAGGTTGAGGGAGCACGAGCGGCTGATAGAGGGCAGGGTCCGGGAGAGGGAGCGTAAGCTGCTCGAGGGCGGGGCCACCAGGCACAGGCGCAGAGCGCTCGACAGGGCTAGGAGCCGCCTTGAGAGGGCTGAGGAGAGGCTTAGAGAGTTTGAGAGACGGCATTCCGAGGAGATATCGGAGAGGGAGGACCTGAGGGGGAAGATTGCCTCTGCGGAGTCGAGAATCGGCGAGATCGACCAAGAGCTGGCGGGGAAGAGGGCCAGGATCGCCGAACTCGAGAGGAGTCTGAGCGAGTTGGACGCTCGAAGGGAGGCCATTCGAGAGACCGTGGACGCCCACAGGGAGATGGCTAGACTCCTGGAGGAGAAGAGGAGGATTGAGGGGAGGATAAGAGATTGCGAGGAGGAGATGGAGGGGAGGAGGCAGAGGAGGAGGGACTGCGAGCTGAGGCTCAGGGAGGCCTTGGACAGGGTCGATCGACTCAGGACCGGCCTGAGGGCCCGCAGGTCGGATGTCGAGCGCGCGGCCCGGGGGCTGGAATCGGAGCTGGAGTCCCTCGAGGCCCCGCTGGACGATTGGGCGGGGGCCCTTAAAGGCTTCATGGGCGCGCTGAGGAGAGTCTCGAGCGTCCTCAAGCTGGCCAAGACCGACGTAGACCCAACCAGGTTCAGGGGGCTGTGGGACTGGGAGGGGAGGCTCCTCGGCTCCTTGGGAACCTCCGCCGGGTACCTGGCAGAGGAGCTTGCGAGCGGGCCGGTCCCAACCGACCTGGTCAAGGCGGTCGGCGGGATCTACTCCATAATGAGCTCCATCCTTAACCCCAACACGTGGGGAGGAGGCCGCCTCCTGATGGGGGTGGACCTCAGAGACTGGGACAAGATCCTGAGGGCCTTCAACGAGTTCCCCAGAGAGCTCGAAAAATTGAAGGGAGATCCTGCAAAGATCGGGGCCGCCAGAGAAGGTATTGAGGAGGTCAGAGGCTGCCTGAAGGGCCTTGCTGAGTGCCTAGAGGGCTTGCACCTACCCAGCTCCATCCAGCTCCCGGGGGACTGCGAGTCAGCACTAGAGACCGCCAATCAGGAGTTAGAGATGCTCGCGGATCTCGATCGCAGGCTGACGGACTGTGAGGCTCGCCTAGAGGAGTGCAGGGCAGGCGCAGAAGAGGCGCGTGAGAGGGCCAAGGAGGTAAGATCCAGGGTCTCGTCCCTCAGGCGGATGGCCGAGGGACTCGTACTGTACAGGCGGGCGGTGTGCAAGAGGCTCAACCTCCCGTGCGAGTGACCCAGCGGTCGCCTCGAGCGCGGGCCCTACAACGGTACCCGCGGGCGCGATGATTTCCCAGCCCGCTGCCCAGTCCCTCCCGAGCGAGGAACCGCGGTGGGGGGTTCTGGGAGAGTTCACGCGTTCGGTCTGCGGCGGCGCGCCCGGAGATCCCTTTTGAGACAGCGGGGAGAGGCCCGCCCCACCGGAGAATGAAGTCGAGGCGGCCGCGCATCGCGGGAGGCGGGACCGGCGCCTGGGGGCCGGCCGCGCGGCGGGGACTGGCCAAAGCGCCACCGGGCTGAGAGGGGGCGAACCTTTTTCCCTTCCGCCAGTGTGGGGCCGGGGGTGCCGCGAGACGGGCGAGGGGGAGAAGGTTGGCGGGGAGAAGAGGATCAGGGTCGTGAAGATGGACGGGTCTCTGGAGGACTTCGACCCGTCCAAGATCGAGCGGTCCTGCGTCGCGGCCGGCGCCACGCCAGAGGCCGCCAGGGAGATCGCGGAGGAGGTCGCGTCGAGGGTAACCGACGGGACGACCACCAGGGAGATCAGGTCCATGGTCTTGGAGGAGCTCGAGAGGAGGGATCCACAGTGGGCGGACAACTGGAGGTTCTACGACCGCGTAGTTAAGGGCAGGATCACCTACGAGGGAGGCAAGTTCGTGGTCGTGGAGAAGGGACACCTCTACCTGGGAAGGGAGGTCCAGGACGTCGGGAAGCCCGGGCTGGACAGCGCAGAGGAGGTCGCCGGCATACTGAGGGAGCTGGAGGAGGACCTGGAGCACGGGGTCTCCAGGAGGACGATCAACGCCAGGACTAGGGTCCTTTTCCTGGCCGTGCTCAGGTCGAAGAAGATGAGCAGGGAGGAGAAGCTGAAGGCGATAGAGCTGATCAACGAGTTCAGGAGGAAGCTGGGTTGGAAGCCCTTCGAGCCGAAGAAGCCAATCTGATCCTCAACTCAAGCCAAAAAGGGGGGATGAGGGCTCTCACTCCTCTATCTTCGACAGGATGACCTCTCTGATCTCGGGCGTGACCTCGAGGCCGTGAGCCTCCCAGGCGTGCTTCGAGACCTCGTCGAGCAGGGCCTCCCTGGTCTCGGCGGCGATGACCTCGCCGCACATCATGCGCTTGAACTTGGGCATTGTGACCCTCTAAACATCTGTTATATCAGGGTGTACTTAAGCAGCGAGCTGGGGACCTCTGTGTGCAGAGGGTACAAACCCGTAGATCAAGAAGCCCTAGAAGGTGAGAAGCCAGCTCGCACTTCCCCCTCCGTTGCGAAGCCTCTTGAGACCTAACCCCCGTTCATGGGAGCTAATATTATATTTCCCACAAGTGGGTTATTACTGATGTCTACCCACATTGTGGAGATGGATGACAGGGGGAGGGTCCTCATCCCGAAGAGGCTGCGGAAGTCTATGAGGTCTAGGAGATTCCTCCTCACCGTTATCGATAGGAGAATAGAGCTCATCCCATTGGATGATCCAAGGGAGGCCTTCAGGAAGTTGAAGGGGTCAAGGCAGCTGCCCTTTGGCTGGAAGGAGGCCAAGAGAATCGCCGAGAGATTGGCGAGCGAGGAGGTCATCGATTGATGCCCTTAATCGAGCTGGACGTCCTCCTAGCCTTCATAAATAGATCCGACAAGCATCACGAGGTCGCTTCACGCGTTATAGAGGCGTCAATCTCCGATGAGAGCTATTACCTCTCATCGGTGGCCTTGATTGAGATGTCCCTGATCTACAGATCGAGGTCCATGGAGCTGGAATTGGAGGAAGACCTGAGGCTCCTCCTCTCCCTCTTTGACGGCCGAACGACTCACCTCACCCCCTTGGAGGCGATGAGGGCTGTGTGGATCAGGAGGAAGTACGGCCTCTCCTTCTTCGACTCCCTGAACGCGGCATCGGCGATGAGTCTGGACTCCACAATCGTGTCGTTCGACGAGGCGTATGACGACGTGGAGGGGTTGAGGAGGATCGACCCCGAGGATCTGAGAGCCAAGTGACCACGGTGGAGGGACTCATCCACATCATACCCTCTCCTGCAATGCCAGTTCGCGGTCCCGCACAGATCTCACAGGTCTTACCGGATCGTTCAAGCGATCAACGGTCGGGTGTCTGGCTCACGGATCCCTATCCCTAGCCATCCTCCCCTCTGGCCTCACTTCGAAGCTCTCTGAGAGTCCTTGTCTGCCCTCCAATTATCCTAGCGATCTTCCCCCCTCGAGCGTTCCGTGGCCCTACTCCCCACCCCATTGGTATGGTGTCACAATAGCCCCAGCCAGCTCTGCGCAGGAGTTCAGCCCAGAGATACTATGGTCCCTCGATAGCCGCTACAGCACGCGCGGGAGCGGCGCTAGGGAGAGGAGACCCGTAACCATTCTGAGTCCCGAGGTCAGAGCCGCCATGCGACGAGAACCTGCCTCGTAAGCAAGGACGACATCTTCTTTTGCTCATCTCAACTCAGAAGGCTCAAAAATCGCCTAGAGGATCATGGGGGGCTCGAGGATGGTGACTCAATCATCGAGATCACCACCTCTATGAAGTCAGACCTGGGCATATCCGGACTGCCCAGGATCACGTAGCTGACCTTCCAGTCCCTAGAGAAGAAGAGCGCGTAGTGGGTGAAGAACGGCACGCTCCTGTCCTCAACTATCTTAATGTACACCTCGGTCCCGTTTACATTTAGTATCATTTTATCGGATTTTGGTAATAAAATTTTAACATGACTCCCGTCCTTAAGCCAGAACTCATACCACAGAGTGCCGTTCCTCTCAGTGAGTTCGATCTTCTCGATGTCGCTCGGATCGATGGTCGGATCTCTCTTAAGCAGGAGATCAACCGGAGAGGCCCCAGCCCCAATGTACTCTCGAAAGGCGTCTATGGCCTCTCTTCCACTTTCTTCACTTCCGTGGGGGGAGTATTTAGCTATGATGAGTACTCCGCCGGCCCCCATTACGTCCTCAAGGGTGTACCCCTCGCCGAGTCTCCGGGGAGCATAAGTGAGATAGACCGTGACGCCGATCTCCCCCTCCTCAAGTCTGACATCCACCAGCCTGAGGGAGTGGGGCACGCGTCTGGGCATATGGAGTCCAGATGGCATTGATGCCAGTGCCTCCTCTAGCGGCACACTTTTCCCGGGGACCGGCTCTGGGGGCGGGGCCCATACAACAGATGTCCCACCCCCGGACCTATGATTGCTGCTATTTGCCGGGTTATCCAAGTCCCGCGGATCTACCCCTAGTGGAGAGAATGCCGGGGCTTTAGTGGCTAAAATACAAAGGATTAGTGCGGCGGATGCGACGATCACTAATATCCAGGTCCTGCCTTCTGTTTTCAATTCTAACCACCGCATCGACTCTCCTCTGAAAGATAAATTCTGTATCATCTCAAGCCAACAGATTAACACGTACCGGGGGCCTATACATCGCTGCGTCCTCGCCTACCTCACGATAGTTCTTCGAACTCAGCCCAGACGCCAGGCCTCAGAGCGTCGCAGGGAAACTGGCGCCACTTGAGGAGTCGTTCGCCCGTGCCGAGTGGGGGCAGCGCTCTGCGGCAAGCACTCGATTCACTCGAGCGTCGGGAGCGATCTCGGCAGCCGTCAGTCTATTGTCGTCCTCCCGAACACCGCTATCGAGACCGCCGTGAACGCGAGCGATAGCACCGCCAGCAGGGCCAGGTCCGTCCAAAGGCCAAGCTCCCCCACCCCTACCAGCGCGGCCCTGCACCCGTCCACGCCGTAGGTGAGCGGGTCCACGTAGGCGAGGTAGCGCATCCAGTCGGGCATCGTCTTCAGGGGGTAGAAGGCCCCGCTCAGGAAGAGGAGGGGCATCGACAGGAACGTGTTGATGAGCTGGAATCCCTCCATGCTCCTCATCCTGGAGCCCAGCACTATGCCCAGGGAGGTGAAGGTCAGGGAGACCATCAGCATGAACGCCACGGCCAGCGGGATCCCGGAGAGGCTCACCTGCGGTGCGAGCAGGGAGGTCATGACCAGGATGATGAGCCCCTGTATCACGGCCGTCGTGGTGTCTCCAAGGGCCCGACCGAGTATCGACGCAGACCTGGGGACCGGCGCCACCAGCACCTCTTTGAGGAAGCCGAACTCCCTGTCCCAGATCACCGATATGCCCGACATGAAGGAGGTCATGAAGACGCTCATCATGATCACGCCGGGCGCCATGAAGGACAGGTAGTCCAGCGAGGCCGAGCCCGGCCGGGCGGCGGCGAGCCTCATGGCCCCTCCGAGCCCCATGCCGAAGAACACCAGCCACATCACAGGCTGCACCGCCGTGCCAACCACGCGGGACCTGGCCCTGAGGAACCTCCTGATCTGCCTGTACCACATCGTGGAGATCGTCCTGAAGTACGCCTCAGCGGTCGCCATCCACGTCACCTCCCGGCCCTCCTCATCCTGGCCATCCGCCTCATGCGCACGTGGTCGAAGAAGCTGGCCTCCTCGTCCCTCAGGCTCCTGCCGGTGACGTGGAGGAACACATCCTCGAGGTCTGGCGTCCTGTACCTCACCTCCCTGACCCCCACGCCGAGGGACGAGGCGAGCGAGACCACCGCGGGGATCGCCTGAGCGGCGTTCTCGGTGGATATGGAGACGGTGCCGTTCAGGGCCCTGACCTCAGATCCGAGTCCCTCCCGCCGGATGGCCTCGGCCAGCCTCTCCGCCTCTCCCGGGGGATCGACCGCAACGTACACGACCTCCCCGCCGACGATGGACCTGAGCTCGTCGACGGTCCCCATGGCGACGATCCTCCCGTGGTCGATTATCGCGACGCGGTCGCACAGCCTCTCGGCCTCGTCCATGTAGTGCGTGGTGAGGAATATCGTCAGCCCCTCCCTCCTGAGGGCCCTGACGTACTCCCAGATCTTGGCCCTGGTCTGCGGGTCAAGGCCGACGGTGGGCTCGTCCAGGAAGATCACGTCGGCCTCGTAGAGCAGCGCCCGGGCTATCTCGAGCCTTCGCATCATGCCCCCGCTGTACCTGTCCACCGTGACGTGCAGCCACCTCTCGATCTCCGTGAACCTAGCAGCTCGCTCTATCCTCTCGGCCAGCTCGTCCCCTGGGATGCCGTAGAGCCTCCCGTGTATCCACAGGTTCTCCCAGCCGGTCAGCCTCCTGTCCAGCGTGGGGTCCTGGAAGACCACGCTTATCCTCTCCCTCACCCTGTCCGGCTCCGCCACGACGTCGTGGCCAGCTACCCTAGCGGTGCCCTCGGTGGGCCTCATCAGCGTGATCAGCATGTTGATGGTGGTGGTCTTGCCGGCGCCGTTCGGGCCAAGGAAGCCGAAGATCTCGCCCTCCTCGACGGTGAAGGAGACGTGGTCGACGGCCGTGAAGTCGCCGAACCTCTTGGTCAGCCCGACCGCCTCAATCGCCGCGCCCATGCTGGATCGCTAAAATGCTCGGGTCCGATATATTATCCTTCTCTCGACCTTCCAAAGACCGCGGTTATCAATATATGTAACCCAGGTCCACGAATACGATGTGGGAGCGTACTCCAAGATCCCGCTGGCCAGGATCCTCAAGGGCAGGTTGCTCCGGATCGCCGAGCTCCAGGACCTCTTGGTGATGGAGCTGGCCAGGAGGTTAGACTTTGTGCTCCACGGGGGAACAGCCATTTGGAGGGTCTACGGCGGAAAGAGGTTCTCCATAGATGTCGACGTCTACTGCTGGGAGCCGGAATGGGTGGAGGGGGTGCTCAGGTCGCTGCCTGGGGTAAGGGTGGTGAGGAGCAAGCTCACCCCGTCGCGGGTGCTCTACCTGAGGGTCGCAGACGAGTCAGGGGCCGAGGTGGAGCTGGAAGCCTCCCCTCCATTCAGGGAGATCGAGGTCACCGAGGCGGACTACTGGATGACGGACGGTGGCAGCCTGGTCGTGAGGGCGCTCACCGCCTGCGACCTCCTCAGGGAGAAGATCAAAGCCTTTCGGGACAGGAGGAAGGCCAGGGACCTTTACGACGTGTACTACCTCCTAGATCTCTGCGAGGACCGCGCGATAGGGACCGAGCTGAGATCCCTCCTGCCAGAGCTGGGGGCGCCTCCGCCCGACTACGAGGGCCTCAGGGAGCTGATCCTCCTCGGCCGCCCCCCGAGCTTCGAGTCCGTGGTGAGGAAGGTGAGGCGCCACGCCGAGGCGTAGGCACCATCAGCTCCTGGAGACGCTGAGGTCCTCCAGCGTCTTCACGTTCAGGCTGGTTGAGGGGGCGGTTGGGGAGGCCTACGCGAAGGTCCTCATTCACAGGCTGAGGAGGATGGGGGAGATCGTAGAGCTCACTAGGGGCGTGTACACCTTCAAGAGGTCGCCGTACATGGTAGTGAAGGCCCTGCCGATGTCGTACGTCGGCCTGGGCTCCGCAGCCCTGATCCACGGGGCCTCGACGCAGGTGACCGCCCTGACCGTGCTCTCGCCTCTGGTGTCGGCGGCGGTGAGGGGGGGAGAGAGGGTCGTCTGCGGATACAAGGTCCTCCTGAGGAGGATCTCCCCGAAGATGTACTTCGGATACGACCTGGTCCGCCTGAGAGAGATTGACGAGTGGATAAGGGTCTCAACGCCCGAGAAGACCCTGATAGACGCGATCTACCTGAGGTACCCCCTCTTGGACGAGATCGCCCCGGGTCTGCTCAGGATGACGGACGAACGGCGGCTGAGGGGGTACCTAGAGACCATGAGGGAGAGGGGGGTCAAGGGGGCGCGCAGGGTCGAGGCGGCCCTCCGGGGGGTGGGGCTGGAGATTGAAACGCGTTGAGCCCGATAGGGCCCATCAGGACGTCTAGGGGTCCAGCCCCCTCTCCTCGGCCCACCTCGAGATGGCCAACGCGAGCCTCGCGATGTCCATGTACTTCCTCCCCCTGAGCACCTCCCCCACTAACCCGAGGTCGACCTCCGCGTACTGGTGCACGACGACGTTCCTGAAGCCGACTATCCTCCTGAAGAGCTGGGCGTCGCTCTCGTCTAGTATTCCAGCCTCTCTCAGGTGGTGTGATACCTCAGAGTAGCTGGCTGGCACAGCTATCCCGGCCTCGGAGATCACGTGGGAGGCCAGGTCTATCAGGGCCTGGGAGGCGAGCTGGAGCGCGTGAAGGGCCGCCAGAAGGTAGAATTTATCTTCCAGGATCTTATCCACGCCCTCAGACCCAATGCGAGCGTCTAGGAGTTCGAGATTCTCCCTAATGATCTGCAGGAGCCTGTGCAGCCTCATCCAACCACCTTGAGAGCGCCCTCCTGAACCTCTCCCCGAGCTCCATCTTCCCCAGGAAGACCGCGAAGTCCAGGTACTGAGAGAGTACCCTGTCTCGGATATTCGCGCGGAGATCCCGGCTCTCGCAGTAGAGGGGGATCCCCCTGACGACGGCCCTGTAGAGGAGTGGGAGGGATTCCACCGAGTCGAGAAAGAGGATGTCCACCCTGTCCTCGGTCACGCCCAGCGCCCCGGTCACCGACTCAAGCAGGTCGGACACCAGCTCGAGCCTGTCGATTCCCTCCCTGGGGAGCACGGCCACATCCACGTCGCTCATGGGTCCGGCCGCGCCCTCGGCCATGGAGCCGAACAGGGTCGCCAGCCTCAGTCTGTCCGAGAGCCGTGACAGCGCCCTCCTCAGCCTCTCCAAGTCGCCAGTGGATGGGCCCAAGCCGGGGCACCGTCTCAGCTGGTTCCGGAACGGACATAAACTTGACCGAGGCAAACGCGGATCAGCCCTCGCAAGAGGGCTCGCCGCAGGAGGATCCTCGACCCCCTGCTAGATCGATTGCCGAGGCGCCTGCGACCTCGTCATCGGGTACCCGGAGCCCCGGACCCTGACGAGCCACTCCCGGGGTCGATCTCACCTCACCCTGGCCCGCGCGAGCGGTCAGCGACGCCCCTCTACAGACCTCTTCGCCGCCCTGAGCACCTCCAGACCCACCGCCAAATATCTCGGCCTGTGCCGCCTCAGCCTCCTCACGTAGTAGCCCTCGTCGAAGTCCCCGACCGCCAGCCGGCTGGCGCACACCTTGACGGCCTTCCGCACGTCCCCCCTCTCCTCCCTCCCGGCCACCACGAACAGTATCGCCAGGTCCTCCGGCGAGACTACCGGGCAGGTCCCCCACCTGGAGCCCAGCCTCACGAGCCTGCTCCTGGAGAAGACCTCCTCGGTCAGCTCGAACTCGGGCGGCCTGAACGCGTCGAAGAAAGTGCCCCACCTCTCTGGCGGAGCCTGTGGTGCCAGTGCCCCGGCTCGCTCGGCTCCGGCCTGAACCCCTCCTTCTCGGCCTCGGCGATGAGGCTGGCCGAACCCGGCTCATCGAGGGCCGCCAGGAAGTCCACGTCGACGGTGAACTCGGGCTCCGCGTAGACCGCCAGGGCGTACCTCAGGCCGGCCCGATCCAGCACCCTCCTCGCCCTCCTGAAGGTCTCCCTGAACATCCGCGGCTCCGGTACCCTGCTCCTCCCCAGTCAGGGCACCCCCCATCGAGAGAAGGAGCTCGATCCACCTGGCCGGCGCTCAGAAGAGCACCAGCCACGCGGGGACGTACACAGCGCCTCTCTCCTCGGAGACGCCCGGCCTCAGCGTCACGACGTACGTGACGTCGACCCCGAGTTCCTCGGCGGCCCTGGCCTGCCTCCTCGGCAGCCTCTTCCCGAGCCCGACCTCGAACGCCACCCTCCTCCCGGCAGCCTCGAGCACCAGGTCGACCTCCCCGTCGATCCACCCGTAGGCCAGCGAGGCCGCCCTCCTCGTCCCGACTATCCTGTGGAGCCGCGCGGCGACTGCCTCCTCCAGCAGGGTGGACCTCGGGTCCGGCCAGGGGCCTCCCGGCATGAGGTCCATCAGCTGTCCCCACCTGAGCGTGGGCGTGGTGAAGTAGACCTTCCAGGCCCTCCTGATCTTCCCTCGAGCCGGGCCGACCGGGGGGGCCCGGAAGATCACCTCCGCCCTCTCGAGGGCCTCGACAATCCTCCTGACCTGCCTCTTGTTGATCCCCAAGTCTCGGGACAGGCTCTCCATGCTGACGGCCCCGGGCTTCTCCGACGCCAGGGCCGCGAGCACCCGCTCGACCTCCGGCAGGGTGTCGGACTCGAAGCTCGCCACCTCCACCAGGTCCCACCTGACCACCCGGTCGAGTACCTCCACCACGATCCCGGCGGCGATCTCCCTGTTCCGAGCCCTCGCGGTGGCCGGGAGGCCACCAACCTCCAAGAACGACTCCGTGACCGCGATGGGGTCGCCGCGGATTGCCCTGCGGATCTCCCCCTCAAGCTCGATCAGCTCCTCGGCGTCGGACGACAGGAGTGCCGTCCGAACGTCCCCCAGGAGCCCGCCCCTCATCCTGCCCAGCCTCCCCCTGACGAGGAGGTACTCCGAGAGGCTCAGCGGGAACAGCGGCTCGTAGCCAGCCCTCCTTGACAGGTCCACGTCGGCCCTCATCGCCAGGGCCGAGGACCCGGCGGCCACGACCATGAGGTCCGGGTCGTAGTCGTAGGCCAGCTTGAGGTCTCCCGCCCAGTCCCTGTGGTGCGTGACCTCGTCCAGCAGGATCACCTTCGGCCCCTCGACCCTGGAGCTGATCTTCTCGAGGGCCTCGAGCAGGACCGGTCCCACTGACCTGTAGAGCCTGTCCACCGGGAGGTAGAAGACAGGCAGGCCCTTGGCGTACAGGGAGAGGAATAGCTGGCAGAGGAGCGTGGTCTTCCCCACCCCCCGGAGCCCGGGGACCAGGATGACCCGGGGCTCCGCCCTCTCCCTCAGGTGCGCCTCGGCCAACCTTCGGAGCCTGTAGAAGGCCCACCTCTTGGGTAGAGGCTTCCCCCTGCGATCGGTCGACAACCTGTGGGCTACGGCTGGCGCCCTCGCGAGCCAGGAGTCGAGGAAGGGGCCCAGTTCCATTTTGGCTACTAGAATACCCTAATTGCATATAACATATTGGGTACCATGATACCCAAATGAGTTTCCCCGCGGCTATTCTCGGGCATCGCCGCGCGGGAGAACCCCGGCTCGCGCGGGACGGCGGCGGCCCCCAAGACCTCCTCGTCGCCGGCGCCCCGGATGCCCAAGTCGCCCGCCGTTTGTACATTCCCGAATAAGCTCCCCAGGGCTTTGATCAGCTTTAATGGAACGTTCTCATC
>JAOZFH010000019.1 GCA_027491415.1 Thermoproteota archaeon | reverse complement strand
GATCGAGGTGTTGAGGGCTGACTACACAGCCGATGTGACGGTGAACACGGCCTACATCTTTCCAATCAATTAGAAGTTCGGCAGCAAGGCCGTCGACCACGGTTACCCCCTCACCCGCCTTTCTCTGAGACGCTGGGCTTGAGGGGGCGGACGACCTAATCGCCGAGTACGCCGCCGTCGCGGGCCGATCCTAGTCGCGGAGGAGACTGATAGCCCCCCGAGCGGTAGAGGGGTACCGCGATCCCGGCCGCGCTCCGAGAAACTTTTTTGCCGCGGGAGGTACAAGTTATCGAACGCCTAAATCCGAGGGTGACATGGAGAGGCTCGAAGCAGCCATATCGGAGCTGGAGAACCTCATAGAGAAGAGGAAGTGGCTGGTTAGGAGGATCAGGGAGAGGGAGAAGAGGTACGGCCTCTCGACCCGCGAGTTCCTGGAGGCGTGGAGGTCGGGGAGGCTGCCGGAGCCCGAGGATGCAGAGGCGCTCGAGGACTTCCTCGGATGGGAAGCGGATGCGGAGGAGCTGGGGTCGCTGGAGGAGAGGCTGAGGTCTATTGCCCAGCGTGTTGGAGAGGATCTCTGAGTCTTCCGATCTCCTCTCCAGACTAGGGCCGGTGAGGCTCCTAAGGATGGACATAGATCCGACCCGTCTAGCGGGGACTACAAGCTGAGGGTGGCCCTGGGCGGCGGCCTGAGGTTGGACGTCTATGAGAGGCTGCCGGCGGGGCAGGGTGGTGAAGTACAGCTACTCGCTGATTGGGGGTGAAGACGTACCGCTGAGGTACGATAACGCCCCGCACCACCGGGGCCTGGAAACTCATCCGCACCACAGGCACGTGAGGGGGAAGGTGCTCCCCCTTAGCGATCACAGCCTCTCAGCCTTCCTTCGGGAGGTGACCGAGTTCCTCGAGGGGATCGACTACGAAAATTTGGAGAGCGGGTGAGGTCCTCAGTGGTCCTCAATCTCTCCTGCACCGGCCCGGACCTGATGGGCTAAAGGCTCCGTCCCGTATCTCGCGCAGGCCACGGCCGTCCTCACCTCTTGATTCCCCAAGCCAAGAACACGGTCACCCTCGCGCCGCCTCGCTCCGCCGTGCAGCACTCTCCCCCGGCGCAGTTCACCTCAACCTCTCCCAGCCCCGCCTCCTCCAGCCATCTCCTGACGAGCCGACGGTCGAATCCCAGCCAGACATCGTCCATCTCCTCCCTGAACCACTCGTACGGGTGCTCGTCCAGGTCGGTTATGACGAGCCTCCCGCCCCTCCTCAGTATCCGCGCCATCTCCCGTATGGCCCTGAGGGGCTCGGGCACGTGGTGGAGGGCCATGTTCGAGAGCGCGGCGTCCACGCTCTCGTCGGCCAGGGGTATCCTCTCGGCCCTCGCCCTGAGCAGCATCACGTCGGGCCTGCCCCTGAACTTCCTCGAGGCGGCTCTGATCATCGCCTCGTTTGGCTCAATCCCGTAGACGACCCTGACCCTGCCCAGGAGACCCTCTATCATGAACCCGGTTCCGCAGCCGACATCGGCGACCAATGAGTCCTCGTCGACCTCTGCGGCCGAGATCGCAGCCTCCCTGATCTTCGGGTCGTACATCTGCGCCGCGAGGTGATCCCACTCGTCCGCGACCCTCGAGAAGTAGTCACCCGACATCCGGGAGAAACTTCGAGCGATCCTACTTAACTCCTGTGAACCGCCGAGTCCGAGTCGGTTTAGAGGTCGCTCAGGGAGACCGCCTCGACGAGGCCCTCAACCCTCCTCCTCAGCTCCACATCCTCCGTCACCAGCCTAGTCCTCCTCTGGACGGCCGCGGCCACGTACGAGGCGTCGTAGAACGTCATCCCCCTCTCCACCGCCAGCCTCAGCGCCAGGGCGTAGTCCGGCTCGACGACGTCCATCAAGTCCACTAGTCCTAGGAGGACCTCCAGGAGCCTCGCTCCGTCCTCGGCAGAGTACAGCCCGCGGAGGCGGACGTCCTTCCAGATGGCGTTCCCTACCTCGAACCTGGCCAGGGGGATCGTGGACTCCCCCGCGAGCCTCCGCATCCTGCCCTCCTTCGCCGCCCGGATTATCGAGCTGGCGTCGACTATCATCTCGACTCCCTGTCCTCCCTGATGTGCGCGACGACCCTCTGGACGTCCAGCTTCTCCAGAACGTCCCTCAACTCCTCGGCCCTCC
>JAOZFH010000007.1 GCA_027491415.1 Thermoproteota archaeon | reverse complement strand
ATCTTCTATCTTCCGGAGGAAGAACTCTCAAAAGCTGGGGAGGGGCGGGTGATGGAAGAGTTCGTCGGCGTTTTCCTCCGGGACAACATCGGGTGGGAGACTCGCTACTCCTCCTGCGATGGGGAGGCCGCGGAGATCGACCTGACGGAGGCTCTGAAAGCGTTCCTACGGATATCTAAGGAGACGCCTCTAAAGGAATATCTACTGGAAGAGGCGCTGTCCCTTCTCAAAGTAATCGAGGAGAGGGAGGAGGTTCTAAGAGAGGCCATAAGGGATCAAGAGTGACGCTGCCCGCCCAATCACCCTTTTCCACACCCTCAATTCCCCATAGGCGCTTACCGAACTCCCAAAATGACCCGGAACTCGGTGACTGCAGAGCATTTTGTCCGCAGCAGCTGCGTCGGATATGGGGGGCCGGTGGACCCAAGTCCACCGACCTACGATATCTGCTGCAGCTGCGTCAGAGGTGAGGGTGGGTAGGTGGTAACGCACGTTCTCCCCGCTGCCACGGGGGCGAGGATCGACCCCCGTCTCCACGCGCGCACCCCATCCTCCCTCAGGCTCGGGTTCCGACCCGGATGGCTGCCTGTTGCAGCTGCGTCAGACATTCTCTCGGGGTGCGATCTACCATCTCATCTTTAGGGGGTTCCGGAAGTCCTGGCTTACCGGATCTTCCGGAGACTCCGGCCCGGAAAGTCAGGATGTTCCGGAATTTCAGGAAGAGGTTGAACATGATGGTGAACTCTGCTTCGGGTGTCGACCCAGCCTGACCGAGCGAAACCTCCCATGTCCAAAAGGCTCACAAAACTCACAAGAGGGGCGTCTCGAGCGCGCGGGGCCGCTAGGGGAGAGAACCGCGCGGAAATACCGAGATGATTCTTCTAAAGGCACCCCTCAACAAATATGAACCTCCTTAATAAGGGAATCAGGACAAAGCGACGTGAAGGGCGAGGATGGAGAACAAAAGCACGACGCACCTGGACTCCAGCGTGATCATAGCCTACATGAACACCTCGGACAGAGACCAGTACGAGTACGGGCACAGCGTCGTCTACAGGCTCAGGAAGGAGCGAGAGAGGGGCAACGCCACGATCGTGATCTCCTCCACTGCTCTGGCCGAGGTCCTCCTGTGGATAGCGGAGCGTCCTAAACCGACAGAGGCCGTTGAGGCCGTCCACAGGTTCCGCGAGCTGTTCGAGGCGCTGGACCCCAAGATCGTCTGGCCCGATGAGGAGGTCTGCGAGTGCGCCGGGGAGATCCGCGAGAGGGACTACGAGATTGAGCACGCGGACTCGATCATCACAGCCCACGCCCTCTTGGACCCGGACTCGATCCGGCTGGTGACCACAGATCAGCAGGTCATCAAGTCAAGAGCCGTTGACGAGATGAACGCGAAGCTGGTGGGGGAGGAGGGAAGAAGGAGGAGAAAGCTCAGGATAGGGGAGAACCCGTAGGCAGGAGGCGCCACTTCAGGAGCTCCTCCAGTATCTCCCGGAGCCAACCCTCGTCGGCCCAGGGCTTCAGCTCACTCGTCCGAGACAGGACCCACTCCAGGTCTCCGGGGCTCTCCTCGGCCAGCATGAGCAGGGTGCTAGCTGCCTCCAGCCACCTCTCGTCTCTTCCCCTCACGAACTCCAGGAACTCCTCGGCCCTGAACCCCTCTGGTAGGGGCTCCCCCTCAACGTCCCCCGACAGGGCATAGTAGTCCCTGGCCAGCTCCGGGGAGTAGGGCCCCCTTATGTAGAGGGAGTACCCGTAGCCCAGCCTCAGCCCGAAGGGCCTGGCCAGGTAGACGTACTTCTGCAGCCTGAGCCTGGACTCGAAGCTGTCCAGGTCGAACCTGAATATCCCCCTCTCCTCGAGCATCCTGATGAAGGAGAGGAGCATGTTGCGCCTCCTCAAGGTGATCCCCACCGAATCCTGCCTCCCCGGGGCCACCCGATCCTCTTTACTCAACTTTACTTAAAAGTTGTTGATAATTGGCGGGCCTATTCGCGTCTCACACGCGCGAAGCTTCGCCTTGACTGGTCCCGATCAGGAGGAAACTCCCGCGAAACTCGAAAAATAACGAACGCATCAGTCCTGGCCGTGGGTGAGAGGGCCGGGGGCCACCAGACCGGGTGCAGGCTGCGTTACCAGCCCCACCCTGAGGACCCGACCGAGGTGGGGCCCCTCCCCTAGTCCCGAGTCCCCTCGGCCTCCAAGACCTGCCGCAGGGCCCTGACCAGGAGCTCCGAGATCCTGGGGTCAGAGAGCAGAGCCCTCTTGACCGCCTCAACCAGCTCCTTGCCCCTCATCGCCTCCTCCCTGGCCCTCTCGCTCAGCGGGTACCCGCACCTCAGGCAGAACTCCGCGTCCTGAGGGTTCACGTACCCGCAGTTTGGGCAGGCCTCGGGCTTGAGCGGCTGGACCCTCTTCCTCTCCTCTTCCTCGGCCCTCTCTATACCGTAGGCCCTCAATATGGCTCTCTCCGCGTCCCTGCCACTCAGATGGACGTAGACCGCCGCCATCCCCGAGTCTTGGGCCCACCCAGCGAAGGACTTCAGCTCGTGCTCGGTGAGCTGGGTTGCCAGGTGGGTCAGCCTGGTGTGCCTGAGCGTGTGGGGGTGCACCCTCTTGCCTATGCCCGCCCTCCTCGCTATGCGCCTCACGAGGACCGCCACGGACTCCTCCGACATCCTGCTCATCCCACCCCCCCAGGTGCTTGGGAACAGGGGGGCGTTCGGGTCCCCGGGGTCGGGGTGGACCTGCAGCCACGCCCTCAGGTAGGGCGCGGAGTCGACGAGCGGGATGGTCCTGACCCCGGTCTTCCCCCTCACCCTGACCTTGAACCCGTAGTCCGTGAACTCCAGGTCCCTCATCCTGAGAGAGCACAGCTCCCCGACCCTCAGCGCCCCCTCGTAGAGCACCGCGATCATGGCCTTGGTCTTCGGGGTCTGGGCCGCCTTGACCAGGGCCTTGACCTCCTCGGGGCTCAGGAGCTCATCCCTCAGCCTCTCAACCCTCGACCTCTTTCGGGGCGGCCTCCACCAGGACAGCGGGCTCTCCTCCGGCTTGGCCCACCTCAGGATCGCCTTCAGGTGACCCATGTAGGTAGCGACGGTCCGCTCGCTCAGCCCCCTAGCCCTCAACCTCTCCAGGAACACCCTGAAGTCCTCCTCACCAGCCTCGAGAGGGCTCTTTCCCATCTCTCGGATGAAGGCCTTGCAGGCGTGGATGTAGAGGGCCCTGCTCGTCCCCTTAGTCAGGTTCCTCTCCTGGTAGAAGCGGATCAGGGCGACCCTCAGGTCCTCCGGGAGCTCACGGAGTCCCTTCCTGACCTCCTCCTCCCTCCTCTCCGCGGCGGGCCTGCCCAACTCAGCCCCCGGTGACTGGGCGGGGAACCTTTAATAAGAATGCTCAATTGAACCTCTCGTTAAATGGGCTGGAGTGAGCTGTACACGCTGATGGAGCGCGTCGAGGGCACCTACCGATCCCTCGACATCAGGCTGCTCGCCTCGAGGCGCGGGTCTCTCCTTGAGCTCGTGACGGGCAGGGTGCTCCCCCTCCCCACCAGGAGGGCGGGGAGGAGGAAGAAGGTCCGGTTAGGGGACTCCCTCGTCCTCATCAGGGAGGTGACCGGACCCGACATCCTCGAGGGTCTCATGGAATCCGCCTCATCCGGACAGGTGAGCGTGGCGGGCGCGAGGGTGAACCTCAGGCCCACAGAGGCGACCGTGTCTGAGAGGCCCCCGTGGCTGCAGGCCGTTGTGTGGGCGTTTCCATTCCCCCTGGTGGTGGGGGAGCTGGCCAACTCGACGAGACCCCCAAACGAGATCGGGCCTGTGGTCCTGGACGGTAGGGCCTACGAGGACCTCGACGCCCTAGTGAGGCAGGAGGTCATAATCCCGGAGGGGGTCGCGGCGTGGCGGCCCGGTCGCGGGTATCTCAGATTCCTGCTCCCCATCTACGCCGGAATCACCGACGTCAAGCTCTCTGGGAGGGACGCGATAGTGACGGTAATACACCACGAGGACCTCTCTGGCAGGATATCGCTTCTCCCTGCAGTGAGGGGCGAAAGTCCGGGTGATTACGGGGGAGCGGGGCTGAAGGAGGTTGCCAAGGCCGGTTCGCTGGTGAGGTCGAGGGCGCGTCTGCGCCTCTCTGGGTCGGTTGGTGGCTCGGCCGTGCTCACCCTTGACGGGGCGCCGGTGGACGAGGTCCCACTGGTACCCCGGAGAATACTCGCCGGGGCCAGGATGGCCGTCTACAGCCACTTCGATCGCGGGCTCAGGAGGCTGAGGACCTGGCTGAGGCAGGCCGACAGGATGGACGGCAGGAACTTTGAGTTTGCCGTGTTCTCCCTGCTCTACGTCCTTGGATTCGATCCGGTCTGGCTGGGGTACATGCCGTCCGACTCCCCAGACGTCGTGGCCGTCTCGGGAGACAGGGCCATTCTGGTGGAGTGCACGGTGGCCCCACCCAAGCCGGAGAAGGTGGCCATACTCGGCTCGAGGGCTGAAGATCTGGCCTACGCCACCAGCCTAAAGGTGGTGCCGGTCCTCTTCTTCGTGGGGAGAAGGAGCGAGCTGGATTCCGAGGTGATCGAGGAGGCCGAAGCCTCTGGGGTCCTGCTGGCGGACTCCCCCGTCGTAGAGACGCTCCTGAAGGTGGCCTCCACTGGAGGGGGCGTGGAGAGGGCTCTGGAGGTCCTGCGACTGGGACTGGGCTCTTATCCGACCCACAGGGCTTCCAAGCGGGAGATAGCCTGGGAGTGGCTCAGGGACGACGTGATGCCCGAGGTCCGAATTCTTCTCAGGGGGCCTAGCCGCCGCCAAGCATGAGGGATCTCCGAACCACCTCCAGCGCTTTCGAGTCCCCCTCTGCGAGCACCTCTGTCCTCTCCATCACTATGGATCCGATCCTCCTCTCTCCGAGCTCCCTCAACCTCACCTCCACTCCTGGACCCTCGATACTCACCTCGACGTCGTGGCCCGCTTCCAAGAGCTTGGAGACAACCCTCTTAACTGCCTCAGCCAGCGGCAGGGAGTACTCTCCGGAGAGGCGGGCCAGCTCCCTCAAGCTAGACACCCCCAGCCAGTGAGGACATGCCTGAGATTGACCGCTCACACTTGGTGCAGAGCCGCCACCCCTTTCGGTCCACGTCGGAGATCGAGTTGCTGAAGCTCATGACGCACCTCGGGTCGTCGCAGTGGCCCAGACCCAAGGTGTGACCGAGTTCGTGAACGGCCTCCTTGAGGGCCCTCACCGCGAGGAGCCTGGAGTCCGCTCCCGCCGCGAGCCGATCCAAGTAGATTACGGCGTAGGTTCCCCCAACCTCAGCCTGTCCAAAGACGAAGTTTAGGGACTCCTCGTAGGCGTCAGCCGCCATGACGCCAAGGGCCTTCCCGAAGGGCTCTCCCACCCTAGACCTCCTCCTGAGGAAGTCAAGGATCAGGTTCGATCTGAACTGACCCCTGAGGTAATTGTACGCGGACTTGGGGGCCACCAAGGAAGGTCCGAGCGAGACTGACGTGAAGTCGAGCGCCCTAGGGATGTTCTTCAGTAGGAACTCTAAGAGCCAAGACGGCGGGGCCAGTCTGGTCAGTGGGTCCACGAGGGGGTGGAGCGTGATGTGGACGGGCTTCGACCGACTCCGCACCTGACCCCCGAATCCGGGGCCCGTTTAAATTTCGGCTTGTTGGATTAGCCTGGATGAAGAGGCTGATAGAGGCCTTAGGGGCTCTGAAGTCGCTCGTTAGGACTGGTTGGTCTCAGTCCTCGGTTCCACCATCAGCGGGAGAGACGGTCGCGGCGCACTCTTTCGAAGCATCGATCATAGCCCTGGTCCTCGCGTCGCAGGCCAAAGAGCGCGGAATCTCGATTAGCCCCGACAGATCCGCGGCGATGGCCGCGGTCCACGATCTACCTGAGGCGGTTACCGGAGACCTGCCTCCCTGGAGCAAGGATCGGTGCGGGTCGATGGACGCAGAGGCAGCGTCGGTCTTGAGGGTTCAGGGCGAGCTGCTCCGGCTCGTTGAGGAGTTCAACTCCGGGGGGAGTCCAGAGGCGCTGGTCGCCCGAGTCTCGGACCTACTTGCCACCGCCGTCCAGGGAGCCAGATACGCCTCAATGGGATTTCGCAGGGCGGGCGAGGTCGGCGCAGCCTGCCTAGAGGAGGCCCTCGAACTGGCGAAGGGACACGAGTGGCTCGCGGGGCTGGTATCCGAGAACTTTGAGTGGCTCGAGGAGGAACTTCGCGGGTATGGTATTCCATCGGGGGGCTGGTTCGACTGAGCGTCGACGAGAAGGCATCGCTGAGGGAGTGGATTTGGAGGATACTTGAAGAGAGGGGTGTCGCCAGGTTCCCAAGGCCCATTAGGGGTAGGATACCCAACTTCGAGGGCGCGGAGAGGGCTGCCGAGAACCTGAGAAATCTCCCGGAGTATCGAGAGGCGAGGGTGATCTTCTGCAACCCCGACTCACCCCAGGCCCCGGTCAGAAGGATGGCGCTGGCCGACGGGAAGGTCGTGGTCATGGCCACCCCCAGACTGAGGAGGGGATTTCTAGTCCTCGATCCGAGGGAGATCCCCCCGAGCGAACTTCGAAGGGCAGCGACCATCAGGGGGGCGTTCCGCTACGGCCGACCCGTCGATCCCTGGAGCGTCAGCGTCGACATGAAGGTTGTCGGGTCCGTGGCCGTCAGCCCCGACGGGAGCAGGCTCGGTAAGGGGCACGGGTACTCCGACCTAGAGTTCGCCATCTTGAGCGAGGTGGGCGCGGTCACACAGGACACGCCGGTGGTGACGACGGTCCACGACCTCCAAGTGGTTGATCGGGTCCTCTCCTCCGACCACGACGTCCCGGTGGACGTGATAGTGACCCCTACCAGGGTCATCAGGGCCCCGAAGAGAAAGAAGCCTTCCCGCATTGAGTGGGAACTCCTATCGGAAGGGGCCCTGAGGGACATGCCGATACTCAGAGATATCAGGGAGAAGAGGGGCGCCAGAAGCCCTTAGGCGAGCGTAGCACTCCGCCCTGCTCGGGGAGTTGGTGTCAAGCGGGCTGTCTTTGAGTCAAGCTTATTATTCTCTGCCCGAGGGGGGAGAGCCAGAAAGTGGTCATGGAAGAGAGTATCGAAGGGGAGAGGCTCAGAGATCCTATCACCGGACTCCCGATCGATCTTCTTGCCTGGGAGGAGATTGAGAAGGAGCAGCAGATCGTCAGGATCAAGGCGGAGCGCAGGAGGCACAAGCACGTCACCATAATCGAGGGCCTCGACCTTCCCAAGGACATGATGAAGCGCCTTCTCAAGGACCTCAAGAGCAAGCTCGCCTGCGGCGGGACCTACAAGGAGGGTTACATACTCCTCCAGGGCGATCACAGGAGGAAGGTAAAGGACATACTCGTGAACGAGTGGGGGATCGAGGAGGACAAGATAGAGCTCGAGTGATCAGACGGCGGAGCAGGAATAAAACGTACCCCGGGGCTGGCTCTGGGGTGATATCATGAGGTACAAGATAATTGGGGATAACCTTCAGATGGTTCTGGTGGAGCTGGAGCCCGGCGAGACGATCTACGCCGAGGCGGGCGCCCTTAACCACATGTCGGGGAACGTTCGGCTGAATGCCACGGTCAGGGGAGGCTTCATCCAGGGGATAATGAGGAAGATAGCGGGGGAGAGCTTCTTTCTAACCGAGTTCACGGCCGAGGGAGGCCCTGGGGTGGTCGCCTTCTCCGGCACGGTGCCGGGCAAGATAACGGCCCTGAAGCTGGACGGGACCATCGAGTACTACGTTCAGAGGGGTGGGTTCTTGGCCGCCACCGACGGCGTCACGGTCAAGCCGGGAATCGCGAGGCGGCTCGGGGCGGCGCTCTTCGGAGGTGAGGGCCTCATAATGGAGAAAGTCAGCGGGGTCGGCACTGTCTTCGTGCACGCGGCGGGAGACTTCCTCGAGTACGACCTCAAGCCCGGGCAGGTGCTGAAGGTCGACACCGGGCAGCTGGTGGCCTTCGACGCTAGCGTGGACTACGACATCGAGAGGGTCGGCGGGATAAGATCGATCCTGTTCGCGGGAGAGGGGCTGTTCCTGGCGACGCTGAGGGGCCCGGGGAAGGTCATCCTCCAGTCCATGAACATACAGGCGCTGGCCGCGGAGCTCGCGAGGTACATCCCAAGAGGGGGGAGCAGCGGGTTCCAGCTGACCTTCGGAGACTGACCACATGCGGACACCCGGCTCGAGGGAGGGGCGCTCAGACGTGAGGGCCAGGGACATGCTGGCGATCCTGACCCTCGCCACCCTCCTGCTGGTCCTGTCGGCGGTCATCCTCCTGTCGATATTGAAGTACCTCCCCCTGCTGAGCGCGGTCGTCCTCACTCTAATCGCCCTGTCGATAATCGTGTGGTTCGTATGGGGAGCGCTCGCGGCCTCCGTGAAGATAATCGCCAGCCTGTATTACGCGCTACGTCCAAAGAGGGAAGGGGAGGTGGTGCGGCCTGTCAGGCTGGAGGAGGCCCGAGAGCCGGACAGGGGAGAGGGGGAGGACTAAGACTCCTCACAGAGCCCCAATCCTCCTCAAAGCCTCCCCGTACTTGATTAAGCCCACCATCGCCCTCGCGGCCCTCTCTGGGGTCGGGTAGGCCGGTATTCCAAGCTCGTCGAACCTCTCCCTGTAGGCGATTCCGTACTCTCCCTGCCCGATGTCAGCCACCAGGACGGGCTTGTCCCGCCTCTCCCTCACCTCGGCCGCGATCCTGTCTGGGAGGTCGGACGTGAGGCCCGGCACGTGATGCAGCGGGAGCACTATCACCCCGTCGACCTCGGGTGCGTCCAAGAGGATCCGGAGCGACTCCACGAACGCGTCGTCCGTGGCGCTCCCCGTGACGTCCACCGGGTTGGCTACGGCCGAGATGGGGGGGATCACGCCCCTGTCCATCAGCTCCCTTAGCCTGGACTGGGTCTCCTCGGAGAGCTGAACGACCACGGCCCCCCTGCTCTCGAGCTCGTCGGCCGTCATGACCCCAGCCCCACCTCCGTCTGTGAGGACGGCTATCCTGGGCCCCTTGGCCGGAGGCTGCATGGAGAGGGCCTTGGTGACGTCGAAGAGTTCCTCCACTTCGTAGACCCTCACGACGCCAGCCTGCCTGAAGGCGGCGGAGTAAACCTCGTCAGCCCCCGCCAGCGCGGCTGTGTGCGAGCTCGCCGCCCTGGCGCCCGCCCCGGTCCTGCCAGCCTTGAGCACCACGACCGGCTTCTTCGGGACGGTCCTCCTGGCGGCCTCGATGAACCTCCTCCCCTCCTCGATCGACTCGGCGTATATCACGATCACCCTGGTCTTGGGGTCGTCGGCCAGGTACTCCATGAGCTCCACCTCGTCTATGTCGGCCTTGTTGCCGTAGCTGACGAACTTCGCCAGACCCAGGCCCTCGCCAGCCATGTAGTCCACGCAGGCCACGCCAAACGCGCCGGACTGGGTGAGGAGGGATATGTTACCCGGCCCGGGCCTCGGGAGGGACAGGAGGTCCCTGCCACCCAGTTCTTTCCTGTAGGGGAGGAACATGGTGTCCACTCCCGTCTCTGGGCACACTATTCCCACGCAGTTCGGGCCAACCACGCGTATTCCGTGTTTCTTCGCCACCTCAACGAGTTTCTCCTGAAGCTCGACGCCCTCCCCTCCCACCTCGGCGAACCCACCTGAGATGACGATCACGTGCTTGATCCCCCTCCTGCCGCACTCGTCCACCACGGCCGGGACTATCCTCGCAGGGACAACGATCACACCGAGGTCCACCGGCTCCGGCAGGTCGGTGACGCTCGGATAGGTGGGCACGCCCAAGATGGGTTCCCTCGCCTTGGGGTTCACTGCGTAGAGCCTGCCCTTGTAGAGGCCGCTCTTCTGGTTTTCGACCATCACCCTGAGGAGCTCGTGCCCCACCGAGCCCGGCTCCCGGGAGGCGCCTATCACGGCCACCGATTCCGGGTAGAAGAAGGGGTCTAGGTGCCCCACGGTTATCCCGCGCGGCCGGCCGGCGCATTCCGTTAAAAATCGTTAAGACGAGGGGGCCGACTCGGCCTCCTCCCTGGCCTCGGCCGCGGTCAGCAGGTGCCTCTCAACCGCCTGCACGTAGGACTCGAACTCCTCCCTCGGCGTATCCTCCATCTTGGTGAGCTCCTCCTCGTGCACCTCGTAGTAGAGCCTGGCCTCCTTCAGGAGGGAGGGAAGCCTCACCAGCTCCGGCTCCACCAGCAGGATGGCTATCTCGAAGTACTTAGACCCAGGGGCGACCGCCAGCCCCTCTCTAACGTCCACCCCAGCTATCTTCTCGCTCAGGAGTCTCTTGGCCTCGAACACCGCGTCTACGTTGAGGTACTCCTCAGGGCCCCTGACCACGAGGGCGGCCTTCAGGGCAGTGCCCGCCCTGACCTCGGCCAGGCAGCCCTCCCTGAGGGCTGCCTCCGTCAGGAACTCCAGGCTCCCGCCGACGGACTCCACCCTAGCCTTCATGTAGCAGAGTACCGTGAGGGAGGCCTCGAAGAACCTGAGGATGGACTTCAGGTCCTGCGAGTCGAAGGTGGTCTTGTACCCGCCCCTCAAGGGCTCCACGTCGGCCGCGGACATGGCGACCATGCAGCGACCCACGAGGGAGTTTATCCTGTCGAGGACCTGCTCGTCGCTCAACCCCGGCTCGTCCCTGAGGACTATCTCTCTGGCAGTCTCGTTATCCAAGAGTATCAGCGAGTCGACTCTGCCGAGCATGTTGGCCATCGCGATGACAGAGTTGTAGGCAAACCTCATGCTCTCCTTGGGGAACTTGAAGGGAAGCACGCCGACGGAGACTATGGGCTGAGTGGGCGGGCCTCCCTCGCTGAGTATCTCCCTGACGTAGTCGGCCACCACCGGCATGGACCCGCTGCCGGTCCCCCCTCCTAAGGCCGCAGAGAGCACCACCGCCGTCGAGTTCGCTACGCCCCTCTCGGTGACGGCCCTCATGAAGAGTTCCTTGCTCTCTGGCTCCAGCATGGCCTTCATGGAGTCCTTCCACCTGGCGCCGACCCCAGCGCCGCCGAATCTTCCAAAGAGGTAGAACCTGTCCTTGAGCACCTGAAGCTTGGCCTGGTCGGACACAGACGTGTTGAAAACTACGGCGTCCACCATGGCCGACGGGGCCTCTCCCGTGAACGTGTCGTATGTCCTGTCGATGATCGCACCACCTGCCCCGCCCAGTCCTATTCCAAACCAGCGCATTAGGCCACCTCTTCCTGACGGCCCGGATGGGAATAATATTAACGATCGCCGACGCGTGCTCAGGGTATCCTTCTCGCCAGTCTGCTAAGGAGATCAGGCAGGTCACTGGCGGCGCGACCGGTCCCGCCCGCCGAGAGTACCCTTCTGAGTTCGGCGACCGAGCCTGAACTGACGGGTGCGCCCAACTTCTCCTCCAGAAGGTCAAGCAGTTCGGCTATCGTGTCGACTGCTGGAGTCGGAGGCGGCGCCTCAGGAGCTGAGGGTGGAGCCTGGGGCGGTATGGCGGGCCTCAAGGCGGCCTCCTCTGTCGCCGGGGCCGTGGGTGTTTGCGTGGGCGCCTCCTCGAGTTTCGGTTCTGGCGCCTCTGCGGCGGCCGGCCCTAACGGCCTAGGCTCCTGGGGCCGTACGGCTGGCTTAACCGCCTCTAGGCGTCGTTCCTCCATCAGAGGAGCGGGCTTGGGCCTCGGGACTTCGACCCCTGAGGGCTTTACCAGATCGCCCTCGAGCTCCACGAGCCCCTCGTCCCTCAGCCTCCCGATCACCCACGACCTCCACCTCTCCGGTATCTTCACCAGGTCCGCCATCCTCAGAGTTCCCGTCCTGGAGAGGGATGTGAGGACGTACTCCCTCCAGTATGGGTAGAACCTCTCGGCGTCCGCCGCGGCCTCGAGGTACTCAGACAGCTTTCTCTGGACCTCCTTGAGTGGCGCCAGCGCCTGCCTGGCCTTCTCCTCCGGTGACATGGTGGGAACCTGAAGGGCGGCCCTTATGGTGGCCAGGACGGCGTCGCCGTCTGAGACGAGCTTCAGCTGCTGGGAGATGGGCCCGGACCTCTGCTCGGCTCTCCTGATGAATATCAGGAGTTCGAGAGTCTCTCTGATACTCTTTACCTCCTGGGCGATCTTCTCTATGTCCTCGTAGTCCCTGACCACCGTACCCGCCCTGATCGAGGACAGCTTCACCGCCAGCGACCCTATCAGGGCGGTGAACGCATTCGTGTTGAACTCACCGTCGAGCATCTCGGCAGCCCTCTCGGCCTCGGGGATCAGGGCGAAGGTGTTCTCAAACTCTGAGCTCAGTCTCTCTAGCTTCTCAAGCTCGTCCAGCAGGGGTTTGAGAGCCCTCTGCTCCAGAGATCTCAGGTCCGCGAGGGCGGTCTCCATGCACTCCAAATCCTCTGGAGGACACCGGTTCTCGATCCGGGCGATCCTGGCCTCGATCCACCTCACCGAGTCCTCGATGTACACGGGGTCTATCCCTGTCTCCTTTATCCTGCTCGCCTTGAGGCGGATCGACTCTATCTGTCCCCTGATCCTAGAGAGTTCCGCCGCGAGGGCTGCCCTAACCTCCTTGGACCTGGCGAGAACCTCTCTGATTTCTCTGATTTCTGAGTCGATCCTCTGGGTCTCTATAAGGGCGGCCTCGAGATCTGAAGTCGACTTCAGGGGAGAGCTCAGGAGTTCTTCCACCTTCGCCAGGTGGCCCCTCAGCTTGGAAGCTATCTCGGAGAACTCTCCCCTCTCGGCGGCGCCCAGCAGCTCCCTCGCATCTGCCTCGAGCGTCTCCAGCTTCCTCAGTAGGACTTTCCTAGCCTCCTCCTCTATCGCCCAGAGAACCGCCTCCAGCGAATCCATGAGGGACTCTATCCTGGGTGAGTACCGCCTGGCCACCCCTCCCTTCCCGAACGCCTTTCCCAGCGCTCTGGAGAGCGGACCCGGCTTCGAGGCGACGTCGGGATCGGAGGCCATATCTCTAACGAGCTCGTCCACCTTCTCCACGACGCTCGCGAGTCTCGGCTTCAGCTCCTCCACCTGGAGGCTTCCGAGATCCTCCAGCCTCTGGAGTATGCCGTCCCCCTTCGCCGTCATCAGGAGGAGGAGCCCAAGGGCCTCCAAGATACCCGCCATCTCCAGGTTCTCGATCATGTACTCGGCGACTTCGCTGGAGATCCCTCTCCTCTGCAGCTCTTTGAAGACGTATTCCCTGCTCGACTCGCCGCCCGACAGGGCAGGCACCTCAGAGGGTTTCACCGCCGCCTATTTTTATCGATGCTGGGCGCCACTTCGAAGAAGTTTCTGGCCATCCTCGTGGCCCAAGCGTACATCTTGCCGTTCTTCTTCCTCACTCCGACCAGGCCCTCGCGCCTGAGCCTCTTGACGTGCCTGTAGGCCGACGCCCCCCTCACCCTGGCGAGGTCAACCAGGTACATGCCGCCCCTCTCCAAGAGGAAGGCGAGGGTCCTGAGCTCTCCCCTGGTCAGCTCCGGTCTCGGGGCCAGCCTCCCCACGATGTCGTGGAACTCACGCTTGAGGGTCATGTACCACCCGGTGGGCCTCCGCTCGATGGCTATGGACCTGTCCCTGTAGGCCTCCTCGAGTCGGGATATCCAGCCGGGCACCTCCTCAGGGGGCACACCCGCGACCTTGGCCAGTTCCTCCTCCGAGAGCGGCCTTCCGGCGATGAAGAGCGCGGCCTCGATCACCAACTCCGGTCTGGTCAACCCGCCTCAACCGTATGAGGATCTCACCAAAAAGGATCTTCTGCTGAAGCTCGACCTCCCCCTCCAGCTCCATGTGAAGGAGGGAGACGATAGCCCCGGCCGCCTCTGACCTGTCCCTGGCCAGCTCGTGGAAGGGAACCTCGCGGCGTCCCGATCTGCCGATCAACTCCAGAAGCCTGGACCTCACCCTGTCCAGGTGCTCCGCCAAGCTCATTGCCGCCGAGATTATCCTGGAGAGGCCGTCCTCGGCCCTCCTCCCGAGTGTTCTCGCCCACTCCATCGCCGCGGCGAACTCTGAGGGTCTGGTCCTCCGGGCCGGCACCCTCCCCAGAAGGGGCTCGGGAATGGTGGCCACGGGAGCGAGCCTAATCCGCCTGACCCTGGGTTTGGTCTCCTGGGGAGCCTCCTCTTCCTCACCCAGCCTCACGAGTGAGTCGGCAAACCTCCTAAGCTCGACCGCCAGGGAGTAGAGGGTCCTGGCGGCCCAAGGCATGTCCCTGGCTCGGCGGAACTCCGAGAGGACGCGCTCAACCCTCAGAATTATATTCGACGCGATCGAACTCATCGAGCCTCACGCCCACCACCTTCGACTCGCCGTTCACCATCCTCACGCCAAGTATGGCGTCCGCCTCCTCGAGCGTGTCCTTCTTGAGGGAGATTATGATCACCTGCGACCCCCTTGTCACCATCCTCCTCAGCAGGGCTGCGTACCTCTTGCAGTTCCTGCCGTCCAGCATCATATCCGCCTCGTCGAAGAAGTAGAGCGGGCTGGGTCGGACGCTCTGAAGGGCGTATATGAAGGCCAGGGCCGTGAGAGACTTCTCTCCGCCTGAGAGCGCCTCCATCGGAACCTCTCCCTTCTCCGGGAGGTTAACCCTGACCTCGAGCTCCAGTCTCGGCCACTCGCCCGAAAGCCAGACTTCGCCCTCTCCGCCGAACATCTCTCCAATGGCATCGTTGAACGCCTTCGACACCTTCTCAACGGTCTCCCTCAGGACCCGGTCCCTTTCCTTGGCTATCTCGTCGAGGGCTCTCTCTATCGAGGCCCTCGCTTCTTCCAGCTGGGCCAGTGTCTCATCCATCTCTCGGGCCTTCGCTTCCTCCCTCCTCAGCTCCTCCAACACGTCGGGCCCGACCAGCGGAATGGTCCTAAGCCTAGCCGCCACGGCGGCGTACTCCGACTCGGGGTCGTCGGACTCGGCTGGCTCCACGCCCTCCAGGCTCTCAAGCCTTGCCCTAAGCTCCTCGAGTCTCTGGGACAGCTTCCCCTTCTCCTCGGCGACGGCGCGCATCCTACGCTCGTAGGCCAGCCTCGAACTTATGGCCCTTTCCAGCTCGGTTCTGAGCTCATCTATCCTCTTCCTTACCTCTTTCAGGACCTCCTCAACCTCCTGCGCACGCTCCGGCGGTGGGAGCTCCCGCGCCCTAGCCTCAAGCTCCTCGAGCTTCTCTCTGACCCTCTCCCGCTCCTCCAGCAGCTCTTCCAGCCTCCTCTTGAGGCGCCTCTCCTGCGCGGGGGAGGGGGGAGAGGACAGAATGCTGCCGTCCCTCTCGAGGATCTCACCGTGCAGGCTGACGAAGCGGTACCTGCCAACGTCAGACTTGGGGACAGAATCTAGGTCCTCCACAAGCACGGCGTTCCCGACCATTGCCCCCACGAGCCCCTCCATCCCCGGCTCTGCCAGGACATAGCCCCTGAGCAGCCCGAGGGAGTACTCAGGTGGATCTACAGGTCTCGGGGGCCTCAAGACGTCGAGCGGGAGCACCCTTATCCTCCGGTTCAGGCGCGCGTCTCTGAGGGACTTCACTATCTCGAGCCCGGCCTCCAGGGTCCTGACCACCACGTCGCACACCCTCGCCCCGGCGACCGCCCTGTACGCTATCTCGTAGCCTTTCACAGGCCTGACGAGTTCCGCGACTATCCCCACGTAATCCGGATGGCTCGTCACGGACTTCGGCGGCGAAGAGGCCCCCATAGTCGCCAAGAGGGTTCTTACTCCCTCTAGCTCCGCATCCAGCGACCTAAGCCTCTCCCGAAGAGTCAATATGCGCGTCTTGATTGTGGCGGCCTCCCTAGCTCTCTTGAGCTCTTCCGAGCCCTCCAGCTTCCTGAGTTCTGATTCAGCTCGCCTGACCTCCCTCTTCATCTCCTCAATCTCCTCCTCAGATATGGCGGGGGCCTCGGGGGGTTGAAGCTCTTCTAGGGCCCTCTCAGCCCTTTCTATCCTCCTCAGGAGGACCGCCTTTTCCAGGGAGGCCAGTCTGCGCTCCAACTCTCCCCTCTCGCGGTACGCCTCCGCCCTCCTCCTCAGGAACTCCAGCCTGTCCAGTCTGTCCCTCTGAAGCGCTCTGAGTACCCTGATGCGCTCCCCCACTCGCTCTAACTCTCTCAGGGTCTCCTCTCTCTTCCTCTCGAACTCCTCAATCCCGCTGATCTCGAGGATCAGAGCGGCCCTCTCCCTGGGGGTCGACTCGATTACCGCGGTGACCTCGCCCTGGCTAACGAAGTTGTGTCCATCGGCCCTGAGGCCGAGCTCCGCTAGGGCGTCTCTGACCTCGTTGGCGGACGCCAACTTTCCGTTGAGCCTGTAGGATCCTCCGGATCTCGTTATCCTCCTCTCGAGCCTCAGCGCCCCGCCCGGGTGCCTGAGGATCAGCTCGACGGAGCAGCTGGTGGCCCCCTTCCTGATTAGACCCCTGAGCCCCTGGGACCTGAGCCAGCTGCCCCTGGCGCCCATGGCAAACATGACTGCCTCCATCACGTTGGACTTGCCCGAGCCGTTGGGCCCGGTGATGGCGGTCAAGTCGGAGGGGAACTCTATGGCGGCGCTGCGGAAGGACTTGAAGTTCTTCAGCCTGATCTTCGTGAGCCTGACGCCTGTGGTCAGGAGATCACCCTCCTGCCCTCCTCAGTGATCCTGAGGATGCTCCCCCTCGGGGTCTTCTCCATCTCGATGAAGCCCCCCTCGCTCAGCCTCCTAGCCCTGCGCCAGATCGTAGTCTTGGGCATCTCGAGGGCAGCCCTAAGCTCGGACAGGTAGGCAGATCCGCCCATCTGGTCCAGCTTCCTGAGGAGGGCTATGTCGTCGTACGAGAGCGGGGGCCTCTCTCCGGAGGTCCTCCTCCCTCGCGCCCGGAGGAAGAGTGCTATAGCGGCCGCCACGACGGCCCCGGCGGTCGCGATCCCGACCCAAAGGTATCTCAGCTCCCTCTCCGGCTGTGGTCCGTGAGATCTCGCTAGGAGGACGTAAGAGACCCAACAGGGGGTCTCCATGAAGACTATTGTCCTGTTATCCACCGAGGTGACCGCGGAGGGCAGCTCAGACATTCCGACTAGGAGCGAGCCCTTCGGGAGTCGGATCTCGCAGGTACCTAGGTTGACGCTCAAGTTCACCGTCCAGACGTCTCCCTCCTTGGCAGTTATGGCCTGGGTCTCGTATGTGACGTTGACGAAGTCCGAGACCTCCCACACCAGGAGGATCCCTTCTGAGACGTTGTAGCCCAGAGGAACGCCCGCGTTGTCCGAGACGAGGAGAGACTCGGCCCCGGGTAGCAGGGGTATCGCGCTCACGAACCCCTCGGAACTCCAATTCACAGAGACGAGGGCCCACCCGTCCTCGTACAGGGTGACCCTGCAGGGGGTCGGCTCGGCCTGAGCCTCGGCCACAATCAGCGGAACCAGAGCCATCAGCGCGATTGCCAGCGCGACACCCCGCCGCGGACGCAATGGATACACCCCGGGGCCTCAATAGAACCCGGAGACCGCGTACTCCAGCCTCACCACACCCTTGCCCTTGCTCTTCCTCTTGAGGATCTTGATGCCTCCTATCTCCCCGGTCCTCGCGACGTGAGTCCCGCCGCAGGGGTCCGCGCCCACGCCCACGATCTCCACGATTCTTACCTCTTCCATCCCCTCCTGAGCGGGTCCCAGGCCCGCGCCGTACCTCGCTAGGAGTTCCTCTGCCTTGTCCCTCGGCAGCACGTTGGCCCTGACCTCCGCGTCCATCTGGACTATTCTATTGGCCTCCTCCTCTATCGAGGGGAGCTGATCTCGTGTTATCTTCGCAGCGAAGTCGAGCCGGCCAGAGCCCACACTCAGGCCGCTGCCGGCCAGCGCCGTTCGGCCGAAAAGTCGATCGACCGCGTGCATTAGCACGTGTGCCGCCGTGTGCGTCCTCATTATGGCGTACCGCCTATCCCAGTCCAGCACTCCCCTAACCTCATCACCCGGGGAGAGGGACCCCTCGAGCTCGCCGATGTGAAGCACGTCCTCTCCCCTATTCTCCGCCCAGACAACCTTGAGCTTTCCGGAGGGGCCCTCCAGAACCCCCGTGTCAGCTGGCTGTCCGCCGCCCTCGGGGTAGAAAGCGGTCCTGTCCAGCACCGCTCCTACCTTGCCGTCCGGGAGCTCCTCCACCGAGGCGACTATTGCGGTGAACTCCTTCAAGTACTGATCTTGGTAGTACAGCCTCTCCGTCGGCACAGGACTCTCCAACGGCTCCTAAAGTAAAATGATTTTTCGGATCGGGACGACCCTACTCCTCGCGCTGGAGGGAGAGTCTCTTCGTGGTCACGGTGAGGTCCACCGAGACTCCGAACCTGGCCACCTCTCGGAGGAAGGGCTCCGGGTCTATGGCGCGCTCGGGGAGGTGAACTCCAGGCTTCAGTTCTCCCTCTACCAACATCCTGGCGGCCGTTATCGCTGGAGCGGCCACCAAGATGCCGTGGGCCGACGCTGGAGGTCTCGTCCAAGACTCGGCCGATGCGGTGACAACGACCGTAGCTGGCCGAACTGAGATTGACCCCACGGCCGTGACGACCATCACGTCTACGTCGTCGGGGGTCCAGGATTTCCCCTGGATGGTCCTGTTGACTAGGTACTCCAAGATCTCCATAGGAGACCTTCCGCACCCCGGGAGATCAAGAGGATCCTCGGAGGCGAACCCCAGCCTTACCAAGAGATCGTACTTCTCGAGGAGGTCATCCGGAAACGAGAGTTTGTAGTCGACCAGTTGGAGCCCGCGGTCTCTGAAGGTCTCCCCGAGGCTCCACGTCTCAGGGTGATCGACGTAGTAGCAAGGCTGCCTCCCCACTGGCTCGGGGAACTCAAACTCCTCCCTGCCACCCAGGGGCGGCGTGGGCCTCGGCCCCTCGGCGGTCCACACTTCACCCCCGTAGACGAACTCGTCCAGAATCGTCTCGAAGGAGTAGGGCACCGGGAGTGGAATCCCCAGGGCCTCGTAGTCCACCCGGTCGATCCAGCCCTCTCTCATGCGGATTTCACGGACCTCATCTAGCTGGTCAACGGCCAGCCTCGCGAGGACGTTGATCAGGCCGGGCGAACCGCCCATCGCGGGGAGGGCCGGTACCCCGACTCGCCGGAAGTCCTCGCTCAAGGAGAGCTGCCATTGGAGCGTCTCCCTGTCTGAGCCGAAGTCAATGTAGGGGACTCGCGCCTCTAAGGCCGCCTTCGTGAGGGGCGGGATCACCTTGAAGATTGCCCCGTTGATCAGGACGTCGTACCCCCTGACCAGGCGGGCGACCGCGTCCACGTCTCGCGCGTCGAGCTGGGTCCACGAGACCTGCTTCGACCTCGTAAGGGCCTGGGACTCCTCTGCGGCTCTCTTGGCGGCCTCTGGGTCCTTATCCGCTATCAGCAGCTCGCCCACCCAGGTGGCGAGATCGTCCCTGGCTAGCGAGATCGCCACTACCCTCGATGTCACCCCGGTCCCGATGAGCGCCACCCGCGCGGACATCCCGCCTACTCCCTCGTCAGTCTATTAACCTGAACCTCTGAGCACGTTCGGGTGGGCCTCGTGGAGTGGGAGGTTGAGGTCCTCAAGCGCCTGGTCGCTCTCGACACCGACGCCACCGAGAGGAAGAACTACAGTGAGGCCGCCGAGCTGGTGGCCGGGTACTTCAGGGAGATCGGCCTGAGCGTCGAGATCGTGGGGGAGGAGGTACCCAACGTCGTGGCGAGGCTCGACGCCGGTGCCGAGAGGGATCTCGCGCTCGTGAGCCACTACGACGTCGTCCCGGCCGGGGGACCGTGGGTCCTGGACGGCAGGGAGATCGACCCCTTCGAGCCCCTCCTGGTTAACGGCCGCCTCTACGGGAGGGGTGCGGCCGACGACAAGTCTGCCATCGCGGCCACGCTGGGTGCCCTCAGGCGGATAGTCGAGAGCGGGCGGGAGGGTGAGCTGAGGTACAACCCCCTGGCCATCGTGGTCGGGGACGAGGAGGTCGGCGGCGCGGGGATAAGGGAGGTCGTCGAGGGGGCCGGGATCACGGGGGACGCCGCGGTCATACTGGACGCCGCCATAGAGCACCTCAGCGTGGGCGCGAGCGGGGTGGCCGACGGCTGGATAACCGTCAGGGGGAAGGGAGGGCACGCCGGATACCCGCACAAGACGAGAAACCCCATCTACGGTCTGGTCAGGCTCATCTGCGAGCTGGAGAGCTTCTCGAGGCACAGGGCCACGAGGCTCTCCGACCTCCCGAGCCCGCCGGACTCCCCCGTGGAGAGGGTGTGGGGAAGGTTCACGGTCACGATGCTGCGCGCCGGGGAGAAGCACAACGCCGTGCCGAGCGAGGCCAGGCTAGGGTTCGACATGAGGATCGTGCCCGGAGAGGATCCAGAGCGGGCGCTCGAGGAGCTGAGGTCCTTCCTCGCGGACGCCGCGGCCAGGCTGAGCCTCGAGGTGTCGATGAAGCTCGTGGGGGAGGTGAACACCGGTTGGATGACCCCGCCCGACCACCCCTTCGTGAGGGAGGCGCTTGACGCCATGGAGAGGGCCTTGGGCACGAGAAAGATGGCCGCAGAGCTGGGAGGGAACGACGGCTACCTCTTCGCGTCGAGGGGGGTTCCCACGGTCGCCATAGGCGCCATCAGGGTGGACAACAACATACACGCCCCCCTAGAGTTCGTCTACCTAGAGGACGTTGCCGCGCTCGAGAGGTTCATCACGGAACTCCTAGTCCCAGGCGGGGCATGAGCCAGGCGAGCCCCGAGACGACGAAGGGTACCTCGAGGTTGTCCTCCACTCCGTAGGCCTCAGACAACGCGGCGGCCGCAGACAGAAGAACGGCGCTCGCGGGATCCCTGAACAGGAGGGCCACCGGGAGGATGGCTAGGAACCCGGCGACCGTGCCCTCCACCGTTGAGGTGGACGCAAAGGGCATTCTCAGCCTCCCCGCGTACGCCCCCACGACGGCCGAGGCGACGTCGGTAGTGGCGAGCGCCACGACCCCCCAGAGGAAGTTCCAGCCGAAGAGGAAGTAGGAGACCCCAACGCCTATGACCCCGTACATGAGGCCGACCCAACCGGCCCTCCTCTCGTACTCCCTCTCCAGCTGGCGTATCTTGGAGTCCAGCCACCTGACCACCGCGTCCACGCTCTGGCCCACCGGAGTCCTCTGCAGTACCCTCTCCAGCTCCTCCGGGGTGACCTCTACGGCGGGCCCCTTGACCCTCAGCGCGTTGACCCAGGCGGCGGCGATCATCAGGAGGCCATAAACCTCGGCAGGAGACGGCCGATGGAGGAGAAACAGAGACTCCGGCAGCTTGGGGAGGATCACGGCCGGTGCGGCGAGGCTCAGGGCCATGACGGCGTGTATCACCTTGCGCAGCATCAGGCTCTTGAGATCCCGCACGGACCGGTCGGGCAGGGCACGGTTAAAGTGATTTGCACCTCCATCGGCCGGAGGTCGGATGGGAAAGGAGGAAGAGAAGGAGAAGACCCCGCTCGCCTACCGCGTCGTCTACTCCCTTGGGCTCAGGAGCGTATACCGCCCGGTCTCCGAGCTCTTAAGCGTGGTCGGCCCCGGGGCGATCGGCGTCGACGTGGGGGCCGGTTACGGTCTCTCCGCTGAGCTGATAGCCGACAGGGTTGGACACCTCATCCTGGTCGAGGTAGACAGGGAGATGGCCTCGTCGGCGAGGAGGCGCCTGGAGGACATGCCCAACGTCTCCGTGCTGAGGGCGGACGCCAGGATGCTGCCCCTAAGGGACGAGGTGGCCGATTTCGTCATATTCTTTGACTCCCTGCACCACATCCGTGGGCCGATGAGGGCCCTCAGGGAGGCTGTAAGGATCCTGAAAATCGGCGGCGTGCTTGGTGTCTACGATTTCGACGATTCTAGATTCCCCACTCGCATCTTGAGAGGGGTTGAGAGAATGATGGGGCTCCACTCGACATTCCTCCCGTTGGATCACCTGGTTGAGGGGTTGACGTCGCTCGGCATGCGCGTGGTGGGGGTGAGGGAAAGGTGGGCGGGCCAGATCGACCTATTGGCCGTGAAGGTGGATTCAGTGTCCACCTAGCGGCTGAGGTAGGTTATTCGAACCCCCCTCTCGAGCCTCCTTATGAGATCCGACGGGATTGGCTCCGGGCCTGCGAATTTCGTTGACGCGGCGGCTGCGGCGACGGCAAATCTTGCCGCACCATCGATTCGCTCACTGTTAATCAGGGCCGCTCCTAGCGCGGCAGAGAAGACATCTCCGGCGCCGACGTCATCCTCGGCGTTAACTGCCGGAGGCCTGGCGACGAGGGTACCGTCTGGACCCGACACGACAGCGCCCCTCCCGCCTAGCGTGACGGCAGCCACCCCAAACCTTCTAGAGAGAGCCTGGGCCGCCAGTAGCGGATCAGTCAAACCGGTGGCCTCTTTTGCCTCTAACTCGTTGGCGTGTACAACCGCCTGAATCCCCTCCAGGGAGCTGATCCCCTCGGGGGCAAGAGACACGTGACCCGAAGGATCAAACCTTCTCAGGAATCCTTGGAGGTCGATCACAAGCACTTCACACGACGACGCGCACTGGAGCGCCACCTGCTTCGAGATTTCACCGGCCACTGAGCCCAGATGGGTGACCTTCCCACGAAACGACGCCACGTCGGCAACTTGTAGTGGCCGTGCCCTTGAAGAGAGGGAGGAAACCACTCTATTGGGCCCGAGAACGATCCTGAATCTTGTACTGGGGCCCTCTCCAACCCTGACGCCAGAGAGATCCACTCCCTGTCGTCTAAGCCAGTCCAACTTATCGCGCGGGAAGTCCTCTCCGACAACGGACACCACCCCGGCGGACAGACCCAAGCCGGCAGCGAAGACGGAGCCGTACGCCGCTGCCCCGCCAATCCTCAACCTTCCACGCCCTAGCTCGTCCAGCGTGAGGTGGCCAACCGCGAGGTAGTCGTACTCCCTGGTCACCGAACCCTCACTCCCTCTCCAGCAGCCCAGGGTACAAGATTATCCCGCCCGACGCGCCGATCAGCACCAGTACCCAGTCCCTGAAGTTGAGCGGAGCGGTCTTGAACACGAGCTGAAGTGGGGGGAGGTATATCGCGGCCAGTTGAAGCGCGAAGGAGGATGCGACCGCCAGCAACAGGGCCTTGTTGGCGGTGATGGCGGACCAAGATGTGTAGACGTACTTCCTGGGAGACCTGCAGTTCAAGGACAAGAACAGCTCAAAGACGACGGCTATGGTGAAGGCGAGCGTCCTCGCACGCGCAACATCTCCGGTCACCTTCAGCTCGAGCCAGAATGGCACGAGGGAAGCGGCGGCCGCGACCAAGGCGGCCACTACGATGTACCACAGCATGCCGTGATATATCTCCTCATTCGGGTCCCTTGGGGGCCTCTCCATAACGTCCTCGTCTGGCGGGTCAAGGCCGAGCGCCATGGCGGGCAAACCGTCCGTCAGCAGGTTGAGCCACAGGATCTGGAGCGGGAGGAAGGGCAGGGGGAGATCCAGAAATGCCGCGGCGGAGACCACCATTATCTCGTCCCAGTTCGCGGACAGGAGGAGCCTGACGAACTTCCGAATATTCTCGTAGATTCGACGTCCCTCCTCTATGGCGTTTACGATTGTTGCGAAGTTGTCGTCCGTCAGGACCATGTCCGAGGCCTCTCTAGTCACGTCAGATCCCCTGACGCCCATGGCTATGCCTATGTCAGCCTTCTTGACGGCGGGGGCGTCATTCACGCCGTCTCCGGTCATGGCCACGATGTCTCCGCCGGCCTTCAGGGCCTTCAGTATCCGGAGCTTGTGCTCGGGGCTCACCCTGGCGAACACGGATACCTCTCTGACGACCTCCTGGAGCTCCTCGTCGCTCATTGAGTCGAGCTCCCACCCGGTTACGACCCTGCCGGAGTCGTCGATTCCCACCTCCTTCGCCACGGCGGCGGCCGTGAGCGCGTGGTCTCCCGTGACCATCACGATCCTGATCCCAGCCCTCTTAGCCTTCCGCACCGCGTCTGGAACCTCCGGCCTCGGAGGGTCCATCATGCCCACCAGGCCAACCAGCACCATGCCTGACTCCTGGTGGGCCCCCAGCTCCTCCCCCTCGGGGATCCTCCTGTAAGCGACCGCGAGGACCCTCAAGGCCCTGGCCGCCATGTCCCTCGTGACCCCATTTATCTTCGCCCGCAGCTCTTCGTCAAGCTCCCTGAGCTCGCCCCCATCCCAGAGCACTCTGTCGCAGAGCGAGAGTACGACCTCCGGCGCGCCCTTCGTGAAGGCGAGCATCTCCCCTCCCATGGAGTGGAAGGTCGTCATCCTCTTCCTCGACGAGTCAAACGGAACCTCAGCCACGCGGGGATAGAGCCTTCTGAGTTCCCTGTGGTCTACTCTCAGGTTCCGGGCCATTGAGAGAAGAGCCAGCTCCGTCGGGTCCCCAACCCTCACCAACTTCCCACCGCGCTCCTCAACGTCTGAGTCGTTGCAGAGGACTGACCCCTTTACTAGGGCGTCGACCGGGGAGTGTAAGCTTATCTCAGGGGCCAAAGAGAGCTCTAGAGAGCCAACGTCCAGCAGCCTCCCCGACACCCAGACCTGCCGGACGGTCATCTCGTTCATGGTTATCGTGCCGGTCTTGTCGGTGGCGATGACCGTGGCGCTCCCCAAGGTCTCGACGGCGGCCAGCCTCCTGACAATGGCATTCCTCGAGGCCATCCTCTGAACGCCTATGGCGAGGGCCACCGTGACGACGGCCGGAAGCCCCTCCGGAACGGCGGAGACTGCCAAGCTTATTCCGGTCAGCACGACCTCCTCGAGGACGGACAGGCTCTCGAGCCCTCCAAGCTCGTAGATTCCCTCGACGGTCACGAGGGCGGTCAGGAGGAGTATGAAGCCCCCCAGCTTCTTTCCGAAGCTGTCCAGCCTCCTCTGCAGGGGCGTTTCCTCCTTCTCCTCCAGCTGCACCATGGCCGCGATCCTGCCTATCTCCGTGTTCATTCCCGTCTCGACCACCACGGCCTTGCCGCGCCCGTAGGCCACGACAGTTGAGGAGTAGACCATGTTCCTCCGCTCCGGCAGGGGGGTGTCCTCGTCCAGCACCAGGTCCGCGAACTTCTCGACGGGAACCGACTCTCCGGTGAGAACCGACTCGTCCACCTTCAGGTGCGCGCTCTCGATGAGTCTGGCGTCTGCCGGGACCCTGTCGCCCGCCTGGAGGACGATTATGTCCCCGGGCACGACCTCGGGAGAGGCGATCTTCACCTGCACGCCGTCCCTGATCACGGTTGCCCTCGGGGCGGCGAGCCGTTTCAGGGCCTCGAGGGCCTGCTCTGCCCTGTACTCCTGAACCGTCCCCAGGATAGAGTTCACAACCAAGATTGCTCCTATCGCAGCGGCGTCCACGTACTCCCTGATTAGGACGCTGAAGAGGGCGGCGAAGATCAGGAGCGCCACTAGGACGCTCTTGAATTGGTCGACGAATATCTCCGACACTCCCCTCTTCTTGGTCTCTTCAAGCTCGTTAGGGCCGAATTCTCGAAGCCTAACAGACGCCTCTCGGGAGGATAGACCATTGAGAGACGTCTTTAACTCGTTTAGGATCTCTTCGACGGTCATCGCGTGCCAGGGGCGTCCCATCTCCGTCGCGGGACCACCCCCATGCGGGATAAATACTTTGTAAGGGTGTAGATGCGGCGGAAGCGCCGCACGGAGAACGCAAAATCTTCCTTAAATAATCCCAAGACGGTTCTCGCTCGAGCATGATGAGGAGAGTCGCGGCCCTGGCGCTGGTTGCAGTAGCTGTAGCCTCAGTGGCGCTCCTTTACCCGCGACTTCGTAACAACCCCCTGCGAGAGTATACGTTCCAACACGAGCCATGGATGGATGTGGTGCCCACGGGCTGGGATCAGGTGACCGCCCTCTTCCTTGGGCGTTGGTCGGGGGATCCCGAGCTGGAGAAGCACCTCACCGGGCCGAGCATACAGCTTCTCGGTGTAAGGGGGGCGACCTTCGCACCAAAAGATGTGGAGGTGCTTGTCCTCCCGCCGGGCGGCTGCCTGGCCGATTGCGACTCTCCCGTCCCCACCAGAGCCACGATTTACCTACTGAAGAACGAGAGTGCGAGGCGGCTCTACAAGGCGATGGCCGTGAGTGGGACTCTGAGATACAGGCACTCGGGCTTCACCGTCTTCTTCGCCGTAGGCCGAATGCCGGATGGAAAGAGGGACAGGGACTACGCCTCCCTGGCGGCCTTCAGAGATGACCTGATGGTCCTGGTGTGGGGCTCCCCCAAAGAGGCCAAGGCCGCCCTGGAGCAGCTCCTGACGCTGTCCGAGGGTGAGAAGCTGTTTGACGACGAGGGGATGAGGAAGGCCTTCGCAATCACGTCTTCCGGCCTCAGACAACTGAAGCTCAGGGCGGGCGGCGGAGACCTCATAGGCGTCCAGGCCAGGAGGGTTGTCCTCACGCTCGGCATAGACGAGGAGGGGGGTGTGAGGCTGCGGGCCGCTGCGGCGACGGGGGGGACGGGTGAGCTGAGCCCAGAGGTCCTCGAGCGCGCCGTATCCAACCTCTCCTCCCTGCAGGGCGTGAGCCTCTCTCCCACAGAATCCTACTCCGGCGACGGCGTCGTTGTGGTCGAGTTCGAGATCCCGAGGGAGCAGCTGGAGGTCGCGCTAACCAAGCTCTGATAGCGCCTGGGGTGAGGTCCCATCGCCGAGATCCGAGGAAGGTCTCTCACGGTCAGGCTGGGGGACCTCGTCTACTCCCTTCTGGGAAGGATACAGATCCCCGTATACGAGAGGTACCTGTCCCGCAAAGTCCGTGAGGGCGCGATTCCTGAGCACATCGGGATAATCCTCGACGGAAACAGGAGGTTCGCCAGATCGATGGGGCTCGACATCGCTGAGGGCTACAGGCTCGGGGCCGCGAAGGTCAGGGAGATACTTGAGTGGTGCGACGAGATCGGCGTCAAGCACGTTACCCTTTTCGCCTTCTCGACTGAAAACTTCTCGAGACCTCCGGAACAGGTCAGAGCCGTTCTGTCAGTCATCCGAGAGGAGATTGACCGGCTCAGGAGCGAGCTCGACGACCTCAGGAGGAGGGGGGTCAGGGTTAGGTTCATTGGCAGGCTCGATCTCCTCCCAGAGGACCTCAAGGAAGCGACCCGACGGCTGGAGTCAGCCACGAGGGACTTTGGGGAGCGGACGGTCAACGTGGCGCTCGCCTACGGAGGGAGGGCTGAGATAATCGACGCGGTGAGGGAAATCGCCAGGAAGGTAAAAGCTGGGGAGCTCAGCCCCGATGAGATAGACGAGGGGACGTTCAAGAAGTTCCTCTACCTTCCGGACGTTCCCGATCCGGACCTGATCATAAGGACCTCGGGGGAGGAGCGCATAAGCAACTTTCTCCTGTGGCACTCCGCCTACTCCGAGTTCTACTTCATGGAGGCCTATCTGCCAGCTCTAAGGAAGGTGGACTTCCTCAGGGCCATCAGAGACTTTCAGAGGAGGCAGAGGCGCTATGGGAAGTGACGGCCTGCTGTCGCGCACCTGTTTCCGTGAGTACGACATCAGGGGGGTCTACGGTAGAGACCTAGATGCGGGGGGGGCGTACAGGGTTGGACTCGCTCTGGGAGAGTACCTCAGGTGCGGCGACGTGGTGGTCGGCAGGGACGGCCGGCTGTCCTCCCCGCAATTGGCCTCCGGAGTGATTGAGGGCCTCTTGGATCGCGGGTGCTCCGTGCTGGACATCGGGATGGTGCCCACGCCCGCGTTCTACTGGGCCGTCAGGAGACTCGGGGCCAGAGGGGGAGCGATGGTGACAGCCAGTCACAACCCCCCCGAGTGGAACGGCTTCAAGCTTGTCAAAGAAGATGCTAAGCCGCTCGCTCGCGGGTTCGGACTGGAGGTAGTCGAGGAGCTGGCTCTTTCCGATCTCAGTATGCTCGTGTCCGGGGAGAGGGGCACCAGAAGAGGGCTCGAGATCCTGGATGAATACGTCACGGAGATCTCCGACCTGGCGTCCGTCGGCGGCTCGCACAGAGTCGCGGTGGATACGTCGAGCGGGGTGGCCGCTCTCACCGCCCCACAGGCTTTGAGTCAAATTGGATGCGAGGTGAGGGTTCTGAATGGAGAGATAGATGGGAGGTTCCCATCCCACCCACCGGAGCCCCTACCCGAGCACTTGGGTGAGCTGAGGGGTGAGGTTCGGAGGGGAGGGTACGATCTGGGCGTGGCGTTCGACGGAGACGGCGACAGGTCCGCCTACGTTGACGATCGCGGTAGGGTGCTGACGGGAGACCAAGCCCTCGCGATCCTGAGCATGATGTACCTGGAGGATCACCCGGGGGGGGCCGTCGTCTTCGACGTCTCCTCCTCGTCGGTCGTGAGGGATGTCGTGAAGGGGCTCGGCGGGGTACCCGTTGAGGTGAGGGTGGGCAGCGCGTTCGTCAAGGAGAAGATGCTGGAGGTTGGCGCGGTCCTGGGTGGGGAGCGGAGCGGGCACCTGTACTTCATCGAACTCGGCGGGACAGACGACGCCACGTTCGCTGCGCTGAAGATGGTCGAGGTCGTCGATCGCCTGGGCCCCTTATCCGCCCTGGTCGATTCTCTCCCCAGGTACCACATGACCTCGGCCTCGGTCGAGTGTCCAGACGAGCTGAAGAGGACCGTGGTGGAGGCCGTCGCCGAGAAGATTGCCGGGGCGGCAGACAGGGTCGATCGGCTGGACGGGGTGAAGGCCTGGTTCGGCGAATCGTGGGTGCTGATACGTGCGTCGAACACGCAACCCCTGATACGCGTGACCGCCGAGTCCAAGTTGAGAGGGGAGGCGGAGAAGCTCGTTAACGAGGTCCTGAGGGCGTTACGGGGGGTGAGGCTCAATGGATGGGGAGAGAGGCGGTGAGGTGCGCCCTGGGGGCGAGTTCGTCCTCTGGCCGATAAGAGTCAGGGCGATCCGAATCCGGACGAGGTCTGGAGAGAGGGAGAGGCCGCTCGTCGAACACCCGGGAGCCGCGGCCGTCGTCCCGGTGGAGGCGGGGGCCGTATATCTCGTGAGGCAGTGGAGGTACGCGGTGGGCGAGGACCTCCTGGAGATCCCCGCGGGTACCAGGGAGGAGGGGGAGACCCTAGAGGAGTGCGCGTCCAGGGAGCTGGTGGAGGAGGCGGGCCTGCGGGCGGGGAGGTTGGTCAGGCTCTTCGAAGGGTACCCCACCCCTGGATACGGGAGCGAGAGGTTGGCGATTTTCCTGGGGCTGGACCTGGAGCACGTTGAACGCGACTTAGAGGAGGACGAGTTCTTGGAGGTCGTGAGAATGCCGCTTCGAGAGGCCGTCCGCATGGTCCGAACGGGGCTCATTCGCGACCTGAAGACTGCGCTCGGAATCCTCTTGGCTTGGCAGGCGATTCAATTGGGGGAAGTCAGCCCAGGCTCGGGCCCCTCGAGCGGCGCACCCTGAAGAGTGAATCCACCGGCTGAGAGAGGACCCAGTCTACCGCTTCGCTCAGGCTTCCCTCCATCGACCGGAGCTTCGCTAGGACCTCCTCTCTCACGGCGACCTCTAGCCTCTCGCCCGACTTGACGTTCATAAAGGTGGCGAAAATCCCCTTGCCGGAGGGGGACTCGGCAACCTCGATGCTGAGCTTGCCCAGCGTGCAGCGCGACGAGCACTGGACGCCATCCAAGAAGCAGGTCTCCGGCCTCCTCAGGGGGAGCTCGACCCTGACCGTGAGGTCGAACTCCGACTGGGGATCGAGCTGAGAGACGGCCAGCTCCCCCGCAAGGTACCCCAGGGTCAGGTAGGGCCCCAGGTGCCCGTGGAACACACCCGCTTCCTCAAGACTCAGACGACGCATCTTCGGTCGACCTCGCCCATCGGCAGAGGGACCACTTAAGCGCGCCATTTATGAGCCCGAAGGGGGCCTCCTTACAAGGTGCCCGTAGAGAGGCTGAGCACCGGCGTCCCGGGAATTGACGGCATGCTGGGCAGCGGCATACCCAGGGGGTTCCTCGTAGCCGTGACGGGAGAGCCCGGGACTGGAAAGACCATCTTCTGCCTGCACTTCTCGTGGCAGGGGGTTAAGGAGGGAGACAAGGTCGTCTACGTGACCACGGAGGAGAGCAGAGAGTCGATACTGAGCCAGGCCGAGCAGTTCAACATGGATCTCAGGGGCGCCGTCGCCGAGGGCAAGGCCGTGGTGATCGACGCCCTCATGGGCAGGGCCAGCGACCAGTGGTCCCTCCGCTCCCTCAACCCGGAGGACCTGGTGGAGATCGTCCTGAAGGCCAAGAGGTACCTAGGCTACGGGAGGGCGAGGCTGGTGATCGACAGCATGAGCGCCTTCTGGCTCGACAAGCCGGCTATGGCCAGGAAGTACAGCTACTACGTGAAGAAGGTCCTGTCCAGGTGGGACTTCACGGTCCTAGCCGTCAGCCAGTACGCCATAACGACTTCAGAGGCCTTTGGCTGGGGGATAGAGCACGTCGCCGACGGCATCATCCGCTTTCGGAGGTTCGTGCGGAGCGGGGTTCTGCGCAGGTACGTGATGGTCGAGAAGATGAGGCAGACCCCCCACGACCTCAGGATGTACGAGATCTCCATCGAGGATGGGCGCGGGTTGGTCGTCCTCCGGCCGGGGGACATGAGGGCAGAAGACGTTGCCCTCCCCCCCAAAGTGGTTGAGAGAATGGTGAAGGCCAAGAGGAGAGAGGAAGAGGCCCTCTGACCGAGTTTAGCTGAGTCCAGTGTTCTTAAACACGTCTAGGCCTCGCCAAGAGACCATACAGGCCCAAGTAGCTCAGGACGGTCCCCGCCACAGCCGACATAAACGCCACCATGACGCTTGGGAAATCCGGGGTCTTCCAATCCATTACCATGGCGAAGGAGAGCACAAGAGCGATCAAAAGGAGGGTCAGACCCAGCACAGTCAGCCTGACTGCCCGGGGAACGATCGACTCCATTGGAGGAGGCTCAGAGAGCGCGAAAATGGTGGGTGGGGGGCCGCGGTGTCTCAAATTGCCCCCTCACCTCTTGGAGTACAGGTGGCAGGCCACCCAGTGGCCCGGCTCGACCTCTATGAACGGCGGCTCCTCCTTGTCGCAGGGCTCGAACCTGTACGGGCAGCGCGGGTGGAACCTGCAGCCGGGCGGGACGTTGGCGGCGCTCGGGACCTCTCCCTTGATGGGGATCTCCTTGATCACGTCTTTCATGCTGGGCTCGGGCTCAGGGACGGCGGCTATGAGCGCCTTTGTGTAGGGGTGCAGCGGGTTCTCAACTAGGGTGTCCGAATCTGCGAGCTCGACGATCTTGCCGAGGTACATTATGGCGATCCTATCTGAGAAGTACCGAGCCGTGGAAAGGTCGTGGGTGATGTAGAGGTAGGTCAGGCCGAACCTCTTCTTCACGTCCTCCATCAGGTTGAGTATCTCCGCCCTGATCGACAGGTCTAGCATGGACACCGGCTCGTCGGCCACTATGAACTCGGGGTTTAGGATGAGCGCCCTGGCTATTGCAACCCTCTGCCTCTGACCTCCGGAGAGCTGGTGCGGGAACCTCCCCAAGAACTCCTCTGGGGGAACCATGCGCACGCTCTCTAGGGCCCTTATGATCAGCTCCTCCCTCTCTGACTTCGTCTCTCCGATGCCCTGCAGGATAAGCGGCTCTTCCAGAACGTTGTAGACCCTGAACCTCGGGTTGAGCGAGCCGTAGGGATCTTGGAAGATTATCTGGGCCTTCTTCCTGTACTCCTTCTCCTCTTCCCTGCTGAGGGTCGTTACGTCGGTCCCGTTGAAGTAGATCTTCCCAGACGTGGGCTCGAGGAGCTTCACGATCAACCTCCCCGTGGTCGTCTTCCCGCAGCCGGACTCGCCCGCCAGCGCGAAGACCTCGCCCCTGTGGATCTCAAAGGAAATATCGTCCACTGCCTTCACGCTCCGCGGTGGAGATCCCCTAAGGAACTCAACGACGGATCTCCTGAGCGGGAAGTACTTCTTCAGGTTTTCTACCTTAACCACCACTTCCGCCACGCTCCTCACCTCTTGGCAAACAGGTGACACCTCACGTAGTGGCCCGGCTCGACCTCTATGAACGGCGGCTCCTCCTTGTCGCAGGGCTCGAACCTGTACGGGCAGCGCGGGTGGAACCTGCAGCCCGATGGCGGGTGTATCAGGTTGGGCGGGGCTCCCGGAATGAACTCCAGTCTCTCCACCTTCTTCTTCAGCCTCGGAATCGCGCCCAGCAGCTTCTGAGTGTATGGGTGTCGCGGGTTGAGGTAGAGGTTTTCGGAGGGTCCTATCTCAACTATCTCGCCAGCGTACATTATCGCGAGCCTGTCGGCTATCTCCGATATGACCGCCAGGTCGTGGGAGATGAAGATTATGGAGAGGTTAAGCTTCTTTTTCAGGGACTTTAGAAGATTGAGGATCTGAGCCTGAACGATGACGTCGAGAGCCGTTGTCGGCTCGTCCGCTATGATGACGTCCGGGTGCTCCAGCAGGGCCATGGCGATGACGGCCCTCTGCTTCATCCCGCCGCTTAGCTCGTGCGGGTACCTCTTGTAGATGTCTGGGTCGAGTCCCACCAGCTCGAGGTGTTCCTTCACCCTCTCTGTGGCCTCCACCTTTGACACGCCCTGGTGATATATTAGAGGCTCAGAGAGCTGGTCGCCGATCGTCAGGACAGGGTTGAGGGCGTTCATGGCTCCCTGGAATATCATCGAGATCTTCTTCCACCGGACCTCCCTCCTAAGCTCCTCGTCCGGCTTGCCCACAACCTCTATCCCGTCTATCTTTATGCTCCCGTCAACGATCTTCCCCGGCGGCGGAAGCAGGTTGATGAGGGAAAAGCCGAGGGTGCTCTTCCCGCAGCCGGACTCGCCCGCCAGACCCAGGGACTCCCCCCTCTCAAGATCAAAGGAGACGTTGTCCACGGCCTTGACGGGCCCCCTACTGGTCAGGTAATAGGCCTTCAGGTTCCTTACCTCTAGCAGGGGCATCGCAAACACCTCACAGGGTCCTCATCTTCGGACTCAGGATCTTGTTCAGCGCCGAGCCGAGGAGCGCGAAGGAGAGGCCTAGCATCGCTATGGCGAGCCCAGGGGGCACGACCCACCACCACATCCCGTTGAGGGCGGCGGCGGATCCCTGCGCGTCGTGGAGTATCTGCCCCCAGGTCACCCTGCTGACGTCGCCCAATCCCAGGAACGACAACCCCGCCTCTAGAAGCACGTAGCCGGGAACGCCCAGAGCTATGGAGGCGAAGACGTACGGCAAGATCTGGGGCATCATGTGCCTCAGTATTATCCACCTGCCGCCGGCGCCCAGGGCCCTAGCCGCCTCGACGTACTGCATCTCCTTGAGCTGGAACCCCATGCTCCTCACGACCTTGTTCGTGCCAGGCCAGGAGAAGAGGGTCATCAGAATGATCACAGGCCAGATCGTGGGCTTGTAGAACTCGAAGATGATGATCAGGAGGGGCAGAACGGGGATCGAGGCGACGATCTCCGCCACCCTCTGCATCGCCTCGTCGGTCCAGCCCCCGAAGTAGGCGCTCGCCACCCCGTAGATCACTCCAATTAGCGTGGTCAGGACGGAGCTCACGATCCCCACCGCAAGCGAGACCCTCGTTCCCCAGACCAGGCCGGAGAAGAGATCCCTCCGCAGGGTGTCGGTGCCCAAGAGTCCGTAGACCTTGCCTGCCATGACGAGCTTAGGCTCAGAAATCTCGTCGGCCGGATTGAATGTGTACACCTTCGCGGTGAAGACGTACTTGCCCTTGAGGGGGGCTGCGCCCTTGGCAGTCATAATGCCCTCCTTGGCCTCTGAGAAGAGTATCCTCATGGGATCTATGAGCTGGTACTCCAGCGTGGAGGCGACCTCCGGGTTCTCGTACTCCCTCGCAAAGCCCACTAGTCGGGCTTTGAAGTCCTTCAGCGATGAGATCAAGAGCCTCTGTTCTCCTACCCCGCTCCCGGCGAGCTTGGTGGACACCAGGTCTACCGTGGTCCCATCGGGCCTAGTCGCTGTGAGGACGAGTGTGGGCGGCTTCGCAGGGTCTGTTATGTTGGCGGATATCAGGAGCATTAGGTCCGTCGGATAGTCGTCGTAGGTGAAGTCGTACTCGAACACGAATGTGTTCTCCGTTATCTGCCCCATCTGGCGGACATCGGTGGAGGCAGGCTGCAGGATCAGGTGGGGTGGCTTCTTCTTGGTGGAGAACACGTTTGTCCAGGCTGGTGGCACGGCCCTGGGGAGGTTCTGCCAGTAGGGAACGTCTCGCCAATGGGCGCTTGCGTCGGCGGGAGCTATGTACGGCGCGAAGACCGCCAGAACTATGAAGAATATCAGGATGACCATCCCCACTATCCCGCTCTTCTCCCTCCTGAACTCAAACCAGAAGTCCGATAGGCTGGCCTTGAAATCCTCCCAGCGCACGCCAGACACCTCCTTATCTCAGACCGCCACCTGGGCCCCGACTTTCACCCTCGGATCGAGCAGGCCATAGATCAGGTCCATTATGACAAGCGACGCGAGGTAAAGGATTATGCTGAATGTGGTGTTTCCGAGGAGCACCGGGACGTCGTGCTCCTGCAGCGCGATCCAGTACAGCCTCCCCATGCCGGGCCAGTTGAACACTATCTCGGATATCATCGCGCCGCCCAGCGAGCCCAGGAGGCCGAAGACCATCATCGTTACGATCGGCGGGGCCGCGGCCCTCAGCACGTGCTTGTAGAGGACCTTCCTCTCTGGCACGCCCTTGGCCCGAGCGGCCATTACGTAGTCCTCCTGGAACTGGCTGAGAACTACGCTCCTCGCGGTATACGCCCACCCTCCGAAGCTCACCAAGACGGCGGTCGACACTGGTAGGATCATGTGGTAGATTATGTCTGCGATCCTCTCCAGCGTGCCCTCCGGCGGGGGTATGGAGGTCATGCCGCCGGAGGGAAGCAGATCGAGGTAGTAGGAGAACAAGATGATGGCGAGCATCCCGACCCACCACATCGGGAAGCTGTAGGTGATCAGGGCGAATATGGACAGGGACTTGTCGAGCATGCTGCCGGCTCTCTGGGCCGCCTTGAGGCCGAGGATCAGGCCGATTATCGTGACTATTATGGTCGCAGTGGTGAAGAGGAGGATCGTCCTCGGCAGGGCCTCCAGTATTATCCTAGACACGTCGCTGGATCCAGTGGCGGACCTGAGGGTGTGAGACTTCCCCATGTCTAGCTTGAGCTGATCAATGGCCCGTGACATGACCCGTTGGAGCAGGGGCCTGTCGAGGCCGTACCTCTTGTAGAGGATCTCCTTCTGCGTCTGATACCATATGTCCCTCGCAGTCTTGTTCACGGAGAAGATCTTCAGCAACTCGGGGTTCTTCATCTGGGCGGCAATTTGCTCCTCTATCTGCGCACGGAGTTCCCTGTCTGCAACGCTGGAGAAGATGAGGGAGACTAGGAAGACCGCTATAACCAGCACTAGTAAAGCGTTTAGCACTCTAACTACGATGTACCGGCCGTACCCCAATAGCCAGCACCGATGTGCGGCGTTCTACCAGCATATAAAATGGTTAGCCAAGCAGATCAAAAACATTGTTTGGGAAGGACAGGTATTTTTGTTATTGTCCCCCAAAATTTAAAGAAAAGAGGAGGGGGGAAGTCCACCTCACTCAGTGGACTTCTTCCTGGTCAGCAGGAAGGCGGCGGCTACGATCACTATCAGCACTATGACGCCGCCGATGAGGGTCCAGTTTGGCCCTGCTGGCGGAGCAGTGGTCGGCGGCGGGGCGGTGGTCGTGGCGGGCGGGGCGGTGGTCGTGGCGGGCGGGGCGGTGGTGGTCGGAGCCTCGGTGGTCGGCGGCGGGGCGGGGGCTGTTATGATTATGTCAACGCTGGAAGTCCCGGTCACGAGAGTGGAGGTCTTGCCAGCAAGCACCTCAATGGTGAATGCCCCCTCCTTGCCCTCGGTGGCGCTTCCCGGTATTGTTGCCTTGAACTGGCCGGGTGACACCATGGACATCTCGGTCTCGTAGACTATGTTGCCAGCGGAGTCCTTGAGCCTGACAGCAACGTACGCCTCCTCAGCTGGGTACTCCTTGACCTCAGGATACTCCTGAGACTCTATCACGCTCGCGGTCACGTCAATTGAGTCACCGGCGGTTATGCTCGTTGGGGCGTTGATAGCCTCAACGCGCTCCCTGACTACGAAGAACTTGTTCACCCAGTAGTCCTCTGTGAACGGGTAGGTCGGGTCCCTGAAGGCGACGAGCCTCATGTACATCTTCTGAGGATCGTACTTCACGAGCATGAAGGGACCGTTGGAGACCCATGCAGTGCCATACTGGTCCATGAACCTGAGCAGTGCGTTGTACCTCTCGACAGCCTGAGTCGGGGTGATGCCTCCCTTCAGCGCGTCGGGTATGTGGCCCTCGAGCCTCAGCTCCTCTACGGCCGCCCTCAGGTCGACGAGGTGGGCCGGGGAGATTAAGTCGAGGTACTCCTTGCCCTCCTCCTTGTACCAGCTGTACTCGTTTCCGCTGACTGGGCCGCCATTGGCTATGATGTAAGAGGCAGCCTCGTAGACCTCCCATGGGAGCACGGGCCACCAGACGTAGAAGCTGGCGGTCTCGTTCTCAGACACAATGTGCAGGTAGTCGCCGTAGACGATGATGGTGTCGGGCTCCACGAACTGGAAGCCCTTGTAGTATTCAAGCTGAGGAGCCATGCCAGAGGCGTACTCTGGGTGGTAGTAGGGGTCGCCCTCCTCGTCCTCGTGAGACCACTCGTAGGCGAAGGCAATGGCGTACTTGATGTCGTCGAGTGTCATCGGGATGCCGTGATGCCAGTTACCGAGCTTGTACTTGATGACGGCCTTGACTACGGCCTTCTGGCCGGAGCCCACGGTGACCCACTCGTTCTTCACGGAGTCGTACACGACGGCGTCGGAGGGCACATCGATGTTGCCGACCTTGTTGCCCTCCTCATCGACGGTGTAGTCGATCTGAAGTTCCCAAGACGCCCTCACCGGCATGTACTCAGCGTTTGTGGGATGTCTGGCAGCGCCCTGGTCGTAGGTGGCCCTAGCAATCAGGTGGGAGTAGACATCGTCGAGACCCCCGAGCGGGTTCCAGGCGCTCGTGTACATCTGCGCCTGCTGGGCCTCGACCGCCACCCTAAGCTTCCCGTCAACGGTCTCTACGGTTCTCCAGGGCCAGAAGGACCACAGACCAGTCACCGCATCGTAGCCTATCCTAGTCACCCTCTCCTTGTTGACCGGGAAGTAGTCTATGGTTGTCGCCGTGAAGACCCTGATACTCTCGCTCACTCCCATCTCCATTACCTTCCTAGCCTTCTCCCAGTACTCGTCGGCACTAGCGACGTTCATGAACACCAAGTCCTCCGTCAACTTGTCGATCGTCTCGTTCTGCCACTCCCACCAACCGGCCATCTGGTAGGCTGGCATCCACCCAAACTCAGGCGAGTAGTACCAAGCCAGGTCGCCTTCAACGAACGGAGAAGCGGCGGTAGCGCCCCACCCGGCGGTGTAGAGGTTCCACTCGTAGTCCGCAGGGTTGCTGAAGTAGACCGTGTAGATGCACTTGAGGAAGTTGGCCTCTATCCTCTCAACCTTGATGCCAGCCTTCTCTATCTGGCTGGCGACGTAGAGGCCCTCCTCGTGCCTCTCGTCCTCTATCCTTATGAAGAACTTCACGGTGACAGGCTCGCCGTCGAAGGTCCACCAATAGCCAGCTGGGGCCCTTGGATCTGGTACCTTCCTGAGCCTACCGCCGAGCTGCTCAGCGGCCTGGGTGAGCGCCTCGTCGATCATCTGAAGTCCAAGTTCTTCGTTGCCCTCCGGAGTGAATCCAAAGTTCTTGAAGATGTCCTCGAAGTACTTGTAGGCTGGGTGAGAGGGCGATATCGGCGAGTAGGCAACCTCGCCGCCTCCCTTGAGGACCTCGTCCACCAAGTACTTCCTGTTGATCAGGTAGTTCATCGCGAACCTGACCTTCCTGATGGCGAAGGGGTTGAAGTACGTCTTGCCCTCGACGTTGACGAGGTAGGGGGTGCCCTCCTCATAGTACGGGTTCAGAGTTATCTCCCAGGTACCTCCCGCGTTGGGTATGAGCCTCAGGTTCTCCTTGAGGTACTCCGGGAGGCCCTCGTAGACCGTTGGGGCCAGAGACTTAGCGTAGAAGTCGAGTCTGCCCGTGGCTACGTCGCCAACCGCCACCTCTCCAGTGGCCCTGGTCTCTACTATGACCTCGTCGACTGCCGGTCCCTTCCTCGGCTGAGCAGAGATGGTCCCGAGCGGAAGCAGGAGCACAGTGAGGACGAAGGCCAGTGCGGCTACACCTATTCTCTTTCTACCCCACATCTGCATACCCCCTCTAGGCCGGGGATATCACCCCGCCCTTAGGGCTGGGCTGTTGAAGACTGCTGAAGATCACAAATAAAAAGGCTATTTCATGAGGCCAACTCCGAAATCCCAAGATTCAAGCGGTTTGACAGACCTAATCTTTCAGGTCCCTGTGGCGAGGGGGCGCCGAGAACCCAGTAGGCCAGAGCCCCTGTGTCTGCCGCCCACTCAAAGTCAACGACCCCCGCGGATCCGGGCGGACCTGAGGGGCGCTGTGGTACCAGTCTTAACACTCCAGTCGCGGGGTTCTGTACTAAAGGAACCGCGCTCAGGCCCTAGCAGGTAGCTGGGCTATGCAGGCCTTTACGTCGTCTGCTATCCGCCTTCCTATCCCGCCGGACTCCCCAACTATCAGCTCAATGACCCAGTCACCGGAGTACCACATCTCCCAAGTTAGGCCGGGGTACTCGAACCTCGCATGGCCCTCGTCACCCCCGACGTCGCACTCCCAGCTCGTGTAGTTCGCAGTGAAGTTGGCGGCGTAGTCCGCGATCTTCTCCCCTATCCGCCTGGCCGACGTGCTGTTGTCGAACTTCATGAACGCTATCATGACCATGACCCTCGGGTACCTGTACTCGGCCAAGAACTGCACGCCCTCCCCGCCCTCAAGCAGGAAGCCCTCGGGGGTCGTCGAGAGCATCATGGCGCTGTTGATTATGGCCCTACCGGGGCAGTCGAACGTGTACCTTATCTGCTCGATTGTTACGTCCTTGGGGGGGACTGGGTAGTTCTCCCTCGTCAACAGCGTGAGCCCGTAGGCCAGGGAGCCGAAAGCCATGATCCCTATGAACGCCAGGGCCATCAAGCGTCTAGACTTGGCTCTCTTCTTCCGAGGCATCTGAACCTCCTCTCAACGCCCCTGGTTGTTCTCGCGTCAATAAAGAATTTGGGCCGCCCCTACCCAGGCGGGTAGAGGTGGCAGGCCACCCAGTGGCCCGGCTCGACCTCAATGAGGTGCGGCTCCTCCTTGTCGCAGGGCTCGAACCTCTTGAGGCAGCGTGGGTGGAACCTGCAGCCTGACGGCGGATTCACTGGGCTGGGAACGTCGCCCTTCAGCACGATCCTCTTCTTCTTCCTTGCGAGCACGGGGTCGGGCACAGGCTTCGCGGAGAAGAGGGCCTGGGTGTATGGGTGCAGGGGCTTCTCGAAGATGGTCTGCGTGTCCGCAAGCTCGACGATCTTGCCGAGGTACATCACGGCGACTCTGTCGCTGATCACCTGCACCTGAGAGAGGTCGTGGCTTATGAACAGGTAGGTAAGGCCGTACTTCTCCTGGAGTTCCCCGAGGAGCTTCAGCAGCCTGGCCCTGACCGATACGTCAACCGCTGAGGTGGGCTCGTCGAGGACGAGGAACTCCGGCCTTAGGACCAGCGCCCTGGCGATGGCGATCCTCTGCCTCTGCCCCCCGCTGAACTCGTGGGGGTACCTCCTGAGGTGCTCCCTGCCCAGGCCCACCGCCTGGAGCGCCTCGAGCACGCGCTCCATCGCCGCCTCGCCCTTCGCGATTCTCTGGACGACGAGTGGCTCTGCGACGATGTCCTTCACCATCATCCTAGGGTTGAGGGCCGTGAGCGGGTTCTGGAACACAATCTGCATTCTTCTCCTATATTCCTTCAGCTTCTTGCCCTTCATTGCGGCCAGGTCGAACTGTTCCCTCAGCCTCTTCAGCTCCTGCTTGTCGCCGCGCTCCTCTGCTTCGATTATACGCTTTATCGTCTCCTCGGGCAGGTCGTAGAATATGTGACCCTCGGTCGGATCGAGCAGCCTGATTATGGTCCTCCCCAGGGTGGTCTTTCCGCAGCCCGACTCGCCCACCAGCCCGAGCGTCTCCCCCCTCTGAATCCAGATGTCCACGCCGTCGACGGCCCTGACCCAGGCCACGGGACGCTTGAGCACTCCCCCTAAGACTGGGAAGTGCTTCTTGAGTCCCATCGTTCGGAGCAGGGCACCCTGAGTCTTCTCCAGCCAGCTCTCCGCGTATTCCCTCGCGATCATCACTCCTCGCCCCCCTCGTCGGCCACTTGATCGTGGTAGAGGAAGCAGGCAACCTTGTGACCCGGCCTCACCTCGATGAGCCTCGGCTTGTGCTCCTTACACTTCGGCATCGCGTGGGCGCACCTGGGATGGAATCTGCATCCCGTCGGCGGGTTGATCAGGTTGGGGACGGTGCCCGGGATGGCCTTCAGCTCCCTGCCGGGCATCGGAATGGCCTCAAGCAGTCCCTTTGTGTAGGGGTGGAGGGGCTCCTTGAACAGCGTGAAGACGTCGGCGACCTCGCATATGTTGCCGGCGTACATAACAGCGACCCTGTCGGAGACCTCCGCTATGACCCCCATGTCGTGGGTTATGTATACGAGCGTGGAGCCGAACTGCTTCTTCAGCTCCTTCATGAGCTCAATTATCTGGGCCTCAACCGTGACATCCAAATTGGTGGTTGGCTCGTCGGCTATGAGCATCCTGGGGTTGCAGGAGAGGGCTGTCGCTATCACTATCCTCTGCTGCATCCCCCCGCTCAGCTCGTGCGGGTACATGTCGTAAACCCGGTCCGGATCCGGGATCCCCATGAGGCCGAGGAGTCTAACAACATCCCTCCTGGCCTCTGCGCTCACCGGAGACCAGTAGAGTCTCCTGAGGATTGGGACCCTTAGGAGGAGCTTCAGGGCGAGGCCGCTGGGGTTTTCCTTGGCCATCCTCATGACTGCGAGCTTGGCCCTGGCCAGCGCCCCCCTCAGGCCGCCTGCCTTGGACTCCTCCTCGAGGGTCGCTATCGCCCTCCCGATCATCTCGTCCATCCTGTGTATCAGGATGGCCTCGGCCACCTGGTCACCGACCTTGAAGACTGGGTTCAGGGCGGCCTTCGGCTCTTGAAAGATCCTCGAGATCTCGGCCCCCCTCAGCTTCCTGAGGTCCTCCTCATCCATCTCCGTGAGGACCAGGGGTTTCCCATCCATGTAGTAGACGACTCTGCCGGCGACGATCTTCCCGGGGGGCGGGATGAGGTTCATCATAGCGTAGGTAGTGACGGACTTCCCGCTGCCGGTCTCGCCGACGATCCCCAGGGTCTCCCCGTCCAGGATGTCCAAGTCGACGCCGTCAATGGCCTTCACGACCCCCTCGTAGGTGTAGAATCGGACCTTCAGGTCCCTGACCTCCATCAGCACGTTCCTCTCCTGGGCCGAGGCTTTGACCTCGGGCCTCTCCTCAACCGCCTCAAGCGCGCCGGGATCGGAATCGGGGTTGGGCATTCTCACCTCCTCCTGAGGGTCGGATCCAGTATGTCTCGGAACGCGTCGCCGAGCAGGTTCCAGCCTAGGACGAACGTGAAGATGAAGATGCCGGGGATCGTGTAGGTGTGCCAGTAGGCGAACGGGTTGCCAGCCTCTCCCAGTATCCAGTTTCGGGACATGGATATGAGCTGGCCCCAGTCCGCGTAGCCTATGGGCGCGCCCAGGCCGAGGAAGCTCAGCGCGGCCGCCGTGAGCACCATGGATCCGATGTCGAGGGTTGAGACTATTACGACTGGGTAGATGCTGTTCGGCAGGACGTGCTTCAGCAGTATCCTAGCGTTTGACGCGCCTATCGCCCTAGCCGCCTCGACGTAGTCCTCCTGCCTGACCTGAAGCACTCCGGCCCTGGTGAGTCGAGCGTAGGTGGGCCAGCCCACCAGGATGAGCGCCTTGATCACGTTGTCCAGGCCGACCCCAAAGGCCGTCACGAACGCCATGGCCAGGATCAGCCCCGGGAATGCGTACATAATGTCGGTGATCCTCATGATTATCTCATCCAGGATTCCGCCGAAGTACCCGGACAGGGCCCCGAGGGTCACCCCTATGGCCAGGGCCCCGCCAACGACCAGGAGGCCAACCCTGAAGGCCGTCCTAGTCCCCCAAATGCAGCCGTAGAACATGTCGTACTGGCCCTCGGTGGTCCCGAATGGGAACTCGTCGCTCGGAGGCTTTGGAGTCGCCAAGTAACCATGCCTGGGCATGACGTATGGATCCCTGCCGGGTTGGGGCGGGGCTATCAGCGGCGCGAATATGGCTATGATCGCGAAGAAAGCGACGATCGTCAGGCCCGCCAGAGAGAGCGGACTCTCCCTTATTCTCTTGAGGGTGAAAACCAGCTCCTTGAACCACGCCCTCTCTCGCAAAGGCACCCTGCCGAGCTCCTTCTCCTTACTCCCTGCCACCTCAACATCACCCCAGCCTTATCCTCGGATCCAGATAAGCGTAGAGTATGTCCACCAAGAGGTTAGAGACAACGAACACTATCCCGGAGAACAGGGCGAACGCCAGCACGGCCGGGAAGTCCAGCTGCGTGGCGGCGTGGGCGGCCCAGTACCCGAGGCCCTTGAACTCGAAGACCGTCTCCGTGATGACAAGCCCCGTCAGGAAGCCGGCCACCAGCACCCCGGCCATCGTGACGACCGGTATCATGGCGTTTCTCATAGCGTGCTTGTTTATCACCGCCTTCTCGGGCACCCCCCTGGTTCTGGCGGCCATCACGTACTCCTTGTGGAGCTCCTCGAGCAGGCTGGACCTCATCACCCTCATTATGCCGGCGTTTCCGACGATGACGAGGTTGAGGACGGGGAGGAAGAGGTGCCTGAGCGCGTCAGCGAACACGAACAGGTTCCTGTTGAGTAAGGCGTCTATTGTGTAGAGCCCCGTGTAGCTCACCCACTCTGCAGAGTGGACAATGCTCTGCGCCTCGGGGCTCAATCTCCCCGGCGGGAACCATCCCAGCGCCCCGTAGAATATGGCGAGAAGTACGATCGCGGACCAGAAGGTGGGGAGGGACCAACCAACTATAGCGAATATCCTCGAGATGTGGTCGGGCCACCTGTCCCTGTGGACGGCCGATATCCTCCCGAGCATGATTCCGGTTATTACTATGAGGGGGGCCGCGTAGATCGCTATCTCTACCGACGCGGGCCAGAGTTCGGTGAAGGCCCTGGCGACTGGGATGTTCAGCGACTTCGACCACCCGAGGTTGCCTTGAAGAACGTTCTTCAGCCAGTTATAGTACTGAACGTAGACTGGCTGGTCCAGGCCGTACTTCTTGATTATCGCCTGAATCCTTGCGGCCGCCTTGAACCCTCCCTCGCCGACGTACAGCGCGGCCCTCTCCTCGGGGGAGAACACCATTGATACGGAGAACACGAGTATTGAAACGCCGAGCAGCGTGGGTATTATTAGGAGGAGCCGCCTGATTATGTAAGTTCTCATACCTCCCATTCGGGTTCACCCGACGGATCTCCGAGGGCGGGGATCTTTCCCCGCTATGGTAAAAAAGTGTTCCCAAAAGGTGCTTTCGGCCAGCCGGCTGGCGGAAGGTCCCTTGAACGCCAGGAGGTCTGGTAAACTCGGAGATTCTTTACCAAGCTTCAAAAAAGAGGGTGGAAGGGTTGACTCAGCCCTTCCAGAGCGGATAGGCGTAGACTCCTGGGTAGATCGGGTTGTAGTACCAGCCGTGGACCCAGGTCCTCTCGTAGTGCCTGCCGAGCGGCTGGTAGATGATGAAGCTGGGTACCTCCTCGTAGTAGATCTGGGTGAGTTCCCTGCAGATCTCGATCCTCCTGTTCTGGTCCGAGGTCGTGATCAGCTCCTCGACGAGTTCGTCAACGTGCGGGTTGCTGTAGCCCTGCCAGGCGGCGAAGGTTCCGGAGGAGTGCATGTACGGGAAGACGAAGTTGTACGGGTCGGGGTAGTCGGCGAGCCAGCCGATGATGAACATCGGCAGCTGGCGCCTGACCATGGCCTTGAGGTATTCGGGCCACTCGACGCCCCTTACGTAGATCTTGAACTTCGGGTTGAGGCTCTCCACATTCTCCTTGATCATCTCAGCGGCGGTCTTCCTCTGGACGTTGCCCACGTTGTAGAGCAGCTCGAAGTAGAAGCCCTTCTCCCAGACCTGGCCGTCCCAGGCCTTCTTGAAGTACTCCTCGGCCTTGGTCAGGTTGAACTCGTACATCGGCAGGTTGGGGTCGTAGCCAGGCAGGCCCTGCGGGATTGGACCAGGCGTCCTCGCGGCCTCGCCGAACCAAGCCTCCTCTATGTACCTGTCGAAGTCGAAGGAGTAGGCGAACGCCTTCCTGAGGTTGATGTCGGAGAAGAAGTCGGGCGGGATGCCGTTGCCGTCGAGCTTGCCGCTGCCTATGTAGGGGCTGTTCGGATCGACCTCGAAGGTGAAGAACACCGCGGCGTTGGACACCGTGGGCAGGTTCTTGTAGACCCTGATGCCCTCGGCGCCCTCGATCTCCTTCATGTGCTGCGCGGGCACGTAGGCCATGTCAACGTCGCCCTTGAGGAACATGAGCTTCCTGGTGGCCCACTCGTCGACCTTCATGATGATGAACTCGCTGAAGTTGGCCGGTCCCCTCCAGTAGTCGTCGAACCTCTTCAGGACGACCTGCTTGCCGTGCTCCCACCTGTCGAGCATGAACGGACCGGAGCCGCAGTCGGCCTCCTGGAGCGGAGGCACCTCGGGGTTGTTGTAGTCCTGCCAGGTCTCCGGGGTCCCCGGCCAGGCGCCGTGCTCGATGGCGCACTGCTTGTCCACTATGCTGCTCCAGGTCTGGGACAGGATCTGGAAGAGCACGGTGATCGGGTACGGCTTGGCCAGGTGGAGCACGACGTTGTTGCCCTCGACCTCGACGGCCTGGTCGATCTGTTCCCAAGTGACGATCAGGTTGCCATCGCTGTCCCTGGTGGTCTCGACCCCGAGGAGCGGGTCGAGGAGCATCCAGGACGGACCGCCGTCCCTGTCCATGACGAGCACGCGCTCGAGGGAGTACTCGACGTCCTCCGGGGTGAGCTCCCTGCCGGAGTGGAACTTGATGCCCGACCTGATCGGGAAAACTATGGTCGTGCCGTTGTCCCTGATCAGGCCGTTCTCGACGGACGGAACCTGCTCGGCAATTATGGGTATGAACTGGTCCACCTTATCCCTGTCGAAGAAGATGAGGGTCTCGTAGATGTTGAAGATCACCTCTCCGCTCGCGGTGTCATACGCCCACGCCGGGTCGAGGGTCTCGGGCTCACCGATGGTGGCCACTATGAGCTTGTCCGGGTTCTTCACCTCCATCGGCGGCGGCGTGGTCTCGGGCGGCGCCGTGGTCGCTGGCGGAGCGGTCGTCGCGGGTGGGGCCGTCGTCGCGGGTGGCGCCGCCTTCTTGCCGGCGATGTAGGCCAGTCCTCCGACCACTATCAGGAGGACGATGAAAACGCCGACTAAGGTCTTCGTCTCCATTACTATCCCCCGCCGGGGGGTCTTAGGGGTCTTTGCCCCCCACGGGCAATCTGTCGATCCTAATTAAGACTTTTGTTGAAACGGACGGGTCGGGGGGTGCTGAGAGCAGGCCGGGTGCCCCCCAAGTTGGGTTAATAACGCAGCGGAGTCAGTTCGCTCGGGCATGGATCGCTACCAGCTGGCCTACCTGCTGCTAGTACTGGGATTGGCCGTCTCCGTCCTATACTCGACGAGAACCAAGGAAGAATTTCCTTCGGTGGTCAGCGAGGACCGCCTCCCCGTCAGCGGGGGCGATGCCGTCAGACTGACTTACGAAACTGAGGAGATCGTCGAGCTGCGGCTTAGGGGGGAAGAGGATGGAGTCGGTCGACTCACCATCGCAGTGAGGGCGCACAAGGGCTCGCTCGTTGAGGCCGTCCGCACAAACCTCACCGGGAGTTTCAGCTGGCTCGGGTTATCGACTATGAGACCCCTAGACGGTAGGCTCTACGTCAATGAGTCTCAGGGAGTCTACAATTTCGCCCTGGAGGGGATAGGAGCCTCGGGGGCCGACGGCCTGACAGTCGACTTTCTGCTGATCCGGCCCGACCAGGTGTCAATCGAGCTGGAGGTGGATGTTAGGAGGGGGGCAACCTTGAGGCACCTCCGGGCGCGTGAGACGCTGACCCATCCATGAAGCTCACAGCCCCTTCGATCTGCTCCACAGGCCCTCGGCCAAGAAAGGAGCTAATGCCATGTATACCCCGTGCTCATAGAGGTCCGTCCGTGAGACGAGCCCCCTCGTGAATATGCCTATTGCCCCCTCGGCCCTCTTTACTCCGATCCGACCCACCCTCTCGTCTATCAGCTTCCCCAACTCGACGCCCTCGAGCATCTTCTCGACGACGTAGTCAGGGCACTGAAACCACCCACTGGTGCCGAGCCCAGTCAGCCCGTCCCTGCGGACGATCGCCACGAAGCCCGTGCAGAAGGTCTGCCCGTATAGTTCGACCAGCGCACCCTCTATTCCGACTCCGAATTCTGCCCTGGAGACTTCGCGCAGGCTCCCTTGCGCCCTATTGAGGGCCCCCATAGGCCCCTCATCGTTGACCGGCTGAGGGGGGACTCCCGAACTCACCGCCACTGGGACAACCTCAACTGACCCATATGCCCTGGTGAAGGCCCTCCTCACAGCTTCGACCTTAACCGGGTTCTCAGAACCGACGGCCACCACGACCCCTCTCATCGGCTGACTCGCAACCCTGAGACGTTATTATGTAGACCTCTTGAGATCCCCAAGAGCCCCGGGGGGGTCGGTTTGCGCAGGGTCCGGTGCCCCAAGTGCGGGAGGGTCCACGAGATTCCCCCTGATCACCCAGACGGGAGGTTCTTCTTGCCGTGTGGGGAGGATCACGACCTCGTCATCTGGGTGAGCGGCGGCATGGTGAGAGAGGTGGACGTGGCTGAGTCTGTCTTCTCCAAGGTGGGTTTCGAGCTGATTCAGGAGAGGGCTCCGCTGGCGCCCTCTTGGGTCGACATGGACAGGGTGAGGGCGCTCCTCTCCGGAAGGGTCAGGCCTAGCTCTGAGGACATAGACGTCCTAATGCTCTTGGAGGAGCTCGGCGTGGTGAGGAGGAAGGCGCGCGCCGCGACCTGACCAGAGGGAGTCCCGTTGTTCGCCCTCTACACGCAGGGACTGTTCGGGAGGGGGACTTACTCCTCCGCGCTCCGACACGCCGGGCTGGACAAGAGGGAGGTGAGGGCGGCCTCCAGGGAACTCAGGAGCTACGTTGTATACTGGATCTACGCGGCTCTATCCGACTCCGGGCTCCTTAAGGAGATAGAGGGAAGCTACAGGCGAAGGATACGCCGATCGGTTAGGAACCCAGCCCTTCTGGACGCCATCCTCGATCTACTCCTCGACGCTGACGTGCTGAGGTCGTACGAAGATATATTCTCCTTTGAGGCTGAGCCTGACAGGCCCACTCTGTCAATTTGGTGGCTGAAGAGAGCCCTCACCGGACTGGAGGATAGGTTCAGCCAGCTCGCGGAAGATGTCAGGTCGGGGATGAAACCTTCCCAAGACCCCGCGCACACGCTGGCGATGTACGACAACCCACTCACGCTCCTAGAGACGGGGCTCGCCGTGGAAGGTTTCGGGTTGGGGGCCGACATCGGTGCCCTCCTGCTCCCCTGGTCTGGACTCGGAGAGTACGTCTTCTCACTCAGATCCATCCTGGGCGACGTAAGGATCATGGCCGCGGCTCCACCCGGGCTGGAGAGGGTGGTCAGGCTGGCGCTCAGGACGAGGGGGGTCTACGAGGGCGGCACGATCACAGTCTTCTCGGCCGGGCCGGAGGTGGCCGGACTGGAGTGCCTGAAGCAGGTGGAGGGAACTGGGACCCCTCCAGAAGCAGCCCTGCTCCTGAACGCGATTCAGTGGTCTTCATCTCCAGAGGCCGCGGTGCGATCGGCCGTGACCGGAGTGAGGTCAGGGGGGCGGGTCTACATTCTTCAGACGCTGAGATCGAGTGAGAGCCTCCCAATGGTTATATTGGGTCGGCTGCTCGGGGGTAACCTGCTTCCCACTTGGGAGGAACTGGAGAGGTCCCTCAGGGGGGCGGGCGTGGGGTGGAGGGTCATATCGAGGACGGGCAGCGCGGTGGCACTGGAGGTGACCACGGGGGTGAGGTAGCCTGTATGGGTCCCTGATGACGGGGGCCGCCCCTGAGCTCGTTGAGGCGAGGGCCTTCGAGTACGCGGGGATTGAGCCGACGGAGCTGGCGGTCGGGCACGACAGCCTGGTGAAGTCCCTGGGATACGAGTGCTATCGTGCCCTCTATGCGTCCGGCCTCGCTAGGCGAATGGAGGGGGTTAGCCTCTCCAAGCTCAAGGAGGTCTCGGCCTATCCCGAGCTAATGGAGGCCGTGGTAGAGGCCATGGCAAGGGGAGGATACGTCCGACTTGTCGGCGGGAGAGTTAGCAGGTTTCTAGATCTCACTCCGCCGCCAGAGACGGTTCCCTGGGTGGACCGGATCATGCGCTCCCTTAGGTCTGCATTCGAGGCCCTTCCCGATCTCCTCATATCCGGAGCCCAACCGAAGCTGGATCGCGAGACGAGGAGGTTGGCCACGCTGGCGATGTACGACAACCCCGTAGCTAGATTCCAGTCCGCGCTCGCGCTCCTCGGGATGGGGATGACGGACGCTCAGCTCATAAGGAGATGGGCCGACGTGGGGCTCATACCGGCGACCGTGCTCCTCCCCTGGTCCGGTATCGGGATGGTGGCGGTCGACGCCCTGAGGCTCATCGGAGCCAAGATCGTCGCGGGTGTTCCCCCCGGAGACCTGCGGGCGGCGCGGCTCGTAGTGTCAACGCTGAGGGCGCCAGAGGCCGGCAGGCTCCGGCTGGTAGAGTCCGACCTAGAATCTTTTGGGCAGAAGGTACGATCGAGCCCGGGTCTGGTGGAGGGACAGGCCGACGCTGCCGTTCTCATAGACGCGGTTCAGTGGGCTGGGGCCGGCTTTGAGGCCCTCTTAAAGTCGCTCGATGGAGTTCTAGCCGAAGAGGCTCCCCTGTTTCTCCTCCAGGCCCTGCGGGAAGGGGACTCACAGGTTATAGGTATCCCCTATGCCCTCCTCGGGGGCTCGCTCCCACCCACGAGGGGTGAGCTCGAGTACGCTCTAAAGCTATCCGGCTATCGCTCGCGGGAGCTGATCAAGGGGAGGGGGGTTGTGCTTCTCAGAGCCAGCAGGAGGGAATAACATGTCCGGGATAGTCAAAAAGAAGGTCGTCCTCGCCGGAAACAGCGGGGTTGGGAAGACGACCCTGGCCAAGAGGCTCACAGGCAGGTACACCGAGGACACTAGGATGACGGTCGGGGTCGAGTTCTTCACGGTGAGGGAAGGGAACGTGAAGCTAGTGGTGTTTGACTTCGCGGGGCAGGACAGGTTCAGGCCGGTCATCGAGGGGATGGGGAGGGGCGCCAGCATGGTCCTCCTTGTGTTTGACGTGAGCCGTCCGAGCACGCTGTACTCCCTGCGCGAGTGGGCCACCGTGTCTGGCGCCAGCGACGCGAGGATCCTGCTGGTCGGGAACAAGGTCGACCTCGGCATGAGAGTGGACTTGGAGGAAGTCCGGCGCGTCGCCGCCGAGCTGGGGGCAGACGAAGTGATTCTGGTGAGTGCCAACACCGGAGAGGGCATAGAGGAGCTGAGGAGAACGTTGGTGAGCGCCTAAAGCCGACGTATCTGATCAAACGCCTCTGCCGCTGTCTTCAGCACTTCCCCACCCGACCTAAGTTTAGATTGGCGTAGTTAAAGTTCAGAAAGGGGGGAGGACGCCCCGCTGGGGGCATCACCTGACTGAACGCTCCCCAAGCTCAAAGGCCCTCCTGTTGACTTCCTGAGTTCCTTCAGGGACGCCCTCCATCAGGGCCTCGAGCAGCACGCCTCGGTCGATTGGGAGAACGCCGGTCGCGTAAAAGGCGCCGAGAACCACGGAGTTCATCGCCTTCGCGGTTCCCGCCTGAATGGCCAGGTCTGTGGCGTTGAGAGTGTAGACCCTGGCCCCCATCCCCTTGAGGCCCTCGACGATGGCATCCACGTCTGGGTACCTGGCCCACCCGGCGTTGACGTCCATGGGATACACCGGAACCACGTTCATGACTACGACCCCGCCGGGCCTGAGGTACGTCGAGGATATCCTCAGCCCCTCCAGCGGCTCCAGCGCCATGACGGCGTCCGCCTCCCCCTCCGGTATCAGGGGGGCGAGGTCGCCCTCCCTGAACATCCTGATGTGGCTGGAGACGGCGCCTCCCCTCATGGCCGCGCCGAACTTCTCCCCGACCCTGACCCTGTAACCCGACCTGATGGCCGCGTCGGCTATAACGTGAGATATCAGAACGGAACCCTGGCCGCCAACTCCTGCGACCAGCATCTGGAAGACGGCCCTTCCCGCTCCCACTCTCTCTCCCATGTGACCACCCCCTCAGGAGCCCTCCTTCGGGACTATCGCGTCGGTCGGACACACCTGCGCGCACATGCCGCATCCCACGCACAGGACTTGGTCGATGAAGGCCTTGTTCGTGTCCACGTCGAACGCGTTCGCCGGACAGCCGAACTGCACGCAGAGCCTGCAGCCTATGCACTTGTCCGGGATGACGACGTAGGTCCTCGTGGGCCTGTACTCCCTCAGCCTCATGGCCTGCAGGGTGCACACCTTGTCCGCGATCACCAGCGCGGGGCCGTCGGCCTCGGGACTGGACAGGTAGTCGAGGGCCTCCTCTATGGCCTGCTGGATGGCCTTGAGATCCCACGGGTCTGCCCTCCTGATGAAGCGGACGCCCATGGACCTGGCGACCTCCTCTATGTCCAGCCTGTTCGTGGGCTGACGCCTGGCCGTGATGCCCGTGGTGGGGCTGGGCTGGTGGCCGGTCATGGCCGTCCACCTGTTGTCCATCACCAAGAGGAGCACCTTGGCCTTGTTCACCACGGCCTCGACCACCGCCGGAAGGTCGGCGTGGAAGAACGTGGAGTCTCCCGCGAGGCCCACTATCTTTCCGTCCCTGTACCCGGCGTGGAACTCGCCTATCGAGGTGCCGAACCCGCCGCCCATGATGTAGTTGGTGTCTATCATCTCGTACGGGGCCTCGGCGACGTACTTCCTGGACTCCTCGGAGAAGCTGGGCTCCACCTTCTTGGCCACTATGCCGTACCCTCCCTGCTCGTAGCACCCTATGTCGCCGTTCACGATGGGAACCTTGCCTCCCTTCCTGGCCAGAGCCAGCTTGAGGCCCCAGTAGGTCCCGAGGTGCGGACATCCGGCGCACAGCATCGAGGATCTGGGGGCCACGAGGTCCTTCAGGGCCTCCCCCGCCGGCCTAAGCGGCTTGAACTCCACCCCCGCCAGCCTGGCCAGCGCCGCCGTGACCCTGTTGTGCGAGAGCTCGTCGTATGGCTCTATCAGGGAGTTCTCGTGCCTCCCGTAGATCTCGACGTCCGCGTGCATCCTCTGCGCGAGGTCCCTCAGCTGTAGCTCGACCACGGGCTCGTTCTCCTCGACGACGAGGATCTTCTTGGAGCTCTCGATCAGCCTCCTGACCTTGGACTCCGGCAGCGGGAACGGGGTGGCGAGCTTCAGGAGGTTGACCTCGATTCCCAGGCGCTCGACGGCCTCCCTGACGTAGCCGTAGGCAATGCCGCAGGCCACCACTCCCACGTCGGAGTCGTTGATCTCTAGGACGTTGAACGGCTCTCCAATCTCTTCGACGGTCCCCTTCACCTTGGGGAGCTGCTCGAATAGCCACTTGTGCTTGGCGACGGGCCCTGGGGGACCGTAGACGTTCCACCGGTAGGGCATCTTCCAGTGCCTGTCGAAGGCCAGCCTGTTCCTCTCCCTCCTCATCTCGCCTAGCGTGACGTCCCCGCTGGAGTGGCTGATCCTGGTCAGCGAGCGGACCATCACCGGGAGCTCGAGCCTCTCAGAGAGGTCGAAGGCCATCTTGGTGAGGTCCTTGGCCTCCTGCTGATTCGCCGGCTCCAGGCAGGGTATCTTGGCGTACATGGCGACCATCCTGGTGTCCTGCTCGTTGGACGAGTAGTGGGCGCCGGGGTCGTCGGCCACGTAGACGACGAGCCCTCCCCTCACTCCCCCGTACACGACGGTCATCAGCATGTCCATGATCCAGTTCAGGCCCGCGTTCTTCATGGTGGCCATGGATCTCGCGCCTACTATAGCCCCGCCGACGGCGACGTCGAAGGCAACCTTCTCGTTCGTCGCCCACTCGACATGGGCGTCTATGTCGGCCTCGCTGAGCGCCTCTATGACCTCGGAAGAGGGAGTGCCGGGGTAGCCGGAGACCAGCTGAACGCCTGCCTCTATGGCCCCCCTGGCCACTGCGTGGTTTCCCATCAGGAGCACTCTCTTTCCAGGGGCATCCTCATCGATCCTCAAAGTCGACCCCCCGACCGCCGAGTCCGGACTGTAAAAAACGGTGGCCCTACTTGAGGAGCACGGAGGCTATCGAAGAACTGCTCTGAGAGGTCGTTCTCTATTCCTTTCTGGACCTCCACAGGTTATAGAGCGCGACCACAGCCCTCTCCGGCGTGGGATAAACCGGTATCCCAGCTTCGTAGAACTTCCTCCTCTCCTCGACCTCGACGTCTCCCCCGCCCAAGTAGGCGACGAGGATTGGCTTCTCGGTCTCCCTGAGGTGCTTCTCGATCACCTCAAAGGCGCCCGCTATTGGGTCACCGAATATTAGTATGTAAGAGTCTATTCCATCGTGATCCTTCGTGATCTCTAGTGCCTTGTCGTAGAGCTCTGCGTATGCGCTCCCAGTGAGGTCCAGAGGGTTCCTGATCACGCAGAAGTGTGGGAGCTCTTCTCTGAGCCTGCTGAGCACATCTTCAGACAGCTTAGCTAGCTCCATCCCTCTCGACTCTATTGCGTCGGCGGCCAGTATGCCGGAGCCGCCGGAACTCGTAATCACCATGACCCTCGGGCCCTTAGGAGGCTTGAAGGCCGCGAGGGCCTTGGCCGCGTCGAAGAACTCCTCCAGAGTATCGACGGATACGGCGCCTGTCTGCCTGAACACCGCCTCGTAGACCTCCGCCGAGCCGGCTAGCGTTCCCGTGTGCGACGCCACCGCCTCCGCCCCGGTCTCCGTCCTACCGGCCTTGATCACCACCACGGGCTTCCTGGAGGCGCACCTCCTGAGGGCCTCCATGAGCTCCCTGCCCCTCGACGTGCCCTCCAGGTAGAGAGCAACGACCTCCGTGTCGGGGTCGTCGGCGAGGTAGTTCAGCATGTCCACCTCGTCCACATCGGCCTTGTTGCCGAGGGCGGCGAACTTGCTCATGCCTATGCCCTCCCCCTCCAGGCCGGTGGCCATGAACGCGGCGACCGTCCCGCTCTGGGACACGACGGCCACGGGTCCCCTCCTTGTGGAGAGCGGCCAGGTGGCGCATAGGCCGACGTGCGGATTGTTGATGCCTTGGCAGTTCGGCCCGATGAGCCTGGCCCCGCCCTCCCTCACCGCCCGGACGAGCCTCCTCTCCAGCTCGACTCCCTCGCCGCCTACCTCCCTGAACCCGCCCGAGATCACGACGAATCCCTTGACCCCCTTCCGGACAGCCTCCTTCACCGTGTCGGGCACGAACCGGGCGGGGATGACTATCACGGCCAGGTCAACGGGTTCGGGGATCTCGAAGATGGAGTGGTAGCACTTCAGCCCCATGATCTCGTCCGCCTTCGGGTTCACCGGGTATATCTTGCCCCGAAAGCCCGCGTCGATTATGTTCTTCAGGATCTCGTACCCGAGCTTTCCGGGCGTCCTGGATGCACCTACCACCGCCACAGAGCCCGGATTGAATATCGAGTCCAGCTCCCCCATCTCGGGCCTCCTCGCGGTTTGGCTGGTTAAAAGTGGATAACCCCTCCCCTCACCTCGGAGGGGCGGACCCCAGTCCCTCCCGGTAATCGGCGAGCGGACCTCGAGGGGGCCCCTGATCGGATCTTGGTGGTGGCCCCCGTCGGCGGGGAACCCTCCCCCTTCTCCCCTTTCCTTTTCTCTCTCAGTTTGTGATGATTGCTTACATCGAGAGCCTCTTTAGTACAGAGGGACGTTTTGTGGGCGGCGATCAGAAGGAGAGAGCCTTAAAGGTCGTCGATGTGAGGGGAGGGTGGGTTGTTCGACCCGGGGTCCTTCCGAGTATTTGAGCGGCTGGCCGAGAGGTACGACTCTTGGTATGACAGACCGGAGAACGTGCCGCTCTTTGAGTCAGAACTCGCCTGCGTTCAGAGGATGTTGAGAGGGTTCCCCCGACCCTGGATCGAGGTAGGGGTGGGATCCGGTAGGTTCGCCGAGGGACTGGAGATCGACCTGGGGATCGACCCGGCCCTCGCCCCCCTTAGGCTGGCCAGGCGCAGGGGGGTAGAAGTGATCAGGGCGAGGGCCGAGAGCCTGCCGCTCGGGGGCTCGAGCGTCGGGGCTGTGGTGATGGTGGTCACCATGTGCTTCCTCGACGACCCCAAGAGAGCCCTCAGGGAGGCGAGCAGGGTTCTCAAGCCTGGAGGGGGACTCGTGCTGGGCCTGGTCCTCAGAGAGAGTCCCTGGGGCAGGTTCTACCTGAGCAAGAAGGAGGAAGGCCATCCCTTCTACAGGGCCGCTAGATTCTTCTCGTCAGATGAGCTGATTCGCCTCGTCAGGGAATCAGGCCTGAAACCCGTTGGGTGGAGCTCCACGATCTCCAGGCCGCCTGGCGATGGTCCCTACGTGTTTGAGGAGCCAACACCCGGTTTGGACTTGGAGAAGGGCTTTCACTGCCTTGCGGCCGTTAAGCCGCCTGGGGAATCCTCCGAAGGGAGAGACGGTCCAGACAGCGGCCTCTCCCCGAGGTAAAGTTATTGAGCACCCGGACCGGGCAACCTGGACCCCACATTAGGGGTGATCGCATGGTTCGCAGGCCGAAGATCGTGGTTGAGCCCCCGGGACCCAAGGCGAGGGAACTCATCGAGATCGATCGTCAGTACCTCTCGCCAGCCCTCACCAGGACCGCCCCCCTCGTGGGGTACGAAGCCGAGGGGGTGTGGGTGAGAGACCCGGACGGGAACGAGTATTTGGACTTTGGATCCGGCATAGCCGTCACCAACGTGGGGCACAGGCACCCCAGGGTCGTCGAGACCGTCAAGAGGGAGGTCGACAGGCTCATCTTCGTCAACAGCTGCGACTTCTACACGATCCCCCAGGTGCACCTGGCCAAGAAGCTGACGGAGATTACGCCCGGCAGCTTCAAGAAGAGGGTCTTCTTCGTGAACAGCGGGACGGAGGCGGTGGAGTGCGGGATCAAGGCCACGAGGTACTACACCCAAAGGTACTACTTCGTCGGGTTCATCAACGGGTTCCACGGCAGGACCATGGGCTCCCTTGCCTTCACCACAACCTCACCCGCCGCCAGGAGGAGGTTCCAGCCCATGATGCCCGGCGTGGTGCACGCCCCGTACCCGTACTGCTACAGGTGCCCGCTCGGCCATAAGGAGGGCTACCCGGAGTGCGGACTCGCTTGCCTCGACTACCTGGAGAACGAGATCCTCGGGCACGTGGCCCCGCCGGACGAGGTCGCCGGAATACTGTTTGAGCCCGTCCAGGGGGCGGGAGGCTACATCGTGCCGCCCGCGGAGTGGGTCAGGGGTCTCCGGAAGATAGCGGATGAGCACGGCATAGTCCTCATGGACGACGAGGTCCAGGCTGGCATGGGCAGGACCGGAAGGTGGTGGGCCATCGAGCACTTCGGAGTTGAGCCGGACGTCGTGTTGATCTCCAAGGCCATAGCCGCCGGCTTCCCCTTCGGCGCCTGCGTTGCGAAGGCCGAGATACTGGAGTGGGGACCAGGGGCCCACGAGAACACGCTCGGCGGGAACCCGGTGCTGGCCAGCGTGGCCCTCACCGTCATAGACATCATCGAGAAAGAGGGGCTGCTCGAGAACGCCAGGAAGGTAGGGGAGCACATGATCAAGAGGCTGAAGGAGATGCAGGAGAGGCACGAGATCATAGGCGACGTCAGGGGCATAGGACTAATGGTAGGCGTGGAGTTCGTGAAGGACAGGCGCACCAAGGAGCCCGCAACGAAAGAGAGAGGGAAGATCGTGCAGGAGGCCTTCAAGAAGGGCCTGCTACTGCTGGGGGCTGGCAAGTCCAGCCTCAGGTTGGCCCCTCCGCTGGTAATCACGGAGGAAGAGGCGGACGTAGGTCTCGACATCCTGGAGGAAACGATAAAGGAGGTTGCGGGGAGTTGAGCTCCCCGCGGGGAGTTTTTTGCTTCAGAGGAGGGTCTCAGCGCACGATCTCCCAGCGCCTTCTCGCATCCGCCAGCTCCCTTGCCCTCTGGGGGTCGCGCACCACCTCGTGAGCCCTCTCGGGTATCCTAAGCTTCTTCTCAACACCAAAGAGGGGCGTCGAGAAGTACCTTCGCCCATCGTCGTTGACCATCGTGGCTATCCTGCGTAGGTCGGGCCTCCTCCTGGCCAGCTTGATGGCGGCCGCCACGTTTGCCCCTGAGGATATGCCACACAGTATGCCCTCCTCCCGGGCCATCCTCCTGGCCATCTCGATCGCTTCGTCCGACGAGACCAGTATAACACCGTCGACAACGCCGAGGTCAAGGTTGTCAGGGACGAAGCCGTCTCCTATGCCCTCTATGCGGTGGGATCCCCACTCCCCTTGTGCCAGCACGGGGGCCTCAGTCGGCTCCACCACGTAGATCCTGACCTGGGGATCTCTCTCCTTGAGGTACCTGCCGACTCCAGTGATGGTGCCGGCCGTCCCGGCCGCCGCCAGGAAGGCGTCCACCTTCCCGTCCATCTGCTCCCAGATCTCTGGGCCCGTAGTCGTGTAGTGCGCCTCCGGATTGGCCGGGTTGGAGAATTGGCTGGGCTCCCAGTACTTGCCGGGGTTCTTTTCCTTGAGCTCCCCGACCTTCTCGAGCGCCAGGTCGACGTCGCTCTCTGCGCCGGGCACGAAGACGAGCTTGGCGCCGTACGCCCGCATCAGCATCTTCCTCTCCTCGCTCATCCCCTCGGGCATGACTATGGTCACCGGGTACCCAAGGAGCGAACCCACCCACGCGCAGGCTATGCCCGCGTTTCCAGTCGAGGCCTCGATCACCTCCATGCCCGGCCTGAGCTCGCCCCTCTCAATGGCCTGCCTGAACATCTCCAGGTAGATGCGGTCCTTCAGGCTCCCAGTCGGACTGAAGTACTCGAGCTTCACGTAGATGTCGGCGGAAACTCCCTCTTCCTTTGGAATCCTCCTCAGTCTGACCATCGGGGTTAAGCCAACGGCCTGGGTGATTTCATCCAGCGCCTTTGAGTGCCTCAGCCAGTCTACTTTTCCCAACAAGACACCCTAAATCTCATAGCGACAAGGGGTTAAAAGATTATCCAATATTAATCGGGCGTCCCGCCGAGTGGCTGTTCAGAAGAAATACTGGATACCAATCAAGTGTAGGCCAAAATCTGATAGTTGTAATTGGTAATCGCACGAAAATGGTTCTCTGATCCCTTCTCGCAGATGTCACCAAGTTAAATCGGCCCGCTCTCACCCGCCGCATGTGGTAACCATGAGGGTTGGGCTGATCGGCTTGGGAAACATGGGGTACCGCATGGCCGAGCGCCTTCTGGATGAGGGCTTTCAGCTGATCGTGTACAACCGAACGAGGGAGAGGGCACTCCCACTGGCTGAGAGGGGAGCAGAGGTGGCCTCAAGTCCCAGAGAACTGGCCTATCGGGCGGACGTAATCATAGACATGGTCAGCGACGAGGCGGCGGTCAGGAATACGCTCTTGTCCGAGGATGGAGCCATCACCGGGGCCAGGCCCGGGGCGGTGGTGGTAGAGATGAGCACCCTCTACCCGCAGTTCGTCAGAGAGCTGGAGGAGGCGGCGAGGGAGAGGGATATAGGTCTGCTAGACGCCCCCGTGCTGGGCAGCACGACGCAGGCCAGAGAGGGTAGGCTGTCCATCATGGTAGGCGGCGACGAGGATGTCTACGAGAGGGCTCGCCCCGTTCTGGACGCGCTCGGCTCACACAGGCTGGTCGGGCCAGTCGGGATGGGGACCGCCTACAAGCTCGTGATAAACGCCATCCTGATCTCCATGGTCGGTGTCATGGCAGAGGGGCTCGCCCTCGCCGAGGCGATGGGCGTGGACCCGGAGTCGGCGCTCGAGGTGATGGGGGAGCACCCCGTGGGCAAGGCGGCCGGGTACTACTGGAGGAGGATGTTGGACGACTCCGCCCCAGTGAGGTTCGCCCTCAGGCTGGCCGAGAAGGACATGAGGTACGTGCTCCGGACGGCGGCGGATCTCGTCAGGGAGCTTCCAATCATGGCGGAGGTCCAGCAGACCTTCCTTCGCGCGAAGAGGCTCGGCCTGGGAGATCTCGACTACTCGAAAGTGTTCAGATCGCTGGAGGACTGATCTGCCGAGGTCCCCGTCGAGTAGTCGACCGGTCAGACCCGAAGGAGCACCTTCATTGACCTACTGGCCTCCTCGAAGGCCTCCTCGACCCTTTCCAGAGGATAAATCGATGAGATCAGGTCGTCCACCCTCACCAGCCCGCGTCTGAGGAGCGAAATCGCCGGCTCAAATGGCCCGCACCTGCTCCCCACTACCCCCACCTCCTTCACCACCAGGGATGGGTCGACCTCGGCGCCCTCCGCGGTGGTGGACTTCAGGACGACCGTCCCCATCGGTTTGACCAGGCGCAGGGCCGTCTTCAGACCTTCTGGCCTGCCGGTGCACTCGACGACCATGTCGGCCGCATTCTCAATCCCCTCCGCGCTGCTCCGGAGCTCCGCTCCCAGTCCGCGGAGGAGGCCGAGCTTCCAATCGTTCCTGTCGATAACGGTGAGCCTGCACCCCGTGAGGGCCAGGACCCTCGCCACCAGCTGGCCCAGCCTGCCCGCCCCCAGGACAACCACCCGATCTCTGGGCCTCACCCGTGCGGACTCCAGCACCCTCAAGGCCGCCGCCAGGGGCTCTGTGAACACAGCCGCCTCGTCTGGAACCTCATCTGGGACTGGATGGAGGTTCTCCTCGGGCATTGCTACGAGCTCGGCCATGGCGCCGTCTCTGGTGAGGCCTATTACCTCTCTGCGGAGGCAGTGCTCCCTCACGCCGGCCCTGCAGAACTCACACTCGCCGCAGCCGACGTTGATCTCTCCGACCACCCTCCTCCCGGCGTACTTTCCGGACTGGGCCACGCCAACGAACTCGTGTCCCGTGACCCCGGAGAATCCCTTGTAGCCCCTGAGGAGTTCCAGGTCCGTCCCGCATATCCCCGCGAGCTTGATCCTAACCAGGACCTCGCCTGGCCGGGGCCTAGGGTCCTTGTAATCCGGGACGAACCTGACGCGCCCTCCCCCGATCACCGCCGCCCTCAAATCAACACCGAGGGGGCCAGGGCGGGTGACACAGAAATAGGTGCGGGAGGGTTCAGTCCGGGACTATCCAGGTCCCGGTCTTCCCCTCCAGAGCGTCGAGGGCCTTCTCCAAGTGGGTGATTATAGCGGCCTTCCCGCCGGCCTCCTCGACGAACCTGATGCAGGCCTTGACCTTCGGGCCCATGCTGCCGGGCAGGAAGTGGCCCTCCTCGTAGTACTTCTTCGCCTCGGAGACGGTCATCCTGTCTATTTCCCTCTCGTCAGGCTTCCCGTAGTTCAGCTTGACCTTCTCCACGTCGGTGAGGATCATGAAGATGTCGACGCCAAGGACCTCGGCCATCCTCTCGCCGGCGAGGTCCTTGTCGATGACCGCCTCGACGCCCTTGATCTTCCCGTCCTCCTCGATGACCGGTATCCCGCCGCCTCCGCTGGCGATCACTATGATGCCGCTGTCGTAGAGCTTCTTGATCGCGTCGGCCTCTAGCGGCCTGATGGGATCTGGGGAGGGAACCACCCTCCTGTAGGGCTTGTCCGCATTGGGCTTCACCTTCTTGATGACCCATCCCCTCTCCTCAGCGAGCTTCTTGGCGGTCTCCTCGTCGTAGAACGGGCCTACGGGCTTGGACGGGTCTTGGAAGTCGGGATCGTCCTTCCGAACGAGCACCCTAGTCACCACGGTGGCCGCGAGCTTGTCCAAGCCTATCTTCCTGAACTCGTTCATGAGGGCCTGCTGGAGCATGTACCCTATCTGACCTTGGGTCATGGCGCCGCACACGTCCATGGGCTGGGGCGGGATCCCGAGCCTCTGCCCCTCCTCTTGCTGAATCAGGAGGGCGCCCACCTGAGGGCCGTTCCCGTGGGTTATGGCCAGGTGGTACCCCCTCTGCACGAGCTTGGCCAGCTGGGCGGCGGTCTTCTCCACGTTGCGGAGCTGCTCCTCATAGGTGCCCTTCTCGTGAGCCTGCTTGATGGCGTTTCCGCCCAGGGCGATCAGTATCCTCTTCCCCAAGTCGGTCAAGCGCCTTCACCTCCGAGACGCGGGAAGCGCCGCCCTCCGGAGGGTTAAAAACATGCACCCAATCCGCCCTCGGAGGGTGGAGGGGGCCTGAGCGGCAGAGAGGAGGTGATACAGTTCTGCTCCAGGCTTGTCCAGACTCCCAGCCTCTCGGGGGATGAGGGTGAGGTCGCTGGCCTGATCCGAGATGAGATGAACTCACTGGGATTCGACAGGACGTGGATAGACGGAGCTGGAAACGTCGGCGGGCTGATCAGGGGGTCCGGAGCCGGGCCCGTGGTAGTGCTAGAGGGACACATGGACACCGTCCCCCCGGGGAGGGTGGGAGAGTGGAGGGTCGACCCGTTCTCTGGGGAGGTTCGGGACGGCTGGCTGTTCGGCAGGGGCTCCGTTGACATGAAGGGGGCCATAGCGGCCATGGTGCACTCCGCGCCCCTGCTGGACTCGCTGGACGCCGACGTGTACATGGCCTTCGTGGTGCACGAGGAGGACCAGGAGGGCTTCGGAATCAGGATGTTCCTCGAGGAGGCCGGAATAAGGCCAGATCTCGTGGTCCTGGGGGAGGCCACGAGACTCAACGTAGCGGTGGGGCACAGGGGGAGGGTCGAGATCAGGCTCTCCGCGGGGGGAAGGACGGCCCATTCCAGCATGCCCGACCTGGGGGACAGCGCGCTCTACAAGTTGGTGGAGGCGCTGGTCAGGCTCAGGGAGATTTCGTGCGAGCTACCTGAGCACGAGGTCCTGGGGAGATCCTCCGTCGCGCCGGTCGCGATACGCTGCTCGCCCGGGGTCATTCCCGTCATCCCAGACGCCTGCGAGGCCCTGCTGGACTACAGGATGGTGCCGGACGAGACGCTCGAGTCGATCCTGTCCAGGATGAGGTTACTGAGGCCAGGGGTCGAGGCCTCGGTCGTCACCAAGACCATAAGGTGCTACACCGGCCTTGAGAACCGGGTGAGGGCGTACTTCCCGGCGTGGTACATGCCCAGCGACTTCGCCAGCCTGGCGGCCAGGGAGCTGGGGGGCGACTTGGTAACGTGGAGGTTCGGGACGGACGGCTCCTACACTGCTGGAGAGGCGGGCATCCTGACAATCGGGTACGGGCCCGGCGACGAGACCCTGGCCCACAGGCCGAACGAAAGGGTCAGGGTGGCCGACCTAAGGGCGGCCGCAGAGGGTTACGCGAGGATAGTGAGGCTGGCAGAGACCCACCTGCCTAAAGGTTCGGGCAGGTCATGAGGTCTCTGCTCACGAGCACCACCGGAATTCTGATGCTATCAGCGAGCTTCTCCGCTGGGCACCCCCGGAGGGCCCTCAGCAGGCCCGACCCCATAGACCGGGTCGGAATGATCATCAGGTCCTGCCCCTCCGCCGACTCGACCAGGGCGGTCTCGACGTCCCTTGATATGGCCACCCTGGCCCTGGCCGCCAGGCCGTGCTCTGCCAGCCTGCTGGCCAGCGCATCGAGCCACTCGAGCGCCTCGCGCGAGGGCTCCCTCAGGGCAGAGGTCTCGAGGGGGCTCGTCCTGGGCACCGTCACCACGTGGAGGAGGGTCACCTCCGCCGAGGTCAGTCCGAGGGTCCCGGCCAGGAGGCCCACGAGGCACTCCGCGCTGACGGGCTCATCTAAGAGGACTAGGACCCTCTTGCCTCCTTCGCTCACTCCTCCAACAGCCTCCCCATCCTCTTGTGGGTGTGGAGCACAACTAGGCTGTTGGAGCCGTTGATGCCCTGCTTCTTGAGGATCCTCTTCACGAGTACGCTCCTGAAGTGCTCGATGGACTCGGCCTCGACTATCAAGACCAAGTCTTGGTCTCCCGTGACCTCGAACAGGTCGACCACCTCAGGCATCTGCTTGAGCTCGTCAACTAGAGACTCCAGATACTTCGCTTCAACATAGAGGTTGATTATCACGAGCATGGAACTCACCTCCTGAGGACCAACACCTTCCCGGGAAGCCTCGCCGACACTACCCTGGCCAGGCCCCTCTCTTTAGACTTCATGGCTCGCCTCGATGTGAGCACCACGACGAGGTCGTACCTGTCGCTCGAGCCCTCCATGACGGCCACTTCCACTGGCTCGCCGTACATGACCGAAGTCGTCACGAGGATCCCCCGGGATCTGAGCCTCTTGGCGGTTTCCTCAAGTGAGGTAAGGATTCTGCCAGCCTCGTCGGAGAGCTCGTCGGGCGACATGCCCGCGGGGTTAACGACGCTGAGCAGGTGGACCCTGAACCTGCCCCTGAGGCCCTCCGCGACAGCGCGCGCCACCTTCTCCGGATCGTCGTAGGGTCTGAAGAGCACAAGGGCGTCCATGAGGTAGTTGGCGGGCCTGGACATCTCTCCACTTATCCTCCCTGTGATCGGCAGGCCCACTGCCGTCCGATAGGCCGCGAAGACCGCGAGGCCTACCACGAACCACGCCGTGCCCAGCGACCGGCCCACAGGGTGGAGGGCCGCCACTAGGACGAACATGATGCCCGTGGCCAGGGCGCCCATGAGGCCCACCAGGGGGATCTCTCTCCCGCCCACCTCAATGGAGCCCGGCGCCTTCCACGGCCGGTAGGCATCCCTATCTATCTCCCTGAGCCGGATCATGGAGACATTTACCAAGACGTAAGAAGCAAGGGCCCCGAAGGCGTACACGTCCGCGATCTTCTCAAGGCTGCCGAGCAGCGTCAAGAGCCCTCCGAGGAGGCCGAAGAGGACTATCGTCCTGATCGGCGTCCTGAACCTAGGATGTATGGCCTTGAACCAGGAGGGCATCAGCTGGAACCTGCCCATGGAGTAGACCACTCTTGAGACGCCGATTATCCCGGTGTTCGCCGAGACCAGGTTGATCACGAATCCGGTGGCGGCCACCAGCGCCGGGGCAACTCCCCTGATCACGGGGAGGGATTCCGCCAAGACCGTGAGGGGCCTTTCCGCGTTCTCGGCCAGGGGCCGCCAGCCGACGGTCCCAACTCCCACCAGAGAGAGTCCGAGCGCGAAAACCAGGACGGCCACCACCGAGAGCTTGGTGGCCAGTGGGATCCATTTGTAGGGCCTCTTTATCTCTTCAGCTGCCTGGGCGATAGACTCCACGCCTATGAAGGAGCTCATGGCCAGCGTGGTGCCGTAGATGAAGTTCTGCTCCCTCACGCCGATTCCGGGCAGGTAGGCGACCTCCTCCCTCACCCCAGGGTAGCCGACCTCCCGGAGGTTCTCCCTGAGCGTGTCGGCTCTCATGTAGGCGAGGCCGATCAGCAGGAGGGCGCCCTGAACGGCCAAGCCGAGGGAGACCATTATCTCGTTCAGCCGAGAGGACTCCCTGATCCCTAGCACGTTGAGACCTATCAGAGCCAGTATCATGACTATGGAGCACGCGGCGAACCCGTTCAGCTCCACACCGAGCACGCGGTGAGAGAAGGAGGCTATTTGAGGGAAGAAGTAGGATAGGTAGCCAGCTGAGGCCATGGAGAACAGGGCGATGTCCACCGTGTAGCTCAGAAGGAGGGCCCATCCGGCGACGAATCCAGCTGGATCCCCCAGCCCCCTCGCAGCATAGACCTGCGCCCCGCCCGCGTACGGGTAGGTAGAGGAGAGCTCTGCGTAGACGAGTCCCGTGAGGACGTAGGCTATCGCCGCGAGGGAGAAGGCTAGGGGAAGCCCTCCGGCCGCGTAGGCTGCCACGAGGCCTAGGGCTATGAATACGTCAGCGCCCACATCGGCGTAGCCCATGGCGAAGGAGCCAAACCAGCCGACGTCCCTCTTCAGGGAGACCTCCCGCTCTCCCTCAGTCAGGCTGAATCCCCGGCCTGGGTCGCGTACTCGTCATAAAAATGGATTCGGTCGGCGGGTAGCTCTTCCGGGAGGCTGCGTGAGGGGCCTCATCGCATTGAGGGGAAAGACCAAAAAGTGGGTGTGGGGAGCCCCTCGGCCCCACAAAAATCACGGCGGGATCCTTATCCCCCGCCGCTCGAGCTCCTCTGCCTCCTTCTCCAGGCCAAGCTCTGACAGGAGGCTCTTTCTGGGGATGCCAGTCTTCACGTCCCAGTTCCTGTACTGGTAGTACTCGTCCAGCATCTGGTCGAGCTCCACCACCTGTCCCTTGGCAGGCCCCCTCGGCATTGGCTCCTTGGTGAACCTGCCCGGCAGCGTGTCGTCCTTCCTAGTCAGACCCTCCCTCACGTTGAACAGCCTCTGGAGGTTCACGATCCTGGCGCCGATTAGCCTTAGGTCGGCCTCCGTGTACTTCTTCCCGGTCACCAGCGTCAGGGCCTCCGCCAGGTCCGGGTAGAAGAAGACCGGCGGGATTATGGTGCCGTACTTGCACACGCCCACGGCCTCGACCACGGCCCCGAAGTCCTCCAGCTCCGCCACCATGATGCCCTTGTACTTGGGGTTCAACCTGTCCGTCATCTCGGGGAGGTACTGCTCTCCGAACCTCTCGACTATGTCCTTCTCGAAACCCACCTCGTCCAGCACCGGGAACGCGTAGAGGTGGTCAGCACCCCTGTTGGAGGTAGCGTGAGCCAGCCCCATGCTCTTCTGGGCCCTGCCGTCCTGCGCAGCTATCTCCATCTTCTTCACGTGCATCGCGTACTTCTCAGTTCCCCTCCCGATCTTCTTGGCGGCCCGGTAGACGCCCTCGGCCAGTAGGTCCCCGAAGCCCTTCCTAAGGGCGATCATCTCGATCAGCTGGACTATCAGCTCAGGGTCTCCCCACTCGAGCTCCAGACCGCCAGTGTCCTCCTTGGTGAGGAGGCCGTTCTCCCAGCACTCCATGGCCCAGGCTATGACCCCTCCGGCGGATATGACGTCCATCCCGTAGAGGTTGCACAGGTGGTTGGCGTAGATCAGGGCCTCCAGGTCGCTGTTCCCCACGTTGGCCCCCAGCGCGTCCAGACCCTCGTACTCGGGCCCCTTACCTACCATGGCGTACTTGCCGGAGGGCACTCGGACGAACCGGCCGCACCTCTGATAGCAGGCGAAGTCTGCCTTTGGCTTGAGCAGGTACTCCCTCGTCACCCTCTCCCCGGAGATCTTCTCCCACTCGTCGAACACGCCCTCCCTGTGGTTGTACGCCGGCAGCCTGCCTATGGCCTGCATGAGCTCAACCAGGCTGTTGGTGCCGTACTTCACCCTGTCCGGCGTGAACGGGTGGGCGAGCATCCTCTTGCCGTATTCGATCATGGTCTCGTAGAACTCGTCGGGCCTGGCCACCTTGATGGGTCTGTAACCCCTGGCCGCGATGGCCTTGAGCCTCTTGGAGCCCATGACGGCGCCGATGCCGGCCCTAGCCGCGGCCCTGCCGTGGTCGTTGAAGACGCCGGCAAACCTCACCAGGTTCTCGCCGGCCTGCCCTATCAGCGCCGCCTTGACCTGCCTGTCTCCGATCTCCTCCTTGATAATCTCCTCCGCTTCGTAGGTCGTCCTCCCCCACAGGTGGCTGGCGTCCTTTATCTCGGCCTTCCCGTCCTCGATGTATATGTAGACCGGCTTGTCAGACCTGCCGGTGACCACGACCGCGTCGAATCCGGCGAACTTGAGTTCGGCGCCGAAGTGCCCGGCGGCGTGGGCCTCGCCGTAGACGTCGGTGAGCGGGGACTTGGCGGCGACTATGTGCCTGCTGGCCTGGGGGAATATCGTCCCGGTGAGAACCCCCGTGGCCAGTATGAAGACGTTGTCCGGGCTGAACGGGTCCACCTCCGGTCCGACCAGGTCGAAGAGCCACCTGGCCGCGAACCCCGTTCCCCCGAGGTAGTTCAGCGCCAGCTCCTCGTCCAGCGGCTTTGGCACGACCTTCTGTCTGCTCAGGTCGACCCAAAGGATTTGACCGGCCCAGCCGCCGTACTTCCCGGCAACTCCGATCGACTCCGAATCCATAATCACCTCCACCTCCCCATCCTGACGAACTCCCCGTGGCCGGGGCGCCCGACGGGCTCGCCGTCCTGGGCCACGACCTCACCCCGTACGGTGACCAAGACGGGCCAGCCCCTTACGACGATCCCCTCATAGGGCGTCCAGCCCACCTTGTAGTGGAGCCTGTCGGCCCTGATCTCTACCTCCAGGCTCTGGTCGTAGACGACGAGGTCCGCATCTGACCCGGGGGCCAGCTCGCCCTTCTTGGGGTACATCCCGAACGCCTTCGCCGGGTTTGCGCAGAGGGCCGCGCAGAGCACGGTGGGCGGTATCCCCCACCTGTGGAGCCCCTCGCTCATGGAGATCGGAAGCAGCGTCTCCACCCCGGGGATGCCGCCCCAGGCCTCCCATATGTCGTCCCAGCCGACCTCCTTCTCTTCCCTGGTGCCGGGGGCGTGGTCCGTGGCGATCATGTCCACGCCGCCGGTGAGCAAGGCCTCCCAGAGCCCCCTGACGTCCTCCTTGGTCCTGAGGGGCGGGGTCATCTTGAGGTAGGGCCCCCACTTCCCCACATCGTCCTTCGTGAATACCAGGTAGTGGACGCACGTCTCCGAAGTCACCCTGAGACCCCTGGCCTTGGCGTGGGCCACCAGCTCGGCCCCCCTGGCCGTGTTTATGTGGGCAACGTGATAATGCCCGCCCACCCTGGCCACTGACTCGATTATCCGGGCCACGGCGACGGCCTCAGCCTCGGGCGGCCTCGAGTCGTGGTGGGCCAGAGGGTCCTTCCTCCCCTCAACGTCCCTGACCCTGTGAACCCCCCTCTCTATCACCTGATTGTCCTCCGAGTGGACGACAATCCTGCCACCAAGCTCGGACGCCCTGATCAGGAGCTCCTCTATGTAGTCGTAGCTGGCCAGGAAGGGCTTGGTGGTGAACGCCTTGAAGGAGAGGATGCCCATCTCCGCAAGCTCGGGCATCCTCCTCAGGTGCTCCTCGCTCGTCATCATGCCCGCGTGCAGGCTGAAGTCTACGAGGGACTCCCTCTCGCCCACCTCTATCTTCTGCCTGGCCAGCTCCGGCATGACTGTGAGAACCAGGGGCATGTCCATGAGCAGGGTAACGCCACCGGCAGCGGCGGCCTCGCTCCCGCTCTTCCAGTCCTCCCTGTGCGTGTAGTCCGGATCGTAGATGTGCGCGTGCGCGTCTATGGCCCCAGGCATCAGGATCTTCCCGTCGGCGTCAACGACCTGGGAGGCCTCCGGCAGGTGGGGATCCTTTGCCAGGGCCACGATCTTCCCGTCCTGGACGGCGACGCCGGCTCTCTCGACCATGAACTGGGAGGTCAGGACCCTGGCGCCCCGGACCACGAGGTCAACCGTCATCCGGCCTCTCCTACCCCTCCCTCGCCCTCAGGGGGCCGCTCACTCCTGGGCAGCTTACCGAGCCGCTCCAGCTCGGCGGCGACGTCCTCCAAGCCGAGTTCCACGAGCTTCTCCCTCGTAGGCAGCCCTGTCTTGAGATCCCACCCCCTCAGGGTGTAGTACTCGTCGAGCATCACGTCCAGGTTAACGACCTGTCCCTTGGCAGGTCCGGCCGGCATTGGCTCCTTGGTGAACCTCTCCGGGAGGGTGTCGTCCCTTTTCGTTATCCCGAGCCTGACGTTGAAAGCCCTCTTGAGGTTGTTTATCCTCTCGCCGATCACCCACATCTCCCTGACGTCCTTGAAGGCCTCCTCTCCCGTGACCAGGTAGGCCAACCTGGCGAAGTCGTCCATCCAGAATATTGGCGGCCAGCCTACCGTGTACCAGCACACTATGAGCGAGTCCCTCACCGCGTAGGCATCCTCGTGCATCTTCACGGCCAGACCCTTGTACGCCTCGGAGTACCCGTTGACCACGCCCTCGACCTTGTCCTCGCCAAACCTCTCCCTGGCCGTGTCCCAGTAGGCGAGCTGGTCCACGGTCACGAGGGACCTCATGTGGTCCGCGCCCCTGGCCGACACCGCGTGCGTCAGGCCGGCGGACCTGTGGGCCCTGCCGTCCTGGCCGGATATTTCCAAGCCCTTGACGTGCATCGCGTACTTCTCGGCACCCCTGCCGATCCTCTGGGCCATTGCCCTGACGCCCTCGGCCATCAGGTCCCCGAAGCCCTTCCTGAACACGATCATGTCGAGGGCCTCGAGCATGGCGTGGTAGTCCCCCCACCTGAGCTCGAAGCCCCCGGTGTCGTCCTTCGTTAAGATACCCTTCTCGAAGAGCTCCATCACGAAGGACATCGTCTTTCCAGCGGATATGACGTCGACTCCGTACTTGTTGCACAGCAGGTTTAGCCTGAGGATGGCGGGGAGGTTGTCGCACATGGCGCTGGAGCCGAAGGCGAAGACGGCCTCGTACTCGGGCCCCCCGGTGAAGGTGCCAGCGAACTCGCCCGCCCTCACGAGGTGCTTCTTCTTGCAAGCCGTGCTGCAGCCGAAGCAGGACTTAGTAGCCACCCAATACTTCTCTCTGAGCGTCTCGGCGTCTATGGAGTGGTATCGGTCGAACACGCCCACCCAGTGGTTCTTCGTCGGGAGCTCGCCGATGGCCTGCTTAACCGCCACGAGCATGGGGGTGCCGAACCTCCTGAGCTCCATGGCCTGGTCCGACTCCAGGACTCTCCTGTGCCCCTCTAGGGCGAACTCGTAGAACTCGTCAGGGTGGGCCACCTCGACTGCCCCGAATCCCCTCACAGCAATGGCCTTGAGCCTCTTGGAGCCCATGACGGCGCCCATGCCGGTCCTGCCGAACGCGTCGTGGTAGTTGGTGATTATGGCGGCGTACTTCACTAGGTTCTCGCCGGCCTGGCCGATGCTGGCCACCTGCACCGCCGGGTCCCCGAGCTCCTCCCTGATCATCTCGGTGGTCTCGTAGGTGTCCTTCCCCCACAGGTGGCTGGCGTCCCTGATCTCCACCTTTCCGTCATAGATGGAGAGGTAAACGGGCTTGCTCGACGCCCCCTCTACCACGATCATGTCGTAGCCAGCGTACTTAATCTCGGGCCCGAAGTGCCCGCCGGAGTGGGCCTCTCCCCATATCCCGGTGAGCGGGGACTTGGACACCGCGACGACCCTGCCCGAGGTGTGCCATATGGTGCCCGTCACCGGACCCGTGGCTACGATCAGCTTGTTGTCCGGGCCCAGCGGGTTGACCCCCGGACCGACCTCCTCCCAGAGGAGCCTAGCCGCCATGCCGTCGCCGCCGAGGTACTTGCGGGCCCACTCCTTGGGAGTGTTCACCTCCCTGATCTTGCCTGAGGTGAGGTCGACCCGCAGTATCTTGCCCGCGTACCCCTTGTACGGGAACCGCAACTCTCACACCCCTGCCCTCTTCGGGGCCATCAGGTTCTGGGCCACCTCCTGCATCCTGAGGGCGACCATCCTCCTCTTGGTGTCGTCGGCCTGGTCGGCCCTGACCCACTTGATGGCGCCCGTTGGGCAGATCCTGGCGCACTGCGGGTCTCCGCCGCACCAGTCGCACTTCAGTATGCTGTTGGTCTCGGCGTCCCACCCCACGCCGCCGAACGGGCAGGCGGTGATGCAGGACTTGCATCCAATGCACCTCTCGGCCTCGTATACCACGAGCCCGGACTCCTCGTCCTTCCACAGCGCGCTGGTCGGGCACGCCGCGACGCACGGCGCGTCGTCGCACTGGAGGCACGTGACGGGAACGTCGAGCCCGCGGTCTTCGAACTTCACCACCGTGATCCTAGACCTGGAGGGCTGGATCACACGGTAGTGATGGAAGGAGCAGGCCCCCTCGCAGAGCCTGCACCCGGTGCACAGCTCGGGCGTTATCAGCAACATCATCTGGGCCACAAAACCACCTCCCAACCCATTTCGCCTACCTCGCGGGACAAGGAAAAAATTCAGGAGGGCGGGAAGGTAACCGCCCTGACGGGGCAGATGCTCACGCAGACGCCGCAGCCGTAGCAGGCGTACTGATCCACGACTGCCGTCTTCTTGCCGCTCTCTCCCTCTATCCTGATGGCGTTGTACCTGCAGGCCTGCTCGCAGATGCCGCAGGCGGTGCACTTCTCCGGGTCCACCACGGGGTTCCGGACCTCGTAGTTGGGCTCCTCCCTCATGTGCTTCAGGGCGATGCCCCTGATGTCCTCCACCGAGTCGTAGCCGTGCTCCTCTAGCCACTTCCCTATCTCCCTGGCCACCCTGCCGTAGATCCCCGGACCCTCGATTATGGCGCCGGTGCAGATCTGCACGGCCGAGGCGCCGGCCATGAAGTACTCTATGGCGTCCTCCCCCTTCGTGACTCCACCCACCCCAATCACCGGCAGGTTCGTGTTCCTCGCGACCTCTGCAACCACTCTCACGCCCAAGGGCTTGATCGCCGGGCCGGAGAGCCAGCCGTAGCCGTACTTCCCGCCGAGCATCGGCCTGCCCTCCTCTATATCGATGTGCAGCGTCGGTCCCAGCGAATTTACCGCCACGATCCCGTCTACGCCTATCTTCTCCAGCTCCTTGGCGAACTCAGGCAGATTGAGGATGTGCGGGCTCAGCTTCGCAAATATCGGGATGTCAACCGCCTCCCTCAACGCCTTTGCGATCTCCAAGATGGGCTTGTAGTCTATCCCGACGTAGTGGAGGGAGAACTCTATGCCGTCCACGCCCGCCTCCTGCACCTTCTTGCCTAGGAAGCTGACCTCCTCGGCCGTGTAGCCTATGCTGGCTATAAGGGGCAGGCCGGAGCTCTTGGCCAGCCTGTACTCAACGTCGAGCCAGCGCTGGTATGGGAGGTCCGACCAGAGCTCGGTGTTGAGGAGGCCCCTCGGCATGAAGAGCTTAGTCCTGGTCCTCCTGACAATCCTCCCTCCCGCGGCGTAGAACACGTCGAAATCCGTGAACCCCCTGTCCAGGACCACCATGGTGGGCCTGGGAACCTTGGCGGGCTCAACGCTGATGGTCTTGGCCACGAGCCCGCCTACCCCTGCCCTGGCCGCCGCGAGCAGGGCGGCCGCGTTCTGGCTGGGCGGTCCGGCGGCCGTGAGCACGGGGTTCCTGAACCTGATTCCGGCGACCTCAACCGTCAGGTCCACCATCGGGCTCACCTCCACCTACCGGCCAGCTCGCCTAGGCCGAGTTCCCTCAGGGTCTCGTCCTTGGGCACGCCTGTCTCCTTGTCTATGCCGGCGGCCTCGTAGTAGTCGTCCAGCATCTCGTCGAGCCTGCAGACGTGGCCTTTCGCCGGTCCGGTGGGCATGGGCTCCTTCAGGAACCTCTCGGGGAGCGTGTCGTCCTTCCTCCTGAGTCCCTCCCTCACGTTGAACATCCTCCTCAGGATGGCTATCCTCTTGGCTATCCTCTTGACCTCGTTGGGGTCGCCGAACTCCGCTATGCCCGTGGCCGCGGCGACGGCCCTAGCCATGTCGGGGTAGTAGAAGACGGGCGGCCAGCCGACCTCGTACCAACATATTATCAGGGAGTTGCCAAGCGCGTAGAGCATCTCAAGGTCCCAGACGAGCCAGCCCTTGTACCTGGTAGATTGGGGATCCACTAGATCCTTCACCTTGTCTGCACCGTACCTCTCCGCGGCCACCTGCTCGTATCCCCTCTCCTCGAGGCAGGAGAGCGAGGTGAGGTGATCGGCCCCCCTGGCGGCCGTCGCGTGCGTCAGCCCGGAGGACTGATGGGCCCTGCCGTCCTGGGCGGAGATCTCGTTGCCCTTAACGTGCATCGCAAATCTCTCGGTCCCCCTGCCTACGATCTCGGAGGCCCTCTTGCTCCCCTCCGCTATCACGTTCCCGAACCCCTCTCTGAAGGCCGTCTTCTTCACCAGCTCGACCATGGCCTCTGCGTTGCCCCAGCTCAGGTCAAGTCCTCCCGTGTCCTCCTTCGTCAACAGGCCGTGCTCCCAGCTCTCCATGGCCCACGCAATCGTCATTCCCAGCGAGATCGAGTCCATCCCGTAGAGGTCGGCCAGGTGGTTGGCGTAGAAGACCGCCTCAACATCCTCGACGAGCAGGCTGGACCCGAACGACACCAGGGCCTCGTACTCAGGTCCCTTGTAGATCCCGGCGTAGGGCTCCTTCCTCGACCTCACGAGGTACTTGCACTGCACCAGGCAGCCGAAGCAGCTTGCCTGCTTGACCCTGAACTCCTCCCTGATCCTCTCCCCCCCTATGAGGTGCGCCTTCTCCCAGTAGCCGGTCCAGTGGTTCTTGACTGGCATCCTCCCCATGGCGTTTATGGCCTCTACCAGGTTTGGCGTGCCGTACTTGGTGAGCGTCTCCTTCAGCGCGTCGCCCCAGTCCACCAAGAGCTTCCTGTATGCGTCATCGACGACCTCCATGAAGAGTTCGGGCTTCGCGACCCGAACCCCCCTGCTCCCCCTGACGGCTATGGCCTTGAGCCTCTTGGAGCCCATGACGGCGCCCATGCCCGTCCGGCCTGCCGCGTTGCCGAGGTCGTTGATGATGGAGGCGAACCTCACCGTGTTCTCTCCGGCCGGGCCGATGGCCGCGACCTTGAACGTCTCGTCTCCGAGTTCCTCCCTGATCATTTGGATGGTCTCGAAGGTCGTCTTCCCGCCGTAGAACCTACCGTTCCTCTCTTCTCCCCAGAGGTGGCTAGCGTCCCTCAGCTCGACGAGGTCGTCGTCGATGACCAGGTAGATCGGCCTCTCCGCCCTGCCCTGTATCACGATGAAGTCGTATCCGGCGAACTTGAGCTCGGGGCCGAAGAATCCACCAGCGTTGGCGTGACCCCAGATCCCTGTGAGGGGCGACTTGGCGTTCACCTGGTACCTCCCCGCCGCCGGGAACATGGTGCCTGTCAGGGGGCCCGTGGAGATGACGAGCCTGTTGTCCGGCCCGAGCGGGTCCGTGTGCTCGTCCACCTCGTCCCAGAGTATCTTGACCGCGAACCCCAGACCGCCCAGGTAGTTTCTGATGAGCTCCTTCGGGGTTTCCCTTACCCAGATCTTCCCGGCCGAGAGATCCACCCTCAGGTACCGCCCCGCGTATCCGCCCAACTCCACCACACGCATCACCCCTGGGGGACTATCAATGAGATCAGCCTGGCGGACCTCTGGGCCCCGTCAACCTTCTTCTGGTAGCCAACCTGGTCGGCCCTGACCCACTTGATGGCGCCCGTGGGGCACCTCCTGGCGCACTGCGGGTCTCCGCCGCAGAGGTCGCACTTCACCACCTGGAATGTCACCGGGTCCACCTGAATGCCGCCGAACGGGCAGGCGTTGAGGCACTGCTTGCACTCTATGCACTTGGACTTGTCGAGGAAGACGGCGTTGCCGAACTGGTATAGGGCGCCGGTCGGGCAGGCCTCGACGCATAGGGGCTTGCCGCAGTGCTGGCAGGTCATGGGGATGAAGACGCCCTCGAAGTCATTCCTCAGGACCTGTATGTAAGATCGCCTGGGGTTGAACTCGCCGTAGTGATGAAAGGAGCAGGCCTCTTCACAAATCCTGCACCCGGTGCACTTGTCGGGGTCTATTACCAAGAGGTTCTGAACCCCCTCAACCATGTGATCACCGCCAGCCCTGAATGGGCCAAACAAGGGCCTTCCACAGAGACCAAATAAATCATAGGATTGGGAATCCGAATTCAGAACGTTATCCTCTCTGGATATATCGAGTCAGAGGCAAGGAAGGGCACCTTCTGATGGAGCGAAGCTTGAGGAAGGGCGGTCATCGCGAAAAAATGGGGGAGGGAATTTTTGGTTCAGCCGCCCAGGGCCGGCCCGACTACGTTGTCAACCCACCACTGCATGGACCAGAGCTCGTCGTGGCCTAGCCTCTGTCCGGCCATGACCCTCAGCGTCCCCTGGTCGTCGTAGATGGGCCCGGTGAAGGGATCGAAGACCTCGTCGTTCACGAACACCCACCCGCTGCCTGTCCAGACCGCGCCCATCTGGATGAGCCTGGCCATCACGAGGGTGTAGACATCCGGGTTCTCGATTATGGTGCCGTTGGGCAGCTGGATGGTCTCCTGGACCCTGACGGACTTGAGCTCGTTGATGAACTTGGGGTTGATCGGTTGGTTGAAGGCGCAGCCCAGCTCGACGGAGCCCTCCTTCAGCTTCCACCAGTAGTCCACGTTCTGCAGGTTCTGGGTGTTGTAGGAGCCGGAGTATATCTTGCTCAGGATGTCGTCGTAGATCACCTCCCAGTGCACCAGCTGACCGCTGACGCAGACGTCGGGACCGTATTCAAGCATCGGGCTGTAGTGGCCGAAGGCGAGGACCCTCTCGCCCCTCTCGAAGTGCTCCTGGGCGACCTGGACGACGGTCGGCGAGTCCTCCGTGAATGCCAGCACGTCGACGCCCTCGGAGATCAGGGCCTCGGCGGCCTGCCTAGCCTTGGTCGGATCGTACCAGGCGCCTATCTCCCTGACGTAGACCTTGCAGTCGGGGCAGACCTCCTTGACGCCCAGCGCGAAGGCGTTGATGTGCCTCACCACCTCGGGGATCAGGTGCGCGGCGACGTAGCCGATCTTCTTGGTCTGGGTCAGGGCGCCAGCCATCAGGCCGTTCAGGTAGTAGACCTGGTAGAAGTCGGCGAAGTAGGTGCCCATGTTGGGAGCCCTCTTGTAGCCGGAGCAGTGCCAGAAGATCTTGTCGGGGTGCTTCTGGGCCTCCTCGAGGGTCGGATCCATGAAGTCGAAGCTTGTGGTGAAGATCACGTCGTAGCCCTGGCCGATCAGCTGCTCTATCACTCCGGCGCACTCGGCCGGGGCGACCGACTCCACGTGGGTGGTCTCCAGCCAGTCGTACTTCTGGTCGACCATCTCCTTAGCGGCGTGGTGAGCGTAAGTCCAACCGATGTCCCCGATCGGTCCAACGTATATCCATGCCGCCTTGATCTTCTTGACCGGGGGTGCCTCGCACGGAGGGCAGGTTGCCGGGGCCGGAGTTTCGGTCGGACACGGGGGGCACTCCGCCGCGCCCTTCGGCGCCGCAAGGTACCCGATCGCCGCCCCGACTATGATGCCAACTATAACTAAGGCAGCCCATTGGGATGAGGTCATGTCTATCCCTCCCACGGAGAGCGTGGGTGAGTTGATTGCCGATTTGATGCCCATAAATTTTTCCCGGGAGTCGAAAAGCTAACCCCGCCGCCCGGGCGTTCGGCCCGGTAAAACGAGCGTCTTACCCGAGAAAAGCGGGCATCGTCCCCAAATTGTTAAAATTATTGTATTCACAGACGTTCTTTGTCAATATTTTCGAAGGGACTTCGGCAGGCGCCGATCGATCACCGGGTGAGTCCCCGACCCAGCGGGGGCCCGGCGGCCCGGCCTCAAATGAGGGAGAGGGGGAGGGGGCTACTTCTCTCCCCTCACGTAGGGCACTCCGAGCGCTGCCGGAGCCCCCATCCTCCTCCTCATGGTCTCCGTGGCGCCGGCGGTGAGGACTATCACCGTTAATAGGTACGGCACTCCGTTCAGGAGCCACTGGCTGTACCCGTAGGCCTGCAGGGTGTACCCCCCGGCCTCGACGACTCCAAACAGGTAGGCCCCGAATATTGCCCTCAGCGGGTTCCAGAGGGCGAATATCGTGAGCGCCAGCGCTATCCAGCCCCTGCCAGCTGTCATGTTCTCTATCCAGGCCGGGCTGTAGGCCACCGATAGGTAGGCCCCAGCCATGCCAGCCAGGGCCCCTCCAAGGGCTGTGCAGGCGTACCTCACGAGGTAGACGTTAATTCCAAGGGCGTCGGCCGCTGCAGGATTTTCGCCCGTTGACCTGATAACTATCCCCACCTTGGTCCTGTAGAGGACGAACCAGAGAACGACGGCGATCACTATGCTGAGGTAGAACAGCGGCTCTTGGTCGAACAGCGCCTTACCTATCACCGGAAGCTTGACAAGCCCCTCCGCAAGAGGCTTGGGGAGGAACCTCGCCTTTACGGGTAGCTGATAGCCGACGTACTTCCTCCCGATCACGCTGCTCAGCCCGAGCCCGAACATCGTGAGGGCCAGGCCGGAGACGACCTGGTTGCCCCGGAGGTGGATGCTGATTACCCCGTGTATGAGGGACATTAGTATGCCGACCGCCGTCGCCACGGCCACGCCCAGCCAGGGGTTGCCCGTGGTCAGTGCGGTGATGAAGGCGGATACCGCCCCCATTATCATCATGCCCTCGACGCCCAGGTTGAGTATTCCCGACCTCTCTGCGTAGATCTCGCCGAGGGAGGCGAGGAGGAGGGGGGTCGCCGATCTGAAACCGACCCACAGGATGTTCTCAACCACCGACAGGTCCATCCGCATCACCTCCTGATCTGAATCCTGTATCGGAGGAGGAAGTCACCGGCGAGGACGAAGAAGAGGATGGCGCCGTTGAACATGTCGACCACGCCGATCGGGAGTTTGTAGTCGATCATGATGTACTGCCCGCCCACTAGTAGCCCTCCGAAGAGGAAGTTGGCGATCAGCAGGCCGATCGGGTTGACGCCGCCGAGCCAGGCCGTGATTATACCCGTGAAGCCGTACCCCGAGAGGAACTCGGGCGTGAACCTGTGCTGGATGCCCGCGAACTCCCCGACGCCCGCCAGCCCGGCGAGGCCGCCGCTTATGATCATGGCCAGGGTCACGGTCCTCAGATAGCTGATCCCGGCCGCCCTGGCGGCCTCGGGGTTGTCGCCCACAACCTTCATCTCGTAGCCAGCTGTAGTGTAGTTCAGAAACACGTACACCCCCACGGCGGCCAGAACGGAGAGGACCAGCGTGGGCCAGTGTATCCTGGTCTCCCCGATCACTGGCAGCCAGGCGTTCTTGGATATGATCTCTGTGTGCGCGAACCCACCGTAAGTGAGCTGACCGACCTTCTCCCTGGCCTTCCAAGGCCCGTGAATGAGGTGCTGGAAGACCCAGTAGATGACGTAGTAGAGCATCAGGGTTGATATGACGTCGTTCACGTTCAGCTTCGCCTTCAGGACCGCGGGCGGGATGCCCCAGGCCGCGCCGGCCGCGAATCCAACCAAGAACATGGATGGTATGAGCGCGATGGGCGGCGCGTCCGGGAAGGTCCTGGCCACCACGTAGGCCGCCATCGCCCCCACCAAGAGCTGGCCCTCGGCCCCTATGTTCCAGAAGCCCGTCTTGAAAACCAGCGCGAGTCCGGCGCTGACGAGCAGGAGGGGCATCATTCTCACTATGGTCTCGGTGAGGCCGACCTTTGTGCCAAACGCGTTGAAGAAGATGGACCTGTAGACGTCGAACGGGTTCACCCCGTACGCGTGGAATATGACGGCCACCGCCAGCAGGGCCAACACGACGGATCCTATCCTGACGGCGAGGGCGAACCTTCGGGGCACAACCACGCGCTTCCGAACTATCACCCTCATGAGGCCATCTCCTCCCTGGCAAGCCTTCTGGCTCCGGCCATCATTAGCCCTATCTCCTCAATAGAGACCTCTTCAGGCCTGACTATGCCGACGATTTCACCGTTGAACATCACCCCCACCCTGTCGCTGAGCTGGAGCACCTCCTCGAGGTCCTCGGAGATTAGGAGCACGGCGGCCCCTCTCTTCCTCTGTTCGAGCAGAATCCGGCGGATGTACTCGGTCGCACCGACGTCCAGCCCGTAGGTGGGGTGGGCGGCCACGATGAGCCTGGGCTCTTTGTGGAGTTCCCTGGCGCATATCAGCCTCTGGATGTTCCCCCCGGACAGGAGCTTCGCCGGTGTCAGGGGGCTTGGGGTCACTATGTCGAACTTGTTGATGAGCCTCTCGGCATCCTCGATCACCTTAGAGTGGTCCAGGAGCAGCCCCCTCCTGTAGGGCTCCTTGTAGTAGTCCTTGAGGATGAGGTTCTCGGCGACGCTCAGGTTGGGCACGATGCCGTGCCTCAGCCTCTCTTCCGGAATGTGGGCTACCCCCTTGGAGGAGATGAACCTGGGCGACTTGTTTGTGACATCTACCCCGTCTATGAGCACTCGGCCCGCGGTGGCCTTCCTGAGTCCTACTACGACCTCCGCAAGCTCCCTCTGACCGTTCCCCGCGACCCCGGCTATGCCGAAGATCTCGCCCTCGTGGACCCTGAAGCTGACCCCCCTGACCGCGGGGAGCCCCCTGTCGTTCAGGGCGTGTAGGTTCTCAACCTCCAAGACGGGCTTACCCCTCGAGACGCGCTCTTTCTCCAACCTGAACAGGACTTCCCTGCCCACCATCATCCTCGCGAGCTCCTCCTTAGTCGTCTCGCTGGCCTTCAGAGTGCCGACGACCTTCCCCCTCCTCATGACCGTGACCCGGTCGGCGACCTCGAACACCTCGTCCAGCTTGTGGGTGATGAAGATTATGCCCTTGCCCTCATCCCTCATCCTCTCGACGATCTTGAACAGCTCCTTCGTCTCCTGCGGAGTCAGCACCGAAGTAGGCTCGTCGAGTATGAGTATGTCGGCACCGTGGTAGAGGGCCTTGATTATCTCGACTCTCTGCTGCTCGCCCGCGGAGAGCTGCCAGATGTAGGCGTCCGGATCGACCTTGAGCCCGTACTTCTCGGCGAACTCCCTTAGCTTCTCCTTTATCTCCTTCAACGGGTTCATCAGACTCTTGGCGTACCCCAGGGCTATGTTCTCCGCCACCGTGTGCCGATCCACGAGCATGAAGTGCTGGTGGACCATCCCTATTCCGAGGCTCATCGCGTCCCTGGGGCTCCTGATCTCGACCCTCCTGCCCCTGACGTAGATCTCGCCGCCGTCCGGGTGGTATATTCCATAGAGTATGTTCATCAGGGTGGTCTTCCCGGCGCCGTTCTCGCCAAGGAGGGCGTGTACCTCTCCGGGCCTCAGCTCGAAGTTGACGTGATCGTTGGCCAGCACTCCGGGGAATCTCTTTACGATACTGACCATCTTAACGAGGAGGTCGGTTTCTCGGGGCTCGCTCGCCACGGCGGTAGCCTCAGAGGCCAAGTTTCCCCCCGACCGCCTTTTTCGGGAACCATATTAATCTAACACTGGGGGCGACCCGGCCAGCCCTAGAACGAGGTTAAATCTCAAAACCAATTGCCCCACGAGTCGCTCCCCGTAGCCACCTTCGGACAGGGGCCAAACGTTCGGGTGCCTGTTAATAGAAAGGTCCCCCGACGTCCCACCAGCCGGAGGGGTGCGCGGTGATACTGTCGGGAAAGTGGGTTGTGACCTTTCAGAGAGGAGTCGGCCTCGTAGAGGATGGGGCCGTCCTCGTCGAGGGCAACGTGATCAAAGACGTGGGGCCCAAGGAGCGGATAGTCAAGGAGAACCCCGGTGAAGACATCATCGAATTCCCCAAATCGGTAATCATGCCAGGGCTGATTTGCGCCCACTGTCACGCCTACGGCGCCTTCGCCAGGGGGATGCCACTGAAAGTTGAACCCCCGACGAGGTTCGTGGAGATCCTAGAGAGGATATGGTGGCACCTTGACAAGAGGCTGACCTTGGACGACGTCTACTACAGCGGGCTGGTCACGGCGATAGAGGCCGTGAGGCACGGGACCACCACGATGTTCGACCACCACGCCAGCCCCTTCGCCATCACCGGAAGCCTTGAGAGGCTCGCCGAGGCGTTCAGAAAGGTCGGCGTTAGGGCCAACATAGCCTACGAGGTCTCGGACAGGGACGGGCTCGACAGGGCTGAGGAGGGGATCAGGGAGAACGTCGAGTTCATCAAGAGGCACCAGGGAGATGAGTTCATCACCGGGAGCTTCGGGCTCCACGCCCAGCTCACCCTCTCGGACGAGACGCTCGAGAAGGTCGTCGAGGCGGCCAAGGGGCTTGACACCGGGTTCCACATACACGTGGCCGAGGGGGTCGAGGACGTCTTCGACAGCCTGAAGAAGTCGGGCAGGAGGGTCGTGGAGAGGCTCTGGGGGGCCGGCATCTTGGGGGAGAAGACGATCGCGGCCCACTGCGTGCACACCAACGAGAGGGAGCTCAGGATACTGAAGGACACGGGAACTAACGTGGTCCACAACCCCGAGTCCAACATGAACAACGCCGTCGGAGTGGCGCCCGTCGTCAGGATGATGGAGCTCGGCATCAGGCCCGCCCTGGGCACGGACGGCTTCACGATGGACATGTTCAGGGAGGCAAAGGTTGCTTACACGCTTCACAAGCTCCACATGGCCGACCCTAGGGTCATGGGGGCCGACAAGGTACTCGAGATGCTCTACCATAACAACTCCGAGCTGGCGGCCAAGTACTTCACCAAGCCCCTCGGCAAGATCGTCCCCGGAGCGTTCGCCGACCTCATGGTGCTGAGCTACAGGCCGTACACGCCCGTGCACGAGGGGAACTTCCCGTGGCACTTCATATTCGGCATGGACGCCTCCCACGTGACGGACGTGGTGGTGGACGGGAAGTTCGTGGTGAGGAATGGAGAACTACTCACGGTCGACGAGGAGCAGATCTTTGAGGAGGCGAAGGAGCTGGCCCAAGCGCTCTGGGACCGGCTCTGAATTGCGCTTCTTTCCCCTCCCCAAACTATTTTCTTGAAGTGGGAGCGCTCTCGTACGCACGGCCCCGCCGGTGGGGTGCGTAGTAGGATTCGAGGAACTTGATTGATCCTGTCAACGACAAACACGCGCGCGAGAGCCAAAAAATGGGGGTTACCCCCACTGTCTAATCAGAACCGAATACTTATTCCCAGCCCCTCAATCCTGCGGTAGGCTGCTTCGTACTTCTGTCTCCACTCCTCCTTGGGCTCGACCTTGTCCATGTCGTAAAGCTCCTGGAAGGTCTTCCCTTTGGGAGCCGAGGTTAATCTGTCCTCGTACTCCTTCAGAAGCTCCTTCACGATCTCGTTGGCCTCTGATCTCCTCAAGCCCGCCGAAGACTTCCCGACCTCCCCCAAGAAGCGGCACTCCAGCCCCGTGGCGTGGTCAACTAGTT